>NZ_SSBI01000040.1 GCF_004795015.1 Streptomyces sp. A1277 | reverse complement strand
CCCCAGGGCGGCCCCATCGACTACGCGCACCCGCGCCGCCAGTCCACCGCGCCCCCGCCGCCCCCTCCGGCCGCGCCGCCCGCCCAGCCGGGGCAGCCCGCCCAGCCCGTCGCCGGGGACGCGACCGGCTGGTCCATGGACGAGCGGCTCTACAACCAGGTGTGGGGCATGTTCGAGGACATGGCCCGGGCCGTCGCCGCGTACCGCAGCGCCGTCGACTTCGCCGAGTCCAGGATGGACCAGGAGCTGGAGCGGACCTTGTCCGACCCGCGCAGCCGCATCGGCGGTGCGGGCGACCGGGCCCGTGAGGAGGCCCGCGCCAAGCGCGACGAGCTGACCGGCCGGGCCCGCGAGTCGCTGGACCGCGACCTCGCCCAGCTCGCCGCCGAGTCCGCCGTCGTGGAACCCGCGCTCCCCGCCGCCTACGCGGGCTGGGACAACCCCGTCTGGCACGGCTACCGCGTGCCGATGGAGATCCCCATGGCCCTGCGGATCGGCGACCTCCGGCTGCCCGAGAGCACCGGCCTGCGCATCCCGCTGCTCGTCCGGCTGCCGCTGGAGCGGGGCATGTGGATCGACAGCGGGCGTACGGCGTCCGAGGCCGCCGCGCTGACCGACCCGGAGCAGCTGGGCCGGCTCGCCATGGAGAGCGCGGTACTGCACGCCGCCCGGCTGCTGGCCGTCTACCCGCCGAACGATTTCTCGGTCCACGTCATCGACCCGGCCGGTTCGGCCGCCGGTGCGCTCGCCCCGCTCGTCCGCTCCGGGGTCCTCGCGGCGCCGCCCGCGTCCGGGGCCCAGGGGGTCTCCTCGGTCCTCGCCCACCTCACCCGGCGTGTCGACCTGGTGCAGATGGCGGTCAGGGCCGGTGCCGCCGACTCGCTGCCGCCCGACCTGGACCCGGCCGAGCAGCTGCTGATCGTCAACGACTTCCCGCACGGCTTCGACGACCGCGCGGTCACCCAGCTGCGCTACCTCGCCGACGAGGGGCCCTCCGTCGGCGTCCACCTCATGATGGTCGCCGACCGGCAGGAGGCATCCGGGTACGGCCCGGTCCTCGACCCGTTGTGGCGCTCGCTGCTGAGGGTCACCCCGGTCGCCGACGATCACCTGGCAGACCCCTGGGTCGGTCACGCGTGGACGTACGAACCGCTGCGGACGCCGCCGGGCAGCGCGGTCCTCGACCAGGTGCTGGCCCAGGTGGCCAACGCCCGCCGCACCGGACACCGCTGAGCCCCCACGCAGATCACCCCCTGCGGCAGCACCCCCGCACTCGCCCCCCACCTGCTCTTTTGGAGATTTTTTAGACTCCCCTTTACCTTCTCTTGGGAATTCCTGTACCGTTCATGGGGCGGAGGGGAGTACTCCCATACGCGGCGTTCCCGTCAGTACGGACCGTGACCGGTCCCGGGGCGCCGGCCCGGACGCGCATCCCGTGCGCCCGGGTGGAAGAGACCTCCGGCAGCGACGACGCTGATCAGTAGCCCGTAGCGAACTGCCGGAGGCGCAGTGGACGTTTCATGGACCCTCTGGGCGCTGACCATCACTGGTCTGTGCGCCCTCATCGCCGTCGACTTCTTCATCGGGCGCAAGCCCCATGACGTGTCGACCAAGGAGGCCGGGATCTGGACGGTCGTCTGGATCGCGCTGGCCGCCCTGTTCGGGCTCGGGCTGCTCGTCTTCGGCGACAGCCAGGCATCGGGCGAGTTCTTCGCGGGCTTCATCACCGAGAAGTCGCTGAGCGTCGACAACCTCTTCGTCTTCGTGCTGATCATGGCGAAGTTCTCGGTGCCCTCCCACCTCCAGCAGCGGGTGCTGCTCGTCGGCGTCCTGATCGCACTGGTGCTGCGGGCGGCCTTCATCGCCGCCGGCGCCGCGGTCATCGCCAACTTCTCGTGGGTCTTCTACATCTTCGGCGCGTTCCTGATCTACACCGCCTGGAAGCTCATCCAGGAGGCGCGGGCCGACGAGGAGGAAGAGGAGTTCGAGGAGAACCGCCTCCTCAAGAACATCGAGCGCCGCTTCGGCGTCGCCGACCGGTACCACGGCACCAAGCTGTTCATCCGCAACAACGGCAAGCGCGTCCTGACCCCCCTGATGGTCGTCATGCTCGCCATCGGCACCACCGACGTGCTGTTCGCGCTGGACTCCATACCGGCGATCTTCGGGCTGACCCAGGACCCGTACATCGTCTTCACCGCCAACGCCTTCGCCCTGATGGGGCTGCGCCAGCTGTACTTCCTGATCGGCGGCCTGCTCAAGAAGCTGGTCCACCTCAGCTACGGGTTGTCGGTGATCCTCGGCTTCATCGGCGTCAAGCTCGTGCTGCACGCCCTGCACGAGTCCGGGGTGCACGTCCCCGAGATCTCGATCCCGCTCTCGCTCGGCGTCATCTGCGGGGTGCTCGTCATCACCACGATCACCAGCCTGATCGCCAACAAGAAACAGGCCGAGGCCGAGGAGCGGAAGCGGACGGAGAAAACCCAGGACCTCGTCTAGGGGGGCGTCCTCACCAGCCGCGGGTGCGCCACTCGGGCAGATGGGGCCGTTCGTCGCCCAGTGTGGTGTCGCCCCCGTGGCCCGGGTAGACCCAGGTCTCGTCCGGCAGCGGTGCGAACAGCTTGGTCTCCACGTCGTGCAGCAGGCTCGCGAACGCCTCGGGGTCCTTGTGCGTGTTGCCGACCCCGCCGGGGAAGAGGCAGTCCCCGGTGAACAGGTGCGGCGCCCCGTGCGGGTCGTCGTAGAGCAGTGCGATCGAGCCCGGGGTGTGGCCGGTCAGGTGGCGGGCGGTCAGCGCCACCTGACCTACCCGGACCGTGTCGCCGTCCTCGACGAGCACCTCCGTCGGCACCTCGATGCCCTCGGCGTCGAACCGCCCGGCGTAGGTGCGCGCCCCGGTCGCCGCGACCACCTCGGCCAGTGCCTGCCAGTGGTCGCGGTGCCGGTGGGTGGTGACGACCGAGACGATCGAGTCGTCACCGATCAGCCGCAGCAGAGTCCCGGCGTCGTTGGCCGCGTCGATCAGCAGCTGCTCGCCGGTGGCCCGGCAGCGCAGCAGATAGGCGTTGTTGTCCATCGGGCCGACGGCGACCTTGGAGATCATCAGATCCGTCAGTTCGTGCACGTCCGCAGGCCCGCCGACCCTGACCGCTCCGCTGTACGTCATGTTCTTCAGCCTATAGCGGGGGCAGCGCCGGAAGGGTGCCGCCGTCCACCGTCAGTGCCGAGCCGTCGCGCCGCCCGCTGAGCCAGCCCAGCAGCTCGCAGGCGGTGCCCCGGACGCCGACCGGCCCGCCCTGTGCGCCGCCGCCGGTCGTCCGGACGCGTCCGGTCCCGTCGGCCAGCCCCGTAGACACGACATCCGGGTGCCCGGCGAACCGCTCGGCCAGGAAGTCGATCTCCCGCGCGGTGAACTCGTCCGGCAGGTCCTCCAGCTCGTAGCCCACGTTCAGGTCGACGTGGTGCAGCTCGACCTCGATGCGGCGGCGGAAGGGAATCCGGGAGGCCGAATCCGTCACACCGTTGCGCAGGGTCACCGTGCGCGACCAGTCAGCCGGGGCGGCCGCCGCCGCCATGAAGCGGGCCGCGCTTTCGGCCAGATCGGCCAGCTGCTCCGCCTGCGGCCGGGGGGCGTCCCGCTCGATGTCGCGGTCGCGGGTTTCGCTGTCTGCGTACATGGGCCGGCCCTGGAGAACATTTACGAGTGCGTCGGCGTTACGAGAGAGGTGCGCGACGACATGACCGCGGCTCCAGCCGGGCAGCCGTGACGCTTCGGCCAGTGCGGCGTCGTCCAGTTTCGCCGTGGCGCTGAGCAGCCGATCGGTCGCTTCACGCAGTGCTGCCAGGTCGTGCGCATGATCAGTCATGGGGCCGAGCCTAGCCTCGGCCACTCGTTCGGGTGAAGGAGTCATCAGCCGTCCGCAATTCGAATGTGCGTGCTATACGCTCGGAGTCGAAAGCTCCGTACACCGCTGTGGCGCCCCCCATAACCTGGGCCAGGGGCTCAGTTCCCCCGCTTCTCTCTAGAAAGGTGCGGACCGGCGTGGCCGACCGTCTCATCGTCCGTGGCGCTCGCGAGCACAACCTCAAGAACGTCTCGCTCGACCTCCCCCGCGACTCCCTCATCGTCTTCACCGGGCTCTCCGGGTCGGGCAAGTCGTCGCTCGCGTTCGACACGATCTTCGCCGAGGGCCAGCGGCGCTACGTGGAGTCCCTCTCCTCGTACGCCCGGCAGTTCCTCGGCCAGATGGACAAGCCGGACGTCGATTTCATCGAGGGCCTGTCGCCCGCCGTCTCCATCGACCAGAAGTCGACCTCGCGCAACCCCCGCTCCACGGTCGGCACCATCACCGAGGTCTACGACTACCTCCGGCTGCTCTTCGCCAGGATCGGCAAGCCGCACTGCCCCGAGTGCCACCGCCCCATCTCGCGCCAGTCGCCGCAGGCCATCGTGGACAAGGTCCTCGGCCTGCCCGAGGGCAGCCGCTTCCAGGTGCTCTCGCCGCTGGTGCGCGAGCGCAAGGGCGAGTTCGTCGACCTGTTCTCCGACCTCCAGACCAAGGGGTACAGCCGTGCCAGGGTCGACGGCGCGACCATCCAGCTCTCCGAGCCGCCCACGCTCAAGAAGCAGGAGAAGCACATCATCGAGGTGGTCATCGACCGCCTCACCGTGAAGGACAGCGCCAAGCGCCGGCTGACGGACTCCGTCGAGACCGCGCTGGGCCTCTCCGGCGGCATGGTCGTGCTCGACTTCGTCGACCTCCCCGAGGACGACCCCGAGCGCGAGCGGATGTACTCCGAGCACCTGTACTGCCCGTACGACGACCTCTCCTTCGAGGAGCTGGAGCCGCGCTCCTTCTCCTTCAACTCGCCCTTCGGTGCCTGCCCCGACTGCACCGGCATCGGCACGCGGATGGAGGTCGACCCGGAGCTGATCGTCCCCGACGAGGAGAAGTCCCTCGACGAGGGCGCGATCCACCCCTGGTCGCACGGCCACACCAAGGAGTACTTCGGCCGCCAGATCAACGCGCTGGCCCAGGCCCTCGGCTTCCGCACGGACATCCCCTGGGCGGGGCTGCCGCAGCGCGCCAAGAAGGCCCTGCTGCACGGTCACAAGATCCAGACCGAGGTCCGCTACCGCAACCGCTACGGGCGCGAGCGCGCCTACACCACGCCGTCCTTCGAGGGCGCCGTCCAGTTCGTCAAGCGGCGGCACTCCGAGGCCGAGAGCGACTCCAGCAGGGAGCGCTTCGAGGGCTACATGCGCGAGGTGCCCTGCCCGACCTGTGAGGGCACCAGGCTCAAGCCGATCGTCCTCGCGGTCACCGTGATGGAGAAGTCCATCGCCCAGGTCGCCGCGATGTCGATCAGCGAGTGCGCCGAATTCCTCGGCCGCCTCAAGCTGAACGCCCGCGACAAGAAGATCGCCGAGCGGGTGCTCAAGGAGGTCAACGAGCGGCTGAAGTTCCTGGTCGACGTGGGCCTGGACTACCTCTCGCTGAACCGCGCGGCGGGCACCCTGTCCGGCGGCGAGGCCCAGCGCATCCGGCTCGCCACCCAGATCGGCTCCGGCCTCGTCGGCGTGCTGTACGTGCTGGACGAGCCCTCCATCGGGCTGCACCAGCGTGACAACCACCGGCTGATCGAGACCCTGGTTCGCCTGCGCGACATGGGCAACACGCTCATCGTCGTGGAGCACGACGAGGACACCATCAAGGTCGCCGACTGGGTGGTCGACATCGGCCCCGGCGCCGGTGAGCACGGCGGCAAGGTGGTCCACTCCGGATCGCTCAAGGAACTGCTCGCCAACGACAAGTCGGTCACCGGCCAGTACCTGACCGGCAAGAAGTCGATCCCCGTGCCCGACGTCCGGCGCCCCGTGGACCCGGCGCGGCTGCTCACGGTGCACGGCGCCCGGGAGAACAACCTCCAGGACATCGACGTCTCCTTCCCCCTCGGCGTGCTGACCGCCGTCACCGGCGTCTCGGGCTCCGGCAAGTCGACGCTGGTCAACGACATCCTCTACACCCACCTGGCCCGCGAGCTGAACGGCGCCAAGTCGGTGCCCGGCCGGCACACCCGGGTCGACGGGGACGACCTCGTCGACAAGGTGGTGCACGTCGACCAGTCGCCCATCGGCCGTACGCCCCGGTCCAACCCGGCCACGTACACCGGCGTCTTCGACCACGTCCGCAGGCTGTTCGCCGAGACGATGGAGGCCAAGGTCCGCGGCTATCTGCCGGGCCGGTTCTCCTTCAACGTCAAGGGCGGCCGCTGCGAGAACTGCTCCGGCGACGGCACGATCAAGATCGAGATGAACTTCCTGCCCGACGTGTACGTCCCGTGCGAGGTCTGCCACGGAGCGCGCTACAACCGGGAGACCCTGGAGGTCCACTACAAGGGCAAGTCCATCGCCGAGGTGCTGGACATGCCGATCGAGGAGGGCCTGGAGTTCTTCGAGGCCGTCCCGACCATCGCCCGCCACCTGCGCACACTCAACGAGGTCGGCCTCGGATACGTGCGGCTCGGCCAGTCCGCGCCGACGCTCTCCGGCGGTGAGGCCCAGCGGGTCAAGCTCGCCAGCGAGCTCCAGAAGCGCTCCACCGGCCGCACGGTCTACGTCCTGGACGAGCCGACCACCGGTCTGCACTTCGAGGACATCTCCAAGCTGATCAAGGTGCTCTCCGGCCTGGTCGACAAGGGCAACTCGGTGATCGTCATCGAGCACAACCTCGACGTCATCAAGACCGCCGACTGGGTCGTGGACATGGGCCCCGAGGGGGGCAACGGCGGCGGCCTGGTCATCGCCGAGGGCACCCCGGAGTACGTGGCCGGCGTCCCCGCCAGCCACACCGGCAAGTTCCTCCAGGACATCCTGGACGCGGACCGGGTCAGCGAGGCGGCCGTCCCGGCGGCCCGCAAGCCGGCCAGGAAGACGCCGGCCAGGAAGGCGGCCGCCGCGAAGACGCCGGCGAAGGCGACGTCGGCCAAGGCGACGGCGAAGAAGCCCGCCGCCAAGAAGACGGGCCGCGCCCCCAAGGTCTGACAGCGGGACGACACGCCGGGTCCGGCACCGGCACGGCGCGATACGAGGCGGCGGCCCCCTCCCCGGGGGTCGCCGCCTCGCCGTGACCCCGCCCCGACCAGGCGCGACCGGGCAGGACCGGCCCGCGCGCAGGCCCGTCCTTCTCCGCCGGTATCGTCGGTTACGTCACCAGTGCCGCCGCCGCCCCGGGCAGCTCCGGCACGGCCTTCCGCTCTGCCCCTTCTGTCGCTTCGACCCGTGGAGACCGCATGTCCGGCCAGCCCGCCGCCCGCCGCACCGTGCTGAAGGGCGCCGCCCTCGCGGGCGTCGCCGGGCTGGGAGCGGCCGCCTGCTCGACCGACTCGAAGCTCGGCCACGCCCAGACGCCGACCCCCACCGCCCCCGTCGAGCTCGGCGCCCCGGACGAGGTCCCGGTCGGCGAGTCCAAGCTCTACCGCGAGCAGCGCGTCATCGTCACCTGCCCGGCCAAGGGGCAGTACAAGGCATTCAGCGCCCAGTGCACCCACGCCGGCTGCCTGCTGGACAAGGTCGAGAAGAACGAGGGCCACTGCCCCTGCCACGGCAGCCTCTTCGACACGACGACCGGCAAGGCCGTGCACGGCCCCGCGACCGTGCCGCTGCCCTCCGTCCCGGTCCGCGTCGAGGGCGGAAAGCTGATCGCGGGCCCCGACGCCTGACCCGCCGGGACCGGGTCCCGGCCCGCCGCCGCCCCTACTCCCAGTCCCAGTCGATCCCGACCAGCCCCGGCCGCACCCCCTGCTCCACCAGGTGCACGGTCCGGTGCCGGCCGGTGAGCGTGAGATCCGCCCGCGCGCCCCGGGGCGCGTTCGCCGACACCTGGGCGAAGCTGCGGCACCGTACCGGCAGCGCCTCCTCGTCGAAGCCGACCTGGAGCACGTACTGCCCGCCGCCGAAGGTGAAGCCGCGCAGGTACTCGCCGCACGGCCCTCCCGTACCGTCCTCGAAGCCGTAGCCGAAGAGGTACGTGTCGCCCGCCCGCAGCCGAGTGTCGAAGAGGAGTTCGGCGACCAGCACCCCCGTCTCCCGGTCCCAGCGGACCCGGCCCGTGCGGCAGTTCTCCCGCGCGCTCACCGTCACCCGCCCCGGATCGCAGCCCTGGTCCCCGATGTACACGGCGAGATAGCGGTCGATGCCGTCGCGGTGGGCGCGTACCACGTGCTGGGAGTCGCGGTACTGCATCTGACGGCCCGGCCCGATCCGTACCCGCTCCTGATGGCCCACCGTGTGCAGCCCGCCGTCCGCCGGTGACTCCATGCCCGCGAGCAGCCGTTCCACCGCCCCGGACGCCTCCATCAGCGAGCGGTACGTGCGGGCAGGCGGGCGGTCGGCGTCCGGGCGGGGCTCCCCGGCGTCCAGCAGCCCGAGCAGCGAGTTGACGGGCAGCCCGAGCACTTCCTCCAGCGCCTTCACGGCCCGCAGCGACTCCGGGCGCTGCGGGCGGCGGGCGCCCTGCTGCCAGTAGCTCAGGCTGGTCACCCCGACCTTGACCCCGCGATGCGCCAGATGGTGCTGGACCCGCTGGAGCGGCAGCCCGCGCACCGAGAACGCGGTGCGCAGGGCCAGGTGGAACGGTCCGGTGTGCAGCACCTGCGCCAGTTCGGCCTCGGTGTGCTGCATGGGTCCTCCAGGTGAACGTTCACGCCGGCCGGGCACGGGGCCGCGCCGGCGGGTGCCGGATCGCAGGTGGTCAGGGGGGCGCGTTCACGCCGGGGCCCCGGGCATTCACACCGCGGTGTTCACCCGCATTGAAGCGTGTTGACCCGTTCCCGACAACGGTTGATGCTCCTCCACAGCGTCCGGACGCGCTCCTTGGACCCCCACCCCCCGCCCCGGGAGGAACGCCATGCGCAACCGAAGAATCCGGCCGGCGCGGCTGTCGGTGACAGCCGTTCTCGCCGCCGTCCTGCTCGCCGCACCCACGGTGACCGCCACCGCCGCCGACCAGCCCCGCACCGCCACCGCCGCGGTCCAGGGCCATCCGGCGGCCGCCGCGGCCCCCGACCGGGCCGCCACCGCCCCGACGGCCGCACTCGCCGCCACCAAGCGGCTGGACATCACCATGCAGGCGCAGCAGAAGACCAACTGGTGCTGGGCCGCGTCCGGCAACACCGTCGCCACCTGGTTCGGCCGCAACTACACCCAGAACCAGTTCTGCAACGCCGCCTTCGGCCGCGCCCAGGGCTACGAGTGCCCCAACTCGCAGGCCGCCCTCGACAACGTCCAGAACGCTCTGTACTGGGCCGGCATCAACCCCGGCTCGTACGTCAGCGGCTGGCTGCGCTACCCCACCGTGCAGGCCGAGATAGCCGCCGGACGGCCGGTGGAGACCCGCATCCAGTGGTCCTCGGGCGGCGGCCACATGCACGTCCTGTACGGATACGACGACGCGAACAGCCTCGTCTACTGGGGCGACCCCTGGCCGTCCAGCAACCGCTACAACTGGGCCTCGCACGCCTGGTACGTGAACAACAGCGAGTTCTCCTGGACCCACTCGCTCTACCGGATCGGGGCGTGACGGCATGACCTCCACCAGTTCCCCCGCCCGTTCGTACCGCGCCCGCCCCCTGGCCGCCTGCGGTCTGCTGGCCGGCGCCGCCCTGCTCACCGTCGCCCCGCAGGCGGCCGCCGCCACCGGGCCCTCCGCCACCCCCGCCGCCCTGGCCGCCGCCCACGACGCGGCCACCGACGCCACGACCCTGGACACCCTGTCCCGGTTCTTCGCCCGGGAGGGCGCCGTCAGCAAGGCGGCGGCCGCACCCCGCATCGAGGGCGCCGCCGTGCCGGTGCGCACCCTGTCCGCCGGCTTCGTCGCGGGCGAACCCGGAGCCCCCATCGCCTCACTGGACTACCTGGCCAGCACCGCGGTCTCCTCGGACGGGCAGAAGGCATCCCTGTGGACGCTGCCCGAGCCGGGCAAGGACGGCAGCTGGCAGGTGGTGAACATCGCCACCGGGGACGACGAGGCCCGGTACACCGCGGCGGGCGCCCGCAAGCTGCCCGGCGGCATCGTCTTCCACGAGCCCCAGATCGACGCCTGGTACGTCCAGAAGGGGAGCAGGGTCCTCCCGCTCGACCAGGACGCCGTCCGGGCGGTCGGCAGGCAGGGTACGACCGTGTCCGCCTACCGCACCCGGGTGCGGGCCGCCTACGCCGACAAGCTCCCCGGCTCCGCATACGCCCGCAAGGGCGAGGCCGGCGGCTACGGGCCCGCCGAGGCGGAAACCGCCCCCGCGAAGCGGTCCGGGCCCGCCATCGCCGCGGGCGGCGGCACGGGCACGGCCCTGACCGCGGGCTCCACCGCGGCCGCCGGAGGAGCCGTCGCCGCCCTCGCGCTGTGCGGCGTCACCGCCCTGCGCCTGCGCAACCGCCGCAGGACCGGATGAGGCACACCTCATGACCCCGCGCTCCGGGACAGGTGACCCCACCCCTGCCCCGGAGCGCGGCGACATCCGGGCACCCCGCGCTGTCACTGCCCGCAAGTAGGGTGGGAGACATGGCAGACCCCTCCAGCTACCGCCCCAAGCCGGGACAGATCCCCGACTCCCCGGGGGTCTACAAATTCCGCGACGAACACCGCCGGGTGATCTACGTCGGGAAGGCCAAGAGCCTGCGCCAGCGCCTGGCCAACTACTTCCAGGACCTCTCCGGCCTCCACCCGCGCACGCGCACGATGGTGACCACGGCCGCCTCCGTGGAGTGGACCGTCGTCGCCACCGAGGTCGAGGCGCTCCAGCTCGAGTACTCCTGGATCAAGGAGTACGACCCCCGGTTCAACGTCAAGTACCGCGACGACAAGAGCTACCCCTACCTCGCGGTCACGCTGAACGAGGAGTTCCCCCGGGTCCAGGTGATGCGCGGCGCCAAGAAGAAGGGCGTGCGCTACTTCGGCCCGTACGGGCACGCCTGGGCGATCCGCGAGACCGTCGACCTGATGCTCCGGGTCTTCCCCGTCCGCACGTGCTCCGCGGGCGTCTTCAAGAACGCCGCGCGCACCGGCCGCCCCTGCCTCCTCGGCTACATCGGCAAGTGCTCGGCCCCCTGCGTCGGCCGCGTCACCCCCGAGGAGCACCGCGAACTGGCCGACGACTTCTGCGACTTCATGGCCGGCCGCACCGGCACGTACATCCGCCGCCTGGAGAAGGACATGATGGCGGCGGCCGAGGAGATGGAGTACGAGCGGGCCGCGCGCCTGCGCGACGACGTCGAGGCGCTCAAGCGGGCCATGGAGAAGAGCGCCGTCGTCCTCGCCGACGCCACCGACGCCGACCTCATCGCGGTCGCCGAGGACGAGCTGGAGGCGGCCGTCCAGATCTTCCACGTGCGCGGCGGCCGGGTGCGCGGCCAGCGCGGCTGGGTCACCGACAAGGTGGAGAACGTCGACACCTCCGGCCTCGTGGAGCACGCCCTCCAGCAGCTGTACGGCGAGGAGAGCGGCGACGCCGTCCCCAAGGAGGTCCTGGTCCCGGCCCTGCCCGAGGACCCCGAGGCCGTCTCCCAGTGGCTCGCGGACCGGCGCGGTTCCCAGGTCAGCCTGCGCATCCCGCAGCGCGGCGACAAGAAGGACCTGATGGTCACGGTCCAGCGCAACGCCCAGCAGGCCCTCGGGCTGCACAAGACCAAGCGCGCCTCCGACCTCACCACCCGCTCCCGGGCCCTGGAGGAGATCGCCGAGGCCCTGGGCCTGGACACCGCCCCGCTGCGCATCGAGTGCTTCGACATCTCCCACCTCCAGGGCGAGGACGTCGTGGCCTCCATGGTCGTCTTCGAGGACGGGCTGGCCCGCAAGGGGGAGTACCGCCGCTTCCAGATCAAGGGCTTCGAGGGCCAGGACGACGTCCGCTCGATGCACGAGGTGATCAGCCGCCGCTTCCGCCGCTACCTCCACGAGAAGGAGCGCACGGGGGAGTGGGAGGAGACCGGGGCCCCCACGGGCCCGGCTCCCACCGGCCCCGTACCGGCGTCCACCGGCCCCGTACCGGCGCCCACCGGCCCCGTACCGGCGTCCACCGGCCCCGTACCGGCGTCCGCCGAGCCGGCCGCCGACGGGTCCCGCGAGGACGACGGCCGGCCCAAGCGGTTCGCGTACCCGCCGCAGCTCCTCGTGGTCGACGGCGGGCAGCCGCAGGTCGCCGCCGCCAAGCGGGCCCTGGACGAGCTGGGCATCGACGACATCGCCGTCTGCGGCCTCGCCAAGCGCCTCGAAGAGGTCTGGCTGCCCGATGACGACGACCCGGTGGTCCTGCCCCGCTCCAGCGAGGGGCTGTACCTCCTCCAGCGCATCCGCGACGAGGCCCACCGCTTCGCCATCACCTACCAGCGCGCCAAGCGGGCCAAGCGAATCCGCTCCAGCCCCCTGGACGCCGTCGCCGGTCTCGGCGACACCCGCAAGCAGGCCCTGATCAAGCATTTCGGCTCCGTGAAGAAGCTCCGGCAGGCGACAATCGAAGAGATCTGCGAGGTCCCGGGGATAGGCCGCAGGACGGCGGAATCAGTGGCCGTCGCCCTCGCGGCGACCGCCCCGGCCGCACCCGCCGTGAACACGGCCACAGGAGAGATCATGGAAGAGGACGACGGGGGCAGCACGACATGACTGACCACGAACATGAACACGGGCACGACCGCACAGACCGAGCAGACGGAGCAGCACACGTGAGTACGGGCACCTCGACCGAATCGGGTGACAGCGCGGCCGCCATCCCCGAACTGGTGATCATCTCCGGCATGTCCGGCGCCGGCCGCAGCACCGCCGCCAAGTGCCTGGAGGACCTCGGCTGGTTCGTCGTGGACAACCTGCCGCCCGCGCTGATCCCCACCATGGTGGAGCTCGGCGCCCGCTCCCAGGGCAACGTGGCGCGGATCGCCGTCGTCGTGGACGTGCGCGGCCGCCGCTTCTTCGACAACCTGCGCGAATCCCTCGCCGTCCTGGACGCCAAGGGCGTCACCCGCCGGGTGGTCTTCCTGGAGTCCTCCGACGACGCGCTGGTCCGCCGCTTCGAGTCGGTCCGCCGCCCGCACCCCCTCCAGGGCGACGGCCGCATCGTCGACGGCATCGCCGCCGAGCGCGACCTGCTCCGCGAGCTGCGCGGCGACGCGGATCTGGTGATCGACACCTCCAGCCTCAACGTCCACGAGCTGCGCGCCAAGATGGACGCCCAGTTCGCCGGCGACGAGGAACCGGAGCTGCGCGCCACCGTGATGTCGTTCGGCTTCAAGTACGGCCTGCCGGTCGACGCCGACCTGGTGGTGGACTGCCGCTTCCTGCCCAACCCGCACTGGGTCCCGGAGCTGCGCCCCTTCACCGGGCTCAACGAGGAGGTCTCCTCCTACGTCTTCGACCAGCCGGGTGCCAAGGAGTTCCTCAACCAGTACACCGAGCTGCTCCAGCTCGTCGCCGCGGGCTACCGCCGCGAGGGCAAGCGCTACGTGACCATCGCCGTCGGCTGCACGGGCGGCAAGCACCGCTCGGTGGCCATGTCCGAGAAGCTGGCGGCCCGGCTCGCCACCGAGGGGATCGAGACCGTGCTCGTACACAGGGACATGGGGCGCGAGTGACCAGTCGCAATCTGCGCCTGCGCCGGCTGCGCGGCGCCACGCCCGCGTTCGCCGTGCGCAAGCGCGGCGCCCAGCCCAAGGTCGTCGCGCTCGGCGGCGGCATGGGCCTGTCCGCCTCCCTCACCGCGCTGCGGCGGATCACCGGCGACCTGACCGCCGTGGTCACCGTCGCCGACGACGGAGGCTCCAGCGGGCGGCTCCGCGAGGAGCTGGGCGTCCTCCCGCCCGGCGACCTGCGCAAGGCGCTGGCCGCCCTGTGCGGCGACGACGAGTGGGGCCAGACCTGGGCGCAGGTCATCCAGCACCGCTTCCAGTCCAAGGGCGACCTGCACGAGCACGCGGTCGGCAATCTGCTGATCGTCGCCCTGTGGGAACAGCTCGGCGACCACGTCCAGGCCCTGGACCTGGTCGGCAAGCTCCTCGGCGCGCACGGCCGGGTGCTGCCCATGTCCGCCGTGCCGCTGGAGCTCCAGGCCCTCGTCAAGGGCCACGACCCCGAACGCCCGGACGACGTGGACACCGTGCGCGGCCAGGCCACCGTCGCCCTCACCCCGGGCGAGGTGCAGTCCGTGCACCTGGTCCCGGCCGACCCGCCGGCCGTCCCCGAGGCGGTCGCCGCCGTACGGGACGCGGACTGGGTGGTCCTCGGCCCGGGCTCCTGGTTCTCCTCGGTCATCCCGCATCTGCTCGTCCCCGAACTGCTGGACGCGCTGATCGAGACGAAGGCCCGCAAGGTCCTCTCACTGAACCTCGCGCCGCAGCCCGGTGAAACAGATGGCTTCTCACCGCAGCGTCATTTGGAGGTTTTGGGACGACACGCCCCTAAACTCGCCCTGGACGTGGTGCTGGCCGACGAGGCCGCCGTGCCCGACCGCGAATCTCTCGCCGACGCAGCCAAACGGCTCGGCGCCGCGGTCGAGCTGGCGCCCGTGGCCTCACCCGACGGCGTTCCGATCCATGATCCGGAGCTGTTGGCCGCCGCGTACGACCGTATTTTTCGGATGCATGGAAGGATCGGCCCATGGCGATGACGCCGGCGGTGAAGGACGAAGTCTCTCGGCTTCCCGTGACCCGGACCTGCTGCAGGAAGGCAGAGGTGTCGGCGATTCTTCGGTTCGCGGGTGGACTCCACCTGGTGAGCGGCCGGATCGTGATCGAGGCGGAGCTGGACACCGCGATGGCGGCGCGCCGGCTGAAGCGGGACATCCTGGAGATCTTCGGGCACAGCTCGGAGCTGATCGTGATGGCCCCCGGCGGCCTGCGGCGCGGCTCGCGCTACGTCGTACGGGTGGTGGCGGGCGGCGACCAGCTGGCGCGCCAGACGGGCCTGGTCGACGGCCGGGGCCGCCCCATCCGCGGCCTGCCCCCGCAGGTGGTCTCGGGGGCCACCTGCGACGCCGAGGCCGCCTGGCGCGGGGCCTTCCTGGCGCACGGCTCGCTCACCGAACCGGGCCGCTCCTCCTCGCTGGAGGTGACCTGCCCGGGCCCGGAGGCCGCGCTCGCGCTGGTCGGTGCCGCCCGCCGGCTCTCCATCGCGGCGAAGGCCCGCGAGGTGCGCGGCGTGGACCGGGTCGTCGTCCGCGACGGCGACGCGATCGGCGCCCTGCTCACCCGGCTCGGCGCCCACGAATCGGTGCTGGCCTGGGAGGAGCGGCGGATGCGGCGCGAGGTCCGCGCCACCGCCAACCGCCTCGCCAACTTCGACGACGCGAACCTGCGCCGCTCGGCCCGGGCCGCGGTCGCCGCGGGCGCCCGGGTGGGGCGCGCGCTGGAGATCCTGGGCGAGGAGGTCCCCGAGCACCTGGCGGCGGCCGGCCGGCTGCGCATGGAGCACAAGCAGGCATCCCTGGAGGAGCTGGGCGCGCTCGCCGACCCGCCGCTCACCAAGGACGCGGTCGCGGGCCGCATCCGGCGGCTCCTGGCGATGGCCGACAAGCGGGCCCAGGACCTGGGCATCCCCGGCACGGAATCCACTCTCAGCGAAGAGCTGGCCGACGGCCTGGTCGGCTGATCCGCGCCCCCGGCCCGCCCGCCGCGGCGGGAACGGCCCCCGCACCCGCGGGCGTTGACGCTGCGTAATCGTCGCGGAGGGCGGGGGAGATCAACGGAAAGCTCGTACTCCTACTGGGGAGTACGGGCTTTCCGCGGTCTTCCGGCCGTGCTCGATGTCACCCCGACGGCTTCGGAGAGGTAGGGTCGTAGGCGGTCGGGGACATCCCATACAACTCGCCGGCGTCGAAAACCGGCGTACCTAACGAGGAGATCGGTTCGTGACGATCCGCGTAGGCATCAACGGCTTTGGCCGCATCGGTCGTAACTACTTCCGCGCGCTGCTGGAGCAGGGTGCGGACATCGAGATCGTGGCTGTCAACGACCTGGGTGACACTGCGACCACGGCCCACCTGCTGAAGTACGACACCATCCTGGGTCGCCTCAAGGCAGAGGTCAGCCACACCGCCGACACCATCACCGTCGACGGCCACACCATCAAGGTGCTCTCCGAGCGCAACCCGGCCGACATCCCCTGGGGTGAGCTGGGCGTCGACATCGTCATCGAGTCGACCGGCATCTTCACCAAGAAGGCCGACGCCGCGAAGCACATCGCCGGTGGCGCGAAGAAGGTCCTCATCTCGGCTCCGGCCAAGGAGGAGGACATCACCATCGTCATGGGCGTCAACCAGGACAAGTACGACGCGGCCAACCACCACGTCATCTCCAACGCGTCCTGCACGACCAACTGTGTCGCCCCGATGGCCAAGGTTCTCGACGAGAACTTCGGCATCGTCAAGGGCCTCATGACGACGGTCCACGCGTACACCAACGACCAGCGCATCCTGGACTTCCCGCACTCGGACCTGCGCCGCGCCCGCGCCGCCGCCGAGAACATCATCCCGACCACGACCGGTGCCGCCAAGGCCACCGCTCTGGTCCTGCCGCAGCTCAAGGGCAAGCTCGACGGCATCGCGATGCGCGTCCCGGTCCCGACCGGTTCCGCCACCGACCTCGTCGTGACCCTCCAGCGCGAGGTCACCAAGGACGAGGTCAACGCCGCGTTCAAGAAGGCCGCCGACGACGGCGACCTGAAGGGCTTCCTGACGTACACCGAGGACCCGATCGTCTCCTCGGACATCGTCGGTGACCCGTCGTCCTGCACCTTCGACTCCTCCCTGACCATGGTCCAGGAGGGCAACACGGTGAAGATCCTCGGCTGGTACGACAACGAGTGGGGCTACTCCAACCGCCTCGTCGACCTGACCGTCTTCGTCGGCGGCCAGCTCTGACCGGCGCCGAACCGGCAGGCATCTCGATGTGAGCACGGGGCTCGAACAGCGCAACGCCGCGCCGTTCGAGCCCCCTCGCATGCTCCCTCGTCCTCCAAGGAGTCCAGACAGATGAAGACGATCGACGCACTTCTCGCCGAAGGGGTCGCCGGCAAGCGGGTATTCGTCCGCGCCGACCTCAACGTGCCGCTGAGCGGCACCACCATCACCGACGACGGCCGCATCCGCGCCGTCACCCCGACCGTCCGGAAGCTGGCCGAGGCCGGCGCCCGGGTCGTCGTCGCCTCGCACCTGGGCCGCCCCAAGGGCGCCCCGGACCCGGCGTTCTCGCTGGCCCCCGCCGCCACCCGGCTCGGTGAACTGCTCGGCACCGACGTGGCCTTCGCGACCGACACGGTCGGCGAGTCCGCCCGCGCCACCGTCGCCGCGCTCACCGACGGCCAGGTCGCCGTCATCGAGAACCTCCGCTTCAACCCCGGCGAGACCTCCAAGGACGACGCCGAGCGCGGCGCCTTCGCCGACCAGCTGGCCGAACTCGCCGACCTCTACGTGGGCGACGGCTTCGGCGCCGTCCACCGCAAGCACGCCTCGGTCTTCGACCTCCCGGCCCGCCTCCCGCACGCCGCCGGCGACCTGATCGCCACCGAGGTCGGCGTACTGAAGAAGCTCACCGACGACGTGCAGCGCCCGTACGCGGTCGTGCTCGGCGGCGCCAAGGTCTCCGACAAGCTCGGCGTCATCGACCACCTGCTGGAGCGGGCCGACCGCATCCTCATCGGCGGCGGCATGGCGTACACCTTCCTCAAGGCCCAGGGCCACGAGGTCGGCAGCTCGCTGCTCCAGGAGGACCAGATCCCGGCGGTGCGCGAGTACCTGCGGCGCGCCGAGGAGAAGGGCGTGGAGTTCGTGCTCCCCGTCGACGTCGTGGTCGCCCCCGCGTTCCCCGACCTCAAGACCAAGGCCCCGGCCGACCCCTCCACCGTCGCCGCCGACGCCATGCCGGCCGGGCAGATGGGTCTGGACAACGGCCCGGAGACCAACAAGCTCTACGCATCGAAGCTCGCCGACGCGGCCACCGTCTTCTGGAACGGCCCGATGGGCGTCTTCGAGCACCCCGACTTCGCCGAGGGCACCCGGGCCGTCGCCCAGGCCCTCGTCGACTCCTCGGGCTTCAGCGTGGTCGGCGGTGGCGACTCCGCCGCGGCCGTCCGCATTCTGGGCTTCGACGAGAACGCGTTCGGACACATCTCGACCGGTGGCGGCGCCAGCCTCGAATACCTCGAAGGCAAGACGCTTCCCGGCCTCGCCGCTCTGGAGGACTGACCTTTCATGACCACCCGCACCCCGCTGATGGCGGGCAACTGGAAGATGAACCTCAACCACCTCGAGGCCATCGCCCACGTCCAGAAGCTCGCCTTCGCCCTGGCCGACAAGGACTACGACGCCGTAGAGGTCGCCGTCCTGCCGCCCTTCACCGACCTGCGCTCCGTGCAGACGCTGGTCGACGGCGACAAGCTGAAGATCAAGTACGGCGCCCAGGACATCTCGGCGCACGACTCCGGCGCGTACACCGGTGAGATCTCCGGCCCCATGCTCGCCAAGCTGAAGTGCGCCTTCGTCGCCGTCGGCCACAGCGAGCGCCGCCAGTACCACGGCGAGAACGACGAGGTCTGCAACGCCAAGGTGAAGGCCGCCTTCAAGCACGGCCTGACCCCGATCCTGTGCGTCGGCGAGGGCCTGGACGTCCGCAAGGCCGGCGAGCAGGTCGCGTACACCCTCGCGCAGCTCGACGGCGCCCTGAAGGACATCCCGGCCGAGCAGGCCGAGACCATCGTGGTCGCCTACGAGCCGGTCTGGGCCATCGGCACCGGCGAGGTCGCCACCCCCGAGGACGCGCAGGAGGTCTGCGGTGCGATCCGCGGCCGCCTCGCCGAGCTGTACTCGCAGGAGCTGGCCGACGCGGTCCGCATCCAGTACGGCGGCTCGGTGAAGTCCGGCAACGTGGCCGCGATCATGGCCCAGCCCGACGTCGACGGCGCACTGATCGGCGGCGCGGCGCTGGACGCCGACGAGTTCGTCAAGATCGTCCGCTTCCGCGACCAGTGAGTATGCGGTAGCGCGGATCCGTCGTACCCTTGCGGGGGCCGGGGAGGGCAGCCTCCCGGCCCCCGTTGTTCGCACATGCAGTCAGGATTTCCGGAAAGTAGGGACCAGCCGTGATTTTGGGGTTCGAGATCGCCCTGATCGTCTTCAGCCTGCTGCTGATGCTGCTGGTGCTGATGCACAAGGGCAAGGGCGGCGGTCTCTCCGACATGTTCGGTGGCGGCATGCAGTCGTCCGTCGGCGGCTCCTCGGTCGCCGAGCGCAACCTCGACCGGATCACCGTCGTGGTCGGTCTGGGCTGGTTCGCGTGCATCGTGGTGCTTGGTCTGCTCATCAAGCTGGACAACTGACCCGTCGTACGCGATTCCCGGTGACGGTGTAACTCCTTTCACTGGACGCGCGTTGGGCCTTACGTAGACTGGGGCATCTTCGAGCACCATCACGCAGGGAGTTACGACCGTGGCAAGTGGCAACGCGATCCGGGGAAGCCGGGTCGGAGCGGGGCCGATGGGGGAGGCCGAGCGCGGCGAGTCCGCGCCACGGCTCCGCATCTCCTTCTGGTGCTCGAACGGGCACGAGACGCAGCCGAGCTTCGCCCATGACGCGCAGGTACCGGAGACCTGGGACTGCCCGCGCTGCGGTTTCCCGGCCGGCCAGGACCGGGACAGCCCGCCCGACCCGCCGCGCACCGAGCCGTACAAGACGCACCTCGCGTACGTGCGCGAGCGGCGCAGCGACGCGGACGGCGAGGCCATCCTCGCCGAAGCCCTCGCGAAACTCCGCGGCGAGATCTGAATCGTTCACCGGCCGGACACCCCACGGGTGCCCGGCCGGAATGCTTTCGTGCCGCAGCCCGCCGCCGTCACGTCCGGCCGCCTGATCAATTAGGTTGGAGGGGCAGCGGGGAACTGCGGTTACGAGAGAAGTGGGCTGATGTCCGGGATGAACGCAACAAGCCGTACCAGGCTCAACCAGACGCCGGAATGGGCGGCGCTGGGCAAGCACCGTGAGCAGCTCGGGGCGACCCATCTGCGCCAGCTGTTCGCGGACGACCCGGCGCGCGGCACCGGGTACACCCTGCGGGTCGGCGACCTGTACCTCGACTACTCCAAACACCTGGTCACCGACGAGACGCTGGCGCTGCTGCGCGAGCTCGCCGTCGCCACCGACGTCGCCGGGCTGCGCGACGCCATGTTCCGCGGCGACAAGATCAACACCACCGAGGACCGCGCCGTCCTGCACACCGCGCTGCGCGCCCCGCGGGACGCCGTGATCGAGGTCGACGGCGAGAACGTGGTGCCGGCCGTGCACGCGGTGCTCGACAAGATGGCGGCCTTCTCCGACCGCGTCAGGTCAAAGGAGTGGACCGGTCACACCGGCAAGCCGATCAAGAACATCGTCAACATCGGCATCGGCGGCTCCGACCTGGGCCCCGCCATGGCGTACGAGGCGCTGCGCTCCTTCACGGACCGCTCGCTCACCTTCCGCTTCGTCTCCAACGTGGACGGCGCCGACCTGCACGAGGCCGTGCGCGACCTCGACCCGGCCGAGACGCTGTTCATCATCGCCTCGAAGACCTTCACCACGATCGAGACGATCACCAACGCCACCTCCGCCCGCGACTGGCTGCTGACCGGGCTGAGGGCCGGTCAGGACGCGGTGGCCAAGCACTTCGTGGCGCTGTCGACCAACGCGGACAAGGTCGCGGACTTCGGTATCGACACGGCCAACATGTTCGAGTTCTGGGACTGGGTCGGCGGCCGTTACTCCTACGACTCCGCCATCGGGCTCTCCCTGATGATCGCCATCGGCCCGGACCGGTTCCGCGAGATGCTCGACGGCTTCCACCTCGTAGACGAGCACTTCCGCACCGCCCCCGCCGAGGAGAACGCCCCGCTGCTCCTCGGCCTGCTGGGCGTCTGGTACGGCGCGTTCTTCGACGCCCAGTCGCACGCGGTGCTGCCCTACAGCCACTACCTGTCCAAGTTCACGGCGTACCTCCAGCAGCTGGACATGGAGTCCAACGGCAAGTCCGTGGACCGGGACGGCAATCCGGTCGACTGGCAGACCGGGCCGGTCGTCTGGGGCACCCCCGGCACCAACGGGCAGCACGCCTACTACCAGCTGATCCACCAGGGAACGAAGGTCATCCCGGCCGACTTCATCGGCTTCGCCCAGCCGGTCGAGGACCTGCTGCCCGGCCTGGTCGCCCAGCACGACCTGCTGATGGCCAACTTCTTCGCCCAGACCCAGGCCCTCGCCTTCGGCAAGACGCCGGACGAGGTGCGCGCCGAGGGCGTCCCCGAGGAGCTGGTGGCGCACAAGACGTTCCGGGGCAACCACCCGACGACGACGATCCTCGCCGACCGGCTGACCCCGTCCGTGCTCGGCCAGCTGATCGCCCTGTACGAGCACAAGGTCTTCGTCCAAGGCGCGATCTGGAACATCGACTCCTTCGACCAGTGGGGCGTCGAGCTCGGCAAGGTCCTCGCCAAGAAGATCGAGCCCGTGCTGACCGAGGGCCAGGGGGCCGAGAGCGAGGGCGCCGAGCAGCTGGACAGCTCGACCGCCGCGCTCGTCTCCGCCTACCGCGAGCTGCGCGGCCGCTGAGAACCCGCTGGGCCCGGTCCGCTCGCGAGAGCGGACCGGGCCCGGGAGCACGGCCGGTGACGGCCGGTCAGGCGGAAGCCGGCGGGTACAGGGCGCGCGGCAGGCGGGAGGCCGCCGCCGCGTCCAGCAGCCACAGGGTGCGGCCGCGGCCGTACGCTCCGGCCGCCGGGGCCTGGATCTCCCCGGCCCCCGACAGGGCGATGGCCACGGCCTCCGCCTTGTCCTCGCCCGCCGCCAGCAGCCACACCTCGCGCGCCGCCCGGATGGCCGGCAGCGTCAGCGAGATCCGGACGGGCGGCGGCTTGGGCGCGCCGTGCACACCGACGACGGTGCGCTCGGTCTCCCGTACCGCCGGCAGCTCCGGGAAGAGCGAGGCGACATGGGTGTCCGGGCCGACGCCCAGCATCAGCACGTCGAACTCCGGCACCGGGCCGTGGTCCTGCGGGGCCGAGGCGGCGGCCAGCTCCGCGGCGTACCCGGCGGCCGCGGCGTCGGCGTCCGGGCCGTAGGGGCCGTCGGACGCGGGCATGACGTGCACCCGGGACGGGTCCAGCCCCACCGCGTCCAGCAGGGCCTCGCGGGCCTGGGTGACATTGCGCTCCGGGTCGCCCTCGGGCAGGAACCGCTCGTCGCCCCACCACAGGTCGAGCCGCGACCAGTCGACCGCGTCCCGGGCGGGCGCGGCGGCGAGCGCGGCCAGCAGGCCGTTGCCGTTGCGGCCGCCGGTGAGCACCACCGAGGCGTCGCCGCGCGCGGCCTGGGCGTCCACGATCTTCGTGATCAGCCGGGCCGCGGCGGCCTGCGCCATCAGCTCCTTGTCGCGGTGCACGACGAGCTGCGGGACCCCGGTCACTTCGACGCCGCCTTCTTCGCCGGGGCGGCCTTCTTGGCGGCGGGCGCCTTGGCGGGTGCCTCGGCGGCGGGCGCGCCCGCCTTGTCCAGGCGCTCCACCCCGAACTTCACCGTGCACTCGTAGACGTTGTCCGGGTCCAGACGCCGCAGCTCCTCCGCGAGCAGCTCCGCCGTCTCGCGGCGCTTGAGCGCCACCGCGCGGTCCGGCTGGCCCACCATGCAGAGCGTGGCGAGCGAACCGTCGGCCCGGTCCAGGACGATGTCGCCGTTCTTCGTCGTCATCCGGACGGCGGTGAGGCCGGGGCCGCCGGACGTGGTGCGCTCCACCGGCACGCCGAGCCGGTCCGCCAGCCACATGGCCAGCAGCTCGCAGCTCGGGTTGTCCGACTCGCCCTCGACCGTGGCCGAGACGACCTCGGCCGGCTGCTGGTCGAGCGCCGCCGCCAGCATCGAGCGCCACGGCGTGATGCGGGTCCAGGCCAGGTCCGTGTCACCGGGCTGGTAGGTCGCCGCGCGCACCGCCAGCTCGTCGAGCGGGTGCTCGGCCGAGTAGGTGTCGGTGATCCGGCGCTGGGAGAGGGCTCCGAGCGGGTCCTTCGCCGGGTCGGCGGGGGCGTCCTGCGGCCACCACACCACCACCGGGGCGTCCGGCAGCAGCAGCGGCAGGACGACCGACTGGGCGTGGTTGGCGAGCTCGCCGTGCAGGCGCAGCACGACGGTCTCGCCGGAGCCGGAGTCGGAACCGACCCGGATCTCGGCGTCGAGCCGCGCGTCACGGCGGGCCCGCGGCGAACGGCTGGCCCGCTTGATGACCGCGATGATCCGCGAGGGGTGCTCGCGGGAGGAGTCGCTGGCCGCCTTGAGCGCGTCGTAGGCGTTCTCCTCGTCGGTGACGATGACGAGGGTGAGCACCATCCCGATCGCGGGGGCGCCGACCGCGCGCCGGGCCGAGACCAGGGCCTGGTTGATCTTGCTGGACGTGGTTTCCGTGAGATCGATCTTCATGGCCGGCGCCAGCTCCGTCCGTCGCGTGCGAGCATCTCGTCCGCCTCGGCCGGTCCCCAGGTTCCGGCCGGGTACTGGGCGGGCTTGCCGTGCTTGTCCCAGTACTCCTCGATCGGGTCGAGGATGTTCCAGGAGAGCTCGACCTCCTGGTGGCGCGGGAAGAGGTTGGCGTCGCCGAGCAGGACGTCGAGGATGAGCCGTTCGTACGCCTCCGGGCTGGACTCCGTGAAGGACTCGCCGTACGCGAAGTCCATCGTGACGTCCCGGACCTCCATCGAGGTGCCGGGCACCTTGGAGCCGAACCGCACCGTGACGCCCTCGTCCGGCTGCACCCGGATGACCAGGGCGTTGCCGCCCAGCTCCTCGGTGGCGCCGGACTCGAAGGGCAGGTACGGGGCGCGCTTGAAGACGACCGCGATCTCCGTGACCCGGCGGCCGAGCCGCTTGCCGGTCCGCAGGTAGAACGGCACGTCCGCCCAGCGGCGGTTGTTGATCGTCAGCTTGATCGCGGCGAAGGTGTCGGTCTTCGACTTGGGGTCGATTCCCTCTTCCTCCAGGTAGCCGGGCACCTCCTGGCCACCCTGCCACGCGTGCGTGTACTGGCCGCGCACGGTGTGCTTGCCCAGGTCGTCCGGCAGCTCCACCGCCGTGAGCACCTTGAGCTTCTCGGCGACCAGGGCCTTGGGGTGGAAGGAGCCGGGCTCCTCCATCGCGGTCAGCGCCAGCAGCTGGAGCAGGTGGTTCTGGATGACGTCACGGGCCGCGCCGATGCCGTCGTAGTAGCCGGCCCGGCCGCCGATGCCGATGTCCTCGGCCATCGTGATCTGGACGTGGTCGACGTACGACCTGTTCCAGATCGGCTCCCACATCGTGTTGGCGAAGCGCAGCGCCAGGATGTTCTGGACCGTCTCCTTGCCGAGGTAGTGGTCGATGCGGAAGACCTCGTTCGGCGGGAAGACGTCGTGCACGATCTGGTTGAGCTCCTGCGCGCTCTCCAGGTCGTGGCCGAACGGCTTCTCGATGACGGCCCGGCGCCAGCTGCCTTCCTTCTGGTCGGCCAGCCCGTGCTTCTTGAGCTGCTGGACGACCTTGGGGAAGAACTTCGGAGGCACGGACAGGTAGAAGGCGAAGTTGCCGCCCGTGCCCTGTGCCTTGTCGAGCTCCTCGATCGTGGCTCTGAGGGTCTCGAAGGCCACGTCGTCGTCGAAGTTGCCCTGCACGAACCGCATGCCCTGGCTGAGCTGCTGCCAGACCTCTTCGCGGAAGGGGGTGCGGGAATGCTCCTTGACGGCGTCGTGCACGACCTGGGCGAAGTCCTCGTCCTCCCAGTCGCGGCGCGCGAAACCGATGAGCGAGAAGCCCGGCGGCAGCAGGCCGCGGTTGGCCAGGTCGTAGACGGCGGGCATCAGCTTTTTACGGGACAAATCGCCCGTGACG
This sequence comes from Streptomyces sp. A1277, assembly GCF_004795015.1. GTDB lineage: Bacteria > Actinomycetota > Actinomycetes > Streptomycetales > Streptomycetaceae > Streptomyces. The sequence goes on along the minus strand of NZ_SSBI01000040.1, from coordinate 48,554 downwards.
CCAAAGATGACCAGGCCCGACGGCCCCGCGATGCGCGGGAGCCGTCGGTCCTGGGCGTCACGGAGCGGGTTGGCTCCGGGAACACCAGACAAAGTGGTCAGCCCTTCGAAGGAGCGAGGCGCTCGAGTTCGGCCTCGGTCGACTTGAGCAGCTCGTTCCAGGACGTCTCGAACTTCTCGACGCCCTCGTCCTCCAGTACCTGCACGACGTCGTCGTAGTCGACGCCGAGCTTCTTGATCGCGTCGAGGTCGGCACGAGCCCGGTCGTACGCACCGGCGACGGTGTTGCCGGTGACCTCCCCATGGTCCGCCACCGCCTCCAAAGTCGCCTCGGGCATGGTGTTGACCGTGTTCGGCGCGACGAGGTCCACCACGTACAGGGTGTCCTTCAGCGCCGGGTCCTTCACGCCGGTGGAGGCCCACAGCGGACGCTGCTTGTTGGCGTGCGCCTTGTCGAGGGCGTCCCACCGCTCACCGGAGAAGACCTCCTCGTACGCCTCGTAGGCCAGGCGTGCGTTGGCCAGGGCGGACTTGCCCTTCGCGGCCTTCGCCTCGTCGCTGCCGACCGCGTCCAGGCGCTTGTCGATCTCGGTGTCCACGCGGGACACGAAGAACGACGCCACCGAGTGGATCTCGGAGAGGTCCAGGCCCGCGGCCTTCGCCTTCTCCAGGCCCGCCAGGTAGGCGTCCATGACCGCGCGGTAGCGCTCCAGGGAGAAGATCAGCGTGACGTTGACGCTGATGCCCCGGCCGATCGTCTCGGTGATCGCCGGCAGACCCGCCTCGGTGGCCGGGATCTTGATGAGCGTGTTCGGCCGGTCCACCAGCCAGGCCAGCTGCTTGGCCTCGGCGACCGTGGCCTTCGTGTTGTGGGCCAGGCGCGGGTCGACCTCGATGGAGACCCGGCCGTCCTGGCCGTCGGTCGCGTCGAAGACCGGGCGCAGGATGTCGGCCGCGTCCCGGACGTCCGCGGTGGTGATCATGCGGATCGCTTCCTCGACGGTCACCCGGCGGGCGGCGAGGTCGGCGAGCTGCTGGTCGTAACCGTCGCCCTGCGAGATCGCCTTCTGGAAGATCGAGGGGTTGGTCGTGACGCCCACGACGTGGCTCTGGTCGATCAGCTCGGCCAGGTTGCCCGACGTGATCCGCTTGCGCGAGAGGTCGTCGAGCCAGATCGCCACGCCCTCGTCGGAGAGGCGCTTGAGTGCGTCTGTCATGAGAATTGCATCTCCTACTAGTCGTATAACGGCGTCAGCGCACGGCGGCGGCGAGGGATTCCCGCGCGGCGGCGGCGACGTGCTCGCTGGTGAAGCCGAACTCACGGAACAGCACCTTGGCGTCCGCCGAAGCGCCGAAGTGCTCCAGCGAAACGATCCGGCCGGCGTCCCCGACGTACCGGTACCAGGTCAGACCGATGCCTGCCTCGACGGCCACTCGGGCCCTGACCGACGGCGGCAGCACGCTGTCCTTGTAACCCTGGTCCTGCTCCTCGAACCATTCGACACACGGCATCGACACCACACGGGTCGGAATTCCGGCCGCCTGGAGCTCTTCGCGCGCCTCCACGGCGAGCTGGACCTCGGAGCCCGTACCGATCAGCACGACCTGCGGCTCGCCACCCTCGGCGTCGCGCAGCACGTAGCCGCCCTTCGCCGTGTCCTCGTTCGCCTCGTACGTCGGCACGCCCTGGCGGGTCAGCGCCAGACCGTGCGGGGCGCCCTTGCCGAACACCTTGGTGTAGCGGCGCAGGATCTCGCGCCAGGCGATGGCGGTCTCGTTGGCGTCGGCCGGGCGCACGACGTTCAGGCCCGGGATGGCGCGCAGCGAGGCCAGGTGCTCCACCGGCTGGTGGGTCGGGCCGTCCTCGCCGAGACCGATCGAGTCGTGCGTCCAGACGTACGTCACGGGCAGGTGCATCAGCGCGGACAGCCGCACGGCGTTGCGCATGTAGTCGGAGAACACCAGGAAGGTGCCGCCGTAGATGCGGGTGTTGCCGTGCAGCGCGATGCCGTTCATGGCGGCGGCCATGGCGTGCTCGCGGATGCCGAAGTGGATCGTGCGCCCGTACGGGTCGGCCTCCGGCAGCGGGTTGCCCGCGGGGAGGAACGAGGACGTCTTGTCGATCGTGGTGTTGTTGGAGCCCGCCAGGTCGGCGGAGCCGCCCCACAGCTCGGGGATGATCTCACCGAGCGCCTGGAGCACCTTGCCGGACGCGGCGCGGGTGGCGACGCCCTTGCCGGTCTCGAAGACCGGCAGGCTGTCCTCCCAGCCCTTGGGCAGCTCGCCCGCGCGCACGCGGTCGAAGTCGGCGGCGCGCTCCGGGTTGGCGGCGCGCCACGCGTCGAAGGTCTGCTGCCACTCGGCCTTGGCCTCGCGGCCCCGGTCCAGGGCGCGGCGGGTGTGCCCGATGACCTCGTCGGAGACCTCGAAGGACTTCTCCGGGTCGAAGCCCAGTACCTTCTTGGTCGCGGCGACCTCGTCGTCGCCGAGCGCCGAGCCGTGCGATGCCTCGGTGTTCTGGGCGTGCGGGGCGGGCCAGGCGATGATCGAGCGGGCCGCGATGAACGACGGGCGCTCCGTCTCGGCCTTGGCGGCCAGCAGGGCCTTGTACAGCCCCTCCGGGTCCAGGTCGCCGTTGGGCAGCTGGTCGACGCGCTGGACGTGCCAGCCGTACGCCTCGTAGCGCTTGACGGTGTCCTCGGAGACCGCGGTCTCCGTGTCGCCCTCGATGGAGATGTGGTTGTCGTCCCACAGCAGGACCAGGTTGCCCAGCTTCTGGTGCCCGGCCAGCGAGGACGCCTCCGCGGAGATGCCCTCCTGGAGGCAGCCGTCACCGGCGACGGCCCACACCATGTGGTCGAAGGGGGAGGTGCCGGGGGCCGCCTCCGGGTCGAACAGACCGCGCTCGTAGCGGGCGGCCATGGCCATGCCCACGGCGTTGGCGACACCCTGGCCCAACGGGCCCGTGGTCGTCTCCACCCCGGTGGTGTGGCCGTACTCCGGGTGGCCCGGGGTCTTGGAGCCCCAGGTGCGGAATGCCTTCAGGTCATCGAGCTCCAGGCCGTAGCCGGCCAGGTAGAGCTGGATGTACAGGGTCAGGCTGGTGTGGCCCGCCGAGAGCACGAACCGGTCGCGGCCGGTCCACTCCGCGTCGGCGGGGTCGTGCCGCATCACCTTCTGGAAGATGGTGTACGCGGCGGGAGCCAGGCTCATGGCCGTACCCGGGTGGCCGTTTCCGACTTTCTGTACGGCGTCCGCGGCGAGGACGCGGACGGTGTCCACGGCCCGCTGGTCCAATTCGGTCCACTGGAGGTCTGTGGTGGTCGGCTTGGTGCTCACCCTGAGTCAGGGCTCCTCTCCAACTGTTGTAGACCGGTGACTTCGACCGCACCGGATGCTGTCGAGCCTACCCCCGTCCGTACCCGCGATTTCCGGCTCCTACCAGGGTGCGGGCGGCCCGCGGAATCCGCCTCCCGTATGAGCGGGAGGGGGCACCGATGGGCCTCTCCGATGAGCGTGCGGCCCCACTCCTGAGGCGCTCCGACGAGCAGGCGGGAGCACGGCCGCGGGCTCCCGGACGCGCCCCGCGCCAACCCTGCGACACCTGTGCGTCACTCGTACGTGCGAAGCGCCGCGCGGGTGCGCCGCGACGGCCTCCGGCGCCACATCAACACGACCCCACCCCCGCGAAGGGCGGCCTGTCCCCAACGTCTACAGTGGTCGGGTTCGCGCAAGTCTTCACTGGGCCCTCATGCCCGGAGCTTGCTGGGATTTCTCTGTCAGGGGTGTGCGTGACGGCCGTCGAGTCCCGACCCGCAGGGGTCGCCTTGACTCCGAGCCCAGGGGGCCAACGCCCATTCGGGGCCCGTGTCAAGGCATTCGTGGCACTGACCAAGCCTCGGATCATCGAGCTGTTGCTGATCACCACTGTTCCGGTGATGTTCCTGGCCGCTCAGGGTGTACCCGACCTTTGGCTCGTGCTCACTACCACCGTCGGCGGCTACCTGTCCGCCGGTGGTGCCAATGCACTGAACATGTACATCGACCGCGACATCGACGCGCTGATGGACCGCACGTCGCAGCGCCCGCTGGTCACCGGCATGGTGAGCCCGCGCGAGTGCCTGGCCTTCGGCATCTGCCTCGCGGTGATCTCGACGGCCTGGTTCGGTCTGCTGGTCAACTGGCTGTCGGCGGCCCTCGCGCTGGGCGCCCTGCTCTTCTACGTCGTGGTCTACACGATGCTGCTGAAGCGCCGCACCTCGCAGAACATCGTGTGGGGCGGCATCGCGGGCTGCATGCCGGTCCTCATCGGCTGGTCGGCCGTGACCAACGAGCTCTCCTGGGCCGCGGTGATCCTCTTCGCCGTCATCTTCTTCTGGACGCCGCCGCACTACTGGCCGCTGTCCATGAAGGTGAAGGACGACTACGCGCGGGTCGGCGTCCCGATGCTTCCGGTCATCGCCTCCAACAAGGTGGTCGCCCGCCAGATCGTCGCCTACAGCTGGGTGATGGTCGCCGTCTCGCTGCTGCTCACCCCGCTGGGCTACACCGGCTGGTTCTACACCGCGGTGGCGCTGCTGACCGGCGGGTTCTGGCTCTGGGAGGCGCACGCGCTGCTCGGCCGGGCCAAGGCCGGGGTGACCGGTGCGAAGCTCAAGGAGATGCGGCTGTTCCACTGGTCGATCACCTACGTGTCGCTGCTGTTCGTGGCCGTGGCGGTGGACCCCTTCCTGCGGTAGGTCCCCAGCTCCGCCCGACGGGCGGGGAGCGTGGCACAAGCCACCCTCCCCGCCCGTCGCCGGTTGATCTACCCGCCGGTAGCATCCTGTCCATGGCAGAGACGGCAGATACGGCTGAGACCCAGCAGGTGGACGGCAAGCAGGCGGCGCGCGCGGAACGCAGGGCGGCCCGGCTGGCCAAGCAGATCGGCGCCTTCGCGAAGGCGCACGGCGGCGCCGAGGGGCAGCTCGCCTACCTCGGGCAGACGGGCACCCGCATCGTCCTCGTCGGCGAGGACGGCGGCTGGGGCGACCTGGTGGCCCCCTCGTACGCGGTCGCCGAGAGCGCCGCGCGGAAGTCCGGGATCACCCTCCACGACGAGTTCGACGGCGAGTTCGCGGCGAAGGTGCACACGGGCCCGTACGAGTGGTCCCGGATGGCCGGCATCCAGGTCGGCGGCCCGTCCAACAGGGCCTGAGACCCGCACAACGGATCAGGGGCTCCCGCTCCACGGCTGTGCGCCGTGAGCGGGAGCCCCTGATCCGTTGTGAAGTGCGGTGTCAGCCGGCCGCCGCGGGCTCGGGCTGCTCGGCCGCCGGCTCCGGCATCCGGGTGACGGCCACCGGCCGCTCACGCAGCGACAGCAGGACCCGTACGACCCCGATCCAGACCAGGCACGAGCCCAACATGTGGATGCCGACCAGGATCTCCGGCGTGTCGGTGAAATATTGCACGTACCCCACCAGCCCCTGAGCCATCAGGATCAGGAACAGGTCCCGGGCCCGGTGCAGCGGCCCGACGGGGGCGTCCACGGCCTTCAGGGCGAACCAGAGCGCGACGGTCAGGGCAACCACGACCCAGGCCAGGTCGGCGTGCAGCTGGGTGATCATCTTCCAGTCGATCGGGATGCGGTGCACATCGCTGGAGTCGCCCGCGTGCCGCCCGGCGCCCGTGACCACCGTGCCGACCGCGATCAGCAGCCCCGCCGCGACCGCGAGCAGCCAGCACAGCTGCGCGACCGCCTTGCCGACCAGCGGGCGCGGCGCCCCGTCGCCCTCACGCACCCGCTGCCAGGTCACCAGGGCGACCGCGAGCAGCGCGGTGGACAGCAGGAAGTGCGCCGCCACGGTGTACGGGTTGAGGCCGACGAGCACCACGATGCCGCCGAGCACCGCGTTGCCCATCACGATCCAGAACTGCACCCAGCCGAGCCGGGTGAGGCTGCGCCGCCAGGGCTTCGCGGACCGGGCCGCGATGATCGCCCAGCCGACCGCCGCGCACAGGACGTACGTCAGCATCCGGTTGCCGAACTCGATGGCGCCGTGGAAGCCCATCGCGCTCGTCGCCGTCAGGCTCTCGTCGGTGCACTTGGGCCAGGTCGGGCAGCCGAGACCGGAACCGGTCAGCCGGACGGCGCCGCCGGTCACGACGATGACGACGGCCATCACGACCGCCGACATGGTGGCGCGGCGCACCGTACGGGGCTCGGGCGTCCAGCGCTCGGCGATGTACAGCAGCGGATTGCGCAGGGCTTGAGCGACTTCGGCTCTCGTCAGCTTGGGCACGCGCACCATGGTAGGACGCCGCTTGTGCAAGCTTTCACGAGGGGGACGAGTTGCCCGAAACGGCAACGGAACGCATCCGTCCTCTCACTCCCAGCGGAAGAACCGGGCCGCCGCGCCGAGCCCCAGCACGGTCCAGCCCGCGAGGATGCCCAGATCGCCCCACGGCATCCCGGCACCGTGCTGGAGGACGTCCCGCAGCCCGTCCGACAGGGCCGCGATCGGCAGCAGCCCCAGCACCGACTGCACGGCGTCCGGGAACTTCTCCAGCGGCACGATCACCCCGCCGCCCACCAGCAGCAGCAGGAACACCAGGTTGGCGGCGGCGAGCGTCGCCTCCGCCTTCAGCGTCCCGGCCATCAGCAGCCCGAGCCCGGAGAACGCGGCCGTCCCCAGCACCAGGAGCAGCAGCACGGCGAACGGATCGCCGTGCGGCGACCAGCCGAGCGCGAAGGCGATCACCGTCAGCAGGACCACCTGGAGCACCTCGGTGACCAGCACGGAGAGGGTCTTCGCGGTCATCAGCGCCCAGCGGGGCAGCGGCGAGGCGCCGAGCCGCTTGAGCACCCCGTAGCGCCGCTCGAAACCGGTGGCGATGGCCTGCCCGGTGAAGGCCGTCGACATCACGGCCAGCGCCAGCACGCCCGGTGTCAGGAAGTCGACCGGCTCACCGGAGCCGGTGTCCACGATGTCGACGGAGCTGAACAGCACCAGCAGCAGCGTCGGGATGACCACGGTCAGCAGCAGCTGCTCGCCGTTGCGCAGCAGCATCCGCGTCTCCAGCGCGGTCTGCGCGGCGATCATGCGCGGCAGCGGGGCGGCGCCCGGCCGGGGGGTGTACGTACCGGCGCTCATGCGCGCAGCTCCTTGCCGGTCAGTTCCAGGAAGACGTCCTCCAGGGTGTGGCGCTCCACGGAGATGCCGGAGGGCATCACGCCGTGCTGCGCGCACCAGGAGGTGACGGTGGCCAGCAGCTGCGGGTCGATGTCGCCGGTGATCCGGTAGGCGCCGGTGCTCAGCTCGGCCGCCCCGGTGCCGTCGGGCAGCGCCTTCAGCAGCGAGCCGAGGTCGAGCCCCGGGCGGCCGGTGAAGCGCAGGGTGTTCTCGGCGCCGCCCCTGCACAGAGCCTCGGGGCTGCCTTGAGCGACGATCCGGCCCGAGTCGATGACGGCGACCTCGTCGGCCAGCTCCTCGGCCTCGTCCATGAAGTGGGTGGTGAGCACGATGCTGACGCCGTCGGCGCGCAGCTCCCGGACCAGGTCCCAGGTGGAGCGGCGGGCCTGCGGGTCGAGGCCGGCGGTCGGCTCGTCCAGGAAGACCAGCTCCGGCCGGCCGACCACGGCCATGGCCAGGGCGAGCCGCTGCTGCTGGCCGCCGGAGAGCCTGCGGTAGGTGGTGCGGCCGCAGGAGCCGAGGCCGAGGCGCTCGATCAGGGCGTCCACGTCGAGCGGGTGGGCGTGCAGTTTCGCCATGTGGCGGAGCATCTCGTCGGCGCGGGCGCCGGAGTGGATACCGCCTGACTGGAGCATCACGCCGATCCTCGGGCGCAGCCGTGCGGCGTCGGCGACGGGGTCGAGGCCGAGGACCCTGACCGTTCCGCCGTCGGGGCGGCGGTAGCCCTCGCAGGTCTCGATCGTGGTGGTCTTGCCGGCGCCGTTGGGGCCGAGTACGGCGGTGACCGCGCCGGCCGGGATCTCCAGGTCGAGGCCGTCCACCGCGGTCTTCTCGCCGTACCGCTTGACCAGGCCGCTGATCCGGACAGCCGGGCCGGAGGAGGGTGGAGCGGGCTCGCTGTTCATGGGAATCGAGTGTAGGCAGCCGCCCGGGAGCCCCTGGTCCGGGGGCTTGATTAGGTGACCCTAAGTGATGGATTGCACGGTTGATCGTTTCGGAACGTGGTTGTCAGGGCCGGATGAATTACGCAACAATGGCGTTGTGAAATACACGGGCGAGGCTCCGCAGGAGGAACTCGCGACCGGTGAGCGCTCGACGCGCAACCGGGTCGCGCGCTCCATCCTGGACCACGGCCCGTCCACCGTCGCCGACCTGGCGAAGCGCCTGGGGCTCACCCAGGCCGCCGTCCGCCGCCACCTCGACGCCCTCACCTGTGACGGCGTCGTGGAGGCCCGCGAGAAGCGGGTGTACGGGGCGCGTACCCGTGGCCGTCCGGCCAAGGTGTTCGCCCTCACCGACTGCGGCCGGGACGCTTTCGACCAGTCCTACGACTCGCTCGCCGCCGACGCCCTGCGCTGGATCGCAGAGCTCGCGGGCGAGGAAGCGGTCATGGCGTTCGCCCGGGCCAGGACCGCCGAGCAGTCGGCGGCCTACCGCGCGGCGATCGAGGCCGCGGACCCCGAAGCCCGTACGGAGGCGTTGGCCAAGGCCCTGTCCGCCGACGGGTACGCTGCTACGGCGCGCAGCGCGCCGGGCCCGCAGCAGGGTGAGCAGCTGTGCCAGCACCACTGCCCGGTCGCGCATGTCGCCGAGCAGTATCCGCAGCTGTGCGAGGCGGAGACGGAGATCTTCTCCAGCCTCCTGGGGACCCATGTGCAGCGTCTGGCCACCATCGCCCACGGCGACGGGGTGTGCACGACGTACATTCCGCGCAGCGGACACCCCACCCCACAGACCACCGATTCAGCTTCTGCAAGCACCACGGCCGGGAGGAACCCCGCATGACGCTCCCCACGGAGACTGCCCACCCTGAGCTCGAAGGTCTGGGCACGTACGAATTCGGCTGGGCCGACTCCGACGCGGCAGGTGCGACGGCCAAGCGCGGCCTCTCCGAGGCCGTCGTCCGCGACATCTCGGAGAAGAAGAACGAGCCCGACTGGATGCTGAAGCTGCGGCTCAAGGGCCTCAAGCTCTTCGAGAAGAAGCCCATGCCGAACTGGGGCTCGGACCTCTCGGGCATCGACTTCGACAACATCAAGTACTTCGTGCGCTCGACGGAGAAGCAGGCGGAGTCCTGGGAGGACCTGCCCGAGGACATCAAGAACACGTACGACAAGCTCGGCATCCCGGAGGCGGAGAAGCAGCGCCTGGTCGCCGGTGTCGCCGCGCAGTACGAGTCCGAGGTCGTCTACCACCAGATCCGCGAGGACCTGGAGGAGCAGGGCGTCATCTTCCTCGACACCGACACGGCGCTGAAGGAGCACCCGGAGCTCTTCAAGGAGTACTTCGGCACCGTCATCCCCGTCGGTGACAACAAGTTCGCCTCGCTGAACTCGGCCGTCTGGTCGGGCGGGTCGTTCATCTACGTCCCCAAGGGTGTCCACGTGGACATCCCGCTCCAGGCGTATTTCCGTATCAACACGGAGAACATGGGCCAGTTCGAGCGGACGCTGATCATCGTCGACGAGGACGCCTACGTCCACTACGTCGAGGGCTGCACCGCTCCGATCTACTCCTCCGACTCGCTGCACTCCGCGGTCGTCGAGATCATCGTGAAGAAGGGCGGCCGCTGCCGCTACACGACGATCCAGAACTGGTCGAACAACGTCTACAACCTGGTCACCAAGCGCGCCGTGGCCTACGAGGGCGCGACCATGGAGTGGGTCGACGGCAACATCGGCTCCAAGGTCACCATGAAGTACCCGGCCGTCTACCTGATGGGCGAGCACGCCAAGGGCGAGACCCTGTCCATCGCCTTCGCGGGCGAGGGCCAGCACCAGGACGCCGGCGCCAAGATGGTCCACATGGCCCCGAACACCTCGTCCAACATCGTCTCCAAGTCGGTGGCGCGAGGCGGCGGCCGCACCTCCTACCGCGGTCTGATCGAGATCGGCGAGGGCGCGCCGGGCGCGAAGTCCAACGTGCTGTGCGACGCGCTGCTGGTCGACACGATCTCCCGGTCCGACACCTACCCGTACGTCGACGTCCGCGAGGACGACGTGTCGATGGGCCACGAGGCGACCGTCTCCAAGGTCTCCGAGGACCAGCTCTTCTACCTGATGAGCCGCGGCATGACCGAGTTCGAGGCCATGGCCATGATCGTGCGCGGCTTCGTCGAGCCGATCGCGAAGGAGCTCCCGATGGAGTACGCCCTGGAGCTCAACCGGCTGATCGAGCTGCAGATGGAGGGTTCGGTCGGCTAGTACCGCCGAGGCCGGCCCGGCAGGGCCGGCCCCCGAATCCCCCTGACATCTGTCCGACTGAGAAAGCGAGCACTACGACAGCCATGGCTGAGGCTCAGAACATTCCTGCGGGGTCCACGACCGCCGGTTCCATCGCGGTGGCCGCGGAGTCGACCGTCGCCACGCGCATGAGCGCGCCCCCGTCCTTCGACGTCGCGGACTTCCCCGTCCCGCACGGCCGCGAGGAGGAGTGGCGGTTCACCCCGCTGGAGCGGCTGCGCGGTCTGCACGACGGCACCGCCGTCGCGACCGGCAGCGGTGTGAAGGTCGCGATCGAGGCCCCCGAGGGCGTCACGGTCGAGACCGTCGGACGGGACGACGCCCGGCTCGGCAAGGCCGGCACGCCGGTGGACCGGGTGGCCGCCCAGGCGTACGCGTCCTTCGAGCAGGCCCACGTGGTCACGGTCGCCAAGGAGGCCGTGCTCTCCGAGCCGGTCCGGGTCGCCGTGCACGGCGAGGGCGGCGTCGCCTACGGCCACCTGGTGGTCGAGCTGGGCGCCTTCGCCGAGGCCGTCGTCGTCATCGACCACACCGGTGACGCGGTGCTCGCCGCCAACGTCGACTACGTCCTGGGCGACGGGGCCAAGCTGACCGTCGTCTCCGTGCAGGACTGGGACGAGCGGGCCGTGCACGTCGGCCAGCACAACGCCCTGGTCGGCCGGGACGCCTCGTTCAAGTCCATCGTCGTCACCTTCGGCGGCGACCTGGTCCGGCTCCACCCCCGGATCGCGTACGCGGGCACCGGTGGCGAGGCCGAGCTGTTCGGCCTCTACTTCACCGACAAGGGCCAGCACCAGGAGCACCGCCTCCTGGTCGACCACAACACCCCGCACTGCAAGTCCAACGTGGCCTACAAGGGCGCGCTCCAGGGCGAGGAGGCGCACGCCGTGTGGATCGGCGACGTGCTCATCCAGGCCGCCGCCGAGGGCACCGACACCTACGAGATGAACCGCAACCTGGTCCTGACCGACGGTGCGCGGGTCGACTCGGTGCCGAACCTGGAGATCGAGACCGGCGAGATCGTCGGCGCCGGCCACGCCTCGGCGACCGGCCGCTTCGACGACGAGCAGCTGTTCTACCTCCAGTCGCGCGGCATCCCGGCCGAGGAGGCCCGCCGCCTCGTCGTGCGCGGCTTCTTCGCCGAGCTGGTCCAGCAGATCGGCCTGCCCGACGTCGAGGCCCGCCTGCTCGACAAGATCGAGACCGAGCTGAAGGCATCGGTCTGATGGCCTTCGTGAAAGCCTGCGCGCTGAGCGAGCTGGAGGATGACACCCCCAAGCGGGTGGAACTCGACGGCACGCCGGTCTCCGTCGTCCGCACCGAGGGCGAGGTGTTCGCGATCAACGACATCTGCTCGCACGCGAACGTCTCGCTGTCCGAGGGCGAGGTCGAGGACTGCTCGATCGAGTGCTGGCTGCACGGATCGAGCTTCGACCTGCGTACCGGCAAGCCGTCCGGTCTTCCCGCGACGCGCCCCGTCCCCGTATACCCCGTCAAGATCGAAGGGGACGATGTGCTCGTCTCCGTCACCCAGGAGTCCTGAGTCACCCATGGCAACGCTTGAAATCCGCGACCTGCACGTCACCGTCGAGGCCGACAACGCCACGAAGGAGATCCTCAAGGGCGTCGACCTGACCGTCAAGCAGGGCGAGACCCACGCCATCATGGGCCCCAACGGGTCCGGCAAGTCCACCCTCGCCTACTCGCTGGCCGGTCACCCGAAGTACACCGTCACCAGCGGCACGGTCACCCTGGACGGCGAGGACGTCCTGGAGATGTCCGTGGACGAGCGGGCCCGCGCCGGCCTGTTCCTCGCCATGCAGTACCCGGTCGAGATCCCCGGTGTCTCGGTCTCCAACTTCCTGCGCACCTCCGCCACCGCCGTTCGCGGCGAGGCGCCCAAGCTGCGTACCTGGGTGAAGGAGGTCAAGGAGGCGATGGCCGCGCTCCAGATGGACCCCGCCTTCGCCGAGCGCAACGTCAACGAGGGCTTCTCCGGCGGTGAGAAGAAGCGCCACGAGATCCTTCAGCTGGAGCTCCTCAAGCCGAAGGTCGCGATCCTCGACGAGACCGACTCCGGCCTGGACGTCGACGCCCTGCGCGTCGTCTCCGAGGGCGTCAACCGCGTCCGCGAGTCCGGCGAGGTCGGTACCCTGCTGATCACGCACTACACCCGGATTCTCCGGTACATCAAGCCCGACTTCGTGCACGTGTTCGCCAACGGCCGGATCGCCGAGTCCGGCGGCGCCGAGCTCGCCGACAAGCTGGAGAACGAGGGCTACGAGGCATACGTGAAGGGTGGCGCTGCCGCGTGACACAGCTGCCGGGCCTCCTCGACACCGAGGCGATCCGCAAGGACTTCCCCCTCCTGGACCGCACGGTCCACGACGGGAAGAAGATCGTTTACCTGGACAGTGCCGCGACCTCGCAGAAGCCGCGGCAGGTCCTGGACGCCCTCAACGAGTACTACGAGCGGCACAACGCCAACGTGCACCGCGGCGTGTACACGATCGCGGAGGAGGCCACGGCGCTGTACGAGGGCGCCCGTGACAAGGTCGCCGCGTTCATCAACGCGCCCAGCCGCAACGAGGTCATCTTCACCAAGAACGCCTCGGAGTCGCTCAACCTCGTGGCCAACATGCTCGGCTGGGCCGACGAGCCCTACCGGGTCGACCACGAGACCGAGATCGTCACCACGGAGATGGAGCACCACTCCAACATCGTGCCCTGGCAGCTGCTCTCGCAGCGCACCGGTGCGAAGCTGAAGTGGTTCGGCATCACCGACGACGGCCGCCTCGACCTGTCCAACATCGACGAGATCATCACCGAGAAGACGAAGATCGTCTCCTTCACGCTGGTCTCGAACATCATGGGCACGCACAACCCGGTCGAGAAGATCATCCGGCGCGCCCAGGAGGTCGGCGCGCTCGTCTGCATCGACGCCTCCCAGGCCGCCCCGCACATGGTGCTCGACGTGCAGGCGCTCCAGGCCGACTTCGTGGCCTTCACCGGACACAAGATGGTCGGCCCGACCGGCATCGGCGTCCTCTGGGGACGGCAGGAACTCCTGGAGGACCTGCCCCCGTTCCTCGGCGGCGGCGAGATGATCGAGACCGTGTCGATGCACTCCTCGACCTACGCGCCCGCCCCGCACAAGTTCGAGGCCGGTACGCCCCCGATCGCCCAGGCCGTCGGTCTCGGCGCGGCCGTGGACTACCTCACGGCGATCGGCATGGAGAACATCCACCGCCACGAGCAGGCCATCACCGCCTACGCGGTGAAGCGGCTCCTGGAGGTGCCGGACCTCAGGATCATCGGCCCGGCCACCGCGGAGGACCGCGGCGCGACGATCTCCTTCACGCTCGGCGACATCCACCCGCACGACGTGGGCCAGGTCCTGGACGAACAGGGCATCGCGGTCCGGGTCGGCCACCACTGCGCCCGCCCGGTGTGCCTGCGGTACGGAATTCCTGCGACGACGCGAGCGTCGTTCTATCTGTACTCCACGCCCGCCGAGGTCGACGCCCTGGTGGACGGGCTGGAACACGTCCGGAACTTTTTCGGTTAGAGCGGCTGGGGATTGACTCGTGAAGCTTGATTCCATGTACCAGGAAGTGATCCTGGACCACTACAAGCACCCCCACGGGCGCGGCCTGCGGGACGGCGACGCCGAGGTGCATCACGTCAATCCGACGTGCGGTGACGAGATCACGTTGCGGGTGCGGTACGACGGCGAGACCATCGCCGATGTGAGCTACGAGGGCCAGGGCTGCTCCATCAGCCAGGCCAGCGCCTCCGTACTGAACGAGCTGCTGGTCGGCAAGGAGCTGGGCGAGGCGCAGAAGATCCAGGCCGCTTTCCTGGAGCTGATGCAGTCGAAGGGGCAGCTGGAGCCCGACGAGGCGATGGAGGAGGTGCTGGAGGACGCGGTCGCGTTCGCCGGTGTCTCCAAGTACCCGGCCCGGGTCAAGTGCGCGCTGCTGAGCTGGATGGCGTGGAAGGACGCGACGGCGAAGGTGCTGTCCGAAGGGAAGACCGCATGAGCGACAACGAGACCATGACCACCAAGCCGGCCTCCGAGGAGGAGGTCCGCGAAGCGCTGTACGACGTGGTCGACCCCGAGCTGGGCATCGACGTCGTCAACCTGGGGCTGATCTACGGCATCCACATCGACGACGCCAACATCGCCACCCTCGACATGACCCTGACGTCCGCGGCCTGTCCGCTGACCGATGTCATCGAGGACCAGGCGCGGTCCGCGACGGACGGCATCGTCAACGAACTCCGGATCAACTGGGTCTGGATGCCGCCGTGGGGCCCCGACAAGATCACGGACGACGGCCGCGAGCAGCTGCGCGCGCTGGGCTTCAACGTCTGAGCATCCGCGTACCGGCGTACGCGCGAGAACGGCCCCGGCATCTGTGCCGGGGCCGTTCGCCGAGACACGGACAGACGGGGGCGAACCTTGGCTGCCGCGGCCCTAGACGAGTAGTTCCGATGTGTTCAGTGATCGAATGCGGTCAGGGACCGCAGGACCGGTTGTCGGGTCTTGTGGTTGTGCCAGATCGCGGCGGCCATCGCGAGGATGCGTTGGGCAACGCGGACGGCGACGCCCTCGAAGGTCCGGCCGCCGTGTTCTTCCAGGTCGAGCTGGCCCTTCAGTGTGTCGTTGACCGACTCGATCAGCTGCCGCACCGACTTGAGCAGCGACTCGCCCTTGCGGCGCTTCTCCCGCTTGAACGACGGACGGAGCAGCTCCGCTCCGCGGAAGCCGAGGTCGGTTTCGAACTCCTTGGAGGCAAAGCCCTTGTCCGCGATGACGAGCAGGCCGGGCCGGTCGGCAGTCAGGTGCGGTTCGCGGTCGAGCATTGCGGCCAGGACCTCGCGTTCGTCGATCTTCGGGCTGGTGGCCAGTGCCCAGGTGATCGGCATACCGGTGGGCGTGCATATCAGGAACAGGCGCAGGCCCCAGTGGAACCGGGAGTGCGAGGCGCAGTATCCGTATCCGGCCCAGCCGGCCATGTCCGACCGCTTCACCGTGGGGCGGGACATGCCGCACGGCACCGGTGTGGAGTCGACGATCCAGTGGTTGTCGAACCAGAAGGCCGTGTCCATCGCGAGCAACCGTATTGCCCCCTTGACCAGCGGCAACGCCGAGCGGAGTCGCTTGTTGTATCCCGGCCGCTTGGGCAGATACGGGAACATCGCGTTCAGGTTGTCGCGGGCGAACCGCAGCCAGCGGGCTTCCGAGGTGAAGCCCAGCAGGGACTGCGCGACGGCCAGGCAGACCAGCTCGGAATCGCTCAGCTGCGGTGGTCTGCCCAGGCATCGGGTCCCTCCGATCTCGTCGTCAATCTTCACGTACAGTGCGGTGATGAGGGCGTCCAAGTCTTCGTTCGTCACAAAACGATCTTGGACGCCCTCGCCATGCCTCGGGACCGAACATCAACATTCGGAACTACTCGTCTAGTGATCAGCCGAACGCCTCAGCAGGCAGCGTGGGACCGTTCTCGTGGTCTTCATCGTCCGACTCCGGGATGCGGTCCCCTCGGCTCTCTGCGACCCTGAGCGCGTCTCGCAGGCACTCGGACAGACGAAGGGCCGTGTACCTCACCTCGGAGTGGGGCGACTTGGGGTCGGACAAGACCCTGTCCGCCGACTCCAGGACGTTCACGCCCATCCCGAGCTGAACGGCTTCCATCTCGTCGGCGAGGCGGGACAGGACGCTGTTCGGTCCGCCGTCCGTGCTCAGATAGCACGACTTGCCGTCCCTGGCCCATGGGAGCAACCGGGGCGGTAAGGCCGCAGCCGCGTCGGCAAGGTCCTGCCGTCGCCTCCGGTCACCCATAGTTCTGTGCGTCACATCGGCCCCCTCGGTCCGCTCGGTTGATATGGGGACCGTACGAGCGGCGATGGGGTCAATCCACATGCGACGAGCGGTAGTTCAGCAGACCTATGCGCCGAAGTATCGCGCTCCGCAGTAGCTCAGCCGGCGACCCCGAGGTGTGCCGCCATGCTCCGCATCTCTTCGGTCAGCGTGCGCTTACGAGTCTTGAGAATGTCGCCCATGACGTAACGCGCCATGGGCTGATGAGTGATCCAGCCCTCTGCGCGCTGCTTGATCTGCATCAGCTCGCCCATGGCGTCCTGGTGTTCACCAGATGCGACATGAGCCTTGGCCACGTCCAGGCGGTGGCGGTTCCAGTTGTTAGAGGTGACTCCGCCGAGGTTACGCAAACCGCGAGCGCCCACGGGCCCCTCATCGGCGCGCCGCAGGACCCCGCGCGCATCCCCAGTCAACGACAGGTCTTCGATCGCCTTCATTTCGACCGTTGCCGGACCGAACCCGCCCCAGTGGTCGGGAAAACCCATGTCCTCACGCCCCATGGCGCTCGCTGCCGTCGCTGCCATCCGCCGGGCCTCAGTGGCTACATCGGGGCGGTTGTTGCGCACGCTGGACGCGGCCACCCTGAGCCACAGCTCGCCCCATACGGCCAGGTGAGTGGCGGACGCCGAAGAAAGTCGAGGTTCAATTTCTGCGGCCGTCTGCGCTGCAAGCTGCTCACATTCGTCGAAGCGGTCTTGCCGCAGCAGCAACCAGCACATGCCGACGACACCGGTTGCCGCCGTGAGGGTCTGCCCGTTCTCTCTGGCAAGGCGGGTCGCCTCAGCCAGCGCGTAGTAAGCCATGTCGTACTGCCGCACCTGCGTGAGGAACTGGCCTGTCATCAGCAGCACTTGGCAGCGGGCGACTACCGCGTGCTGCTGCTCCTCACCATCCAGGACGTTCACAGCGGCCTCAGAGCCACGCAAGAGCGGGGGAAGCAACTTTGCCACGGACGAATAGCGGTCCTGGTCATACAGGGCCCGAGCGTCCCGAACCTTCCGACGGGTCGCGTCCAGCCCCCCAGGTTCCACCGGATCGGCGCCGAGAGGGGCGGCAAGCCCGATGGGCGGCATCAGCGCGCGCCGCAACTCAACGAGATGCTGCCGGTTGACGTCGTCTTGGGGGCCGACCACGGATCGCGGAGCCTCGGTAGCGAACAGCGCAGATGTACTGACCCTTAGCGCGCGGGCGAGGGCGTGCAAGGTCTCGACTCGCACATCCCCGCCTTGTTCGACCTTGCGAACGGTACTTAGCGAAAGGCCGGCCGACTCGGCCAGCCCTTCCTGGCTCAGTCCGGCCGTGCGCCGGTACTTCCGGATGTTGTCTGCCAACCCTGTGGACATCAGCGCTCACCTCACGACAAGCGTATGCCCCTGCCGTAGCTCGGCAAGGCCGATCCGTCAAGCGGGGCCCGGATGACATCAGCCCCCGCACCCGTCGCCCTGGTGTGGGTGATGAGCACGGGGGCTCTGTGTTGCTGCGGATCAGTCCCACGCGTCCGAGTCGTTATAGCCAGGCTCGGCGATGGCGAGCCGTTCCCTAGGCTCATTAGGGGGTTGGGGATTTAACCTGAAACTTCCAGGCGTTCACCTCCACCAAATTACCCCAATGGGCCATGCGAGTCTTTTCCCCCCTGCCGATCTGGCAGGCGAGGGCAGGGGAGTTCCCCTGGTCGAGCCGTGAGCTATGTCCGAATCGGCTTCGCATTCGCGGCAGCCCAACCGTCCGGTTGCCTCTGCGAGGGTCTCTCGGTTGTGACACTGCGTGCACAGCGGACGTAAGCGGTTCGGTGCGTCCTGCTCGGCGACCCCTTCCGCCACCAGCTCACGCCGGGACTCGGGGAGGTGATCAGCCACCGTCGCCGTGCCACCGCAGAGCAAACACCACGGATGCCGGTACAGGTGACCTGCCGGAAGTGCTGCCACCGTGTGGTGTAGCCCCGCTCGTTGGCCGTACCGCGCTGTTGCTCGGCCTCGCGGCCCGAATTAGCCAGGGCATACACCATCGCGATCACGGCAGTATGGGTTTCACGCGATTTCACGTTCCGGCCCGCACTTCACGGAAGTTCACGCGGGTGCCCCGTGCCGCGACACCCGCACACCTTGATGGGATGCATCCATGACAACTGACAAGAACCGTGCCCCTTCCTTTGAACTCCGTTGCGGGGGACTGCATGTGACAATCCAGCGTGTCCCGGCATGGTTGGTGGCAGCCCTCGCCACGACCACGGGAAGCGGACTCGCGGCGTGGCTCACGACGCGGTGACGGCTCATGTGCGCGCCGCCCCGCTCCCTGCCAGCTGGCCGGTCCTGCCGACAGGGGGACGAGTCCGCTGAACTCCCCTGGCATTACGGTCGCAGCATCGCTTGTCGTATCGGCCCTTGCGGGCCGCCCGGAATTCAACACGGGCAGCGAACCAGGGTTCTTCGGCCAGGAGTGCAAGGGTCTCGGTGTAGACCGTGCCCGCAAGAGGGTTCCAGGGTGCGTGGGTCATGCCTCCTGTAGGGACCGAAGGGGTTCGAGTCTCGGTATCGGGCCTGACCAGCGTCGATGCCACCACAGCAACACTCCAGAACTACTAGTTCCGTGTGTGGGGCGGTCCCGAGGGCAAAGTTCTGCGTGCTGCGCCCGAAGGAGTCGCTCGTCGACTGACGCGGGGTCCGCCGGGGCCGCTACGCCGTGTACTGCGGCGGTACGGCGGCGGCCTGGGCGAGCACCGGGGCGAGGTTCTCGGTGCGGATGCGGCGGTCGACGTAGAGCAGCCCGGTCACCAGCGGCGGGAACACGGCCACGATCAGCTGGCTCACCAGCTGCCCGAGCACCAGGAGCACCACGTACCCGCTCACCGCGGCGAGGACCGCCGTGGGGTTCGGGTCGTCGCTCAGATCGGCGGAGCCCAGCATGCCGGTGAACATGCCGAGGAAGCTGAACGGCAGCTGGATCAGATAGCTCGCGACACCGGCGATCATCCCCGCCAGCATCGTCATCCCGAAGACCCGCCACCAGTCGCCGCGTATCAGCGTGGCCGAGCGGTGCATCGAGGCGACCGGCCGCTGGTCCTCGAAGACGGCGGCCGCAGGGGCGAGGGAGTACTTCACCCAGAGCCAGACGGCCAGCGGGATGCAGGCCAGGAAGCAGAGCACGCCCACCACGATCAGGGCCGCCGAGCCCCCGCCGTTGTCCATGGTGACCGCGCCGATGATGCAGGCGATGAGGGCGCCCATGGCGAGCAGCATCGGAACGAACGTGATCAGCCCGGTCAGCAGGACGGCGCCGATCACCGCCGGCACCCGCGACCAGGCCCGCCGCCAGACCGCGGAGAACGTGGTCGGCCGGCCCAGCACCGCTTCCTGGAGGACCACCGGCACCGCCGCGTAGACCACGGCCGTGGCGACCAGCATCGAGAGCATCGAGAGCAGCCAGACCACGCCGAAGGCCACCAGCACCGGCGTCAGGTCCCGCGCGGCGGGGTCCTCGTACTCGGTCAGCGCGAACAGCCGGTCCAGATGGTCCGCGACGGCCGCGTACGCGATGGCGACCACCGCGCCCACCACGACCAGCGCGCCGCCGTACAGGGCCGCGCCCACGGCGAGCAGTTGCTTGCCGTAGCGGCCCAGGGTGGCGAACGCCCCGCCGAATATGTCCCCCAGCCTCAGCGGCCCGAGGGGTATCACCCCCGGCTGGGGCGGCATCCAGCCACCGCCCCGGCCACCCCACCCGGGAGCCCCGGACGGTCCCCCGTACGGCGCGCCTCCATAGGCCCCGCCGCCCCACCCTGCGTCCTGCGCCACTGCTGCTCCGTCGGTCCGTCGATCATGTACTGGACGAACCACGGTAGCGCCCCGCCCGGCCGGTGACTCCGGGCCGTGGGCGAGCAGCCGTTGCGTACACTCGTACACATGGGATACGGACTGCTCGCCGCGGCCATCGCAGCGGAGGTGGCGGGGACGACCGCCATGAAGTACAGCGAGGGATTCACCCGGCTCTGGCCCTCGCTGATCACCGTCGCCGGCTATCTGCTGGCCTTCTCGCTGCTCGCCCAGACCCTCAAGACCCTGTCGGTCGGCACGGCCTACGCGATCTGGGCCGGCGTCGGCACCGCCGCCGTCGCCCTCATCGGCATGCTGTTCCTGGGGGAGTCCGCAGGGCCGGCCAAGGCGGCCGGCATCCTGCTCGTCATCGCCGGTGTGGTGGTGCTCAACCTGGGCGGGGCGCACTGATGGCACGGCGGTACGACCCCGAGCGGCGCGGCCGGATCATCGACGCGGCGATCCGCGTGGTCGGCGAGCGGGGCATCGCCGGACTCAGCCACCGCTCGGTGGCCGCCGAGGCCGATGTGCCGCTCGGCTCGACCACGTACCACTTCGCCTCGCTGGACGAGCTGCTGATCGCCGCGCTGCGCAGGTCGAATGAGAACTTCGCCGCCGTCATGCGCGAGAGCCGGGCCCTCGCCGACCCGGTCGCCGACCTCGCGGCCGAACTCGCCCGGCTGCTCGGCCGGTTCTTCGCCGGCGGCCGGGGCCGGGCCGAGCTGGAGTACGAGCTCTACCTCGCCGCCCTGCGCCGGCCCGCGCTGCGGCCGGTCGCCGCCGAGTGGACCGATGCCACGGCCGCCCTGCTCCAGCCGCGCACCGGCCCGGCCACCGCGCGGGCCCTGGTCGCCCTGATGGACGGCATCTGCCTCCAGGTGCTGCTCACCGGCGGCGAGTACGACGAGGCGTACGCGCGGGAGATGCTGGGCCGGATCGCGCGCTGACCGGGCCGGAAGGGCGGGTCAGCGCCGGGACAGCTCGCCGAACCAGCGCACGATCCGCGAGGTGGCCGCCACGTTGGACCCCAGGTGGCGCGAGCCGTGGTAGTCCACCGCGCCGACATCGGTGACCGGGGCGGACACCCCCCTGGCGGCCAGCGCCGACCGGCAGTTCGCGGTGTTCTCGGTCCTCGCCTGCTCGTCGCCGGACGCCATGTAGAGGCCGACCGGGGCCCAGCCGGTGCAGACCGCGTCGGTGGTCAGCAGCGCCTCGGCCAGGGCGCCTGTCGGATGCGCCAGGAGCGCGCGGCCGTGGGCGGTCAGCAGACCGTCCAGCGTCTCCGGGGTGCCCTGCATCAGGTCCTGACCCGTGTGCGCGCGTCGAAAAGGGCCTCGACCGTACCGGCGTACGCGTCCCGGGTGACCTCCCCGGGGCTGTCGTAGGTGTCGTGCAGCCGGTTGAAGGCGACCAGCGTGTACGCGGCGTAGACCACGCTGGACTTGGCGTCCAGGTCGCCCGCGAGCAGCGCGCGCAGCTCCGCGCCCCCGAAGTCGTACGCGCCGCCGACCGGCGCCAGCGCGCCCAGCCGGAACCAGTTGTCCTGCCCCGCCTCCAGGGCCCGGCCGAGCCGCAGGGCCACCGACGCGCCCTGCGAGAAGCCGGCCACCGGGCCGCGCCGGCCACGCCCGGACGCTGAGACCGGTTCGCCCGTGCCGCCTCCCGCCCGTTAGGTTTCTGGTATGACCGACACGACTTCCACCCGCACTACCGGCGCCGTCGCCGCCGGCCTCGCCACCATCGCCGGCGACGGTTCCGTCCTCGACACCTGGTTCCCCGCGCCCGAGCTCTCCGCCGAGCCCGGCCCGGCCGGAACGGAGCGGCTCACCCCCGACCGGGCCGTCAACCTGCTCGGCGAGGGCGCCGCCAAGGCCATCGGGGTGGACGCCCGCCGCGGGGTCGAGGTCGTCGCCGTCCGCACGGTCATCGCGTCGCTGGACGACAAGCCGCTCGACGCCCACGACGCGTACCTGCGCCTGCACCTGCTCTCGCACCGCCTCGTCCGGCCGCACGGGCAGAACCTCGACGGGCTCTTCGGCCTGCTCACCAACGTCGCCTGGACCTCGCTGGGCCCGGTCGCCGTGGACGACCTGGAGAGGGTGCGGCTCAACGCCCGCGGCGACGGCCTGCACCTCCAGGTCACCTCCGTCGACAAGTTCCCGCGCATGACGGACTACGTGGCGCCCAAGGGCGTACGGATCGCCGACGCCGACCGGGTGCGGCTCGGTGCGCACCTCGCCTCCGGCACGACCGTCATGCACGAGGGCTTCGTCAACTTCAACGCCGGCACGCTGGGCACCTCCATGGTCGAGGGCCGGATCTCCGCCGGCGTCGTCGTCGGCGACGGCTCGGACATCGGCGGCGGCGCCTCCACCATGGGCATGCTCTCCGGCGGCGGCAAGGAGCGCATCGTGATCGGCGAGCGCTGCCTCGTCGGTGCGGAGGCCGGGGTCGGCATCGCGCTCGGCGACGAGTGCGTCGTGGAGGCCGGCCTGTACGTCACCGCCGGCACGCGGGTCACCATGCCGGACGGCCAGGTCGTCAAGGCCCGCGAGCTCTCCGGAGCCTCGAACATCCTCTTCCGCCGCAACTCGGTGACCGGAACCGTCGAGGCCCGCCCGAACAACGCGGTCTGGGACGGCCTCAACGACGTCCTGCACAGCAACGGCTAAGCGGCGGCGAGGAGTTCCTCGTACGCCTCGCGCAGCCCGTCGGACGCCTCGCGGCCGGCGGGCTGCAGCGGTTCGCGGACCGGGCCCGCGGCCAGCAGCGCCTTCGCCGTGACCGTGCCCGGCAGACCGGACGCCATCATCAGCGCGGTCAGCGGTGCCAGCCGCGCGTTCAGCCGGGCGGCCCCGGCCGTGTCCCCGGCGTCGAAGGCGTCCAGCACCGCCCGCATCCGGCCGGGCACCACATTGGCGACCGTGCTGACGTACCCCGCGCCGCCCACCGCGTACAGCGGCAGGTTCAGCTCCTCGCAGCCCGAGTAGTACGCGAGTCCGCCCGCCGCGATCACCCGGGTCGCCGCCAGCAGGTCCTGCGCGCAGTCCTTCACCGCCACGATGCGCGGGTGCTCCGCCAGCCGCAGCATGGTCTCCGGCTCGATGCGGGTGCCGGTGCGGCCGGGGATGTCGTACAGCATCACGGGCAGCTCCGCGGCGTCGGCGACCCGGCGCAAGTGCGCCTCCACGGCCGCCTGCGGGGGCCTGCTGTAGTACGGGGTCACCACGAGCAGACCGTCGGCGCCCGCCTGCTCGGCCTGGCGGGCCAGCTCGATCGTGTGCCGGGTGTCGGAGGTGCCGACGCCCGCGACCAGCGGCACGCCCGGGCCGACCGCGTCGCGTACCGCCCGCAGCAGCGCCGCCTTCTCCGCGTCGGAGGTGGTCGGGGACTCCCCGGTGGTGCCGCTGAGCACCAGCCCGTCGCAGCCGCCCGCGACCAGCGCGGCGGCGTGCGCGGCCGCCGCGTCCGGATCGAGCGCGCCGGCGGCGGTGAAGGGCGTGATCATGGCGCAGAGGGCGCGGCCGAAGGGGCGCGGGCGCGAAGGGGCGGAAGGCGTCATGACCGCAGTCTCGGCCCACCGGACCATGAAGGTCCACTTAGTTCTGCTGCGGGTGAAGGTGAAGCAACGCTCAAGGATGCGTGGCTGCCCGGCACCCTCGCGGCCCGGACGCCACCGGCGGCGCTCAGAGAGCGAGCTTGAAGCCCTCATGACTTGCGGTGAACCGGTCCTTGTGCTCCACCACCACGCAGGTCACGTGCTGATCGGCCAGCAGGCGCCGGGCCTTGGGGCGGCAGCCGTTCGTCCCGGAGGCGATCTCTGCCTCGACCCGAACGACCCGGTGACCGGCCTTCGCCGCCCACGCCGACAGCCGGGCGACCTGGCGCTCCAGATCGCTCTTCTGGTCGTGCGAGGGCACGCGGGCATACAGACCCACTCCGCCAATGGCCCCAGACGCGGTGTTCGCGTCCACGTTCACCAGGATTGTTCGCGGTCCGACCCGCTGAGCCGGCACCGGCAACGTTCCCTCACGGAACCACCGATACGCGGTCTGCGGATGCACACCCTGCGTCCTCGCCCACTCCGTCAGATTCACGCCCTGAGAACGACACTCACTCAGACGTGGTTACGCTCACTCCCTCAACTCTGAGGAACAGCAGGTGGATACCCCAGCGACGCGTAGAAGCGGTGCGCGTCCGTCCGGCGCCGGCTGCTGGTCAGCTGCACCAGTGCGCAACCCCGCAGCCGGGCCCGCTCGACCGCCCGCTCCATCAGCTGCCGCCCGAGCCCGCCGCCCCGCCGGTCCGCCCTGATCCGCACGGCCTCGATAAGCGCCCGCTCCGCGCCGTCGCGTCCGAGCCCCGGGATGTACGTGGCCTGGAGGCAGCCCACCACCGTCCCGCCGTCCTCCAGCATCAGGATCTCGTTGCGCGCGTCGCTCACGATGTCGGCGAACGCCTTCTCGTACGCCTCACCGACGACGACCGACGCGGGGTCCACCACCACGTCCTCGTCGGCCAGCAGGGCGAGCACGGCGGGCAGGTCCGAGCGGGTGGCGGTACGCAGATTCACGCCCCGGACTCTGGCACGGCCGTCCGCGGCACCGGCAGCGCACCCGCGCCCCGCACCGGGCACCGGCGGCCGTGCCCGCATTCCGGCCGGCACGCGGCGAAATGCGTCTAGGCTTAGGCCGTGTTCCGTATGTCCCGTCCGCTGTGCGACACCCTCCGGACGGGCGGAGACCCTCGCGGAACACGTCCTGAGCCGCCCGGCCCGGTACGCACCCGGTGCCGCATCCCGGCGGCCGCCACGCCCCCCTGTTCCGAGGAGACCCCCTGATGTCCGCAGAGCGCCCGACCCTGCCGCCGGCCCTGCTGCACACCGAGGCGGAGCTGGCACGGGACGCGCTTGCCGCGCCGCTGCTCGCCCGCGCCGCACGGCTCGCCCGCTGGGCCGGCCCGGACACCAGGGTCGGGGCCGGCGGCGAACTCGCCGACGCACAACTGCCCGCCGCCGCCGAGCACCTCGGCCTCACGCCCGACGAGGACGGCGCGGCGGAGGCCAGCGAGGCGTGGCGGCTCGCCGTCGACACCGGACTGGTCGAGGTCGAGGACCCCTCCCCGGAGGAGGACGGTCCGCAGAACGGCCCGGACGAGGACGACGAGGAAGCCGCAGGCGAGGACGCGCACGGGACCGTCACCGCGGGGGAGAACCTGGCGCTGCTCACCGGCGGTTCACCGGCCGACGTCCTGGCGATCTGGCTCGACGGCCTGGAGGCCGCGCACGCCGACGCCACCGCGCCCCTCTTCGACGACTTCGCGGACCTCGTCGGCGAGGACGGCTCGATCGACTTCGACGCGCTGGACTGGGACCCGGAGACGGAGGCGGAATTCCTCGACGGGGTCCTCGGCAACCTCTACCTGCTCACCGTCGGCGAGGGGGCGGACGGTTCGCCCGTGCCGCTGCCCGCGCTCGCCGCCTCGATGATCGTCCCCGACGACATGGGCGAGCCCACCGACGACATCCTGGAGCAGGTCTCGGACGCGATGATGCGCCTGGACGACCAGTTCCGCGTCCTCGAACCCATCGGCATCGTCGAATACCACCCGGTGGACGAGGCGTTGCTCGTGGAGGAGGGCGAGGAGACCGCGTCCCCCGCCGACGACGAGGACGTCACCCGGTACGGCATGGTCAGGCTGACCCCCCTCGGCATCTACGGCATCCGCGCCCGCATGCTGGAGGCCGGGGTGGAGGCCCCGGCCATCGGCGACCTCGCGGACAAGGGCGCCGACACGCTCCTCGGCGGCGTCGCCTACTACCCGGAGGCGGCCGCCCGCGCTGAAATCCAGCTGTGGCTGACCCGCCGCGGCTCCGACGGCGCCGCCGCCGAGCTCCTGGACGCGGCCCGGGGCGAGGATCCCCTGGCCCCCCTGCGCCGGCTGCACTGCCAGCAGGCGCTCGCCCTGGTCGGCGCCGAGGCGGAACCGGCTGTACGCGCGGTGCTCGGCGACCCCGAACTCGGCGGCCTGGCCCGGGTCTGGCTGGCGGAACGCGGCGCGGCCGACGTCCCCGCACCCTCCGAGGCGATGATCTTCTGGCTCGCCATCGACACGATCGCCGCCCAACTGGAGGCGGACGGCGACCTCGACGAGCTCCAAGACCTGGTCGAGGGGCTGTCCGGCCAGCACAGCGGCTTCTTCGAGGAGGCGTGGCGGGTCGACCACCCGGCGACCGCGGACGTGCTGGAGGCGATGGGGCGGCTGCACAGCGACAAGAAGCAGGCCAAGGACGCCCGCAAGGCCGCGTTCAAGGCCCGCTCGCGCGGCGGCTCGGCCGACTAGGGCCTGCCGCGAAGAGGGCCCGGGAGGCGTGAGGGGCGGGGAGGCGTGAGGGGCGGGCGGCCGGAGACGGGCCGCCCGCCCCGCCCGCGCCGATGTTCACCGAAAGGATCGCCCCGAAGCCGTCGTCGGTTCACCTGGTGTTGGGGCACGGGCGCAACGGTGAGGCCGTCAACAGCACGCCCCCGTAGCAGCAGGAGTACGTGATGGCCTTCACGCGCAGGGAATTCACCACACAGTCCGCCCTCACCGGTGCCGGCATCGCCCTCACCGGAACCGTCGCCGCGCTGGCCACCGCGCCCGGCGCCCTCGCCGCCGGGGACCCCAAGCACGGCCACGGACACGACGGCCACGGCCACGGACACGACGGCCACGGACACGACGGCCACGGCCACGGACACGACGGCCACGGCCACGGCCGCGAGCCCGGATACG
The DNA here is from genome assembly GCF_004795015.1 of Streptomyces sp. A1277. Classification (GTDB taxonomy): domain Bacteria; phylum Actinomycetota; class Actinomycetes; order Streptomycetales; family Streptomycetaceae; genus Streptomyces. The sequence goes on along the minus strand of NZ_SSBI01000040.1, from coordinate 21,668 downwards.
GGGCGCTGCGCCCCGACCCGAAGGGCATACTCGCGCTGCCCGCCGGATTCTCGTACAAGATCATCACGCACTGCGGTGTCACCAGGCTGGAGTCCGGCGAGTACACGCCCTCCAACCACGACGGCACGGCCGCCTTCGAGGGCGCGCGCGGCGTGACGCTGCTGGTGAACAACCACGAGCTGAGCGGCACCCGCGCCGACTGGGAACACCCGGTACCGCTCACCGACGGCCTCGTCTACGACCCCGTCGCGGCCGGCGGCTGCACCGTCGTGGAGACCCGCCGCGACGGCCGCACCGCCGAGTGGGTCGGCATCGCCGGCACCTCCACCAACTGCGCCGGCGGCGCCACCCCGTGGGACACCTGGCTCACCTGCGAGGAGACCGAGGACAGGGCCGGCAAGAACGGCCTGCTCAAGGACCACGGCTACGTCTTCGAGGTCGACCCCTACGACAGGCGCGCCAACCGCTCCCCGCGCCCCATCAGGGCCTTCGGCCGGTACGCGCACGAGGCGGTCGTCATCGACCCCAAGCAGGGCCACGCCTACCTCACCGAGGACGCGGCCGGCCCCAACGGGCTGCTCTACCGCTGGGTCCCGCCGCACGGCTTCCGGCACGGCCGCGGCAAGCTGCGCACCCTCGCCGACGACGCCGGGGTGCTCCAGGCCACCAGGTGCTTCGACAGGCGGGGCACGTTCGTCGACGACCTCTCCCGGGCCACGGAGATCGGCACCGTGTACGGCGTGGACTGGGTCGACGTGCCCGACCGCGACGCCAGGAGCGTCTCGGTGCGCAAGCAGTTCGGCGACAAGGAGGTCACCCGTGCCCGCAAGCTGGAAGGCATGTGGTGGGGCGACGGCGGCGTCTACATCGTCTCCTCGTTCGCCCGGGACGAGAGCCCCGTCCAGCACGACGGCCAGGTCTGGTTCTACGACCCGAAGCGCCGCACGCTGACCCTGAAGGTGCTCCTCGGTGTCAACCCCGACCCGTCCGAGGACGGCGCCTTCGACGGCCCGGACAACATCACCGTCTCGCCGTACGGGGGCCTGGTCATCGCCGAGGACGGCGAGGGCGTCCAGCACCTCTTCGGGGCGACCGAGAGCGGCCGCACCTACCCGATCGCGCGCAACGAGCTGAACCTCGGCACCGAGGCGGAGCCGGAGTACAGCGAGTTCACCGGCGTCACGTTCTCGCCGGACGGCAGGACGCTGTACGCCAACATCCAGACGCCGGGGATCATGGTCGCCATCACCGGCCCGTGGAAGCGCCAGCCCAACCGGTAGCGGTAGGGGCTTGCGGCCCGGTGGCGCTTGGGCGGAAGCGCTTCCGGGAGGCGGCCGGGACCGGACTCCCTGATTACCAATCCGGTATCGGTGGGGCCCCGGAGGTGGCAGGGCATGGCGTCGGGCGTTCCCGAGGCGCATACTCAAGGTAATGAAACAGTCAGCCGGATCCCGGCGCCACCTGCCTTCCAGTCCCTTCAACCGCCCGGCCCAGGCGGCCCCACCGGTCGAATTGTTCGATGTGGGCGACAGGGTTTCGCACGACCAGTTCGGCCTCGGACGCGTCCTTGCGGTCGAGGGCGACAACGACGCGGTACTCATCGACTTCTCGGGGCGCCAGGGCAGAATCCTGAGCCCCTACTCCAAGCTGACCAAGCTCTGATAGGGCCCCGCACCTCTTCCGCCGACCGTCCTCAGGGGCCCCGCCGACCGCGCGGGGCCCCTGAAGACGTTCCCGGTGGCTACAGGGCCTGGGCGGCGGGCTTGACCATGCCGCGGACGGTGCGCGACTTCACGAAGTCGCCCAGCGCGGTCATCTCCCACTCCCCGGTGAACTGCCTGATCAGCTTGGCCATCATCACGCCCGTCTGCGGCTCGGCCCCCGTCAGATCGAAGCGGACCAGCTCCTCGTCCGTCGCCGCGTCGACCAGCCGGCAGTACGCCTTGGCCACCTCGGTGAACTTCTGGCCCGTGAACGAGTTGACCGTGAACACCAGGCCGGTCGCCTCCTGGGGAATCCGGCCCAGGTCCACGACGATCACCTCGTCGTCCCCCTCGCCCTCGCCGGTGAGATTGTCCCCGGAGTGCTTGATCGCGCCGTCCAGGATGGACAGCTTGCCGAAGTAGCAGCTGTCCAGGTGGTTGCGCCGGGGCCCGTACGCGATGACCGAGGCGTCCAGGTCGATGTCCTTGCCGCGGTACGCGGGCTCCCAGCCGAGGCCCATCTTCACCCGGGACAGCAGCGGCCGCCCGGCCTTGACCAGCGACACCGTCTCGTTCTTCCGCAGACTGACCCGGCCCTTGTCGAGGCTGATCCTGCCGGGAGTGGCGGGGGCGGCGGGAGCCGCCGGGGGAGTCGGGGGCGCGGCCGGCGGCGGGGGCGCGATGCGCGGGTCCGCCGGGGCTGCGACGGGGGCGGGCGGTGCCGGGGCTGCGACGGGGGCCGCCGGGGCGGGGGTGGCGGTGGGCTCCTCGTCGACCGTGACGCCGAAGTCCGTGGCGATGCCGGCCAGCCCGTTCGCATAGCCCTGGCCGACCGCGCGGACCTTCCAGGCCCCGCCGCGCCGGTAGACCTCCATGACCACGAGCGCGGTCTCCGCCCCCAGCCGGGGCGGCGTGAAGGAGGCGAGCACGCTGCCGTCGGCCGCGTTGCGCACGGTGGCGGTCGGCTCGATGCCCTGGAACGTCTGACCCGCGCCGTCCGGGCTCGCCGTGACGACGATCTTCTCGATGCCGGCGGGCACGGACGCGGTGTCCACCACGATGGCGTCCGGTGCGCTGCCGCCGCCGGAGCGGTAGGTCACACCGGGGCCCGAGGGCTGGTTGTAGAAGATGAAATCGTCGTCGGAGCGCACCTTGCCGTCGGCGGCGAGCAGCAGGCCCGACACGTCGAGCCGCACCGGCGCGGCGACGTCGACCGCCAGGCGGACGGCGGGGAGCGGAAGGTTCGAGCCAGGTGTCATAGCGGTCATGTCCGGATGAACGAACGACCCGGCTTTGCCGTTCCCTTACCTTCCGCCGGGTTCGCCCGTACGGACGCAGCGCCTGTCCCGTCCGTACTTATCAGCTCATGTCACCGGTTTCTGGGGTGGTTGCGCGCGGTCCGCTCGTTGCCGTGCTTGTACGCCCCCGTCCAGCGGGCCATCACCAGCTGGGCGTCCCCCGCCTCCGCCTCCGCCAGGAACTTCTCCGCCCGGCTGCCGCGCAGGGCGCCGGCCGGGCGGCCGCGGTGGGTGATGGTGACGCTCGCGTCGCCGTGCTGCTCGTACCGGAATCCCGAAGGTCTCGCCATGAGCGCATCATGCCTGCCGGGCGCCGCCCGGGGCCGGTGTTTTTCCCGCCCTCAGTGCGGCCAGATCGGCGGATTGGTGCAGAAGTGGCCCCCGAGGTGCGCGTGGTCCGGGTTCTCCGGGTCCAGCTCGCCCTGCTCCGCGATGAGCTTCGCCGCGTACGGCTCCGAGTCGTCCTGCGGCTCGTAACCCAGCGCCCGCGCCGACGTCAGGTCCCACCACAGGCGGGTGTTGTCCGAGGAGCCGTTCACGACCGTGTGCCCCACGTCGGCCGCGGTGAGCGCGGCGTCGAACAGGCGGGCGCCGTCGGCGGGGCTCATCCACACCGAAAGCATCCGCACCGACGTCGGCTCCGGGAAGCAGGAACCGATGCGGACGGACACCGTCTCCAGGCCGTGGCGGTCCCAGTACAGCTGGGCGAGGTCCTCTCCGAACGACTTCGACAGGCCGTAGAACGTGTCCGGTCGGCGCGGCGTGTCCACCGGGATCAGCGGGTCGCCCGGTTGCGGGCGCGGTGTGAAGCCGATGGCGTGGTTGGACGAGGCGAACACGATCCTCGGCACGTGGGCCGCTCGCGCGGCCTCGTACAGGTTGTAGGTGCCCTCGACGTTCGCCCTGAGGATCTTCTCGAACGGGGCTTCCAGGGAGATGCCCGCGAGGTGGATGATCGCGTCGACCCCCTGCACGGCCTCGCGCAGCGCGTCCTTGTCTCCGAGGTCGGCGGTGATCGCGTCCGGCTCGCCCTCGATCGGCACCATGTCGAACAGGCGCAGCGCGTAGCCGTGGGCGGGCAGCAGTTCCCGCATCAGCGTGCCGAGGCCGCCTGCGGCGCCGGTGAGCAGGACGGTGCGGGGGGTTGGGGCGGGCATGCGGGTCTCCTTTTGGATCAGGTTCACATGCGTGGACAAGGTATGAGGTGGGGGTGCGGGGGGTCAAGGTGCTTGCCCGGTCCGGGGTGCGGGGTTCCGTCCTCAAGTGCCGGACGGGCTGGGTTCGTGCGGGTGCTCTGCGCGGTGCGGGCCGCCCCTGCCCGGTGGGGCCGTCTTGCTTCTGCGGCCATCGTGCCAACCGGCGTACGGGACCCGCCCGCAGCGCCGGGGCGCGCCTTTGAGCCCGTCCGGCGATTGGGGACGGAACCCCGCGCCCGGGGAAGGGGCGGCGTCGTCTTGACCCCGCGCCCGGAGGGCCCTAGCTTAGGCATCGTTCATATGTGTGGACGTCAATCAGAGATGCGCACGCCCCAGGGAGCGCCCGTGACCTCAGACCCGCTTGCCGCCCGGCTCACCGCCGTAGCCGGGCCGCTCTTCTTCCCCGTCACCGCCTACCGCGCGGACGGTTCCGTGGACGTGGACGTCTTCCGGGCGCACGTCCGCCGGGGCGTAGACGCCGGCGCGGCGGCGGTGTTCGCGTGCTGCGGTACGGGGGAGTTCCACGCGCTGACACCGGAGGAGTTCCGGCTCGTCGTCGCCGCCGCGGTGGAGGAGACCGCGGGGCAGGTGCCGGTCGTGGCGGGAGCCGGATACGGCACCGCGCTGGCGGTCCGGTTCGCGCAGCTCGCCGAGGAGGCCGGCGCGGACGGGCTGCTCGCGATGCCGCCGTACCTGGTGCAGGCGGACCAGGCGGGGCTGCTGGCGCACTACACGGCGCTGGCCGCCGCCACGCGGCTGGAGACGATCGTGTACCAGCGCGACAACGCCGTCTTCGCGCCGGAGACGGTCGTCGCGCTGGCGCGGACGCCGGGGATCATCGGGCTCAAGGACGGCTACGGCGACCTGGACCTGATGCAGCGCATCGTCAGCGCGGTCCGGACCGGGCTGCCGGGGCAGGACTTCCTGTACTTCAACGGGCTGCCCACCGCGGAGCTCACCGGCCTCGCCTACCGCGGCATCGGCGTCACGCTCTATTCGTCCGCCGTCTTCGCCTTCGCACCGGACATCGCCCTGGCCTTCTACCGGGCCCTGGACTCCGGCGACGACGGACTGGTCAACGCACTGCTCGACACCTTCTACCGGCCGCTCGTCGAGCTGCGGGCCAAGGGGCGCGGCTACGCCGTATCGCTGGTCAAGGCGGCGGTCCGGCTCCAGGGGCTGGACGTCGGGGAGGTGCGCAGCCCGCTCACCGAGCCGCCGGCCGCGCACATCGAGGAGCTGACGGAGATCATCGCGAGCGGCCGCGCGCTGCTGGAGCGGCACGGGGCCGGAGGGCGCGGGTGAAGACCTCCGTCTTCCTCTATCCGTGGGACGTCGTGGGGGACCCCGACGCCCCCGCCCGCATCGCGGACCTCGGCGTCCAGCAGGTGACGCTCGCCTCCGCCTACCACTCGACCCGGGCGCTGACCCCGCGCCACCCGGCCCGTCGCATCGTGACGGCCGAACACGCGGCGGTGCTCTATCCGCCGGACGCCGAGCGGTGGGCGGGGCGGGCGCTGCGCCCGTACGAACAGGCGTGGGTCGCCTCGGACGACCCCTTCGCCGAGGCCGCGGACGCGCTGGCCGGTGCCGGTCTGGAGGTGCACAGCTGGGTGGTGCTCGCGCACAACTCCCGGCTGGGCGCGGAACACCCGCGCACGTCCGTGGTCAATGCCTACGGGGACCTCTACCCGTGGGCACCTTGCATCGCGCAGCCGGAGGTCCGGGCGTATCTGGTGGACCTGGCGGCGGAGGCCGCGGTACGGGACGGGGCCCGGGGCACCGAGCTGGAGTCCTGCGGCTGGTACGGCTTCGCCCATCTGCACGCCCACGACAAGGTGGGGGGAGTGGGGCTGGGCGACGCGGCGCAGTATCTGATGTCGTTGTGCTTCTGCTCCGCCTGCCGGGCCGGTTACGCCGGGCAGGGGCTGGACGCCGAGCAGCTCGGCGCGGCCGTGCGGGGTGCGCTGGAGCCGGTCTGGGCCGGGGCGGGGGCGGCGGGCGCCGGGTGGGACGCGGTGCGCAAGCTGCTCGGCGCGGACCGCGCGGAGGCCACCCTGCGGTGGCGGTCCCAGGTGGCCCGGGGGCTTCAGGCGGCGGTGGCCGGGGCGGTGCGGGCGGCCGCGGCGCCCGGGTTCCAGGTGCTGCTGCACGCCGACCCGTCCCCGTACCGGTGCGGGGCGAACGTGGGCGTCGAGCCCGGGCACATCCTGTCCGTGGCGGACGGAGTGGTGCTGCCCTGCACGGGGGCGGACGCGGTCCGGGAGGCCGTGCTCGGGCCGTTCACCGGTGCGCAGGGGGTCTTCGCGGCCAACCTCACCGTGGTGCGGGGGATGGGCGGCAGCCCGGACACGCTGGAGCGGGACGCCGCCCACGCGGCCTCGCTCGGGGCGAACCAACTGCGGCTGTATCACGCGGGGCTGGCCCCGGACCCCGATCTGGCAGCCGTCGCCGGGGCGCTCTCACGCCTCGGCTGACACGTGCGGGCCGGCGGGGGCCAGTGGTTCCCGCCGGCCCGTGAGCAGGAGCGCCGCCGTCAGCAGGGCCACCGCGCCCACCAGCGGCAGCAGCACCGGCATGTCCATCCGCGCGACCAGCCCCGCGCCGAGCCCCAGCGCCACCGCGTTGGGCGACATCATCAGCGTGTCCGCGCTCGCGGCCGTGCGGCCCAGCACCGCGTCCGGCGTCTCCCGCTGCACCGCGGTCAGCGCGGCGACCAGCACGCACGGCAGACCGGCCCCGATCAGGGCACAGGCGGTGAGCGCCACCGCGTCGGACGGCACGGCCCGCAGCCCCACCGCGACGCCGAACACCGCGATCCCCGCCGCCGCGAACACCCGCTCCGGCAGCCGGCGCAGCAGCGGCCCCGCCAGCAGCCCGATCGTGACCGACCCGAGCCCCTGCGCGACGGAGAGCACCCCCGCGTACGCGGGGGAGTGGCCGAGCGTGCCGTCCACGACGGCATACAGCGTCGCCCCGTTGAACCCCGCGCACAGCATCGTGGCCGAGGCGGCGAGGACGAGGGGGCGCAGCACCGGCGAGCCCCACAGCTGCCGCAGTCCGGCACTCCAGCCGCCCCGGCCGTGGGGCGCGGCGGCCGTCCGGCGTACCCGCAGCAGGCCGTAGAGGCCGGCGGCCAGGGCGAAGGAGACCGCGTCCAGGAGGGCCACCGCGCCGCCGCCGAAGCGGGCGTAGAGACCGGCGCCGGTCAGCGGGGCCACCAGCTTCATGCCCTCGTTGGCCATCATCCGCAGGCCGTTGAAGTCCCCCAGCAGGGCGGGTGCGACGGCCCCCGCGACCAGGGCCGATTCCGCGGAGTCCATCAGCACCGAGCCGCAGCCGTACAGCACCAGGACCGCGTACAGCAGCCAGACCCGGCCCGCCGAGTCCACCGCCGTCAGGGTGGTCAGGAGGGCGGCCATGGTGATGTTGGCGCCCACGAGGAGCGGCTTGCGCGGGAGGCGGTCGGCCAGTGCGCCGAGCAGCGGGCCGAACAGGACCGGCAGCCAGACGGCGAACAGGGCCAGCGCGGCCAGACCGTCCGAGCCGGTCAGCGACTTGACCCAGATCCCGGCCGCCAGAGTCATCGCCGAACTGCCGAATCCGGACACGACGACCGCCGCCAGGAACAGCCCTGCCGTCCTGTCCCTCAGTACCCGCCCCGCCGCCATGGTGCCCACCGAACCTTCCTGACCTGCACGTCCGTTACGCAGTCAGGCTGGCGGCTGAGGCCCCCGCGAGGCATCGGGCGGATGCCGTACGCCGGTGAACTCGCGGGCGCGGGCGCGGAATCCGTGTACGGCACATGTCCCGGTCCCGCGAAGTTCTTTTGCCAGAAGCGTTGACGAAACATTCGTGGCGCCTCTAGCTTCATCGCGTCGTACTTCGTACGTCATATATGAGACGCGATACGCGAGATGTGAGAGCCCTTCACCCATGACCTTTGCGCCCACCCCGATTCCGTCCCGCACCCAGTACGTGCTGGAGGCGATCAAGCACGCGATCCTCACGGCGCAACTGAGGCCCGGGCAGGCGCTCGTGGAGACGGAGCTCGCCGCACAGTTCGGGGTCTCCAAGACCCCCGTCCGTGAGGCGCTGAAGACGCTCGCCGGCACCGGGCTCGTCGTCATGAGCCAGTACAAGGGCGCCACCGTGCGGCTGGTCGACGCGGCCATGGCCCGGGAGGTGTACGACGTACGGCTGCTGCTCGAACCCGAGGCGCTGCGCCGCTCCATCACCCGCAAGGCGTCGCTCGACGCGGCGCAGGAGGCCCTGGAGCGGGCGGACTCGGCGGGCGACAAGGCCGACCGCTCGCTCGCCAACCGGGACTTCCACCGGGCGCTCTACCTGCCCTGCGGCAACCCGTTGCTGGCGCGGATGCTGGACGAGGTCCGCGACCAGGCCGCGCTCGTGTCGACCGTCGCCTGGTCGGCCATCCCGTCCTGGGAGCGGGAGGCGGCCGAGCACCGGGAGATCCTGCGGCTCGCGCTCGCCGACGACGCGGACGCGGCGGCCGGGGCTCTGCACGACCACATCGCGTCGTTCGTCCGCCGCGCCTTCCCCGACGACGAGGACGGGGGCGACGCGGCGTGACCCCGCACACCGACGAAAGGCCAGTCCGCATGGACCTCACACCGCTGAAGGCGGCCCTCGCAGATGTCGTGGCGATCCCGGTCACCCCGTTCGCCGGGGACGGGACCATCGACACGGCGGCGCACCGCGCCCTGCTGCACAGGCTGCTCGACGGCGGCGTGCGCATCGTCACCCCGAACGGCAACACCGGGGAGTTCTACGCGCTCACCCCCGAGGAGCGGCGCACCGTCACGGAGCTGACCATCGAGGAGGCCGGCGGCCGGGCCGCGGTCCTGGTCGGCGTCGGGCACGACGTGCCGACCGCCGTCGCCGCCGCCGAGCACGCCCGGGACGCGGGCGCCGAGATGGTGATGGTGCACCAGCCCGTCCACCCGTACGTCTCGCAGGACGGCTGGGTCGACTACCACCGGGCCATCGCCGGGGCCGTCCCCGGACTCGGCGTCGTCCCCTACATCCGCAACCCGCACCTCGACGGCGCCTGCCTCGCGGCCCTCGCCGACAGCTGCCCCAACGTCATCGGCGTCAAGTACGCCGTCCCGGACGCCGCCCGGTTCGCCGCGTTCGCCCGGGACGCGGGTCTGGAGCGGTTCACCTGGGTCGCCGGGCTCGCCGAGCTGTACGCGCCGTCCTACTTCTCCGCCGGGGCCACCGGATTCACCTCCGGGCTCGTCAACGTCGCGCCCGGCGTCTCGCTGGCCATGCTGGAGGCGCTGCGGGCCGGTGACCACCCGGCCGCCATGAAGGTCTGGGAGCAGATCCGCCGCTTCGAGGAGCTGCGCGCCGACCGGCAGTCCGCCAACAACGTCACCGTCATCAAGGAGGCCCTGGCCGCCCTCGGGCTGTGCGACCGCGCGGTGCGCCCGCCCAGCCGGGAGCTGCCCGAGGCACAGCGCGCCGAGGTCGCCGACCAGATCGCCGGGTGGTCCATATGACCGCCGACCGCCGCATCGCCCCCGAGGAGCTGCGCAGCCACCAGTGGTACGGCACCGACGGGCTGCGCTCCTTCAGCCACCGCGCCCGCACCCGCCAGCTCGGCTACCTCCCCGAGGAGCACCTCGGCAAGCCGGTCGTCGCGATCCTCAACACCTGGTCCGACATCAACCCCTGCCACGTCCACCTGCGCGACCGCGCGCAGGCCGTCAAGCGCGGGGTCTGGCAGGCGGGCGGCTTCCCGCTCGAATTCCCGGTCTCCACGCTCTCGGAGACGTTCCAGAAGCCGACCCCGATGCTCTACCGCAACATGCTGGCGATGGAGACCGAGGAGCTGCTGCGCTCCTACCCGGTCGACGGCGCGGTGCTGCTCGGCGGCTGCGACAAGTCGACCCCGGCGCTGCTGATGGGCGCCGCATCGGTCGACCTGCCGACCGTCTTCGTACCGGCCGGGCCGATGCTGCCGGGGCACTGGCGCAACGAAGTCCTCGGCTCCGGCACCGACATGTGGAAGTACTGGGACGACAAGCGCGCCGGACTCATCGGCGACTGCGAGATGGGCGAACTGGAGAACGGCCTCGCCCGCTCGCCCGGCCACTGCATGACCATGGGCACCGCCTCCACCCTCACCGCCGCCGCCGAAGCGCTCGGCGTCACCGTCCCCGGCGCCTCCTCCATCCCGGCCGTCGACTCCGGCCACGACCGGATGGCCGCGCGGTCCGGGCTCCGTATCGTCGAACTGGTGTGGCGGCAGCGGAAGCTGTCGGACATCCTCACGGCGGATGCGTACGAGGACGCCGTCGCCACCGTCCTCGCGCTCGGCGGCTCCACCAACGCCGTCATCCACCTCATCGCGATGGCCGGGCGTTCCGGGACCAAGCTCACCCTGGACGACTTCGACCGCATCGCCCGTACCGTCCCCGTGCTCGCCAACCTCCGGCCCGGCGGGAAGTACCTCATGGAGGACTTCCACTTCGCCGGCGGGCTGCCCGGCTTCCTCGCCCGGCTCACCGACGTCCTGCACCTGGACCGGCCCACCGTCGCCCACGACACCCTGCGCGAACAGCTCGCCGGGGCGCTCGTGCACAACGACGACGTCATACGGGAGCGCGACCACCCGCTGGCCGACGAGGGCGGGGTGGCGGTGCTGCGCGGCAACCTCTGCCCGGACGGCGCGGTCATCAAGCACATCGCCGCCGAACCGCACCTGCTGCGCCACACCGGTCCCGCGGTCGTCTTCGACGACTACAAGGAGATGCAGCGCACCATCAACGACCCGGCGCTCGCCCTGACCCCCGACCACGTGCTGGTGCTCCGCAACGCCGGACCCAAGGGCGGCCCGGGCATGCCCGAGTACGGCATGCTGCCGATCCCCGACTACCTGCTGAAGCAGGGCGTACGGGACATGGTGCGGATCTCCGACGCCCGGATGAGCGGTACCAGCTACGGGGCGTGCGTGCTGCACATCGCGCCCGAGTCCTACGTCGGCGGGCCCCTCGCGCTCGTCCGCACCGGTGACCTCATCACCCTGGACGTCGCGGCGCGGCGGCTGGACCTCGGCGTGTCGGACGAGGAGCTGGCCCGGCGCCGGGCCGAGTGGACCGCGCCGCCCCAGCGGTACGAGCGCGGCTACGGCGCGCTCTACCAGGACCAGATCACCCAGGCCGACACCGGCTGCGACTTCGCCTTCCTGGCCCGGCCGGGAGAAGTGCCCGACCCGTACGCCGGCTGAACGGCCCCACCGGAATTCCAGCGCCCGCCTTGTTCGGCATACCGAACACCATGCGGCAAGCGCTTGCGCACTACACACACCGCCGGCACCACCCCGCACCATCCGCACCCCCCGTACAGAGAGAACGGAGACGTGTCATGGCCCAAGCCTCCGCCGCGGCCACACCGCCCAAGGTGCCCAGGCGCCGCTCCGCGAGCCCCCGCCGGCTGCCGTATCTGCTGATCGCCCCCGCGGGGCTGCTGATGCTCGGCTTCATCGCCTACCCGGTGGTCAGCGTCTTCTACTACAGCCTGCAGAACTACAACGTCACCAAGCCCTGGCGGAACGGCTTCGCGGGCCTCGACAACTTCACCCGGATCTTCACCGAGGACGACCAGTTCTGGACGACGCTCGGCTTCAGCGCCCAGTGGGTCGTCGTGCAGGTCGCGCTCCAGCTCACCCTGGGGCTCGCACTGGCCCTCATCGTCAACCAGAGCTTCATCGGCCGGGGCATCTCCCGCGCCATGGTCTTCTCGCCGTGGGCCGTCTCCGGCGTGCTGACCAGCACCATCTGGATCCTGCTCTACAACTCCTCGACGGGCTTCAGCCGCTACCTCGCGGACGCCGGGATCGGCGACTACGGCACCTCCGTGCTCTCCGACACCGGCACGGTCTTCTGGGCCGCGACCGTCGCCGAACTGTGGCGCGGCGTCCCGTTCTTCGCCATCCTCATCCTCGCCGACCTCCAGTCCGTCTCCAAGGAGCTGTACGAGGCGGCCTCAGTGGACGGCGCCGGACGGATGCGGCAGTTCTTCCACATCACCCTGCCCCACCTGCGCGACGCGATCATCCTGTCCACGCTGCTGCGCGGCGTCTGGGAGTTCAACAACGTCGACCTCCTCTACACGCTCACCGGCGGCGGACCGGCCGGCGAGACCACCACCCTGCCGCTCTACGTCGCCAACACCGGCATCGAGGGCCACGACTTCGGCTACGCCTCCGCGCTCACCACCGTCGCCTTCGTGATCCTCCTCTTCTGCTCGATCGTCTATCTGCGCCTGAGCAAGTTCGGAGGCGACCACAAGTGACTGCCGCCCTCGCCGAGAAGAACGGCACCCACTCCGCACACCCGGCGGCCCCCGCCGGCCCGCCGCCCGCCACGCCCCGCCGCAGGCCCGGCCGCGAACGCGCCTTCGACGAGGTGCCGCGCTGGCAGATCTACGTGCCGCTCGGCGTCTACCTGGTCTTCACGCTCGTCCCGTTCTACTGGATGTTCCTCTTCGCCGTCCGGCCCGCCGGCTCCACCTCGCTGGTGCCGTGGCCGATGACCGGGGAGCACTTCTCCAAGGTCTGGAACGAGCGGAGCTTCGCCGTCTTCTTCCAGAACAGCATGATCGTCGGGATCTGCACCCTGATCAGCACGACCCTCGTCGCACTGGCCGGCGGCTACGCGCTCGCCCGCTTCGACTTCAAGATCAAGAACGGCTTCATGCTGGCGCTGCTCTGCTCGCAGTTCATCCCCGGCGCGCTGATGCTCGTACCGCTCTTCGAGATCTTCAAGAACCTCCAGCTGATCAACTCCCTGGGGAGCGTGGTCATCGCCGAGACCGTCTTCCAACTGCCCCTCTCCATCATCCTGATCAGCGGATTCATCAAGAACGTGCCCCCTTCGCTGGAGGAGGCCGCCTGGGTGGACGGCTGCTCGCGCTTCCGGGCCTTCTGCGCGGTCGTGCTGCCGCTGCTGCGGCCGGGCCTCATCGCCGTCGGCTCCTTCGCCTTCGTGCACAGCTGGAACCACTTCCTGTTCGCGCTGATGTTCCTCAGCGAGCAGGACAAGCAGACGATCCCGGTCGGCCTGAACACCCTCATCGGCGCGGACAGCGTCGACCTGGGCGCGCTCGCCGCGGGCGGGGTGATCGCCGCCGTCCCCGTGGTGATCGTCTTCGCCTTCATCCAGAAGTGGCTGATCACCGGCTTCAGCGCCGGCGCGGTGAAGGGATGACGGACATGTCCTCGCAGCCCGCCGCCCCCGTCCCGATCGTCCTCGCCGGTGCCAGGGGGCACGGCCGCTGGCACCTCGCCAACATCCGCCGCCTCCAGCACCAGGGCCTCGTCCGGCTCGCCGGCATCTGCGAACTCACCCCGCTCGACGCCGCCGAACTCGACGCCTTCGCCGGCGAACTCCCCGACCAGTCGGCCGACTTCGGCGCCCTCCTGGACTCCACCGGGGCCCGCGCCGCCGTCATCTGCACCCCCATCCAGACCCACACCGCCCTCACCCTCACCGCCGCCGGACGCGGCGTCCACCTCCTCCTGGAGAAACCGCCCGCCGCCACCCGCGCCGACTTCGACCGCGTCCTGGCCGGGGTGCGCGACGCCGGCATCGCCTGCCAGGTCGGCTTCCAGTCCTTCGGCTCGCACGCCGTGCCCGCCATCCGCGAACTCGTCCGCACCGGAGCCATCGGCGCCGTCCAGGGCTACGGGGCCGCGGGCGCCTGGGTCCGCGACGACGCCTACTACCGGCGGGCACCCTGGGCCGGGCGGCGCAGGCTCGGCGACACCGACGTGGTCGACGGCGTCCTGACCAACCCGCTCGCCCACGCCGTCGCCACCGCCCTCGAACTCGCCGGCACCACCGCCGCCGAGGACATCGCCGCCATCGACACGGAACTCTTCCGCGCCCACGACATCGAGGCCGACGACACCTCCTGCGTACGCGTCACCCCCGTCTCCGGGCCGCCCGTCACCGCCGCCGTCACCCTCTGCGCGGAACAGGCCGGCGAGCCCTACGTGATCGTCCACGGCGACCGCGGCCGCATCACCTTCTGGTACAAGCAGGACCGCGTCCTCGTCCAGCGCGCCGGGCACGGCCCCCTGGAGACGGTGCACGGGCGGACCGACCTCCTGGAGAACCTGGTCGACCACCTGCTGCGGGGCGCGCCGCTCCTCGTGCCGCCACGGAACACCGGCGCGTTCATGGAGGTCGTCGAGGCCGTACGCACCGCCCCCGAACCCCGCCCCCTGCCGTCGGACGCCTGGCACACCGCCCCCGTGCCCGGCTCCGGCGCCACCCGCCGGGTGGTGCGCGGCATCGACGCCCTGGTCGCGTCCGGCGCCGAGACCCTCGCGCTCTTCTCCGAACTGGGCGCCCCCTGGGCGCTCCCCACCGAGGTGAGTTCCCCATGACCACCACCGCCCTGCTCAGCTGCGCAGGCCGCCCGGTCGGCCGCTACACCTACCTCCCCGACGCCGGGGGCCGCCCCTACCTCCACCCGGTCACCACCCTCGCCGGCACCCCCGTCACCGAGGAGCGCCCGGCCGACCACCGCCACCACCTGGGCGCCTGTGTCGCCGTCCCCGACGTCTCCGGGCACAACTTCTGGGGCGGCCGCACCTTCGTCCGGGGCCAGGGACCCACCGCGCTCGACAACCACGGCGTGCAGCGCCACCTCGGCTGGAAGCTGCGCGACCCGGACGGATTCGTCCAGGAGCTCAGCTGGGAGGCCGACGGCGGCGAACTGCTGCGCGAGCACCGCACGGTGGCCGCCGCCGCGCTCTCGGAGACCGCCTGGGCGCTGGACTTCTCCTTCTCGCTCACCAACCCCGGCGCCACGGACCTGTCGATCGGCAGCCCCGCGACCAACGGCCGCCCCGGCGCCGGATACGGCGGCTTCTTCTGGCGCGCCCCCAAGGAGGCAGCCGCGCCCGCCGTGTTCAGCGCCTCGGCGGACGGCGAGGAGGCGGTGCACGGGCGGGCCGCCGACTGGGTCGCGATGTGCGGCGACGGCTGGACCCTGGTCTTCGCCGGGGCGACCGAGGAGACCCGCCGCGACCCGTGGTTCGTGCGGACCGCCGAGTACCCGGGCGTCGGCTCATCCCTCGCCGCCGCCGAACGGCTGCCGCTCCCCGCGGGCGCCACGATCGTGCGCCGGATCGTCACCGTCGTCGCGGACGGCCGGCTCGACCGGGCCGGCGGCGCCGCCCTCGTCCGCCGGGCGGTGACCGCGTGAGCGCCGAGCGCCCCTGGACCGCCGATCTCGGCGACGGCACCTACCGCAACCCGGTGCTCAACGCGGACTGGTCCGACCCCGACGCCGTGCGGGTCGGTGACGACTTCTACCTCACCGCCTCCAGCTTCGGCCGCGCCCCCGGCCTCCCGCTGCTGCACTCGCGCGACCTCGTCAACTGGACGCTGATCGGGCACGCCCTGGACCGCCTGGAGCCGGCCGCCGACTTCGCCGTGCCCCGCCACGACTGCGGGGTGTGGGCGCCTTCGCTGCGCCACCACGCCGGACGGTTTTGGATCTTCTGGGGCGACCCCGACCACGGCGTCCAGCAGATCAGCGCCGAGGACATCCGGGGCCCGTGGACCGCGCCGCACCTGCTCAAGGCCGGTCAGGGGCTGATCGACCCCTGTCCGCTGTGGGACGAGGAGACCGGCGAGGCGTACCTCGTGCACGCCTGGGCCAAGTCCCGCTCCGGCGTCAAGAACCGGCTCACCGGCCACCGGATGAGCCCCGACGGGCGGGAACTGCTGGACGAGGGCAAGACCCTGATCGACGCCGACACGCTCCCCGGCTGGTTCACCCTGGAGGGCCCCAAGCTCCACCGGCGCGACGGCGAGTTCTGGATCCTCGCCCCTGCGGGCGGGGTGGCGACGGGCTGGCAGGGCGCCTTCCGCTCCCGCGACTTCTTCGGCCCGTACGAGGAGCGTGTCGTCCTCGCCCAGGGCCGCACCGGTGTCAACGGCCCGCACCAGGGCGCCTGGGTCACGACCCCGGCCGGTGAGGACTGGTTCCTGCACTTCCAGGAGCGCGGGGCCTACGGGCGCGTGGTCCACCTCCAGCCGATGCGCTGGGACACCTTGGGCGGCGGCTGGCCGGTCATCGGCGACGCGGGCGAACCCGTCACCACGCACGCCAAGCCCGCGCTGCCCGCCCAGCCAGTCGGGGCCCCGGCCTGCGACGACAGCTTCCCGGGCGGCCGCTACGGCAGGCAGTGGCAGTGGACCGCGAACCCGCGCCCCGGCTGGACCGTCGAGCACGCCGGGGACGGGCTGCGGCTCAGCTGCGTGCGGACGGAGTACGCGCACGACCTGCGTGCCCTGCCCCACGTACTGGTCCAGCGGCTGCCCGCCGAGACGTTCACCGCCGAGGTGGAACTCGCCCTCGACAGCCCGGTCGCCGGGGCGAAGGCGGGGCTGGCCGTGCTCGGGGACGCGTTCTGCTGGATCGGCCTGGAGCGGGAGGCGGAGGGCGGGGCGCGGCTCGCGCACCGGTTCGCCGAGCCGTCCGCCACGGCCGAACGCGACGCCGCACCGGGCAGGCCGGCTCCCGGTGCCACGGTCCGGCTCCGGATCGAGGTCGCCCCGGGCGCCCGCTGCCGGTTCTTCGCCGACACCGGGGACGGGGCCGGGTTCCGGCCGTCCGGCCAGGTCTTCGCCGCCACCCCGTGGCGCTGGGTCGGCGCGCTGCTCGGGCTGTTCGCCACCGCGCCGCCCGGCACGGGCCCGGCGGGAACCGCCCGCTTCACCCGCTTCCACGTCACCGCGTAACCCGTACGGGCCGGGCATCCGGCCACCGAAACCCCCCACTCATGCGTACGAACCGAGAGAACCGAGAGAGAAGAGCCGATCATGAACATCTCGAAGTCGCAGCGGGGGCGCGCCACGGCCGCCGTATCCCTCGCGGCGGTGCTCGCCCTGACCGCGACCGCGTGCGGTGACGACGGCAGCGACACCGGCAACGAGGGCAGCGGCAAGGGCGAGATCACCTTCTGGGACAACAACGGCGGGCCGCGTACCGCCGTCTGGACCGAGATCATCAAGGACTTCGAGAAGAAGTACCCGGACATCAAGGTCAAGTACGTGCCGATCCCGATCGCCGACGTGCAGTCCAAGTACGACACGGCCATCGCGGGCGGCGGTCTGCCGGACGTCGGCGGCGTCGGCACCGCCTACCTCGCCAACATGGTGTCGCAGGAGGCCCTGGAGCCGCTGGGCGACCGGATCAAGGACTCGTCGCTCAACGGCAAGCTCGTCGAGGGCATGGTCGAGAGCGTCAAGGACGCGGCCGGCCGGGGCGACGACATGTACACCGTGCCGACCTCCGCGAACAACGGCGCCCTGTGGTACCGCACCGACCTGTTCAAGGCGGCCGGCCTCGACGCGCCCACCACCTGGGCCAAGTTCTACGAGGCGGCCGAGAAGCTCACCGACTCCAAGCACAACAAGTTCGGCTACACCATCCGCGGCGGCGCCGGCTCCATCGCCCAGGCCATCGACGCGGCCTACGGGCAGTCGGGCATCACGGAGTTCTGGAACGGCGACAAGACGACCCTCAACGACGCGAAGAACGTGGCGGCGCTGGAGAAGTACGTCGCGCTCTACAAGAAGACGACGCCCTCCGCCGACGTCAACAACGACTTCACCAAGATGGTCGCCCAGTTCGACACCGGCACCATCGGGATGCTCAGCCACAACCTCGGCTCCTACCAGGACCACCTGAAGGCCCTCGGCAAGGACAAGTTCGCCGGCGTCCCCAACCCGATCGGCGACAGCGGCACCCGCGTCCAGGTCTCCAACCCGGTCGACGGCCTCGGCCTGTTCCGGTCGAGCAAGAACAAGACGGCCGCCTGGAAGTTCATCGAGTTCGCCGCCTCGCACGAGGCCAACAGCAAGTGGAACGAGTCCGCCGGAGCCATCCCGGCCAACACCGAGGCCGCCAAGGACCCGTGGATCAGCGAGGCGGCGCCGACCGAGCTCGCCGCCAAGGCCCTCACCGACGGCTCCACCGAGATCGTGCAGCTGCCGTACTACCTGCCCGACTGGAACAACATCAGCAAGGCCGACAACGAGCCGGAGTTCCAGAAGCTGCTGCTCGGCAAGACCACGGCCAAGGACTTCCTGGACAAGATGGCCGACGAGCTGAACAAGGCCCAGAAGGAGTGGAAGGAGATCGGCAACGGCTGACCCGGCCTCCGCACCGGACCGCCCGCTCCGTGACGCGGGGCCGGCGGCGGGACGCACCGAACGGGCCCCGCCGCCGCCCCCGCCCTTCTGACCCGCCGAGCACGACCTCTGCGTACACATCCACGAGAGAGGCAGCTCCACACCGCAACAGCGCCACCCCCTCTTCCTTTCCCGCAGGCCCCGCCCGAGAACCGAGGATTTGTCATGTCCACACGCAGAATGCACGCCCGTGCCATCGCCGTCGCGATGGGCTGCGCGTCACTGGCCCTCGCCCTGAGCGTCCCCGCCCAGGCATCCGCCCCCCGCCCCGGCACGAAGGGCGTCGAGCGCGCCGTCCTCGCCAAGGGCGACGGCTGGGCCTCCGCCGAGGGCTCCACCACCGGCGGCGCCGCCGCCACCCTCGACCACGTCTACACCGTGCACAACCGCGCCGAACTCATCGCCGCCTTCAAGGACGCGGGCGACGCCCCGAAGATCGTCCGGATCGACGGCACCGTCCACGGCAACGCCGACGCCCAGGGCAACCCGATCGACTGCGAGGCGTACCAGACGGACGGCTACACGCTGGACAAGTACCTCGCCGCCTACGACCCCGGCACCTGGGGCCGCGAGGAGGTCCCCTCCGGCCCGCTGGAGGACGCCCGGCTCGCCTCCGCCAAGCTCCAGAAGGCCGCCGTCAACGTCTACGTGCCGTCCAACACCACGCTGATCGGCGTCGGCAGGGACGCCACGGTCATCGGCGCCTCCATCCAGATCCAGAACGTCTCCAACGTCATCGTCCGCAACATCGCCTTCGAGGACACCTACGACTGCTTCCCGCAGTGGGACCCGACCGACGGCGACACCGGCCACTGGAACTCCGAGTACGACAACCTCGTCGTCTACGGCTCCGACCACGTCTGGGTCGACCACAACTCCTTCAGCGACGGCGACCGCCCCGACGCCGACCAGCCCCGCTACTTCAACGAGCTCTACCAGCAGCACGACGGCCTCTTCGACATCGTCAAGGGCGCCGACCTGGTCACCGCCTCCTGGAACGTCCTCAAGGACCACGACAAGACGATGCTGCTGGGCAACAGCGACGGCGCCGGGGCCACCGACCGGGGCAAGCTCCGCGTCACCCTGCACCACAACCTCTTCAAGGACGTCAACGAGCGCGCGCCCCGCGTCCGCTTCGGCCAGGTCGACTCGTACAACAACTACTTCGTCGCCACCCGGGGCAGCGTCTACGGCTACTCCTTCGGCGTCGGCGCCGAGTCGCACCTCGTCGCCGAGCGCAACGCGTTCTCGCTGAGCGGCGAGTTCGACAAGGCGAAGATCATCAAGAAGTGGTCCGAGTCCTCGCTCACGGCGGCCGACAACTACGTCAACGGCCGCCGGACCGACCTGATCGCCGTCCACAACGCGGGCGTCCCGGAGGAGCACCTCACCTCGGGTGCCGGCTGGACCCCGACCCTGCGCAACCGGATCGACCACCCGCTGCTCGTCCCCCTCGTCGTGGGCCTCGGCGCGGGCACCGGCCGGCTGCCCGGCGCCTGATCCGGATCTCCCTCCCCGCCGGCGCCGCGCACGGCGCCGGCGGGGCCTTCGCCCCCGCAAGGAAGTTGGAGTACACCCATGCCCAGCCGACGAACCGCCCTGGCCCTCCTCGCGGGCGGCACCACGGCCCTCGCCCTCGGCACGGCCCCCGCGGCCCTCGCCCACGGCCGCCCCTTCGGGCGCTACGGCTCACCCGTCCGCCGCCTGAACGGTGCGACCCTCTACGTCGACGCGCACGGCAGAGGCGACCACACCCGCGTCCAGGCCGCCGTGGACGCCGCGACCGGCACCGGCCGCACCCTGGTCATCGCCCCCGGCACCTACCGGGAGACCGTCGACATCCCCGCCGACCGGACCGGCCTCACCCTCATCGGCGCGAGCGGCGACCCGCGCGACACCGTGATCGTGTACGACCACGCCAACGGCACCCCGCTGCCCGATGGTTCCGGCACGTACGGCACCAGCGGGTCCGCCACCGTCACCGCCCGCCCCGCCGGACTCACCGCCCGCCACCTGACCTTCGCCAACGACTGGCTGCGCGCCGGCCACCCCGAGTACACCGGCACCCAGGCCGTGGCGGTCAAGGTGACGGGCGACCGTTCGGCCTTCCACGGCTGCCGCTTCCTCGGCCACCAGGACACCCTGTACGCCGACTCCCCGTCCCTCACCGCCTTCTCCCGCCAGTACTACCGGGACTGCTACGTCGAGGGGGACGTCGACTTCGTCTTCGGCCGCGCGTCCGCCGTCCTGGAGCGCTGCCACTTCCGCACCCTGACCCGCACCGACCTGCCGGCCCCGCCCTACGGCTTCGTCTTCGCCCCCAGCACCGCGGGCGCCAACCCGCACGGCTTCCTGGTGCTGCGCTCCCGCGTCACGAGCACCGCCCCCGACGGCTGCTTCAAGCTGGCCCGCCCCTGGGTGCCCTCCTCCGACCTCACCGCCCGCCCCGTGCTGACCGTGCGCGACAGCCACCTCGGCGCGGGCATCGACACCGACGAGCCGTACGGGAAGATGTCGGCTGGCTTCCCCTGGCAGGAGCAGCGCTTCGCCGAGTACCGCAACACGGGCCCCGGCGCGCGCGTCACCGTACCCGCCAACCGCCCCCGGCTCACCGCGTCCGAGGCGCGGCTGCACACCCCGGCCGCCTGGTTCGGCGACTGGCGCCCCTGAGGAGTGCCCTGCCGGTCAGCGGTCCTGGCCGAAGCGGTCGCCCACCGCCGCCTTCTGGCCCGTGACCCGGACGGCGTGCGCGCTCACGTAGTCGCCGGTGGCGTCGCGTTCGCCCTCCGCGTGGTTGTACTGCCCGGCGAACGTGTGCGTGCCGGCCGGGACCGTGCGCCCGGTCCTCAGCGTCCACCGGTAGACCAGGTAGCCGCCGTCCTCGGTCGCCGACACGGTGAAGTCCGTCTCCGGAAGCGAACGCCAGGAGCCGGTGCTGTTCACCCCGCCGGTGAGCGCGATCCGCAGCTCCACGGTGAGCGAGGACAGCGGCTCGGTGGTCCGCAGGGTCACATTGCTCTGCGCCCAGTACGCGTTGCTGTGCGGGTCGACCACGCCGCCCGTCCACAGCGGCCCGTCCTCGGGGCGCAGCCCGCCGAGCGCCGGCGGCGGTGTCACGGCCGCGGAGGGGGACGGGCCCGGGTCCGGTTCCTGGGCGGACGGCGCCGCCGCCACCCGCCGGCCGTGCGCCCCGTCGTCGCCGCCCGCCGAGGTGACGGCGAACAGATC
>NZ_SSBI01000003.1 GCF_004795015.1 Streptomyces sp. A1277 | reverse complement strand
ACCGTGGCGTGGACCGGGCCGGAGCCGGCGGCGGAACGGGGGGCTGCCCGTCGCCCGGGGCGGCAGCGGGGGTGGGCGCGTGCCTGACCCGGTCGCCCTCCGGGGTGCGGGGCGGGGGCGGGGCCACGGAGCGGGCCAGGCCCCGGGCGACGGCCTCCTGGATCATCCCGGCCAGCTCGGCGGCCCGGTCCACGCCCTGGTCGGCGAGCATGGCGGCGAGACCGCCCGCGTAGCCCTGGCCGATCGCCCGGACCTTCCAGGCGCCCTGGCGCCGGTAGAGCTCCAGGGCGGCGACCGCGGACTCGGTGTCGAGCCCGGTCAGGGTGAACGTGGCGATCTCGTCGCCGTCGAGGCCGGTGACGGCGACGAAGGGCGAGGCGACGGCCCCGAACCGGGTCGGGCCGCCCACGCCGAGCGGCAGGGCCAGCAGCACCGTGACCCGGTGCACCCCGTCGGGCAGGGCGTCGAGGTCGACGGCGAGCCGGTGGTCGGCGGCGGCCTGCCGGGAGACTTCGAGGCCGTGCAGCTGCGGCGATCCGGGGTGGGCGATCCACTCGGCGCCGTGCACCCTGCCGTGCTCGTCGCCGAGCGTGGCGCCGGCCACGACGGGCGCCCCGGCCGATATCCGGATCTCCAGACGGGTCTGGGGCAAGGTGTGGTTCTGCCCCCGGACCAGCTCGGCCGTCATTGCCCTGTCCCCTCGACGAGTTGCTGCTGCGTGGTGCGGGTCTGTGCCAGGTGTGCACGCCGGGCGGCGCGCAGGGTGCTGTGATGCGGTGCAGCTCCCGGCGGCCGATGCCTCCGGGAGCTGCGCGTACCGTGATGCGGACCTGGTCGGTCCGGCGCCGTCTACAGGTGCGGCAGGATCGCCGGCATGAGGTCCTGGAACGTGCGGCCGTTGGCCGGGTTGCCGATGGCGGTCATCTTCCAGGCGTTGCCCGCGCGGTGCACCTTCGCCATGATCTGCGCGGTGTACTGCCCGCCGCCGTCCAGCGTGTAGCGGGCGAGCTCCTGGCCGTTGGTCTCGTCCACGATGCGGCAGAAGGCGTTCTGCACCTCCTGGAACGTCTGGCCGGTGAAGGAGTTCACCGTGAAGACGATCTGGTCGATGTGGACCGGGACGCGCTGGAGGTCCACGAGGATCGCCTCGTCGTCGCCGCCGGAGCCGGCGCCGCCGACCAGGTTGTCCCCGGTGTGCTTGACCGAGCCGTCGTCGCTGGTGAGGTGCCGGAAGAAGACGACGTCGACCGGCTGCTTGTCGGCGAACAGGACCGCCGAGGCGTCCAGGTCGATCTCCCGGGTGCGCGAACCGAACAGACCGCGGCGCGGTGCCGCCTGCCAGCCGAGCCCCATCCGTACCGCGGTCAGGGTCCCCCCGTCGCTCTTCTGCAGGCTGATGGCCTGACCCTTGGTCATGTTGACCGTCACGCGCTGTCCCCTCTCCGCTGTCCCCGCAACCGTCCTTGCGCGGTTTCCCAGCACCCTACGCAGTGGTGTCACCCGCGCTAAGGCCCCGGGTCGTTTTGTGTCGGTCCTGCAACACACCGGCCGGCACGTCAGGCCAGACCCGCTTCGCGCATCTGGCGCAGCTCCTTCTTCAACTCGCCCACCTCGTCGCGCAGTCGGGCGGCGACCTCGAACTGGAGGTCGGCCGCGGCGGCGCGCATCCGGTCGGTCATCTCCTCGATGATCCCGGCGAGCTCGGTCGCCGGACGGTCGGTGACCGCCGCACCGCCCCGGCCGGCCTTGGCCGCCTTGCCGGTCCTCGCCGCCTTCCCGTCGCCCGGGACGGCGTGCTTCCCGAGGGCGGGCACGGGCGCCTTGCCCTCCTTCGCCTGGCGGTAGCCGGTGCCGAGCAGCTGCTCGGTGTCGACCTCCTCGCGCGCGATCGTGGCGACGATGTCGTTGATCTTCTTGCGCAGCGGCTGCGGGTCGATTCCGCGCTCGGTGTTGTAGGCGATCTGCTTCTCGCGGCGGCGGTTGGTCTCGTCGATGGCCTGCGCCATCGCCGGGGTGACCTTGTCCGCGTACATGTGGACCTGGCCCGAGACGTTGCGCGCGGCGCGGCCGATGGTCTGGATCAGGGAGGTCCCCGAGCGCAGGAAGCCCTGCTTGTCGGCGTCCAGGATGGCCACGAGCGACACCTCGGGCAGGTCGAGGCCCTCGCGCAGGAGGTTGATGCCGACCAGGACGTCGTACTCGCCGGAGCGCAGCTCCCGCAGCAGCTCGATGCGGCGCAGCGTGTCGACGTCGCTGTGGAGGTAGCGGACCTGGATGCCGAGCTCCAGGAAGTAGTCGGTCAGGTCCTCCGCCATCTTCTTGGTGAGGGTGGTGACCAGGACCCGTTCGTCCTTCTCGGCGCGCTCGCGGATCTCGTGCACCAGGTCGTCGATCTGCCCCTCGGTGGGCTTGACGACGACCTGCGGGTCGACGAGGCCGGTGGGGCGGATGATCTGCTCCACGAAGCCGTCGCCCCGGGACAGCTCGTAGTTGCCGGGTGTGGCGGAGAGGTAGACCGTCTGGTTGATCCGTCCGAGGAATTCCTCCCACTTCAGCGGGCGGTTGTCCAGGGCGGACGGCAGCCGGAAGCCGTGGTCGACCAGGGTCCGCTTGCGGGAGGCGTCGCCCTCGTACATGGCGCCGATCTGCGGCACGGTGACGTGCGACTCGTCCAGCACCAGGAGGAAGTCCTCCGGGAAGTAGTCGAGGAGGGTGTTGGGGGCGGTGCCGGGGGCACGGCCGTCGAAGTGCATCGAGTAGTTCTCGACGCCGGAGCAGGTGCCGATCTGGCGGAGCATCTCGATGTCGTACGTCGTGCGCATGCGCAGCCGCTGGGCCTCCAGCATCTTGCCCTGCTTCTCCAGCTCGGCCAGGCGCTGCTCCAGCTCCTGTTCGATGCCGCTGACGGCCTTCTCCATGCGCTCGGGGCCCGCCACGTAGTGGCTGGCGGGGAAGACGTGGAGGGACTGGTCCTCGCTGATGACCTCGCCGGTGAGCGGGTGGAGGGTGGAAAGGGCCTCGATCTCGTCGCCGAACATCTCGATGCGGACGGCGAGCTCCTCGTAGACCGGGAAGATCTCGATGGTGTCGCCGCGCACCCGGAAGGTGCCGCGGGTGAACGCCAGGTCGTTCCTCGTGTACTGGATCTCCACGAAGCGGCGCAGCAGCTGGTCGCGGTCGATCTCCTCGCCCACCTTGAGCTGGACCATCCGGTCGACGTACTCCTGCGGCGTACCCAGGCCGTAGATGCAGGAGACGGAGGCGACCACGACGACGTCGCGCCGGGTGAGCAGCGAGTTGGTCGCGGAGTGGCGCAGCCGCTCGACCTCCTCGTTGATCGAGGAGTCCTTCTCGATGTAGGTGTCCGACTGCGGGACGTACGCCTCGGGCTGGTAGTAGTCGTAGTACGAGACGAAGTACTCGACGGCGTTGTTGGGCAGGAGCTCGCGGAATTCGTTGGCCAGCTGGGCGGCGAGGGTCTTGTTCGGCGCCATCACCAGGGTGGGGCGCTGCAGCTTCTCGATCATCCAGGCGGTGGTCGCGGACTTGCCGGTGCCGGTCGCGCCGAGGAGCACGACGTCCTTCTCACCCGCCCGGACGCGCTTCTCCAGCTCGGCGATGGCCGCGGGCTGGTCGCCGCTGGGCTGGTAGGGACTGACGACCTCGAAAGGCGCCACCGTACGTTCGATCTTCGAGACTGGCCGCATGGAACCACCGTACGACCCCCCACTGACAACGGGGTCGGTCAGCGGCCGTGCCGGGCCCCGCTCACCACTCCCCGGGCTGTACGGCGTCGCGCGGCCGGGCGTGGAAGGACGCCGGGTCGGCGTGCGTGCCGAAGCGGGGGACCTGGCGCTGGGCCGGGATTCCGGGGGCCCGGCCGCGCGCGGTGGACGGGTCGTCCCAGTCGGGCGTGCCCATGACGACCAGCGGGTCGAACATGACCACGACCCCGGCCAGCAGCAGGAAGCAGGCGGGGCCGAGCAGCATGGGCACCAGCAGCGACGTGGCGCTGTCCCCGGGGGCGTGCCCTGTGGTGAGGGCGGAGGGGTGCAGGTGGACGCGGAGGGCGGCCATGCCCGTGTAGTGCATGCCGCTCACCGCGATGGCCATCACGACGCCGGCGCCGAGGCTGGGCAGGAAGCCGTGGATGGAGACGGCGGCCCACAGCGCGGCGGTCGAGGCCACCACGGCGATCACGACGGAGAGCGCCACGGTCACCGTGTCGTACTCGAACTGCCCATCAAGCCGCATTCCCGCCATGCCGAGATAATGCATGGAGGCCACACCGAGCCCGGTGATCGTGCCTCCCGTCACCAGGGCCATGCGGGTGGCGCCCCGGTACCCGACGAGGAAGATCCCGACGCCGACCATGACGATCGCGACGGCGAGGCCGGCGAACGTGATCGGTTTGTCGTAGCCGATCGGCACCTCGTCGACGGAGAAGCCCACCATCGCGATGAAGTGCATGGTCCAGATGCCCGAACCAATGGAGGTCGCCCCGAGAGCCAGCCACCCGGCCTTGAAGGAACGCTCGGTACGCAGTGACCGCGTGGTGCAGCGCAGGCCCAGTGCCGCGCCGAGGCACGCCATGAGGAACGCCGCCGCCGGGGTCACCGCCCCATAGCTGAAGCCGTCGATTGTGCCCTGCATCCTTGTACGCCCTTCGCAGCAGCAAGCCCGGGTTCGGACGACCCTAAGGCGCAAGGCCCGGCAAACAAACAGAAGAGCTGCATTTTATAGACCGGGACATG
Source organism: Streptomyces sp. A1277 (assembly GCF_004795015.1). Lineage (GTDB taxonomy): Bacteria > Actinomycetota > Actinomycetes > Streptomycetales > Streptomycetaceae > Streptomyces. Next base: position 247,522 of record NZ_SSBI01000003.1, on the reverse strand, counting down.
GACGGGGACAACGGCACATGACGCGGTCCTCGGGGGCGTTCACACGGTGGCCATCCTTCGCCTGTTCCCCGTTCGGGGGCGCCTGGGACGCTCGGGCCGTCCGCAACTCTGACGCTAGGAGTCCACGTGTACGCAGGCACCGCTACCGCCTCCGTCGCCGCTGCCGCCCTGATGGGTGCCGGCACGTTGCTGATGCCGGGCACCGGCACGCCGGTCACGGACACCCCCGCGGCCCGGCGGCCGGCGGCCCGGCTCGCCCCGGTCCGCCAGGCCACCGACGCCACGGCACGCGGCCCGCGCGTCTTCGCCCACCGGGGCGCCTCCGCCTATGCCCCCGAGAACACCCTCGTCGCCGTGGACAGGGCCGACGCGCTCGGTTTCGACTGGGTGGAGAACGATGTCCAGCTCACCAAGGACGGGGTGCTGGTCGTCATCCACGACACGGACCTCAAGCGGACGACGAACGCCGAGGAGGTGTTCCCGGACCGCGCGCCCTGGGCGGTGAAGGACTTCACGGCCGCCGAGATCTCCCGGCTGGACGCGGGCAGCTGGTTCGGTCCGCAGTACGCCCGTACCCGGGTGCCGACCCTCCGCCAGTACCTGAAGCGGATCGGGCACAACCGGCAGAACCTGCTCCTGGAGATCAAGAGCCCCGAGATCTACCCGGGGATCGAGCGGGCCACCCTCCAGGTGCTGAACCAGGAGGGCTGGCTCGACCGGAGCCACGTCAGGGACCGCCTGGTGATCCAGAGCTTCGGGGCCGACAGTGTGCGCACGGTGCACGAACTGCGTCCGGACGTGGTCACGGGCTTCCTCGGCACCCCGGCCGTCGCCGAGCTGCCCGCGTACGCCGCGTTCACCGATCAGATCAACCCGTCCTACGCCACCCTGTCGGCCGACTACGTGGCGGCGGTGCAGGCCCTGAAGGGGCCGCACGACAAGAAGCTCCAGGTGAACACCTGGACGGTCAACGACGCGGCGCACGCACGCCAGGTGAACGGCATGGGCGTGGACGGCATCATCACCAACACCCCCGACGTGGTGCGCGCGGCCACCCGCCCAGGCACCTGACCCCTCGCTCACCGGCCGGAACCGGCCACGCCAGGTGCTGCGCGAGCCGGCGCGGGCGTGCCGTACGGGGCGGTCGCCGGGTACGGGGAGCTGGCCGAGCGGGTCGGGCAGCCGGGGGCGGCCCAGGCGGTGGGCACGGCGACGGGTTCCAATCCTTCCCCGAGTTCTCGGCTTCGCTCGAACAGGCGAGACCCCACCCCGGTCGTGGTGCCGTGCCACCGGGTGGTGGAGCGCGGCGGCGGGATAGGCGGCTTCGGCGGCGGCCTGGAGACCAAGCGGCAGCTGCTGGCGCTGGAGGGGGTCCTGCCGCAGCCGCTGCCCATGGCGGCGCCGGCCTTGCGCCGTCCCCTGGCCCGCCCCGCCACGGCCTGAGCCCGCCGGGGGCGGACACCGGTCGCCGCGCCGCCGAGCGCACCCCCGCCTTTGCGGCGCGGCCCGCCGCGACGGCGCTCAGGTCGCTGCCGGTGACCCGGTGTCCGCGCGCGGCCAGGCCCAGCGCCTGGGTCCCGATGCCGCAGGCGCAGTCCAGCACGTCGTACGCGACGCCCTCCCCGCCGCCGAGTGACGCGCTGATCAGGTCGCAGAGCGCGGCCGCCTGGCGCTCGATGCTCGCCTGCCACTCGGCGTACATGAGGTCGTAGCCGGCGGCCAGGTCGTAGAAGCGGCGCACGGTGGCGGGGGCAGGAGTCGTCGCGGACTGCGTGCGCCGACCCTAACGGGCGTACGGGCACGGGGTGGTGGGTCGTTTTGCGCCATCGGCCGTTCCGTGCGCGGGCGCACGCCGTCGCCACACGTTTGAGCCCCGTCCGCCCGCGACAGAGATGTGGACATGTCACTAACTGCGCACCCCGGCTCCGGCCCGCACGCCCCCGTCCTCTCCGCCGAGGTGCGGGCGGCCCTCGCCGCGAACCGGCCCGTCGTCGCCCTGGAGTCGACGATCATCGCCCACGGTCTGCCCCGCCCCCGCAATCTGCGGGTCGCCGGGGAGCTGGAGGGGCTCGTGCGGTCGGCCGGGGCCGTTCCCGCCACCATCGCCGTGCTGGACGGCCGGGCCAGGATCGGCCTGGACAAGGCCGAGCTGGAGCGGGTGGCCGAGGATCCGGCGATGCGCAAGCTCGGCCACCGCGACCTCGCCCCGGCCCTGGCGGCGGGCGCGAGCGGGGCGACGACCGTGTCCGCGACCGCGTTCCTCGCGGCCCGGGCCGGGCTGCGGATCTTCGCGACCGGCGGGCTCGGCGGGGTGCACCGGGGCTGGACCGAGACCCAGGACGAGTCCGCGGACCTGCGGCTGCTGGCCCGGACGGGGATCACCGTGGTGTGCGCGGGCGTGAAGTCGATCCTGGACGTGCCGGCCACGCTGCAACGCCTGGAGACCCTGGGGGTCGGGGTGCTCGGCTACGGCACGGACCGGTTCCCCGGCTTCTACCTGAGCAGTTCTGGCGAACCGGTCGACTGGACGGTGCGGTCGCCGCAGGAGGTCGCCGAGGTGATGCGGGCGCAGGACGCGCTCGGCGGCCCGGAGGCGGCCCTGATCGTGGCCAACCCCGTACCGCGTGCGGAGGAGTTGGATCCCGCCCTGCACGACCGGGTGCTCGCCGAGGCGCTGGAGGCGTGCCGGGAGCGGGGCGTCGTGGGGCAGGCGGTCACACCGTTCCTGCTCGACCATCTGACGCGGCACACCGGGGGCGCCTCGCTGGAGGCCAATCTCGCGGCCGTGCGCGGCAACGTGGCGCTGGCCGCCCGCATCGCCACCGCCTGGACGGCGCGGTGACCGGCGGCCTGCTCGTCGTCGGGGACGTGGTCACCGATGTGGTGGCCCGGCACGGATCGGCGCTGGTCCACGGGACGGACACGGCGGCCGCGATCCGGACGCGGGCGGGCGGCGCGGGGGCCAACGTGGCCTGCTGGGCGGTGCGGGCGGGCTGCCGTGACGTACGGCTGCTGGCCCGGGTCGGCTCCGACTCGGCGGACTGGCACCGGGACCTGCTGCGGCGGGCGGGGGTACGCGGGCTGCTGGCGGTGGACGAACAGGCGCCGACCGCGACCGTCGTGGCCCTGGTCGACTCCACCGCCGAGCGCACCTTCCTCACCGACAGCGGTGCGGTGCTGCGGCTGTCCCCCGACGACTGGTCGCCGTCGCTGCTCGACGGGGTCGCCCATCTGCACCTCTCCGGCTACCTGCTGTTCGCCGCGACGAGCCGGGCAACGGCCCTGCTCGCCCTGCGCGAGGCCCGGCGGCGGAACATCCCGGTCAGCGTCGACCCCGCGTCGGCGGGCTTCCTCGCCGGTCTCGGCGTCGACCGGTTCCTGGCCCTGACCGAGGAGGCGGACCTCCTGCTGCCCAACGCGGACGAGGCCCTGCTCCTCACCGGACTGCCCGAACCGGCGGACGCGGCCGCCAAGTTGAGCATGCCCGCCCGTCAGGTCGTCGTGACCCTCGGCGAGGACGGGGCGCTGCTCGCCACCGGGGGCGCGGTGACCGGGCGTGTTCCGGCCGCGCCGGTGCGGGCGCCCGTGGACTCCACCGGGGCGGGCGACGCGTTCACCGGCGGCTTCCTCGCGGCGCGGCTGGCGGGCGCGAACGACACGGCGGCCGCTGCGGCGGGATGCCGGGCGGGCGCGGCGGCCGTCGGGACGGTGGGCGGCCGGCCGCCGCTGCCGGGCGAGTAGGACAGCGGTTCACCGCAGCCCGGTCCAGGCCGGATGGTGCGGGTCGTCGGCACGCACCACCGCGTCGGCGTTGTCGGCGGGCGCCACCTCGTCCTCGTACCGCTCGAAGGCGGGGAGGGTCCAGTGCTCGGCGTCCGCCGTGCGCCGCCGCAGCGCGCCGGGCGACAGGCGCAGGTGGACGGCGAGGTCGAACGGGAACCAGTGTCCGAGGAGCAGCGGCCCGTGCAGGATCAGGACCCCGCCCTCCGGCAGGTGGGTGTACGGGCTGCGCGTGGCGCGGTCCGTCGCCGGGTCCCACAGGTCGGGCAGCACCCGGCCGCTGCCGCCCGGCTCCAGCGGGCCGAACACCTCGCGCCACAGGGCCCCGGTGTCGAACCAGCTGCCGTAGTACGAGTCCGGGTCCCGTTTGCCGTACTCGTACCGCAGACTGGCCGGCCGCAGGAAACCGGCGGTGGCCACGGGCAGCACGGCACGGCCCCGGAGCCTCAGCGCCTCGGCCAACGGCTCGGCGAGGCCGCCGGGGCGGGCGGCCGGTGCGCCGTCGACGGCGATCTTCAGCCACGGCGAGCCGTCTGCCGGTTCCAGCGCTTCGACGTGCGCGGCGAGCGCGTCCGTCAGCCGCTCCCAGGTGATCGCTTCGAATCGCACGCGTCCATCATGGGCCCCCTCGCCGCCCCTTCCCGTCCCGCCCGGTGGTCACCGATGCGAAAACCCGCGGCCATCACGCGCTGCGCCGATTACGGTCGTGCCCATGGATCTCGCATTCGCCCGCAAGTTCGCCGCCGAGTGGCAGGACGACTGGAACTCGCACGATCTGGACCGCATCCTGGCGCACTATCACGAGGACGTGACGTTCAGCTCCCCCATGATCGCGCGGTTCACCGGCGACGCCTCGGGAACCGTGCGCGGCAAGGACGCGCTGCGGGCGTACTGGGCGCGCGGCCTCGAACTCATCCCCGACCTGAAGTTCGAGGTGATGGACGTCCGGGCGAGCGTCGACACGCTGGTCATCGACTACCGCAACCAGATCGGCGGCCGGGTGTACGAGGTGCTGACCTTCCGCGACGGCCTGGTGAGCGCCGGCCTCGGCGCGTACGGGGAGACACTCGCCCGCTGACGTCCGGCGCCTCGCGGCGCGGCGGCCAGCGGGCGGGTGCCGGTGTCACTTGGCCGGTCCGCAGTCCACCGCGTCGGCGTCGTCGGAGAGTTCGCTGCCGTCGGGCAGGAGGTAGGTCACCCACAGCACGACGGGCTCGGTTCCCAGATTGCGGCCGACGTGGCGGTGCTTGCGGCCCGACGGCTCGATGAACGACGTCCCGGCCGGCGACACCTCGACCGAGCAGTCGTCCAGGGTGCGGGTGAGCGTCCCGGACTTGACGACGACGATCAACTGGCCGCGGTGGGTGTGCCAGCCGGTGGAGCCGCCCGGTTCGATGGTGATCGTGCGGAAGGTGACGTCGGTCCGTCCCTTCGGGGTCTTCACCTTCAGCTTTTTGGCCGAAGTGCCTTCCGCCACGACGGTGGCGCTCACTCCGCTGCCGGGGGTGGCACCGGCAGCCGTGGGTACGAAGGCGAGCGCGGCCACGCAGCCCGCGGTGACGAGCCCCTTGCCGAGCCGGCCCCGCTGCGCCTGCCGTCCCTGCCGTGCTCCGTGTCTGCCGACTCTCACGGGCAACTCCTCTCCCCTGGTGTCACGGGCGTCCCGAACGCCCCGACGCTACCCAGAAGTCGACCGCAGGAATCACGCCATCGCCGCCGTCTCCGCCCCGCTCACTCCCCGCGCAGCTCCGCGGCCAGCGCGCTGTCGCCGGACACCTCGATCCGGCCGTCCTTCACCGCCTCGGCGAACGTCGGCTCGCCGCGCCCCAGCGCGAGGCAGAGCTCCGCGTCGAGGGCGATGCGCGCGTCGGCCCGGGGGGCGGGCCCGTCCCCGTACACCGGGTCCCCGGCGGCCGTCGCCCCCGTGCGGACGTGGAACTCGCCCTCGTCCAGGTGGACGTCGAGCACGCCCGTGGTGACCGGGCCTCCCGGCCGCTCCAGCGCGCGCAGCAGCGGGAGCGCGAACCAGTGCGCCCGGACCGCGTCCGTCGGCCGGCGCTCGGCCAGTGCGGGGGCGCCCCACTCGGCGAGTGCGGCGAGGACCGGCAGCAGTCCGTGTCCGCGTGCGGTGAGCTCGTACACCGAGGCGGCGGCCGGCGGCGGCAGCTTGCGGCGGGTGACGAGGCCGCCCTGCTCCATGTCCTTGAGCCGGGAGGCCAGGACGTCCGTGCTGACGCCGGGCAGGTCGGCGTGCAGATCGGTGTAACGCCGGGGACCGGCCAGCAGTTCACGGACGATCAGCAGGGTCCACCGGTCGCCGACCGCGTCCAGAGCGCGGGCGCCGGCGCAGAACTGGTCGTAACTCCGGCGGCGGGCCGGGCGGGTTGCGGGCTGTGGCTGACGTGGCATGCGACGCAGTCTAGACATGTTGTTGGACTTTCCAAGCCCGAGCTTGGTAAAACCAAGTATCGCAATCAGGTCGGGAGGCACCGCATGGAATTCCGCCAGTCCAGCAAGCTCAACGAGGTCTGTTACGAGATCCGGGGCCCGGTCATCGAGCACGCCAACGCCCTGGAGGAGGCGGGCCACAGCGTGCTCCGGCTCAACACGGGCAACCCGGCGCTCTTCGGCTTCGAGGCGCCCGAGGAGATCGTCCAGGACATGATCCGGATGCTCCCGCAGGCCCACGGCTACACCGACTCGCGGGGCATCCTGTCCGCCCGGCGGGCGGTCGCCCAGCGCTACCAGGCGATGGGTCTCACCGAGGTCGGCGTCGACGACATCTTCCTCGGCAACGGCGTCTCCGAGCTGATCTCGATGGCCGTCCAGGGGTTGCTGGAGGACGGCGACGAGGTGCTCATCCCCTCCCCCGACTACCCGCTGTGGACCGCGGTGACGACGCTGGCCGGCGGGAAGGCCGTGCACTACACGTGCGACGAGGCCGCAGACTGGAACCCCGACGTCGCGGACATGGCCTCGAAGATCACCGACCGTACGCGGGCCGTCGTGATCATCAACCCCAACAACCCGACCGGCGCCGTCTATCCGCGCGAGGTCCTGGAGGACATCCTCGATCTGGCGCGCCGGCACGGCCTGATGGTGTTCGCCGACGAGATCTACGACCAGATCCTCTACGACGACGCCGAGCACCACAGCGTGGCGGTGCTCGCCCCGGACCTGGTCTGCCTCACCTTCAGCGGCCTGTCGAAGACGTACCGGGTGGCCGGTTTCCGCTCCGGCTGGATGGTGGTGTCCGGTCCCAAGCAGCACGCCCGCAGCTATCTGGAGGGGCTGACCATGCTCGCCTCCATGCGGCTGTGCCCCAACGCCCCCGCCCAGTACGCCATTCAGGCCGCGCTCGGCGGCCGGCAGTCGATCCGGGAACTGGTGGTGCCCGGGGGCAGGCTGTACGAGCAGCGCGACCGCGCCTGGCAGAAGCTGAACGAGATCCCCGGCGTGTCCTGCGTGAAGCCGAAAGGCGCGCTGTACGCCTTCCCGCGCATCGACCCCAAGGTGCACCCGATCGTGGACGACGAGAAGTTCGTCCTGGACCTGCTGCTCCGCGAGAAGATCCAGGTGGTCCAGGGCACCGGCTTCAACTACCCCCGCCCCGACCACTTCCGCATCCTGACGCTGCCGCACGCCGACGACCTGGACGCGGCGATCAGCCGCATCGGGCGGTTCCTGGCGGGGTACCGGCAGTGAGGCCGCGGGTCTTCCCGGGCTTCCTGATCCTCACGGAGCGCTGCTCGGCCGAGGCCGACGGCTGCGAGGGAGAGGACCGCGGCTGCCACGGCCGTGGTCATCGCCGTCGTGCCCCCGCGCTGTTCCACCAGCGTGCCGACGACGACCGGGGCGAGTGAGGCGGCCCCCGTGGCGGCGAGCGCCACGACGCTGATGACGCGGCCCTGGATGCGGGCCGGGGTGGTCGCGGCGAGGCGTCCGAAGAGCAGCGAGTTGACGGCAGGAGCCAGGAACAGTCCCCCGGCGAGCGGGGCCACCATCAGCAGGCTGCCGTTCAGCGCTGTGCTCGCCACGAGCAGGGCCGGCAGGGCGCCCAGGGCCGTCAGCAGCAGGCGGTGGAAGGGCAGGAGCCGCTGCAGGCGGACCGCGCAGAGGGCGCCGAGCAGGCCACCGATCGCGATGCAGCCCTGGGCGAGACCGAGCGCCCTGGGGCTGTGACCGGCGTCCGCGAGGATCAGCACGGCCGAGAACTGTGCACCCGTCAGCGCGAAGTTCACCGGCGCCGCCACGAGGATCACCGACCGGAGGTAGGGGCTCGCCAGGACATGGCGCAGGCCCTCCAGCGTGTCGTGGCGGAGCGAGGTCGCGGCGCTCCCCGCCTGCTTCGGGTGGGCGGGCTTGCGGATGAAGGAGACCGCCAGGAACGAGAGCAGGTAGCTCAGGGCGTCGAAGAGGAACGGGACCGCCCGGCCGAGCCCGTACAGGAAGCCTCCCAGCGGGGGCCCGGCCAGCGACGCCCCGTACGAGCGCGCCTCGTTCTTGGCGAACGCGTCCGGGAGTTGTGACTCCGGTACGAGTTGACTGATGACCGACATCTCCGCCGCGCCGAACAGAACGTCCAGTACGGCGGCCACCCCCGCGACGACGAAGATCACCACGAGCGAGGTGTGGCCGAGCAGGATCGCCGCGACCAGGACCGTGAAGAGGACGGCCCGCCCCGCGTCGCACACCTGCATGACGCGCTTCCGGTTCAGGCGGTCGGCCACCACACCGGCGGGTAGCACGAAGCCGACCCGGATGACCGCCTGGAGCGTGCCGAGCACCCCCGCCTGCACCGCGGAACCGTGCAGCGACAGCACGAGCAGCGGGAACGCCAGGAGCGACACGGCGGTGCCGAGCTCGGAGACCGCCTGACCTCCCCACAGCAGCGTGAAGTCCCTGTTTCTGCGTAATGGCTGCGTGTCGTCCGGCTTCGCTTCCGTTGTGGCCGCTGTTTCGGCGGTCATGCTGTCCCCCCGTTCGGTCGGTGCCGGCAGTGTGTGTTCAGGCGAACGGATGGGTGAGGATCACCACCTCCACCGGTCCGGCGTCCGTCGGCCTCGACGCGGGGTCCTGGAGCCTGTCCCGGTAGCGCGTGACCAACTTGTCGATCTCCGACTGGAGTTCGTCCGCCTCGTCCGGGGTGACCCACCAGATCGTGTGCGTCCGCTCGCTTTTCTGCCGGTGCGCCCGATGGCGTTCGAGCTGGCGCTCCAGGGCCAGGTCGCCGAGGTGCCGGGCCGCCAGGTCGCGCTCCCGCCCGGCGGACGTCCCGTCCTCGGGATCACTCTCCATGGACCAGCCGAGCCGGGTGACGCGCCAGGGGCGCGAGCGGCCGGGCATGGGTCCGGCCTCCTCCACGAAGCCGTACTTCGCGAGCTGGCGGAAGTGGAACGAGCAGGTCGTGGGGGACTCACCGATCAGCTGCCCCGCCTGGGTCGCCGTCAACGGCCCCTGGACACTGAGGGCTTCGATGAGCGCGAGCCGCACGGGATGCGAGAGCGCCCGCATGGAAGCCGGGTCGGTGAGGCGGCGGGGACCTTCGGGAGCGGAGACCTGCTCATCGGCCTCGTCGGTACCGGCGGACCGGGCCTCCGCCTCGGCCGGGGCGGGTGCTCGATGGGCTCGCTGTGCGGAGACTTTCGGCTGCTCCATGCAATGAGAGTGTTCTCTCGATAGAGATCTGTCAATAGAGCAGGCGCGTCGACGCACCTCCGTGCGCTCCCGCCCATTCGGGTGGAATCCCGGTGGCACCCTTGTCCGCCACGGCCCGTCGGGGGCCGCTTGCGACAGTGAGGCTCGCGCGTCTGCGCCTTCCCCGTATCCGGAACGAAGGGTTCCCCCATGCCTCTCCTGACCCGCACGGCCGTCGCGAGCGACCCGGCCGGATCCCGCGACGACCATCGCCGGCCACGGCGGCGGACCGCGCTGGTCGCCGCCGCGGCGGGCCTCGCCGTTCTGGCGGTGGGCACGCCCGTCGCGTACGCCACGCTCGGGTCCGGCGCCTCGCCGGAGCCCCGCCCGGCGGTGGCGGGGGCCGTGCGCGGCAAGGACTACGTCGAGACGCGGCTCCTCTTCGACACCGAACGCCCGGACGGCGGGCCGGAGGTGACCGACCGGCACTTCCTCTAGTTCATCGACGCGGAGGTCGCCCCGCGCTTCAGAACGGGCTGACCATCCAGGACGGCCGGGGCCAGTGGCGCGACTCCCACGGGGTCATCGAGCGGGAGCGGAGCTACGAGCTGACCCTGCTCCACCCCGCGTCCGAGGCGCGGGTGCGCGGCGGGCAGATCGAGCACATCCGCGATGCCTACGAGAAGGCGTACGCCCAGGACTCGGTGGCGCGGCTGGAGGAGCGGCTGACGGCCGACTTCTGAGGGGCGGCGGACCGCGCGCCCGCTCACGCGCCGGGCGTACGCGGCCGTGCCAGCGCCCGGGCCGTCACGTGCACGCCGGCCACCGCCACCGGCAGGAACGCCAGTCCGGCCGCCGTCGCGCGGGCGCCGCCCACCGCAATGCCCGCCGCGCGCAGGCGGCGCAGCGCCCAGAGCGAGTACGGGACGACGACGGTCGGGGACGTGGCCACCCCCGGCGTGTAGCCGCCGTACGCCGCCGACTGTGCCAGGTGCACCACGCCGTGGAGCCCGAATCCGGCCAGGGTCGTACGGAAGAACGCGCTGCGGCCGCCCGTGCGCGCCCCGTCGGCCGCGGCCGCCGCGACGAGCACGCCCATGAGGCCGATGGCCGTGTTCACCTCGCGCTGCGAGAGGTCCGCCCGCTCCCACACGCGGTCGGGCACCCACGGCAGGCGGTCCTTCAGCCTGGGCCGCGCGGCCCGGAGCCAGCCCGCCATGGTGGCGATCTCCTCCAGGTCGTTGGCAGCCCAGGCGGCCAGCAGCCCCCAGGTCACCGCTCCGGAAACCCCGGACTTCCCGTCGGTCTTCATGAGCGCCCCTGTGCGTGTGGTGTGCCGGTGGTCGGCCGCAGCCTATAATGCAACGCAACGTTGCGTTGTGCTTTTGTCTGGAGCCGCCATGTCCGCACCTCCCCCGACGCCCCGCCCGGGCAAGGGCCCCCGCGCCGCCGAGGCGATCTTCGACGCCACCCTGCGGCTGCTCGCCGAGCGTGGGTACGCGGGACTCACCGTCGAGGCCGTCGCCCAGGAGGCCGGTGTCAACAAGACGACGATCTACCGCTGGTGGCCGTCGAAGGCCCCGCTGCTGCGCGCCGCCCTGCTCCGGGCCCGCGTCCTGGACATCGAGATCCCCGACACCGGTTCGCTGCGCGGGGACCTGATCGCCCTCGCGGAGCAGGTGACCGAGCTGGTCACCGGTGTACGGACCCGGGCGATCGTGCGGGCCCTGGCCTCGGGGACGGGCCTGCCCGACGACGAACTCGCCGCGCTGGCCCGGGACTTCTTCGCCGACCGGTTCTCCCGCGAGCAGCCCGTGTTCGCCCGGGCCGCCACACGCGGCGAACTGGCGCCGGGGGCCGACCCGATGCTGCTGCTCGACCTGATCGCCGGGGCCGTGTGGGTGCGGGCGGTGCTCAGGAACGAGCCCGTCCCGCCCGGGTTCGCGGCCGCCGTCGTGGACGCCGTACTGCCCGGGCACGGCTGATGCCTGGGGGCCGGCGTCCGGCGCCTCAGCCGCCGGTCAGCTCCCGGAGCGCGGTCACCGGGTCGGGGTCCGGTGCGGCGCGGGGCCACCACTCGTCCTCGCCGGGGTCGGACTCGTAGCCGTACCAGCGGCCGTCGCGGCCGAAGCGGAGCTGGAAGGTGTGGCCGGGGTGGGTGAGGTGGTTGCGCCAGGGCTGGAAGCGGGGGAAGCCCGCGGCGGCGAGGGCCGGGCGGGCTCGGTCGAAGGGGCCCGCCGGGGGGTCCCACGGGGTTTCCAGGACCGCCAGTCCCTCCGCCTCGCCCTGGCGCCAGGCGGCCACGGCCCGGGCCAGGTCCGTGGTGTTGCGGCCGGTGGCGGAGGCCAGCTCGCGGTAGAGGGCGCGGGTGGTGGCGGTGAGCCCGGCGGTGGGGCCTGCCGCTGCCAGGCGGACCGCGTCCTGCCAGTCGGTGAGCCCGGCGAGCGGGTCGCGGCCGGTGGTGAGCAGCGCGTGGGCGCGGGCCGCCGCGTCGGTGGCGAGCTGGTCGAGGGCGAGCGGGTCCCGGGCTCCGGGCAGGGCGGGGTAGGCGGGCGGGCGGCCCGGGTGCGGGTCTACCGGGAACGGCGCGGGCAGCGGCGGCAGGAAGCGGGCGGCCAGCGCCTCTTCGGCCGGCACGGACGGGGTGTCGGGGGCGGCGGGCCGCTCCCGGGCGGAGTGCGCGGCGTTGCGCCGGCCCAGCTCGTCCAGGAGGGCGCGCTCGCCCCGGCCGCGCAGCAGGAGCAGGACGAACGGGTCGGTGTCCAGCAACAGGGCCATCTGATAGCAGAGGGCCGCCACGTGCTTGCAGGGCCGGCCGCGGTCGGGGCAGGTGCAGGCGGGGTCGAGGTCGCCGGGGGCGGGCAGCAGGGTGACTCCGGCGGCGGCCGCCGTGTCGGCCAGGGAGTGCGGCATCTCCTTGGCGAGCAGCGCGGCAAGGTGGCCGGGGCGGGCGGCCACCGCGTCGAGCAGGGTGTCCCAGTCGGCGTCGGTGAACGTACGCAGCCGCAGCTCGGCGCGGTAGGGGCGGGGGCGGCTGCCGTGCACGTAGGCGACCACGTGGCCGGGGGTGACGGTGATCGCGGCGACGTGCCCACCGTCCGCGTACGCCCGGCCCCGGGCGAGCCTGGCCCCGTCCATCGAGAGGGATTCCAGGGCCGCCACCCAGGCGCGGCCCCACCAGCTCTCCGCGTACGGCTCGTCCTCGCCGGAGGTGCGCGCGGGCACGGCCTCGAAGGTGCGCCGCAGGTCGTCGGGGCCGGGGCGGGAGCGGGCGGCGGGCCGCGCGTCGCGGCGGGCGGCGAGTGGCCCGGAGGCGGGGCGGGCGGCGCCGGGGCGGCCGGGGGCGGGGCTCATGACGGCCTCCGGAGGGAGACGAGGTCGGCCAGGTCGCGGTCGCTGAGCTCGGTCAGGGCGCTCTCGCCGGCGCCGAGGACGGCGTCGGCCAGGGCCCGCTTGGCGAGCAGCATCTCGCCGATGCGGTCCTCGACCGTGCCCTCGGCGATCAGCCGGTGCACCTGGACGGGCTGGGTCTGGCCGATGCGGTAGGCGCGGTCCGTGGCCTGTTCCTCGACGGCCGGGTTCCACCAGCGGTCGTAGTGGATGACGTGCGCGGCCCGGGTGAGGTTGAGGCCGGTGCCCGCCGCCTTGAGGGAGAGCAGGAAGACCGGCACCTCGCCGGACTGGAAGCGGTCCACCATCCTTTCCCGCTCGGGCACCGGGGTGCCGCCGTGCAGCAGCTGGGAGGGGATCGCGCGCGCGGTGAGGTGCGCGGAGAGCAGCCGGGCCATCGTCACGTACTGGGTGAAGACGAGGACGGAGCCGTCCTCGGCGAGGATCGTGTCGAGGAGTTCGTCGAGCAGGGCGAGCTTGCCGGAGCGGCCGGTGAGGCGGGCCGCGTCCTCCTTCAGATACTGCGCCGGGTGGTTGCAGATCTGCTTGAGCGAGGCCAGCAGCTTCATGATCAGTCCGCGTCGGGCGATGCCTTCCGACGCCTCGATGTACGCCATGGTCTCGCGCACGGTGGCCTCGTAGAGCGTGGCCTGCTCGCGGGTGAGGAAGACGGGGTGGTCGGTCTCCGTCTTGGGCGGCAGCTCGGGCGCGATGCCGGGGTCGGACTTCTTGCGGCGCAGCAGGAAGGGCCGCACCAGCCGGGAGAGCCGTTCCACCGCCTCGTCGTTGCCGAGGCCGGCCGCCGTGCCGGTGTTCTCCACGATCCGGGCGTGGCGGGCCCGGAACGCCTTGAGCGGGCCGAGCAGTCCGGGTGTCGTCCAGTCGAGCAGCGCCCAGAGCTCGGAGAGGTTGTTCTCCACGGGGGTGCCGGTCAGGGCGACCCGCGCCGGGGACGGGACGGTGCGCAGCGCCTTCGCGGTGGAGGAGTGGGGGTTCTTCACGTGCTGCGCCTCGTCGGCGACGACCAGGCCCCAGCGGTGTGCGGCCAGTTCGGCGGCGCTGGAGCGCATCGTGCCGTACGTGGTGAGGACGAAGCCCCGGTCGGCTCCGGCGAGGGTGCGGCCGGCGCCGTGGAACCGGCGCACGGGCACCCCGGGGGCGAAGCGGTTGATCTCGCGGTGCCAGTTGCCCAGGAGGGAGGCGGGGCAGACCACCAGGGTGGGCGCGGGGTGGGCGCGGTGCAGGTGGAGGGCGATCAGGGTGATGGTCTTGCCGAGGCCCATGTCGTCGGCGAGGCAGCCGCCGAGGCCGAGCGAGGTCATCCGGTCCAGCCAGGCGAGCCCGCGCAGTTGGTAGTCCCGGAGGGTGGCGTGGAGTCCGGGCGGCGGGGCGAGGGTGGCGTCGTCGGCGAGGATGCGCGTACGCAGCTGCGCCAGCGCACCGAGCGGCACCGCATCGACCTGCTCGCCGTCCACCTCGGCGCTGCCGGTCAGGGCGACGGCCAGGGCGTCCACGGGGTCGAGCAGGCCCAGCTCCCGCTTGCGCGCCTTGCGGACCAGCGCGGGGTCGACCACGACCCACTGGTCGCGCAGCCGCACCACGGGCCGGTGCGCCTCGGCGAGCACGTCCATCTCGGCCTCGGTGAGCTGCTGGTCGCCCAGCGAGAGCTGCCAGTTGAAGGCGAAGAGCTGTTCCGCGTCGAAGAACGAGGTGCCGTCGGTGGCGGTCCCCGGCGCGGGCCTGACCACGGCCGCCGCGGTGAGGGATCGGGCCAGCTCCCTGGGCCAGTGCACGCTCACCCCGGCGGCCGACAGCCTGGCCCCGGCGTCGCCCAGCAGCTCGTACAGCTCGTCCTCGTCCAGGGCCAGCACGTCGGGGACCGACTGGTCCAGCAGCCTTTCGAGCGGGGCCCAGACGCGGGCGGCACGGCGCAGGGCGAGCGCGGTGTCGACCTGGGCCCGGGGGCCGAAGGGCTCCCCCGCCTCCCCGGCCCACAGCGCCGCGGCGTCGACCACGTAGGTGGGGTCGGCGAGACTGTGGACCTGGGTCACGGCTGCTGCGGCGTGCCGCGCGGCGGCCGGAGCGGTGGCGTCGGGCGCGGCGGCCGGAGCGGTGGCGTCGGGCGCGAGGGCGCCGGGACCGTGCGCCGCGTCGGCGGGGCCGGTCGTGTCGAAGAGTTCGTACGCGGAGAGGTCCAGGCGCAGCGACACCCGCACCCCCGCGTCCAGCCCCGAGGCGACCTCCACGGCCCACTCCCGCGCGCCGGGCAGGTGCTGGGGCTCCCACGCGGCGAAGGGCGCGCCCATGGCGTACGCGGCGGCGGGCGTCCGGGGCAGCGTGTCGGCGACCGCGTCGAGGAAGGAGCCGACGAGCGCTTCGGGGTCGGGCAGACTGAGCGGAATCCGGTCGGGCAGGGGGATGGCGTGGCCCTCCCACGGCAGGGCGGCGGCCACCGCGCGCAGATGGGCGACGTCCCCGGCGTCACGGGGACCGGCCCGCCAGGCGTCGTGGTCGTCGGCCGTCAGCCCGGGGAGCATCCGGCCGCCGGCCACCAGATGCAGCGCGTGCAGGGCGGCGGCCCCCCAGCACCGGGTCGCGGGGTGGGCGGAGCGCAGGTGCCGGGCGCGGGCCAGCAGGGGCAGGGCATCGGCGACGGGCAGCAGGAGGGCGGGCACGGTGTGCCGGCGGACCTCGCCCTCGTCCCCGTACGGCCGCACGACCGTGATCTCTCCGGTCCGGGCAACGCCATCGTCCGCCGGCGCGGGAAGCGGGGCGTCCTGCGGGTCCCAGAAGGCGATGCGGCCCCGGCGCGGCGGCGTACCGGGCAGGAAGACGGCGGCGCAGCGCAGCAGACGGCCGTCGTCCGCGTCCTGCGGCGGTGATGCGGTGCTCACCGGTCCCTCCCCTCCTGTCGCGCGCGGCCGGGCGCCGCGTCCTGGTGCTCCGTGCCTGGTCAGCACGGGGCTCCTCGGAATCGAATCCTCTGACTCGCGAGTCTAGGCGGGGGGTCTGACAACGGGCCGGCCGTGGGCCGACCACGGTGTGCGGCAAGGGACCGGCCGCCTCCGTTCCCGCAGCTCGTACGGGTCGGGCGACGGCCGGGGCGGGGCCGCGCGGGCGTCCCGGTCAGTGCGGAACGAACGGCTCCGACGCGGCGGGCGCCCGGGTCTCCGGCGCTTGGGCCTCCGGCGTCTGGGCCTCCGGCGCCCCGGTCTCCGGCGTACCGGCGGCGGGCTCCCGCTCGGCCGGTGGCTGCCGCTCGGCCGGTGGCTGCCGCTCGGCCGGTGGCTGCCGCTCGGCCGGTGCCTCCCGCTCGGCCGGTGCCTCCCGCTCGGCCGGTTCGGCCGGCGCCGGCCCCTGCTGGGCCCGTTCCAGGAAGCGCAGCAGTTCGACCGGGAACGGCAGCACCAGCGTCGAGTTCTTCTCGGCCGCGACCGCCACTATGGTCTGGAGCAGTCGCAGCTGGAGCGCCGTGGGCTGGGTGGACATCTCCGACGCCGCCTCGGCCAGCTTCTTGGACGCCTGGAGCTCCGCGTCCGCGTTGATGACCCGGGCCCGCCGTTCACGGTCCGCCTCGGCCTGCCGGGCCATGGAGCGTTTCATCGTCTCCGGCAGCGAGACGTCCTTGATCTCGACCCGGTCGATCTGGACGCCCCAGCCGACCGCCGGGCTGTCGATCATGAGTTCCAGGCCCTGGTTCAGCTTCTCCCGGTTGGAGAGGAGGTCGTCCAGGTCGCTCTTCCCGATGATGGAGCGGAGCGAGGTCTGCGCCATCTGCGAGACCGCGAAGCGGTAGTCCTCCACCTCGACGACCGCGCTCGCCGCGTCGACCACCTTGAAGTAGATGACGGCGTCCACCCGGACCGTGACGTTGTCCCGGGTGATGCCGTCCTGGGCCGGCACGGGCATGGTCACGATCTGCATGTTGACCTTGCGCAGCCGCTCGAAGCCGGGCAGCACCATCGTGAACCCGGGCCCGCGCACGTCGTCGCGGAGCCGGCCGAGTCTGAGGACCACACCGCGCTCGTACTGTTTGACGATCCGGGCGGCGGCCGCCACGTACAGGGCGCCCGCCAGCGCCGCCGCGACCACCGCGATCAAGAGCTCCTGGACCATGACGACCCCCTGCCGGCCGGAAGAACCGCACCACTGCTGGTACTGCTCGCACCCGGTTGGGCGCTAATACCACGGTATGCCCGGTTTCACCGTGGGGCGAACCCCTTCCCGTACGCCTCCGCGGCCCCTGCTCCCCCGCCCGGCCGCCTCCCGGATGCCGGGGTCCAGGGAAGCGGGCAGGGTGGCCAGCACCGGCACGTACACCGGCCCGTGCACCGCGGTGTGCGTGGTGACGAGACAGACGAGGATCCGCCCATGCCCGTGATCGACCGCCGACGCCGCCGGCTCGGCATCGCCGCCCAGGCCGTGCTCCTGACCCTCACCGTCGCAGGCTGTTCGAGCCTCGGCCGGACCGCGGTCGGCCCGGTCATCTACACGACCGAGAAGGACGCCGTGGTCGAGGTGAACAGCCCTTCCGTCAAGGGCTGCCACCGGCTCGTCCCCGAGGGCGCCAAAGAGGTCTCCAACGACACCCTGATCGACATCATCCTGTACCCGACACCGGACTGCTCCGGGCCGGGCACGACCTATCTGGCGACCACGTTCTCCGACGTCAACGCGCCCAGCGCCAAGCCCTGGCGCAGCTTCAGCACCGTCCACTGACCACCGGACGCGACCTAAAGGGACACGGGCACGGGCACGGCGCGGACTCGGACGCCGTCGTCCGTGAGATAGCGGTCCACCTTGAGACCGGCCGCCTCCAGGTATCCCTCGAACGCCTCCTTCGTCAGCTCCCGGGACAGGAAGGTCTGCGTCCACCGGGCGTCGTCGAACTCGTACTCGGCGCACACCGAGCGCACCCCGTCCCCGACCGGCTCCGAGGAGACGATGCGCACCGTGTAACCGGCGGGGTCGACGCGCTCGCGCGGGACCTCGTGGTAGTCCGTGCCCTCGCGCTGGATGAGCACCACGCCTCCCGTCGCGCACATATCCGCGACAGGTCCGCAGCAGCCCGTCGCGCACCCGGTGGTCGCCCGCGTGCACCAGGAACGACGCCGGCATCACCACGTCGAAGGTCTCGTCGCCGAGGTCCAGCGACTCGATGGGGCCGCACACCGTCCGCGCGCCGCGCACCTGCTCCAGCATCTGCGCCGACTCGTCCACGGCCGTGTTCCGGAAGCCGCGGTCGATCAGCGGATGCGTCACCCGGCCCGCACCGCAGCCCAGTTCCAGGATGCTCACCCCGGCGGGGACGGCCGCCTCGATCACGTCCGGTTCGCCGCCCACCGCCAGCCGGGTGTACAGCTCGACCGCGCAGCCGTCCGGCGTGATGGCGCCCGGCCCGGTTCCTGAGTAACCCTCATGTACCAGTTGTCCGCTCGTACAGGCCGAACGAGCGCCCCTCCACGGCCGTTCCCGGTCCTCCTCACACCGTGCGGCGCGCGACCAGGGCCGCGCTCAGGTGCTGGAGGTCGGCGGGGCGGGCCGGGGAGAGGCCGGTGAGCCGGTCGATGCGGCGGATGCGGTAGTCGACGGTGTTGGGGTGGACGTGCAGCGCGGCCGCCGCGGCCCGGCGGTCCAGCCCGTGTCCGAGGTACGTCTCCAGCGTGTGCAGCAGCTCCGGCTTGGCCTCCAGCGGGTTGAGGAGGCCCGCGAGCCCGCGCAGCGCCTCGCTCGGCCTGCTCAGCTGGTACTCAAGGAGCACGTCGGCCAGCCGGTAGAGGCCGGGGGCCCGTCCGGTACGGGCGACGAGGTCGACGATCTCGCCGTTGCGGGCCACCGCCGCCGGCACCCCCGCCGGCTGTGCGGTCTCGGCGGCGGCCGTGACGGGGACCCCGGCCGCCCGGGTCGCCTCGGCGATCAGGTCGCACAGCCCGCCGGGCCCGTTCCACGGCGGCGGCTCCGCCACGGGCAGCAGCACGGTGCCGCCGGACGCGTCCAGGGCGGTCAGCGCGGGCGTCCCGGCGAACCGGTCCAGGGCCGTCCGGATGCGCCGTATCTTGCGCCGGGCGGCCACCCCCGCGCCGGGGCCCGGGACCGCACCCGTGACGGGACCCGGGACCGCGCCCGCCCCCTGGCCCGTCTCGTCCGGGTGCGGGGCCAGCGCGAGCGTCATCGTCAGGTAGCGGGCCGCCGGGCGCAGGCCGGTGCGCCGGGTGAAGCCGTCCAGGTCCTCGCCGGTCAGCAGCGCGGCCATCAGCGCGTGCCGTCCGCCGTGCTCCTGGCTGTCCAGGATCTTCCGGGCCTCCAGATAGGCGCCGCTCACGGCGGAGGTCAGCTGCTGCTGGAGGACCAGGATGCGGTCCATGATCTCCAGGACCGCGGGCAGGTCCCCGGGCCCGGCGTCCTGCGCGGTCTCCTCCCAGCACATCGCGACGCCCACCTGGTACGCGGCGAGGATGGCGTCCAGCGGCACGCCCTCCTCGGCGCGCTGGGCCGCCGAGTCGCGCTGCTGGGCGAGTTCGTCGTCGGTGGCGCCCCTGCGGTGTTCGAGGACGTCGGCGAAGAGGCGCAGGTTGTGCTGGACGATGTCCGCGATGTCCCCCGCGATCTCCTCGTGCGGCAGCTCCGCGTAGACCGGCAGATCGCTCAGGAGCCGGGCGACGACCCGGGTGGTCAGGGCGGGGACGCGGGCCCGCAGCCGGCCCGCCACGGGGCGTCCGGCGATGGACAGCGGCCGTTGCCGGGCGGCCCCGCGGCCCGTGCGTCCGCCTCTCGCGGCGAGCCGTTCTTTGTCATGCGTCACAAAAGCCCCCGGCGAAGTCTGCGTTACCCACCAGTTAAACGACGGCGTTCGAGTCTGCATGATGACCGGCGACACCCGCCATACCCCCACTCACGCCCCACCGGAGGTCGCCGTGAACCCGTCCCGAAACAAGGCATTCTGTCGGACCGTCAGAGGCGCGGCCGCCGCCGTCGCGCTGACCGGTCTCGCCGTCGGCACCACCGCGTCCGGCGCCTGGGCCGCGTCGGCCGACGACTCGATCTCGTACGTGGCGCTCGGCGACTCCATGGCCTCGGGGCCGCTCATCCCGGACATCACGGGACCGGTGGCCTGCGGCCGTTCCACGCACAACTACGCGCACGAACTGGCGGCGAGCATCGGCGCCTCGCTGCGCGACGTCACGTGCAGCGGCGCCAAGTCCAAGCACATGACCGAGAAGCAGTCGCTGTCGCTGCTCGACATCCCGATGGGTTCGGCGCCGCCCCAGTTCGACGCGCTGCGCGCGGACACCGACCTGGTGACCCTGACCATCGGCGGCAACGACGCCGGTCTGGTCGGCATCGCGCAGGACTGCATGCAGCTCGACCCGACCGCCTCCCCGTGCAAGGACAAGCTGACCGAGGGCGGGGTCGACCAGGTGGCGCAGCGGATCGCGGAGTTCGCGCCGCGCCTCGGAGCCGTACTCGACGGCATCCACCAGCGGTCCCCGCAGGCCAGGGTGCTCGTCACCGGCTACGGGCTCTACATCAAGCCGGGCGGCTGCTGGCCGCTGCAGCCCGTGCTCCCGGTGGACGCCGACTTCCTCCAGGGCAGTGTGAACCGGATGAACGCGGCGATCGCCGAGCAGAGCGCCGCGCACGGCGCGGAGTACGTCGACGTCGCCACCCCGAGCAAGGGCCACGACGCCTGCCAGGCGCCGTCGGACAAGTGGGTCGAGGGGTACGTGCCGACCGCCGCGGCCGCCCCGCTGCACCCGAACAAGCGGGGCGAGGCCGCCTACGCCCGGATCATCGGCGCGCACCTCCAGGGGCGCTGACCCGTGCGGCAGCGGCTCCTGAGCGGACTGCTCGCGGCGGCGCTCGGCGCCGCCGCACTCCTCGCCCCGCCCGCCCACACGGCACCGGCGGGCCCTTCCGGGGCGGGCGGCTGCGACCCGCTGGCACCCGCCGAGTGCCTGCTGCCGTTCCCCAACGACTGGTACACCCGGCCGGACCCGCGCACCGACACGGGCCGCCGGGTGGCCTTCGACGCCTCCGTCCTGCCCCGCCCCGCGACCGGGCGGGCCATCGATCCGGCCGCCTGGAACCGGTCCGACGGCTTCTCACCCGGCTCGGCCCTGATCGCCCAGGTGCCGGGCCTCGACCTGGCCAGGACCGGCGCGGCCCCGCTCACCGACATCGGCAGCTCCCTGGACCGGGACGCCCCGGTCGTCCTGCTGGACACCACGACCGGTGAGCGGTGGCCGTACTGGGCGGAGCCGGACGCGGGCGCCACCGACCCCGCGCGCCGGGCCCTGCTGATCCACCCGGCCCGCAACTTCCGCGACGGCCACCACTACGCCGTGGCGCTGCGCCGGCTCAAGGACGGTGCGGGCCGCACGATCCCGGCAGCCGCCCCGTTCGCCGCCGTCGCCGGGAAGCGGCTGCCCGCCCGCGATCCGCTGCGCGCCCGCCAGGACCGACTGCGGCCCGCGCTGACCGCCCTGCGCAAGGCCGGAGTCGGCACCCAAGGGCTCAATCTGGCCTGGGACTTCACGGTCGCCTCCACCCGCAGCCTCACCGGCGACCTGTTCACCATCCGCGACGACGCGTTCCGCCGCCTCGGCACCCGCTCGCCCGGCTTCACGGTCACCGGGGTCACGGACTTCACCGCGGACCAGGACCCCCGGATCGCCCGCGAGGTCACCGGGCAGATCACCGTCCCCGGCTATCTGGACCAGCCCGGCGGCCCGCCCGGTGCCGTGCTCAACCGCGACCGGAACGGCACCCCGCACCGGCTCCCGCGCAGCACCCAGCCCGCCACGTTCCGCTGCGAGATCCCGCGCGCAGCCTTCCGCACCCCCTCCCGGCCCTCGCTCTACGGGCACGGGCTGCTCGGCTCCCGCAACGAGGTAGGCGCGGGCAACGTCAAGGACATGGCCGCCGAGCACGACTTCACCTTCTGCGCGACGGACTGGATCGGCATGGCGAAGGACGACATCCCCGTCGTGCTGGCCGCGCTCGCCGACCCGAACCTCTTCCCGGCCGTCCCCGAGCGCAGCGAACAGGGCATGCTGAACGCCCTGTTCCTCGGCCGCGCCCTGATCCACACCAAGGGCCTGACCACCGATCCGGCGTTCCGTACCGCCGGCGGGCGTCCGCTCGTCGACATCCGGCACGGTCTGGCGTACGACGGGAACAGCCAGGGCGGCATCCTCGGCGGGGCCCTGGTCGCCGCCTCGTCCGACATCCGGCGCGGGGTGCTCGGCGTCACCGGCATGAACTACGGGCTGCTCCTCGACCGCAGCGCCGACTTCGCCCCCTTCCAGCGGGTCCTGGACGCCGCCTACCCGGACAAGCTGCACCAGCAACTGGTCCTCCAGCTGTTCCAGATGGTCTGGGACCGGGGCGAGACCAACGCGTACGCGAACCACCTCACCGACCACCACCAGGTCCTGATGCACATCGCGTACGGCGACCACCAGGTCGCGAACGCGGCGGCCGACGTGGAGGCGCGGACCATCGGCGCCCGGCTCCTCTCCCCCGCGCTCGCCGCCGGCCGGAGCCCGGACACCGTCCCGTACTGGGGCATCCGCCGCATCGGTCCGGGCCAACCGCCCTACCGGGGCTCGGCCATGACCGTCTGGGACAGCGGCACGCCCACGCCACCCGTCACCAACACCCCGCCCGCCGGGCCCGCCTACGGGCACGACCCGCACGAAGATCCCCGCAACTCGCCCGCCGCGCGTCAGCAGAAGGCCACCTTCCTGACCACCGGCCGTGTCATCAATGTCTGCGGCACCACCCCGTGCACCGCCTCACCGACCTCCTGACGCCTCCCCTGCCCGCAGGGACCAGACAAGGAGCACCATGCGTACGCACCGCATAGCCGGAGCCGCCCTCGCGGCCGTCCTCCTCACCGGTACGGCCGCGGCGCCGGCCGCGTTCGCCGCGCCGCCCGCGGCCGCGCCGGCCGTCGCGCGGTCCGCCGTACCGTTCACGGCGGCCACCGCCGCGCGCACGGCCGACGGCGGCCACACCGTCTCCTGGGCCTCGCCCGCCGGATCGGTGACCGTCACCGCCGTGACCTCGCCCGACGCCACCACCGGCACCGCGCTCGGCACGGCACCGGGCACCGGTTCGCTGACCGTGGCGCCGGGGGCGCTCCCGGAGGCCGGACGCTGGTACTTCCGGCTGGTACCGGACAGCGGGAGCCCGCTGGTCGTCGCCGACCGGTCGCCCGGCCTGGAGTCGGCCCGCAACTTCCGGGACATCGGCGGCTACCGCACCACGGACGGACACTGGGTCCGCTCCGGCCTCGTCTACCGCTCCGACAAGCTGAACGGTCTCACCGACGCCGACCAGCAGCGGCTGGTCTCCCAGCACCTCACGCTCGACGTGGACCTGCGCAACGCCATGGAGCGCCACGACGACCCGGACCGGCTGCCCGCCGGGGTGACCTACCAGGTCGCCGACGTCGTCTCGCTCGCCCACGGCGTCCGCTTCCACGACTCCGCCCTGATGACCCTGGCCGAGGCCATCGCCGCCGGTCTCTTCTCCGGCTCCTCCGACCTGGGCCAGTCCATCGGCTACCCGTTCATGGTCAACTTCGTGGGCGCGGACTACGCCTTCCACGACCTGGTCACGGCCGTCACCACGAACACCTCGGGCGCCACGGTCTTCCACTGCAGCGCCGGCAAGGACCGCACCGGCTGGGGCACGGCCGTCCTGCTGACCCTGCTCGGTGTCCCCCGGGAGACGGTCGAGGCGGACTTCCTCGCCAGCAACCAGTACACCGGCAACCCGAAGGCCGTCGAGCTGAGCTGGCTGCGCGCCGCGTTCGCGGAGGTGGACCACATCTACGGCGACTTCGACACGTACGTACGCGAGGGGCTGAGGCTCGACGCGGCGACCGTGGCGACGCTGCGGGCCAAGATGCTGACCGGCTGAGCCCTCTCCCGCTGCACATACGCCGTCGCGGGTCCATGCTGGTAGGTGAGGCGATGCTATGCGTACCGGCAAGGAACCGACGACCGCCCGCAGCCCGCTGCGGATGCGGCTCTGGCTCAGTCTGTGGGGACTGGCCTGGGCCGTCTTCGGCGTGACCGCATTCGCGGTGAACGGCCGCACCGGCTGGGCGGTCGCCTGCGGGGTGCTGCTCGCGCTGATCCTCGCGGACCTGTGCGTGGTCGTGTACCGGCTGCGCAGGGGCACCCAGCCGGGCGGCCCCGGACCGGAACGAAAAGAAAACCCCTAGCTGTCGAAGCGGGCGGCTCGCAGGTACTCCGGCTTCGGGTCGAGCGCGGCGGCCAGCCGGAAATGGCGCATGGCCCGTTCGGGGTGGCCGGAGCGCTCGAAAGTGCGGGCCAGGGCGAAGTGCGCGAAGGCGTTGTCCGGCTCCCGCTCCAGCACCAGCTCGAATTCCAGCTCGGCGGGGCGCAGCTGCGCGGCCGCGAAGAAGGCGCGGGCCCGCAGCAGCCGGGCCGCGGTGTTCTCCGGGTGGGCGGCGATCACCGAGTCGAGCAGCCGCACGGCGCCCCGGGGGTCGCGCGCGGCGAGCAGCTGCTCGGCCGCGCGGAAGTCGATGACATCGGTCTCCGGGTTCCTCTCGGGCACGGTGGCATCCTTCCGTCATCCGTCGCGGGGCTCGTCCGTTCCGGGGTGAACGTCGCACCGCCCGCCGGTATTCCGGCCCGGGGTCAGCCCGCCTCGGCCCGCCGTACCAGCTCAGCCCAGACCGTGCTGCCCCGGGTCAGCCCGCCTCGGCCCGCCGTACCAGCTCAGCCCAGACCGTGCGCACCTGCGCCTGAAGCGCCTCGACCGGTCCGTCGTTGTCGATGACCAGGTCCGCCACGGCGCGCCGCTGCTCGCGGGTGGCCTGGGCGGCCATGCGCGCGCGGGCGTCCTCCTCGGTCATGCCGCGCAGCCGTACGAGCCGGTCGAGCTGGGTCTCCGGCGCCGCGTCGACCACGACGACCAGGTCGTAGAGGGGGGCGAGGCCGTTCTCGGTGAGGAGCGGCACGTCGTGGACGACGACCGAGTCGGGTCCCGCCGCCTTCTCGAGTTCGGCGGACCGGGCGCCGACGAGGGGGTGGACGACCGCGTTGAGCGCGGCGAGGCGGTCCGGGTCCGCGAAGACGATGGAGCCGAGCGCGGGCCG
This sequence comes from Streptomyces sp. A1277, assembly GCF_004795015.1. GTDB lineage: Bacteria > Actinomycetota > Actinomycetes > Streptomycetales > Streptomycetaceae > Streptomyces. Next base: position 222,576 of record NZ_SSBI01000003.1, on the reverse strand, counting down.
GTCCAGGGTGCCTTCCGGGGTCAGGATGCCCGGGCCGAACTCCGCGACGACGGCGGCGAGGCCCGGGGTGCCGGGCTCGACCACCTCGCGGGCGATCCGGTCCGCGTCGATGAGGACGGCTCCGTGGCCGACGAGCAGCCGGGACACTTCGCTCTTGCCGGCGCCGATGCCACCGGTGAGACCCACTTTCAGCATGGGCGGCAGCCTAGTGCCCGCCCCCCGGGGCTTTGAGGGGCGGGGCAGCGGGTCAGGCGTCTCCCTCGCGTTCGGCGAGGAACTTCTCGAATTCGAGGCCGATCTCGTCGGCGGACGGCAGGTCCGCGGGTTCGGCGACCAGGTTGCCGCGGGTCTCGGCGCCCGCGACCGCGTCGTACTGGTGCTCAAGGCCCTCGACCAGCGAGACCAGCTCCTCGTCGCCCTGGCCGATCTGGCGGTCGATCTCGGTCTGGGTGCGGTGCGCCTCGGTGCGCAGGGCGTGCGCGACGGACGGCAGGACCAGTCCGGTCGCGGCCGTGATCGCCTCCAGGGCGGTGAGCGCGGCGTCGGGGTAGGCGGAGCGGGCCACGTAGTGCGGCACGTGGGCGGCGACACCCAGCACGTCGTGTCCGGCCTCCATCAGGCGGTACTCCACCAGCGCCTCGGCGGAGCCGGGGACCTGCGCCTCCTCGAAGGGGCTGCGGTGGCCGGGCGTCAGGTCGGTGCGGTTGCCGTGCGGGGTGATACCGACGGGACGGGTGTGCGGGACGCCCATCGGGATGCCGTGGAAGTTGACCGCGAGGCGGACGCCGAGCCGCTCCACGATCTCCTCGACGGCGGCGGCGAACCGCTCCCACTCGACATCGGGCTCCGGCCCGGACAGCAGCAGGAACGGCGCCCCGGTGGCGTCCTGGACCACGCGGACGTCCAGGGTCGGGGTCTCGTACGCCGACCAGCGGTCGCGCTTGAAGGTCAGCAGCGGGCGCCGTGCGCGGTAGTCGACCAGGCGGTCGTGGTCGAAGCGGGCCACGACCTGGTGCGGCAGCGATTCGAGCAGGCCGTCGACGATCTGCTCACCGGTCTCACCCGCGTCGATGTATCCCTCGAAGTGGTAGAGCATGACCAGGCCGGCCGACTCCTGGGCGAGCGCCATGTCGACGACAGCCAGGCCCTTCGGCTCCCATTCGTACAAACTCTGCGGATCAGGCACGGTTACCGCTCCTCCTTGTGTTCCTGGGGAAGAACGTCCCGCGGATCACCGGCATTCCCGTACGCGCCCCTTTCCCGGCCGGAACTTGCCGATCTCCACCCGGGGGAAGTCTCAAGTGCCAGCACATCCTGACCCCTTCACGGGAAGGCACCCCCATGCGCACCCGCACCCTGCTCCCCGCCCTGCTGAGCACCGCACTCGCCACCGGCGGCCTGGTCCTCGGCTGCGCCGGCAGCGCCGGCGCCGCGACCGTCGTCGAGGTGAGCACCGCCGCCCAGCTCAAGGCGGCGCTGTCCGCCGTCGTCCCCGGCGGCACGATCCACCTCGCGGACGGCACGTACACCGGGAACTTCAAGGCGCTCGTCCCCGCGACCGCCACCGCGCGCATCACGCTGACCGGCTCCGCCGGGGCGGTCCTGACGGCCGGCGGCGGCTACGGGCTGCACCTCGACGGCGCCTCGTACTGGACGGTGCGCGGCGTCACCGTCACCGGCGGCCAGAAGGGCATCGTGACCGACGGCGCGAACGGCGTGGTCATCGAATCGGTGACCGTCCACGACCTCGACATGGAGGGCGTCCACTTCCGCACGTCCAGCAGCGACGGCGTCATCCGGAACTCGCGGATCTACGACACCGGGCACAACGGCCGCGGCATGGGCGAGGGCGTCTACGTCGGCACGGCCGGCGACCTCTCCGACCGCAGCGACCGGGTGCGGATAGTGGACAACACGATCGGGCCGGACGTCGGCGGCGAGAACGTCGACATCAAGGAGGGCACCACCGGGACCCGGGTCGTCGGCAACACCTTCGACGGCAGCGGCCTGACCGGCGCCAACTACGACGACTCCTGGGTCGACGTGAAGGGCAACGACGTCCTGGTCGAGGGCAACCACGGCACCCGTACGACCAACAACGGCTACGAGACGCACACCCAGCAGAGCGGCTGGGGCTGCGGGACCGTCTTCAAGGACAACACCTCGGACCTGTCCGGCGCGAGCGGCGACCGGCGCATCGCGTTCAACGTCACCAACCACAGCGCGAGCTGCCCGACGACGGTCTACGCGAGCAACACCGTCTCCGGCGGCAACGGGCTCACCAACATCCCGGTGACCCCGTAGGCGGGAACGCGTGAGGCCCGCTCCCCGAAGGGAGCGGGCCTCACGGTCACCTACGACCGCAGCCGATGACCGGCCGGAAGGTCAGAGCCTCAGCTCTGGCCGCCCGCCAGCTTCTCGCGCAGGGCGGCAAGGGCCTCGTCCGACGCCAGGGCGCCGGAGTTGTCCGCCGACTCCGAGGAGTAGGAGCCGCCACCGCTGCCGCCCGAGGCGGCCGGGGCGTTGCCGGCGGGGGCGGCAGCGCCCTCGGCGGCAGCGGCCTCGTCGGCCTCGCGGGACTTGATGACCTGGGCCTGGTGCTGCTCGAAGCGCTGCTGCGCCTCGGCGTACTGGGTCTCCCAGATCTCGCGCTGAGCCTCGAAGCCCTCGAGCCAGTCGTTGGTCTCGGGGTCGAAGCCCTCGGGGTAGATGTAGTTGCCCTGGTCGTCGTAGGACGCGGCCATGCCGTACAGGGTCGGGTCGAACTCGACCGAGGCCGGGTCGCCACCGAAGGACTCGTTGGCCTGCTTCAGCGAGAGGCTGATGCGACGGCGCTCCAGGTCGATGTCGATGACCTTGACGAAGATCTCGTCGTTGACCTGGACGACCTGCTCCGGGATCTCCACGTGGCGCTCGGCCAGCTCGGAGATGTGGACCAGGCCCTCGATGCCCTCGTCGACGCGCACGAACGCACCGAAGGGAACGAGCTTGGTGACCTTACCGGGAACGACCTGCCCGATCTGGTGCGTACGGGCGAACTGCTGCCACGGGTCTTCCTGCGTCGCCTTGAGCGACAGGGACACGCGCTCGCGGTCCATGTCCACGTCGAGGACCTCGACGGTGACCTCCTGGCCGACCTCGACAACCTCGGAGGGGTGGTCGATGTGCTTCCAGGACAGCTCGGAGACGTGCACCAGACCGTCGACGCCACCCAGGTCCACGAAGGCACCGAAGTTGACGATCGAGGAGACGACGCCGGAGCGGACCTGACCCTTCTGGAGGGTCGTGAGGAACGTCTGGCGGACCTCGGACTGGGTCTGCTCGAGCCAGGCACGGCGGGACAGGACCACGTTGTTGCGGTTCTTGTCCAGCTCGATGATCTTGGCTTCGAGCTCCTTGCCCACGTACGGCTGGAGGTCGCGGACGCGGCGCATCTCGACGAGCGACGCCGGCAGGAAGCCGCGGAGGCCGATGTCGAGGATGAGACCACCCTTGACGACCTCGATGACGGTACCGGTGACGATGCCGTCTTCTTCCTTGATCTTCTCGATGGTGCCCCAGGCACGCTCGTACTGAGCGCGCTTCTTCGAGAGGATCAGGCGGCCTTCCTTGTCCTCCTTCTGGAGAACCAGGGCCTCGATCTCGTCACCGACCTTGACGACCTCGTTCGGGTCGACGTCGTGCTTGATCGAGAGCTCGCGGCTCGGGATGACGCCTTCGGTCTTGTAACCGATGTCGAGGAGAACCTCGTCCCGGTCAACCTTGACGATGACACCGTCAACGATGTCGCCGTCGTTGAAGTACTTGATCGTCTCGTCGATCGCCGCGAGGAACGCGTCCGCGTCGCCGATGTCGTTGACCGCAACCTGCGGAGTGGTGGCGGTGGTCTCGGTGCTGCTCGTCATGTGGGAAAGGGCTCCGGTACGGACAGTGAGTCGTAGGTACTGCTACGCCGAAAGCCCGTATCGCCTCTGCATAAGCCGGACAGCCTGGGAAGCGCCCAGCCCGTGACCGGAGGCGCCTCGTGAACCGAGGGGACATACAACAGATGCGAGCGCGGCCTGCTAGGTCTGAGGCGCGCAGGCTCGCAGCGCAACTTGTAGCATACGGGGGCAGCAGGGCAGGGTCAATGCGCGAAGGCGCACACCGCGGGCACAACGGCCCATACCCGGCACAACTCGGGTTCACCGGGGCCGGATCGGCCCCGGAGAGCTCCGGACACACGGGTCCCGCGCTTCTCACAGGCCCCCTTGGTACGTACCGCGTACGACGGGGTGAAGGCAAACTACAACGACGGACACGATGAGCCAAGAGATGTACGCCGCCGAACCCGAGGCGACACGCCGCGACGCCGGTGAGGCCGAGAGCAGCCGGGCCAGCCGGGGCTGGTGGGACCGCAACGCCGACGAGTACCAGGGCGACCACGGCGCCTTCCTCGGCGACGACCGCTTCATCTGGGGCCCGGAGGGTCTGGACGAGGCGGAGGCCGGGCTCCTGGGCCCCGCCGCCGCGCTGAAGGGCCTGGACGTCCTGGAGATCGGCGCCGGCGCGGCGCAGTGCTCGCGCTGGCTGGCCGCCCAGGGCGCCCGCCCGGTCGCCCTCGACCTGTCCCACCGCCAGCTCCAGCACGCCCTGCGCATCGGCGAGGACGTCCCGCTGGTCGAGGCCGATGCCGGGCGGCTGCCCTTCCGGGACGGCTCCTTCGACCTGGCCTGCTCCGCCTACGGCGCGGTGCCCTTCGTCGCCGACCCCGTCCAGGTCTTCCGGGAGGTCCACCGGGTGCTGCGCCCCGGCGGCCGCTGGGTCTTCTCCGTGACGCACCCCATCCGCTGGGCGTTCCCGGACGAGCCGGGCCCCGAGGGCCTGTCGGTGGCCGCCTCCTACTTCGACCGCACCCCCTACGTCGAGCAGGACGAGCGGGGCGACGCGGTGTACGTCGAGCACCACCGCACGCTGGGCGACCGGGTGCGGGACGTGGTGGCGGGCGGCTTCCGGCTGGCCGACCTGGTCGAGCCGGAGTGGCCCGCCTGGAACGCCCAGGAGTGGGGCGGCTGGTCCCCGCTGCGCGGCAACCTGATCCCGGGCACCGCGATCTTCGTCTGCGTACGCGACTGAGCCACCGGCCGGTGCGGGCGGCCGGGGCCGGCCGTACGAGACTGGGGGCGTGATCCGCACCGACGCCCTCGACCGGCTGCCCGTCCGCTCCGCCGTGCCCGCGCTGCGGCGGGCGCTCGACGACCGCGGGGTCGCGGTGCTGTGCGCGCCCCCCGGCACCGGCAAGACCACGCTCGTCCCCCTCGTCCTGGCCGGTCTGACCGGGGACGGTCCGGTGCGCCGGGTCGTGGTCGCCGAACCGCGCCGGATCGCCGCCCGCGCGGCGGCCCGGCGCATGGCCTGGCTGCTCGGCGAGCGCACCGGCGAGCGGGTCGGTTTCACCGTGCGCGGCGAGCGGGTGGTGGGCCCCGGCACCGTGGTGGAGGTCGTCACCACCGGGGTCCTGCTCCAGCGGCTGCAACGCGACCAGGAGCTGGCGGGCGTGGACGCGGTGATCATCGACGAGTGCCACGAGCGCCATCTCGACGCGGACACGGTGGCCGCGTTCCTGCTGGACGTGCGCGAGGCGATCCGCCCCGATCTGCGGCTGGTGGCCGCGTCGGCGACGACGGACGCGGAGGGCTGGGCGCGGCTGCTGGGCGACGCCCCGGTGGTGGAGGCGCAGGGCGTGTCGCATCCGGTGGAGGTGGTGTGGGCCCCGCCGGTCAAGCCGGTGCGGCCGCCGCACGGGATGAGGGTGGACCCGGCGCTGCTGAGCCATGTCGCCTCCGTGGTGCGGCGGGCCCTGGCCGAGCGGGAGGGCGACGTGCTGTGCTTCCTGCCGGGGGTGGGCGAGATCGGCCGGGTGGCCGGTCAGCTGTCCGGGGTGGAGGCCGAGGTGCTCCAGGTGCACGGGCGGGCCCCGGCGGCGGTGCAGGACGCGGTGCTGGCCGGGTCGTCCGGGGGGCGGCGGGTCGTGCTCGCGACCTCGGTCGCGGAGTCGTCGCTGACCGTTCCCGGGGTGCGGACGGTGGTCGACTCCGGGCTGGCCAGGGAGCCGCGCACCGACCACGCCCGGGGCCTGAGCGCGCTGACGACGGTACGGGCCTCGCAGACGGCGGGCCGCCAGCGCGCGGGCCGGGCCGGGCGCGAGGCGCCGGGGACGGTCTACCGCTGCTGGGACCGGGCGGAGGACGGGCGGCTCGCCCGGTTCCCGTCCCCGGAGATCAAGGTGGCCGACCTCGCCGCGTTCGCCCTCCAGGCGGCCTGCTGGGGCGATCCGGACGCCTCGGGACTCGCGCTGCTGGACGCGCCGCCGGACGGGGCGATGGCCGCCGCGCGCGAGGTGCTGGGCGCGGTCGGCGCGGTGGGCCCGGACGGCCGGGTCACCGAGCGGGGCGTGCGCATGTCCCGCCTCGGGCTGCACCCCCGGCTGGCCCGGGCGCTGCTGGACGGGGCGGCCGAGGTCGGCGGGCGCAGGGCCGCCGAGGTGGTGGCGCTGCTGAGCGAGGAGCCGCCCCGCGCGTACGGGGACGATCTGGCGGCCGCGCTGCGCACCGCGCGCCGGGGCCAGGACGGCTACGCGGGGCGCTGGCGCCAGGAAGTGCGGCGGCTGTCGTCCTCGGTGAAGGGCGAGAGCGGCGGGTCCGGCGGGCCGGGTACGGACGATGCGGCGGTGGGCCTGGTGGCGGCCCTGGCGTTCCCGGAGCGGGTGGCGCGGGCGCGGGGCGAGGGGGCGTTCCTGATGGCGTCGGGCACGGGCGCGGAGCTGGGCGAGGGGTCGCGGCTGCGCAGCGCGCCCTGGCTGGCCGTCGCGGTCGCGGACCGGCCGGCGCACGCCGCGTCCGCCCGGGTGCGCCTCGCGGCCGTGATCGACGAGGACACCGCGCGCCTGGCGGCCGGGCATCTGCGGTGCGCGGGCGAGGAGGTCCGCTGGGACGGCCGGGACGTGGTGGCCCGCCGGGTGGAGCGCCTGGGGGCCGTCGAGCTGTCGGCGCGCCCGCTGAAGCAGCCCGATCCGGCGCTGGTCCGCGAGGCCCTGGTGGAGGGGCTGCGGCGGGAGGGGCCGGGGCTGCTGCGCTGGAGCCGGGACGCGGGGCAGTTGCGGGAGCGGCTGGCGTTCCTCCGCCGGGAGCTGGGCGAGCCCTGGCCGGACGTGTCGGACGAGGCGCTGCTCGGCCGGCCCGGGCAGTGGCTGGAGCCGGAGCTGTCGCGGGCCCGGCGCCGCTCCGACCTGGCCGGGATCGACGCGGGGCAGGCGCTGCGCAGGCTGCTGCCGTGGGCGACCGGTGAGGCGGTGCGGCTGGACGAGCTGGCGCCGGAGCGGATCGAGGTGCCGAGCGGTTCGCGGATCAGGGTGGAGTACGGCGGGGAGCAGCCGGTGCTGGCGGTGAAGCTCCAGGAGCTGTTCGGCCTCCAGGAGACGCCGAGGGTGGCCGGCGTGCCGGTCCTGGTGCACCTGCTCTCCCCCGCCGGCCGGCCCGCCGCGGTGACGGCGGACCTGGCGTCGTTCTGGCGGGAGGGCTACAAGGCGGTCCGTGCGGAGCTGCGCGGCCGGTATCCGAAGCACCCGTGGCCCGAGGACCCCACGACGGTGGAGGCGACCCGGTTCACCAAGGCGCGGCTCAGGCGGGAGTAGGGGGTGCCGGGCGCCGGGAGCGGGCCTCCAGCCACAGGGCGAGGGCCAGGAGCACGGCGGCCACGGCGAGGAAGCCCCACGGCAGGTACGAGGTCAGCAGCAGGACCAGCAACCGCTGGGACTTGACCAGGTCGACGATCGAGGCGATGTAGTCCTCGCGCATCTTCACGTGTCCGGCGAACACCGTGACGGTGTCCTGGGGCATGCCCATGGCCTTGGCGTTGCGCATCTCCTCGCGGTGGATCTCCTCGCCGTTGACCGGTGCCCCGGTGACGGGGTCGACCCAGAACATCCGCTTGGTGGTGTACCAGCGGGTCATGCCGGTCTTGGCGATCTGCTGCGGGGTGATGCCCTTGATGGGCATGGTCTTGGGCATGGGGACCTTGGTCCAGGGGACGGTCTGCTCGAAGTAGTAGACCTCCAGGCCGTGGAAGGTGCGGGTGCCCTTGTAGTGGATGGGCGAGCTGGTGCGGGTCTGGGCGTCGAAGTACTGGTAGTCGCGCTTCTCGGTGAGGAAGGGCCACTTGAACTCGATGCCCTCGCGGGTGACGGGGTCGCCGTCGACCATCTCGCCGGTGGCGTGGACGGGGGCCTGGCTGTGGGCGTCGAAGACGTAGCGCTCGGGGATCTTGGAGACCATCTTGCCGTCGGGGCCCTGGACGTAGGAGAGCGCGTCCCAGACGACGACGTCGCGTCCTGCGGTGCGTTCGATCCGCTCGGACTCCTCGACGTTGCCCTTGAGCGTCTGCACGATGGTGATCTTGTCGACCTTCTTGGCGGTGAGGGTGCTGTAGTCGAGCAGGGTGGCGGGCTTCGCCTCCAGCACGGTCTCCTGGTACTGGCTGGGCGGGATCTTCGCGAGCCTCGGGAAGGCGTACCAGCGCAGCAGCGGTGACAGCGCGGCGAAGAAGACGGCGAGGGCCAGGAGTACGAGACCTGCTCGACGGCGCATGGGTGTCCTCCTTCGGCGGTGCGTGGCGCGGACGGCTACTTCTCGGGGCCCGGGACGGTGGTCAGCAGCGGCTTGGGGGAGGTTTCGCCGGGCGGGGCGCCCACCGCGCTGACGGTGAGGACGAGGGCGAGGGCGGCGGCCAGCCCGATGGCGGCGGCGACGAGGGCACGCATGCTCGGCCTCCCGGAAACAGGTAGCTGATGGGTCGTCAGGGCTGGGGCACCGTAGCAACCGGGGCGCGAGATGAGAACACGTCGGACAGCCCCTCGGCCGCGGCGGCGGCGAAGGGGCTGTTCGGGGCCGGGCGGGTCAGGAGGCGGCGGAGGCGGTGCGCTCCTGGACGGTCAGCTCGATGACGACCGTGGCGCCGCCCTCGGTGGTGAGGCGCAGCTTGTACGTGCCGGCCGGGCCGTCGGCGTAGATCTTCGGGAGCGTGAGCTTGCCGTCGGCGTCCGTGGTCAGGACGATGCTGCGGACGGGATCGCCGTCCTCGTCGGTGCAGTACGGGCCCTTGTCGTTCTCGGCCGGCACCGCGTCGTCGGTGATCATGGTGGCGGTGACGGCGACCCGGTCGGCGGCCTCGCCCTTGTAGGTGGCGGCGACCGTGATGTCCTCGAACGTCTCGCCGGCGACGGCGGTCAGCTTCTCGGTGCCGGTCCTGGCGATGGCGTCGGCCCGGCGGGCGGTGACGGTCGCCTTGTACGTGACGGCCCCCAGCGAGGTGCCGGTGGCGGCCGCCCGAACGGTGAACTCGCCGGTCTTCTCCCCCGCGTGGAGCACCGGGGCCAAGACGGTGCCGTCGGTCCCGGTGGCGAGGGTGACGGACTTGAAGCCGCCGTCGAACGCGGCGTCGGTGCCACCGGCGACGGTGAAGGTCACGGACGTCTTGGCGACCGGGCCGCCGAGGCCGTTGTGCGCCCGCACCTTGATCCGCTCGGCGAAGGCGTCGCCGGCCGTGGCGGTGAGCGCGCCGGTGCCGGCGTTCTGCACCCCGGTCACGGTCTGGGACGGGGTGGGAGCAGGGGTCGGGGTGGGCGACGAGGGCTTGCCGATACCGCCCGGCTTCGAGGGCTCGGCGCTCGGCTTGGACGGGGTCTCCGGCTTGGTCGAGCCGCCCGGCTTCGGGGTGGTCGACGTCGAGGGCTTCGGTGACGGCGACTTGGACGGGCCGCCGCCCACGTGGTCGGTGCCGGCGCCCCGGTTGCGGCTCGTGGGGCCGGACGGCAGGACGCCTGAGCCGTCGGGGACCTCGTGCGTGCCCCGGTTGTAGTACTCGAACCACGAGCGGACCGTACGCAGGTACTCGTCCGAGTGGTTGTAGCTCAGGACCGCCCGGTCCAGGTCGGTGGCGGTCGACAGATCGCGGGAGCCGGCGCAGAGGTAGCGTCCGGCGGCGAGCGCGGCGTCGTAGATGTTGTTGGGGTCCTTGCGGCCGTCGCCGTTGCCGTCCTGGCCCCAGGTCTCCCAGGTGGACGGGATGAACTGCATCGGGCCGACCGCCCGGTCGTGCTCCCGGTCCCCGTCGTAGGCGCCGTTGTCGGTGTCCTTGATCAGGGCGAAGCCCTGGCCGTTGAGGGCGGGGCCGAGGATCGGCGTGAGCGTGGTGCCCTGCGCGTCGACCTTGCCGCCCCGGGCCTGCCCGGACTCGACCTTGCCGATCGCGGCGAGCAGCTGCCACGGCAGCCGGCAGGCCGCGTCGGTGCCCGCGATCGTCTGCTGGGCCTTCTTGTAGGCCGCCAGGACCGAGGCGGGTATCCCCGACTCGGCGGTGCCGGTCACCGGAAGATTGGCGGAACTGCCCGGCTTGTCCGGTGTGTTCAGCGGCGGAAGGTCCGTGTAGTACGGCGAGTCGCCGGAGACGCTGCTGTCCCCGGTGGGCGTCGTCGCACCGGCGGCCGGCTGGTCGCCGTCCGCCGCGACCAGCGGAGACCCCGGGGCCTGCGAGGCGGAGAGCGCCGCCACGGCGGCGGCAGCCACGGCGGTGGTGGCCGCCCCTCTGTACAGTCGGCGACCGAATTGCGCTGCCATGACGTGTGGGCCCTCCCCGTCGTCGCTGTCGGCGCTCCCCTGCGCCTGGACTGAGGCGACCCTACGGCAACTCGTATCGCCCGCACACAGCGGACGGACCGGTTCTTACCGCTTTCTCACCTTCCTGAACACATGTTGTCCACGGGGGGACGGGCCCGTGACGGCCGTTCACGTCCGATCGGACACCCGTCTCTGTCCTCCCGGTACACGCATACTGCCCGCATGCCCTTCACACTCAGCCATGCCGCCGCCGTGCTCCCGGGAATCCGGCGCGACGGCACGGGCCGCGGTCCGCTCGTCGCCTCGGCCCTGGTCGCCGGTTCGTTCGCCCCCGACCTGACGTACTTCGCGGACACGGCGATTCCGGGCGCGATGGAGTTCGGGGAGGTCACCCACGCGGTGTGGGGTGTCGTCACGGTGGATGTCCTGATCACCGCGCTCGCCGTCGCCGGGTGGCTGCTGCTGCGCGAGCCCCTGGTGGCACTGCTGCCAGAGCGCCTGCGGGGGCGCGCGTACGCATGCCTGCGCGGGTCCCGTCCCGCAACGGGCACAGGGGGACGGGGACTTCGCCTCCGGGACGCGGCGTGGTTCGTGGTGTCGGCGGTCATCGGCTCGGCGACCCATGTCGTCTGGGACGCCTTCACCCACCACGACCGGTGGGGCGTACGGCTGGTGCCCGGGCTCGACGGCAGCGTCGGCGGCCTTCCCGTCTTCACCCTCGTCCAGTACGGCACGTCGGCGCCCGCCCTGCTGGTGCTCGCCTGGTTCGCGGTGTCGGCGCTGCGGCGGGCCGGGGAGCTGCCGGTGCCCGCGTCCGTACCGGCCCTGGACCGGCGCAGGCGGCGGTGGGCGCTCGCCGGCATCGGGCTGTGCGTCCTGCTGGGCATCGCCCACCGGTGCGCCCGCTGGTACGCCTACTTCGGGCACATCGACACACCGCTGGACATCATCCCGACGGCCTGCTTCGGCGCGGGCGCCGGTCTCGCGGCCGGACTCCTGCTGTACGCGGCGGCCCTCCGGCTCACCAGCCGCCCCGGCCCGGCGGCGGGACGGCCGCCGGTGGAGGCCGGGGCCCCCGCGGGCCCCGGCACCTCGCGGTCAGTGCGCCGCTGACTCCCAGTCGCCGCCGACGCCGACCGACACGTCCAGCGGGGCCCGCAGCCGGACCGCGGTGGACATCTCGTGGCGCAGGATCCCCTCGACCTGCTCCCGCTCGCCCTCGGCGATCTCCAGCACGATTTCGTCGTGCACCTGGAGCAGCATCCGCGACTTCAGCTCCGCCTCCCTCAGCGCCCGGTCGACGTGCAGCATGGCGACCTTGACGATGTCGGCGGCGGTGCCCTGGATCGGGGCGTTGAGCGCCATCCGCTCGGCCGTCTCGCGGCGCTGGCGGTTGTCGCTGTTCAGGTCGGGCAGATAGCGGCGGCGGCCGAAGATCGTCTCGGTGTAGCCGGTGGCCCGGGCCTCCTCCACCACGCGGCGCAGATAGTCGCGGACACCGCCGAACCGCTCGAAGTAGGTGTCCATCAGGCCCCGTGCCTCGCCCGCCTCGATGTTCAGCTGCTGGGAGAGGCCGAACGCGGAAAGACCGTACGCGAGCCCGTAGCTCATGGCCTTGATCTTGCGCCGCATCTCCGGGTCGACCGCGGACTTCTCGACGCCGAAGACCTGCGAGGCGACCGTGGTGTGCAGGTCCTCGCCGGAGGTGAACGCCTCGATCAGGCCCGCGTCCTCGGAGAGGTGGGCCATCACCCGCAGTTCGATCTGGCTGTAGTCCGCCGTCATCAGGGTCTCGAAGCCCTCGCCGACGACGAAGCCGCGGCGGATGGCCCGGCCCTCGTCGGTGCGGACGGGGATGTTCTGCAGATTGGGGTCGGTGGACGAGAGCCGGCCGGTCGCCGCCACGGTCTGGTTGAACGTGGTGTGGATGCGGCCGTCCGCCGCGATCGACTTCACCAGACCCTCGACGGTGACCCGCAGCTTCGCCTGCTCGCGGTGGCGCAGCATGAGCACGGGCAGCTCGTGCTCGGTCTGGGCGGCCAGCCAGGCCAGCGCGTCCGCGTCCGTCGTGTAGCCGGTCTTGGTCTTCTTCGTCTTCGGCAGGCCCAGCTCCCCGAACAGGACCTCCTGGAGCTGCTTGGGCGAGCCGAGGTTGAACTCCCGGCCCACCGCCGCGTGCGCCTCCTTCACCGCCTGCTGGACCGCACCGGCGAACTGCTGCTCCATGCCCTCCAGGTGGGCCCGGTCCGCCGCGATGCCGTGCCGCTCCAGGCGGGCCAGCAGGATCGACGTCGGCAGCTCCATGTCGTGCAGCAGCTCGGCCGCGCCGACCTCCTTGAGCCGCTCCGTGAACGCGTCCCCGAGGTCCAGGACGGCTCGGGCCTGGGCCATCAGGGCGTCGGCCTCGGCCTGGTCGTCCGCGCCGAAGGCCAGCTGCCCGTCGGAGGCGGCCGCGGGGGCCAGCTCCCGGCCCAGGTACTCCACGGCGAGGGCGTCCAGCGCGAAGGAGCGCCGGCCGGGCTTGACGAGGTAGGCGGCGAGCGCGGTGTCCATCGAGACGCCCTCGATCCGCCAGCCGTGCTCCGGGAAGACCCGCATCGCGCCCTTGGCGTTGTGCATGACCTTGGGGCGGGCCGGGTCCGCGATCCAGGCCGCGAACGCCTGCTCGTCCCCCTCGTCGAGCAGCACCGGGTCGAACCAGGCCGCCGCCCCGTCCGCCGCGGCGAGCGCGATCTCCGTGACCGTGCCGCTGCCGAGCGCCCAGGTGTCCACCGTGGCGACGCCGAGCGGCTGCCCGCCGTGCTCCGTGAGCCACGGGGTGAGCTCGCCCGCGCCGAGCACCGCACCGTCCAGCGCGATGCCCGCGGCGGGCGCCGGCGCCTCGTCCTCGGCGGCGCCCGGGTCCACCGCGAGCAGCCGCTCGCGCAGGCTCGGGTTGCGGATCTCCAGCACGTCCAGGACGCCGGTGACCGCCGTGCGGTCGTAGGGAGCGCGCTCCAGGTCGGCCGGGGTCTTCGGCAGCTCCACGTCCCTGACCATCTCGGTCAGCACGCGGTTCATCTTCACCGCGTCCAGGTGGTCGCGGAAATTCTGGCCCGCCTTGCCCTTGACCTCCTCGGCCCGCTCCACCAGCTCGTCGAACGAACCGAACTGGTTGATCCACTTGGCGGCCGTCTTCTCACCGACCCCGGGGATGCCCGGAAGGTTGTCCGACGGGTCCCCGCGCAGCGCCGCGAAGTCCGGGTACTGCCGGGGGGTGAGGCCGTACTTCTCCACGACCTTCTCCGGGGTGAACCGGGTCAGCTCGGAGACGCCCTTGGTCGGGTAGAGCACGGTGACGTTGTCCGTGATCAGCTGGAACGAATCCCGGTCACCGGTGACGATCAGCACCTCGAAGCCGGCCGCCTCCGCCTGCGTGGCCAGCGTGGCGATGACGTCGTCCGCCTCGAAGCCCTCGACCGCGAAGCGCTCCGCGTGCATGGCGTCCAGCAGCTCCCCGATCAGCTCGACCTGCCCCTTGAACTCGTCGGGGGTCTTCGACCGGTTCGCCTTGTACTCCGGGAACTCCGCCGCCCGCCACGTCTTGCGGGACACGTCGAACGCCACCGCGAAATGCGTCGGCGCCTCGTCACGCAGCGTATTCGCGAGCATGGACATGAAGCCGTACACCGCATTCGTCGGCTGGCCCGCCCCCGTCGTGAAATTCTCCGCAGGCAGCGCAAAGAACGCCCGGTACGCCAGGGAGTGCCCGTCCATCAGGAGCAGGCGCGGTCGGTTGTCTGCCGTCTTCTTCGATGCCGTCTCAGCCACACCCCGATCCTGCCACGTACCACTGACAATGCGGACCGGCCACCGCCCGCGACGCCTCACCGGGCGCCCCGCCCGCCCCGCGTGCCAGGATCGAAGGCGAGGAAACACACACGGCGGACCGCGCAGGCGCCCGCAGCAGGACCGAAGGGGAAGCACCATGGCCAGCAAGCCGCCCGCAGGAGACCCCGTCCAGGACGCCCCGCAGGTCGAACCGGCCAAGCACGCTGCCGCCGGGCTGCCCGCCGTCGCCCAGAGCCTGCGCATCGCCCAGCAGCAGATGGGCCTGCGCCGCACCGCGCAGACCCTCCTCAAGGTCAACCAGAAGGACGGCTTCGACTGCCCCGGCTGCGCCTGGCCCGAGGGCGACAAGCGGCACACCGCCGAGTTCTGCGAGAACGGCGCCAAGGCCGTCGCCGAGGAGGCGACGCTGCGCCGGGTCACCCCGGACTTCTTCGCCGCGCACCCCGTCGCCGACCTCGCCGCCCGCAGCGGCTACTGGCTCGGCCAGCAGGGACGCATCACCCAGCCCGTGTATCTGCCCGAGGGCGCCGACCGGTACGAGGCCGTGACCTGGGAGCGCGCCTTCGAGGTCATCGCCGAGGAGCTGGGCGCGCTCGGCTCCCCCGACGAGGCGCTCTTCTACACCTCCGGGCGCACCAGCAACGAGGCCGCGTTCCTGCTCCAGCTCTTCGCCCGCGAATTCGGCACCAACAACCTGCCGGACTGCTCCAACATGTGCCACGAGTCCTCTGGCTCCGCGCTCACCGAGACGATCGGCGTCGGCAAGGGCTCCGTATCCCTGGAGGACCTCCACCACGCCGATCTGATCATCATCGCCGGACAGAACCCCGGCACCAACCACCCCCGGATGCTCTCCGCCCTGGAGCAGGCCAAGGCCGCCGGAGCGAAGATCATCTCGGTGAACCCGCTGCCCGAGGCCGGCCTCGAACGCTTCAAGAACCCGCAGACCCCCCTCGGCATGCTCAAGGGCACCGCCCTCAACGACCTCTTCCTCCAGATCCGCATCGGCGGCGACCAGGCCCTCTTCCGGCTCCTGAACAAGCTGATCCTCCAGACCGAGGGCGCCGTCGACAAGACATTCGTCGCCGAACACACCCACGGCTACGAGGAGTTCACCGCCGCCGCCGCCGAAGCCGACTGGGACGACACGCTCGCCGCGACCGGACTCGACCGCGCCACCATCGAACAGGCCCTCGACCTGATCCTCGCCTCGAAGCGCACCGTCGTGTGCTGGGCCATGGGCCTCACCCAGCACAAGCACTCCGTGCCGACCATCCGCGAGATCGTCAACTTCCTGCTGCTGCGCGGCAACATCGGCCGCCCCGGCGCCGGCGTCTGCCCCGTCCGCGGCCACTCCAACGTGCAGGGCGACCGCACGATGGGCATCTTCGAACGGCCCGCACCCGCCTTCCTCGACGCCCTCGACAGGGAATTCGGGATCACCTCACCACGCCACCACGGCTACGACGTCGTCCGCGCCATCCGGGCCCTGCGCGACGGCGACGCCAAGGTCTTCTTCGCCATGGGCGGCAACTTCGTCTCAGCCACCCCCGACACCGACGTCACCGAGGCCGCGATGCGGCGCGCCCGCCTCACCGTCCACGTCTCCACCAAGCTCAACCGCTCCCACGCCGTCACCGGCGCCCGGGCCCTGATCCTGCCCACCCTCGGCCGCACCGACAAGGACGTCCAGGCGAGCGGCAAGCAGTTCGTCACCGTCGAGGACTCCATGAGCAAGGTCCACGCCTCGCGCGGCAACCTCACCCCCGCGAGCCCCCACCTGCTCTCCGAACCCGCCATCGTCGCCCGCCTCGCCCGCGCCGTCCTCGGCCCCGCGTCCGCGACGCCCTGGGAGGAGTTCGAGCAGGACTACGCGACGATCCGCGACCGCATCTCCCGCGTCGTACCCGGCTTCGAGAACTTCAACGCGCGCATCGCCCACCCCGGCGGCTTCACCCTCCCCCACCCGCCCCGCGACTCCCGCCGCTTCCCCACCGCCACCGGGAAGGCCAACTTCACCGCCGCCCCCGTCGAGTTCCCCGAACTCCCCGAGGGCCGCCTCCTGCTCCAGACCCTGCGCTCCCACGACCAGTACAACACCACCGTCTACGGCCTCGACGACCGCTACCGCGGCATCAAGGGCGGCCGCCGCGTCGTCCTCGTCCACCCCGACGACGCCGCCGCACTCGGACTCGCCGACGGCGCCTACACCGACCTCGTCAGCGAGTGGAAGGACGGCGTCGAGCGCCGCGCCCCCGGCTTCCGCGTCGTCCACTACCCCACCGCCCGGGGCTGCGCCGCCGCCTACTACCCCGAGACCAACGTGCTCGTCCCCCTCGACTCCACCGCCGACACCAGCAACACCCCCGCCTCCAAGTCCGTCGTGGTGCGTTTCGAGCCCGCGCACTGAGCGCACCCACCCCAGGTACTAAGCGCCCGCTCAGCCGTCTGATAAGAACGACCCGGACACGTACCACCGCGCAGCGACGGAAGGCGGCCCCATGGGCGAGCACACCGCACCCACGTTCCCCCAGGCAATCATCGACGAGTACGCCGCGCTCGGCGTCGACCTGCCCGCCCTGTTCTCCGCCGGCCACCTCGGCGAGCGCATGGGCGTCCAGATCCTCGAAGCCTCCGCCGAGCGCGTCGTCGGCACCATGCCCGTCGAGGGCAACACCCAGCCCTACGGCCTCCTGCACGGCGGCGCCTCCGCCGTCCTCGCCGAGACCCTCGGCTCCGTCGGCACCATGCTCCACGGCGGCCCCGCCAAACTCGCCGTCGGCGTCGACCTGAACTGCACCCATCACCGAGGGGTACGAAGCGGCCTCGTCACCGGCGTCGCCACCCCCGTACACCGCGGCCGCACCACCGCCACGTACGAGATCGCCATCACCGACGAACAGGGCAAGCGGGTCTGCACGGCCCGCCTCACCTGCCTCCTGCGCGACGCCCCGGCCCCCGAAGCCGTCTGACCCCGCACCACGCCCCACCACCCCTGCCCGGCCGCCCCCCAAAACGGCCGGGCAGCGCCATCTCCGGGCACAATCACCGTCCCACCCAAGGAAATTGAACGCCGCACCACATCAACCCCCTTGACCCCGCGCCCCGTTCCGTGGCCCACTCAGCTGCCACACCTCACCCGCCCCCACCACCACACCGCGTCGCCGCGCCCCCACCATCGTAACTCTGCGTAACCAACGCGCGAGGTGAAGCCCCCCGCCGCGACGCGACGAGCCCGGCCCCACAGCCACCGGGCTCCCCCCGGCATGCCCCCGCACACCCTCAGCCGGCCCCCACCGGGCGACAGCACCAAGATCACCTCAAGCCCCTTAGCAGAGCTGCGCGTTCTCACATTGCGGTCACTTCACGGTCCGGTAAAAAGCCGTACATGTCCGCCCAGCCACCTCAAGCCTTGCTCAAGGGCATAACAAGACAGTCACATCCTTGGCCGGCACCGCTCCCGACCCCCACCACTGCCCTTAGAGTCACCGCCAGTCACCGCGCCGCCGGGCGCGTCTGCAGCACGGCCCTGTACCAACCCAGTACGGCCCGGCGAACGACACGGCACCTCAAGCGAGGAGGCCGCGCCAGGGAAAGGACCTTTCGTGCGACACCGTTCTTTGCTCATCCTCACCACAGTGCTCACCACCGGTGCACTGACGCTCACCGCCTGCGGGTCGCGCGACGACGACAACAAGAGCGACGGCAACAGCGGCAGCGGCAGCGGCAACACGACCGTCGTCATCGGCGTCGACGCGCCGCTCACCGGTGACCTCTCCGCCCTCGGCCTCGGCATCAAGAACTCCGCCGACCTCGCCGCCAAAACGGCGAACAAGGAGAAGACCGTCCCGGGCATCACCTTCGAGGTGCAGCCGCTCGACGACCAGGCCCAGCCCTCCGTCGGCCAGCAGAACGCCACGAAGTTCATCGACAACAAGAAGGTCGTCGGTGTCGTCGGCCCGCTGAACTCCGGCGTCTCCCAGTCGATGCAGAAGCCGCTCAACGACGCCGGCCTCACCCAGGTCTCCCCCGCCAACACGGGCACCGAGCTGACCCAGGGCGACAACTGGAAGACCGGCGACAAGAAGCGCCCCTTCAAGACCTACTTCCGCACCGCCACCACGGACCAGATCCAGGGCGCCTTCGCCGCGAAGTACCTGTACAACAACGCGAAGATCAAGCAGGTCTACCTCATCGACGACCAGAAGCCCTACGGCGCCGGTCTCGCGGCCTCCTTCAAGGCCACCTTCACCGACCTCGGCGGCAAGATCGTCGGCTCCGACCACGTCAACCCCGACGACCGCGACTTCAACGCCGTCGTCACCAAGGTCAAGAAGTCCGGCGCCAAGGCCGTCTACTACGGCGGCGAGTACCCCGCCGGCGCCCCCCTGAGCCAGCAGCTCAAGGACAGCGTCCAGATCCCCCTCATGGGCGGCGACGGCATGTACAGCGCCGACTTCATCAAGCTCAACAAGAAGGCCCAGGGCGACATCGCCACCTCCGTCGGCAAGCCCGTCGAAGAGCTCGACTCCGCCAAGAAGTTCATCGCGGACTACCAGACGGCCGGATACAAGGACGCCTACGAGGCGTACGGGGGCGGCACCTACGACGCCACCTGGTCGATCATCGAGGCCGTCAAGCTCGCCGTCGCCGAGAACGACGGAAAGCTCCCCGACGACGCCCGCGCCAAGGTCCTCGACGCCATGAGCAAGGTCAAGTTCGACGGCGTCACCGGCCCCGTCTCGTTCGACGAGTTCGGCGACACCACCAACACCATGATGACCGCCTACCAGGTCGACGGCGGCAAGTGGGCCTCCAAGCTCAGCGAGGCATACAAGCCGTAACAAGCTCCCGGTCACACCCGACTGACCCCAGACCGCGCGGGAGCGCTACCAGCACTCCCGCGCGGTGCCATATCCGAACCACTCCACGGAGGCCCTGCGGTGCACGAACTGCCGCAACAGCTGGCCAATGGACTCATCCTCGGCGCGATGTACGGACTCATCGCGATCGGCTACACGATGGTCTACGGAATCATCCAGCTCATCAACTTCGCCCACGGCGAGATCTTCATGATCGGAGGCTTCGGAGCTCTCACCGTGTACCTCTGGATGCCGGCCGGCTCCAACCTCCTCGCGATCGTCCCCCTCATGATCATCGGCGGCGTCATATGCTCCGTCGCCGTCAGCGTCGCCGCCGAACGCTTCGCCTACCGGCCGCTGCGCAACGCCCCCCGGCTCGCCCCGCTGATCACCGCGATCGGACTCTCCCTCGCACTCCAGCAGGCCATCTGGAAGTGGTACCCCAACGCCACGAAGGACCGCCCCTTCCCGCAGTTCAAGGGCGAAGCCTTCGACGTCTTCGGCGCCCACGTCCAGCGCGGTGACCTCTTCGTCCTCATCGCCGCCCCCGTCTGCATGATCGCCCTCGGCCTCTTCGTCTCCAAGACCCGCGCCGGCCGCGGCATGCAGGCCACCTCGCAGGACCCCGACACCGCCAAGCTCATGGGCATCAACACCGACCGCATCATCGTCATGGCCTTCGCCATCGGTGCCGCGTTCGCCGCCGTCGCCGCCGTCGCCTACGGGCTCAAGAACGGCCAGATCGGCTTCAAAATGGGCTTTCTCATGGGCCTCAAGGCATTCACCGCCGCCGTACTCGGCGGCATCGGCAACATCTACGGCGCCATGCTCGGCGGCGTCGTCCTCGGCGTCGCCGAATCCCTCGCCACCGGCTACATGAGCGACGTCCCCGGCATGGACCTCTTCGGCGGCGGCGCCTGGAAGGACGTATGGGCCTTCGTCCTCCTCATCGTCGTCCTGCTGCTGCGACCCCAGGGCCTGCTCGGCGAACGCGTCGCGGACAGGGCGTGATACGGATGACCACCCAGACCACGCTCATCCCGATCCCCGCCCCCGCCGCCCGGATCGCCACCCTCGCCGGCGCCGCCGCCGCACTCGCCGGCACCCTCCTCCCCTGGACCTGGACCTCCGAATTCCCCGGCGACCTCACCGTCACCGGCTACCCCGGCGGCCTCCAGGTCCTCACCCTCACCGGCGCCATCCTCACCCTGCTGTTCACCGCCACCGGATACGGCATCCCCGGACTGCGCTGGCTCACCCCCGGCGGCACCAACAGCCCCGTCCGCCTCCTCGCCCTCGCCACCCTCGGCACCACCGGCTACGCCATGGGCGCCATCTCCTACGAGCTCGGCGGCGTCGTCAACCTCGAACCCGGAGCCTGGGTCAGCGGCATCGGCGCACTCATCGCCGTCATCGCCTCCCTCGCACTCCCCAGCGACGTGGCACTCCCCGCCGACGGGCCCGAGCCGAACGCCTGGCAGCGCTTCCGCAACAGCCTCGCCGCCCCCTCGGCACCCCGCGCCAAGACCCTCCCGGCCTGGGCCGAAATCCTCGTCATCGCCGCCGCCTTCGGCCTGGCGCTGTACATCTTCACCTACGGGATCGACATCCCCACCGAGGACTCCGAACAGTTCATCGGCTTCCTCATCACCGCGGCCTTCGCGTTCACCGCGCTCACCCGGGCCGGACTCATCGCCCGCATCACCGCGCTGACCACCAAGCACCGCAACGTCACCCTCACCGCAGCCCTGGTCGCCGCCTTCTGCTTCCCCTTCACCCAGGACACCGCGGAATACGCCCTCATCGGCGCGAACATCCTCATCTTCGCGACCGTCGCCCTCGGCCTGAACGTCGTCGTCGGCCTCGCCGGCCTCCTCGACCTCGGCTACGTCGCCTTCCTCGGCGTCGGCGCCTACACCGCCGCCCTCGTCTCCGGCGCACCCCTCTCCGCGATCGGCGTCCAGTTCCCCTTCTGGGCCGCCGTCCTCACCGGAGCCGTCGTCTCCCTCATCTTCGGCGTCCTCATCGGCGCCCCGACCCTGCGACTGCGCGGCGACTACCTCGCCATCGTCACACTCGGCTTCGGTGAGATCTTCCGCGTCACCGTCAACAACCTCAACGGCAACAGCGGACCCGACCTCACCAACGGCTCCCAGGGCATCCCCAGCATCCCCGACCTCAACCTCTTCGGGATCGACTTCGGGCTCACCCACGACATCGGCCCCTTCACCCTCAGCAGGCCGGCCAACTACTACCTGCTGATGCTCGTCGTCACCGCCGTCGTCGTGCTCGTCTTCCGCCGCTCCGGCGACTCCCGCATCGGCCGCGCCTGGGTCGCCATCCGCGAGGACGAAACCGCAGCCACCGCCATGGGCATCAACGCCTTCCGGCTCAAACTGCTCGCCTTCGCCCTCGGCGCCACCCTCGCCGGACTCGCCGGCACCGTACAGGCACACGTCAACTACACCGTGACACCCGAGCAGTACCAGTTCGCCGGCTCCGTGCCCCCGAACTCCGCGTTCCTCCTCGCCGCCGTCATCCTCGGCGGCATGGGAACCCTCAGCGGACCCTTCGTCGGCGCCGCACTGCTCTACCTCATCCCGGCCAAGCTGCAGTTCATGCAGGACTACCAGCTCTTCCTCTTCGGCATCGCGCTCGTCCTCCTCATGCGCTTCCGCCCCGAGGGCCTGGTCGCCGACCGCAGGAAGCAGCTCGAATTCCACGAGACCGACCAGCTCGACGTGCCCAAACCCCGGAAGCCCGACGAGACAGACGCCGGCATCGCCAAGGCGGGGGCGTAACCACCATGACCACCACCACGAACACCGCCACCACCGCGACGACCGTCCTGGACGCCAGCGGAGTCACCATGCGCTTCGGCGGCCTCACCGCCGTACGAGGCGTCGACCTCACCGTCAACGCCGGCGAGATCGTCGGTCTCATCGGCCCCAACGGCGCCGGCAAGACCACCTTCTTCAACTGCCTCACCGGCCTCTACGTCCCCACCGAGGGCAAGGTCAGCTACAAGGGCACCGTCCTGCCGCCCAAGCCCCACCTCGTCACCAAGGCCGGCATCGCCCGCACCTTCCAGAACATCCGCCTCTTCGCCAACATGACCGTCCTGGAGAACGTCCTCGTCGGACGCCACACCAGGACCAAGGAAGGTCTCTGGTCCGCCCTGCTGCGCCTGCCCGGCTACAGCAAGGCCGAGAACTCCAGCCGCGAACGCGCCATGGAGCTCCTGGAGTTCATCGGCCTCCAGGACAAGGCCGACCACCTCGCGCGCAACCTCCCCTACGGAGACCAGCGCAAACTGGAAATCGCCCGCGCGCTCGCCAGCGACCCCGGACTCCTCCTCCTGGACGAGCCCACCGCCGGCATGAACCCGCAGGAGACCCGGGTCACCGAAGAACTCATCTTCGCCATCCGGGACCAGGGCATCGCCGTCCTCGTCATCGAGCACGACATGCGCTTCATCTTCAACCTCTGCGACCGCGTCGCCTGCCTCGTCCAGGGCGAGAAACTGGTCGAGGGCACCGCCTCCGTCGTCCAGAGCGACGAACGCGTCATCGCCGCCTACCTCGGCACCCCCTTCGAAGGCGCCCCCGGCGCCGAGGAGGTCGCGGAGGTCGAAGCGGCCGAAGCGGAAGCGGAAGCCACGGCGACACCGGAAGCGGCCGCCCCAGCCGAGGAAACCCCCGCCACCACCACCGCTCCCACCGAAGAGGAGGACAACCGATGACCGCACTGCTGGAGGTCGAGGACCTCCGCGTCGCCTACGGCAAGATCGAAGCCGTCAAGGGCATCTCGTTCACCGTCGAGACCGGCCAGGTCGTCACCCTCATCGGCACCAACGGCGCCGGCAAGACCACCACCCTGCGCACCCTCTCCGGGCTGCTCAAACCACTCGGCGGCCGCGTCCTCTTCGAGGGCAAGCCGCTCACCAACGTGCCCGCGCACAAGATCGTCTCCCTGGGCCTCGCCCACTCCCCCGAGGGCCGCCACATCTTCCCCCGGCTGACGATCACCGAGAACCTCCTCCTCGGCGCGTACCTCCGCAGCGACAAGGCGGGCATCGAGAAGGACGTCCAGCGCGCCTACGACCTCTTCCCCATCCTCGGGGAACGCCGCAAGCAGGCCGCCGGAACCCTCTCCGGCGGCGAGCAGCAGATGCTCGCCATGGGCCGCGCGCTCATGTCGCAGCCCAAGCTCCTCATGCTCGACGAGCCCTCCATGGGCCTCTCCCCGATCATGATGCAGAAGATCATGGAGACCATCGTCGAGCTGAAGTCCTCCGGCACCACGATCCTCCTGGTCGAGCAGAACGCCCAGGCCGCGCTCTCCCTCGCGGACCAGGGCCACGTCATGGAGATCGGCAAGATCGTCCTCTCCGGCACCGGAGCGGACCTCCTCCACGACGAGTCCGTCCGCAAGGCGTACCTCGGCGAGGACTGAGCCGTACCGGCACGAGAAAGGCCCGCGCCTCCTGGCGCGGGCCTTTCCCCTGTCCCACGGAACCTACTCCGCAGCCTTCTTCTTCTCCTCGGCGTCCTCGATCAACGCCTCCGCGAGCTGCTGCATCGACAGCCGGCGGTCCATCGACGTCTTCTGGATCCACCGGAACGCCTCCGGCTCGGACAGCCCGTAGTCCGTCTGCAGAATGCTCTTCGCCCGGTCCACCAGCTTCCGCGTCTCCAGCCGCTGCGCCAGGTCCGCGACCTCGCTCTCCAGCGCCTTCAGCTCGGAGAACCGCGAGACGGCCATCTCGATGGCCGGTACGACGTCGCTCTTGCTGAACGGCTTCACGAGGTACGCCATCGCCCCGGCGTCCCGGGCCCGCTCCACGAGGTCGCGCTGCGAGAACGCGGTGAGCATGAGGACCGGCGCGATGGACTCCTCGGCGATCTTCTCGGCGGCGGAGATGCCGTCCAGGACCGGCATCTTCACATCGAGGATGACCAGGTCCGGCTTGTGCTCCCGGGCCAGCTCGACGGCCTGCTGCCCGTCCCCGGCCTCACCGACGACCGAGTAGCCCTCTTCTTCGAGCATCTCTTTGAGGTCGAGGCGGATGAGCGCCTCGTCCTCGGCGATGACGACGCGGGTCGTCAGCGGCGGGACGTGCGACTTGTCGTCGTCGGCGACGGGCTGGGGCGACTCGGGGGTGGTCACGGGGCTCCTTGGTCAGGGCATATGGCTCTCCATGAGCCTACCTAGCTACGGTATGGTGTAGCTACACAGGGCGTCGCAGCCCTTCTCTTCTAAGGCCCCAGTACTCCAACTGGTCTAGAGAGGCGGCTCTCAAACAGCCGAAAGTGTGGGTTCGAATCCCACCTGGGGCACTTTCCTTCGATTCCAAGGTCACGCGGAAAAGAGGCGGATTCACGTGATCGTGTGACCGCAACACGGATTCCGCCCCTGAGCTCGAAAGCCTCCTCAAGCTCGGCCGCATGTACGACCTTGAAACTCGCAGGCACGCGCTGGACCTCCTCGATCAGGGCCTCAGTCAAAATGCCGTGAGCAAGCAGACCGGCATTTCCCGAGCCGCCATCCGGTCCTGGCTAGTCCGGATGGAACCCCTTGAATACGCACGCGGTCGCGATTGTCCCCGATGTGGCGATACACCCAGTCCGCCCGAAGCTCCGGCCTCATACTCGTATCTACTCGGCCTTTACCTTGGCGACGGGTGTATCAGCGCGAGTAAGCGTGGCGTGTACTCACTCCGCATCGCATGTGCGGACGCCTGGCCGGGCCTCATCGATGCCTGCGTCGAAGCCGTGCAGATCGCGCGACCTGCGAACAAGGTGTGCTTGGTATCAAGTCCGGGCTGCCAGTACGTCACCTGCTTCAGCAAGCACTGGCCTTGCCTCTTCCCTCAGCACGGACCCGGCAAGAAGCACCATCGCAAGATCGCTCTGGCCGAGTGGCAACAAGCCATCGTCGACGCCCATCCGTGGGACTTCATCCGTGGTCTCATCCACTCCGACGGCTGCCGAATCACCAACTGGGCCACACGCCTCGTCCGTAGCGAACGGCGGCGCTATGAGTACCCCCGCTACTTCTTCACCAACCTGTCGGCCGACATCCTGTGCCTCTACACCGACACACTCGACAAGCTCGGCGTCGAGTGGAAACACACCAACGGCAAGAACATCTCCGTAGCCCGACGGGCATCCGTCGCCCTCATGGATGCGCACGTCGGGCCGAAATGCTGAGCGAGCCGCCCTACTTCGGGCTGTCGTCCTCGCCGATGTGGTGCACGCGTACCAGGTTCGTCGAGCCGGCCATGCCTGGCGGGGAGCCGGCCGTGATGACCACCACGTCGCCCTTCTGACAGCGGCCGATCCTCAGCAGTTCCTCGTCCACCTGGGCGACCATCGCGTCCGTCGAGTCCACGTGCGGGCCGAGGAACGTCTCCACGCCCCACGTCAGGTTCAGCTGGGAGCGGGTGGCCGGGTCCGGGGTGAAGGCCAGGAGGGGAATGGGCGAGCGGTAGCGGGAGAGGCGCTTGACCGTGTCGCCGCTCTGGGTGAAGGCGACCAGGAACTTCGCGCCGAGGAAGTCGCCCATCTCGGCCGCCGCGCGGGCCACCGCGCCGCCCTGGGTGCGGGGCTTGTTGCGGTCGGTGAGGGGCGGGAGGCCCTTGGCGAGGATGTCCTCCTCGGCGGCCTCCACGATGCGGGACATCGTGCGGACCGTCTCGATCGCGTACGTGCCGACGCTGGTCTCGCCGGAGAGCATCACCGCGTCCGTGCCGTCGATGACGGCGTTGGCGACGTCGGACGCCTCGGCGCGGGTGGGCCGGGAGTTGTCGATCATCGAGTCGAGCATCTGGGTCGCCACGATGACCGGCTTCGCGTTGCGCTTGGCGAGCTTGATCGCGCGCTTCTGGACGATCGGGACCTGCTCCAGCGGCATTTCGACGCCGAGGTCGCCGCGGGCGACCATGATGCCGTCGAAGGCGGCGACGATGTCCTCGATGTTGTCGACGGCCTGGGGCTTCTCGACCTTGGCGATGACGGGGAGGCGGCGGCCCTCCTCGTCCATCACCCGGTGGACGTCCTCGATGTCGCGTCCGCTGCGGACGAAGGAGAGGGCGATGATGTCGGCGCCCGTGCGGATGGCCCAGCGCAGGTCGTCGATGTCCTTCTCGGAGAGCGCGGGGACGGAGACGGCGACGCCGGGGAGGTTGAGGCCCTTGTGGTCGGAGACCATGCCGCCCTCGACCACGGTGGTGCGGACGCGGGGGCCGTCGACCTCGGTGACTTCGAGGGTGACGCGGCCGTCGTCGATCAGGATGCGTTCGCCGGGGGTGACGTCGGAGGCGAGGCCGGAGTACGTGGTGCCGCAGACGTGGCGGTCGCCCTCCACGGGTTCGACGGTGATGGTGAAGTCGTCGCCGCGTTCAAGGAGTACGGGGCCTTCGTGGAAGCGGCCGAGGCGGATCTTCGGGCCTTGAAGGTCGGCGAGGATGCCGACGCTGCGGCGGGCCTCGTCGGACGCCTCGCGGACGCGGTGGTAGCGCTCTTCGTGTTCGGCGTAGGTGCCGTGGCTGAGGTTGAGGCGGGCGATGTCCATCCCTGCCTCGACCAGGCTCTTGATCTGGTCGTATGTGTCGGTGGCGGGTCCCAGGGTGCAAACGATTTTGGCTCGGCGCATGGTTCGAGCCTAGACCTTACCTATGGGTAGGTAATTGGCTCCGTATGACTGTCCAACCACCTTTGAACGAAGGGTTATTGACAAGTGTTGAATTGTGCGGCGGCACGCTCGAATGAGCATGCCGGGGCGCGCCGGGGGGTGGAAATTCAGAGTTTCGGCGGCGTCATGGTGAAGCGGGCGTTCACCTGGGCGTAGACGGTCTGGCGCTGGGGTTCGAGGTCGATGGCGGGGGCGGCTCCGGCGGCTCCCGGGGCGGCCGGGGGCGCTCCGGCGTAGCCGCTGCGGGCGTAGGCGGCGGGGGCTGCGTTCTCCGCGCCGATGTCGGCGAGTTCCACGAGGGCGGCGAGTTCCGCGCCGACGGCGTCGGCGTATTCGCGGGCGCGCTGGACGGCTTCGCGGACGGCTTGGCGGCGGGCTTCGCCGTGGGCGGGTGAGGTGGGGCGCAGGGCCCACCAGGGGCCGTTGACGCGGGTCATGTCGAGGTCGCCGACGCGGGTGGTGAATTCGCCGAGTGCGGTGAAGTCGTTGAGGACGGCGGTGATGTGGACGCGGCCGTGGTAGGCGCGGATCCTTTCGTCGCGGCCGCGTTGGGTGAGTTCGGGGGTGATGGAGAGGGTGCCGGTTTCGAGTTTCTCGACGGCGTCTCCGTAGCCGCGGGCGAGTTCGAGGACGGTGGTGTTGCGGCGGGTGAGGTCTTCGAGGGCGGCGCGGCGGTCTTTGCCGCGGGCGGTGACGGTGATGGAGAGGTGGGCGGTCTCGGGGTCGACTTCGAGGCGGGCTTCGCCTCGGACTGCGAGGCGGGGTTGGTCCGGGGTGCCGTAGGGCTGCGGGGTGTCGGTCATGTGTCCACTGTGGCATCCGGGTGTGACAGCCGGGTGGTGGTGCGGATGGTTGGCGGGTGGATGGCTGGTGGATGTGGGATGGACATGGAAGGGAAACCTGTCGGGGGTGTTGCCGGGGGTGGTGCGTGGGTGATTATCTACGCGCGTTGTCCGCGCATGTGTGTGATCTACACGCGTCACCCGGTGGGCGGACCGCGCAGGACAGAACTTCGCACCAAGCACCAAGCACCAAGAGAACTGGGATGTGGGAGACGAGATGCCGCTGAACCGAAGGACGTTCCTGGGGACATCGGCCGCGGCCGGCGCGGGTGCGGTGATCGCGGGCGGTGCCGCGGCGCCCGCCCAGGCGCACGGGCGCGGGCATGGTCATGGGCACGGGCAGAAGCGGTACTCGTTCACCGTGATGGGGACGACCGACCTGCACGGGAACGTCTTCAACTGGGACTACTTCACCGACGCGGAGTTCGACGACAAGGACCACAACGACGTCGGTCTGGCGAAGATCTCGACGCTGGTGAACCAGGTGCGGCGGGAGAAGGGCCGTCACAACACGCTGATGATCGACGCGGGTGACACGATTCAGGGCACGCAGCTCTCGTACTACTACGCGAAGATCGATCCGATCACGGCGAAGCGCGGTCCGGTGCACCCGATGGCGCGGGCGATGAACGCGATCGGTTACGACGCGGCGGCGCTGGGCAACCACGAGTTCAACTACGGCATTCCGGTGCTGCGGAAGTTCGAGGAGCAGTGTGATTTCCCGCTGCTCGGGGCGAATGCGCTGGACGCGAAGACGTTGCGGCCGGCGTTCGCGCCGTATGTCATCAAGAAGCTGCGCACTCCGCACGGGCGGGATGTGAAGGTGGCGGTCCTGGGGCTGACGAATCCGGGGATCGCGATCTGGGACAAGGCGAATGTCGGCGGGAAGATGGTGTTCCCGGGCCTGGAGGAGCAGGCGGCGAAGTATGTGCCGCGGTTGCGTTCGATGGGCGCGGACGTGGTGATCGTGTCGGCGCACTCGGGCAACAGCGGGACGTCGTCGTACGGGGATCAGATTCCGTACGTGGAGAACGCGGCGGGTCTGGTGGCCGAGCAGGTGCCGGGGATCGACGCGATTCTGGTGGGTCACGCGCATCTGGAGATTCCCGAGTACTTCGTGGAGAACAAGAAGACGGGGAAGAAGGTCGTGCTGTCGGAGCCGTTGAAGTGGGGGCAGCGGCTGACGCTGTTCGACTTCGACGTGGTGTGGGAGAAGGGGCGCTGGGTGGTCGAGAAGGCCGGTTCCCGGGTGCTGAACTCGAACACGGCGGCGGAGGACCCGAAGATCACGAGGCTGCTGACGGGTGAGCACAAGAAGGTCGTGGCGTACGTCAACCAGGTGATCGGTACGTCGACGGCGGCGATGACGACGGCCGAGGCGGCGTGGAAGGACGAGCCGATCATCGACCTGATCAACGTGGTCCAGACGGAGACGGTGCGGGAGGCGCTGGCCGGTGGTGAGTACGCGGATCTGCCGGTGCTGTCGCAGGCGTCGTGCTTCTCGCGTACGGCGCGGATTCCGGCCGGGGATGTGACGATCAAGGACGCGGCGGGGCTTTACCCGTTCGAGAACACGCTGGAGGCGCGGCTGCTGACGGGCGCGCAGATCCTGGACTACCTGGAGTTCTCGGCCCGGTATTACGTGCAGACGGCGGCGGGCGCGCCGGTGGATCCGGAGAAGTTGACGAATGCGGACAACACGCCGGATTACAACTACGACGCGGTGTCGGGTCTGACGTATGACATCGACATCGCGAAGCCGGCGGGTTCGCGGATCGTGAATCTGTCGTTCGAGGGGAAGGCGATCGATCCGGCGGCGCAGTTCGTGCTGGCGGTGAACAATTACCGGGCGAGTGGTGGGGGCAATTTCCCGCATGTTCCGGGTGCGAAGCAGTTGTGGGCGAATTCGGAGGAGATTCGGAACACGATCATCGCCTGGGTGCAGGCGAAGGGTTCGGTGGATGGTGCGCAGTTCGCCTCGGTGGACTGGCGGCTGACGCGGGACGGTACGCCGGTGTTCTGATTTCTGCGGTACGGGTTTGCTGAGGGCGGTCGTTCCTCTTCCTTTGCGGGAGGTGGGGCGGCCGCCTTCTTCGTGTGTGGGTAGCGGGGTCAGTTGTTGCGGGTGAGGGGGCGGAGGGTGGGGTTCTGGGTGGGGATGGCGGGCTGGGTGAGGCCGAAGGTGGTGAAGGCGGTGCGTTGCGGGAGGGGGTAGGGGGTGGTGCCGGTGAGGTCGTTGAGGATGGTGGCGCTGCGCCAGGCGGCGAGGCCGAGGTCGGGGGCGCCGACGCCGTGGGTGTGGCGTTCGGCGTTCTGTACGTAGATGTGGCCGGTGATGTCGGGGCCGAGGCCGAGGCGGTAGCGGTCGTCGATGCGGGGGCGGCCGGAGGCGTCGCGGCGCAGGTGGGGGGCGAGGCTGTCGAGGATCTGGTCGAGGGGGCGTTCGCGGTAGCCGGTGGCGAGGACGACGGCGTCGGTGGTGAGGCGGGTGCGGGTGCCTTGCTGGATGTGTTCGAGGTGGAGTTCGACGCGGGTGTTGGCGACGCGGCCGGCGGTGCGTACGGCTACGCCTGGGGTGAGGGTGGTGTCGGGCCAGCCGCCGTGGAGGGTGCGGCGGTAGAGCTCGTCGTGGATGGCGGCGATGGTGTCGTGGTCGATGCCTTTGTGGAGCTGCCATTGCTGGGGGACGAGGGTGTCGCGGGTGGGTTCGGGCAGTGCGTGGAAGTAGCGGGTGTAGTCGGGGGTGAAGTGTTCGAGGCCGAGTTTGGAGTACTCCATGGGGGCGAAGGCGGGGGTGCGGGCGAGCCAGTGGAGTTTTTCGTGGCCCGCGGGGCGGGCGCGCAGGAGGTCGAGGAAGATCTCGGCGCCGGACTGGCCGGATCCGATGACGGTGATGTGGTCGGCGTCGAGGAGGCGGTCGCGGTGGTGGAGGTAGTCGGCGGAGTGGATGACGGGGACGGTGGCGGCGTCGGTGAGGGGTTTGAGGGGTTCGGGGATGTGGGGTTCGGTGCCGATGCCGAGGGCGATGTGGCGGGTGTGGGCGCGGCCGAGTGAGGTGGCTTCGCCGAGTGCGTCGAGTTGGGTGTAGTCGACTTCGAAGTGGGCGGCTCGGGGGTTCCAGCGGATGGCGTCGACCTGGTGGCTGAAGTGGAGTGCGGGGAGCTGGTCGCTGACCCAGCGGCAGTAGGCGTCGTATTCGGTGCGGTGGATGTGGAAGCGCTCGGCGAAGTAGAAGGGGAAGAGGCGGTCCTGGGTGCGTTGGTAGTTGAGGAAGCTCCAGGGGCTGGTGGGGTCGGCGAGGGTGACGAGGTCGGCGAGGAAGGGGACTTGGAGGGTGGCGCCGTCGATGAGGAGGCCGGGGTGCCAGTGGAAGGCGGGGCGTTGTTCGTAGAAGGCGGTGGTGAGGGGGGTGGGCAGGCCGTGGGCGAGGGCGGCGAGGGAGAGGTTGAAGGGGCCGATGCCGATGCCGACGAGGTCGTGCGGCCGGTGGGGGTCGGGGGTGGGCCGGTCGGTCATCGCAGGGTGCTGCCTTCCTTGAGTTCGGTGGTGAGGTGGGTGACGAGGTCGAGGAGGCGGCGGAGGTCGTGGGGGGTGGTGTGGGGGTTGAGGAGGGTGGCTTTGAGCCAGAGGCGGTCGTGGGCGTGGGTGCGGCCGAGTACGGCGTGGCCGCGGGTGAGGAGGGTGCGGCGGATGGTGGCGACGGTGTGGTCGTCGGCGGCGGTGGGGCGGAAGAGGACGGTGCTGATGGTGGGGCGGTCGTAGAGGTCGAGGGCGGGGGTGCGGGCGATGAGGTCGGCGAGGTGATGGGCGGCGGTGCAGGTGCGGTCGATGAGGTCGGCGAGTCCGGTGCGGCCGAGTGCCTGGAGGGTGACGGCGATTTTGAGGGCGTCGGGGCGGCGGGTGGTGCGCAGGGAGCGGCCGAGGAGGTCGGGGAGGCCGGCTTCGGTGTCGTCGTCGGCGTTGAGGTAGGGGGCGTGGTGGTGGAGGGCGTCGAGGTGGCGGCGGTCGGGGACGGCGAGGATGCCGGCGGATGCGGGTTGCCAGCCGAGTTTGTGCAGGTCGAGGGTGACGCTGTCGGCGCGGTCGAGGCCGTCGACGAGGTGGCGGTGGGTGGGGCTGAAGAGGAGGGGCCCGCCGTAGGCGGCGTCGATGTGGAGTGCGGCGCCGTGGTGGGCGCAGAGGTCGGCGATGGCGGTGAGGGGGTCGATCTGTCCGGTGTCGGTGGTGCCGGCGGTGGCGGTGACGAGGAGGGGGGCCTTGCCCTGGTTGCGGGTGAGGGTGTCGTGGAGGGCGGTGAGGTCGATGGTGCCGGTGGGGGCGGGCACGGTGAGGGGTTCGGGGAGGCCGAGGAGCCAGGCGGCGCGGGCGGTGCTGTGGTGGGCGTTGGCGCCGGTGATGGTCTGGACGGGGCCTTGGCGTTCGCGGGCGAGGAGGAGGGCGAGTTGGTTGGCCTCGGTGCCGCCGGTGGTGATGACGGCGTCGGGTGCGGGGTGGTGGGGGTAGATCTCGGCGGCGAGCGCGGCGGTGGTGTCGGCTTCGAGGGCGGAGGCGGCGGGGGCCTGGTCCCAGGAGTCCATGGAGGGGTTGAGGGCGGAGGCGGCGAGGTCGGCGGCTGCGGCGAGGGCGAGGGGCGGGGTGTGGAGGTGGGCGGCGCAGAGGGGGTCGGCGGGGTCGGCGGCGCCTTCGGTGAGGGCTTGGACGACGGTGGCGAGGGCGTGGTGGGCGCCGGTGCCCTGGTCGGGGATGAGGGGGGTGAGGGTGGCGCGGATGCGGGGGGTGACGGTGTCGGGTCCGCCTGCGGGGAGGGGGCCGTCGCGGCGGCGGGCGCCTTCGGTCAGTGCGGTGAGGACGGTGTCGAGGAGGGGGCGCAGCGCGGTGGGTCCGGTGGTGGAGCCGGCGAGGGGCGGGGTGGGCATGGGGTGGCTGGTCCTTCGGGCGCGCGTGGGCGGGGTGCGGGCATGGGTGTGCGTGCCAGCTTGTCCGGGTTTCGGGTGGCGCGTCCGGGGAGCCGGGTGATCTGAACTCGAAAGGGTGACCGGTGCGATTGGGGGCGGGCTGTCGGGGGGCGGGGTGGTATGGGGGTGCTGTTGTACGGGTGTGCCCGGCCTGCTCCTCGGTGGTGAGGTGCGGGCCGGGCACGGGTGGTGCGGGTGTTTTCGGTACGCGTCCTGGGTCAGTGGGCGTTGCGTACGGTCAGGGCGCGGCGCAGGTCGTCGATCTGGTCGGTGAGCTTGCGGCGCAGGGCGGGGATGAGGGCCTGGTCGGTGAGGGCTTCTTCGCCGAGGCGGAGGCTGTCGGCGTCGATGGCGTGGGCGGGGAAGGCGTGGGCTCCGGCGGCTTCGGCGATGGCGGGGCCCCGGCGGACGGCGAGTTGGGCGGCGTCGGGGTAGTAGCGGGGCACGTATGCGCGTACGAGGTCGGCTTGTTCGGGCTGCCAGAAGCCTTGGGCGGTGGCGGTGAAGAGGTAGTTGGAGAGGCTGTCGTCGCTGAACATGGCGTGCCAGGCGGCGGCCTTGGCCTCGGGGTCGGGCAGGGCGGCGCGGCAGCGGGCGGCGCCTTCCTGGCCGGTGGCGCTGGGGTCGGCTTCGAGGGCGGCGGCGATGGCGGTCTCGTCGGCGGCGCCGAGGACGGCGAGGCGGGTGAGGATGCGCCAGCGCAGTTCGGGGTCGAGTTCGGGTCCGCCGGGGACGGTGTCCTCGGTGAGCCAGCCCTGGATGGTGTCGGGCTGGGTGGCGGCGTCGATGAGGTGGCGTACGGCGGTGAGGCGCAGCCCGGGGTGGGTGCCGTCCTCGGTGCGGCGGATGAGGTCGCGGCACAGGGCGGTGAGGGTGGCGAGGGCGGCGGGCCGGTCGTCGGGGGCGGTGTAGCGGTCGGCGATCCGGGTGCCGGTGAAGAGGAGGACGCCTTGGAGGAGGGCGAGGTCGGTCTCGTACGGGAGGTGGGTGCGGGCGGCTTCGAGGTAGGTGCTGGGGGCGAGTTCGCCGTCGCGGACCATGTCGCGGGCGGCGTTCCAGAGGACGGCGCGGGTGAGGGCGTCGGGGATGCCGGAGAGGCTGGTGAGGACGGTGTTCCAGGAGTCCGGGTCGAGTCGGATCTTGGCGTAGGTGAGGTCTTCGTCGTTGAGGACGACGAGGGCGGGGCGGCGGCCGGGGCGGGTGACGGAGGTGTCCTCGGGGATGCCGGTTTCGAAGCGTTCGCGCAGGACGAGGGGGGTGGGGCCGTGCCGGGTGTCGAGGGAGTGGTCGTAGGCGCCGACGCTGATGCGGTGGGGGCGGGTGCCCTGCTGTCCGACGGTGAGGGACCAGGTGGTGTCGGTCTCGGTGGTGTGTGCGGTGAGGGTGTCGATGCCGGTGGTGCGCAGCCACTGGTCGGCCCAGCCGTGGACGTCGCGGTCGGTGGCGGAGGCGAGGTTGTCGAGGAAGTCGGCGAGGGTGGCGTTGGCGAACTTGTGGCGGGCGAAGTGGGTGTTGATGCCCGCGAGGAAGTCCTTCTCGCCGAGCCAGGCGACGAGTTGGCGCAGGGCGGAGGCGCCCTTGGCGTAGGAGATGCCGTCGAAGTTGAGGAGGGCGGAGGCGGTGTCGGGGACGTCGGCGGGGTCGGGGGCGACGGGGTGGGTGGAGGGGCGCTGGTCGGCGTCGGAGCCCCAGCCCTTGCGGGCGACGCCGAATTCGACCCAGGTGTCGGTGAAGCCGGTGGCTTCGGCGAGGGTCTGGTAGCCCATGTACTCGGCGAAGGACTCGTTGAGCCAGATGTCGTCCCACCAGGCGAGGGTGACGAGGTCGCCGAACCACATGTGGGCCATCTCGTGGGCGATGACCATGCCGCGGGTCTGGCGTTCGGTGTCGGTGACGGCCGAGCGGTAGACGAATTCGTCGCGGAAGGTGACGAGGCCGGGGTTCTCCATGGCGCCGGCGTTGAATTCGGGGACGAACGCCTGGTCGTAGGAGTCGAACGGGTAGGGCTCGTCGAACTTCTGCTGGAACCGGTCGAAGCAGGCCCGGGTGATGTCGAGGATCTCGTCGGCGTCGGCGTCGAGGTGGGGGGCGAGGGACCGGCGGCAGTGGATGCCGAAGGGCAGGCCGGCGTGCTCGGTGGTCACGGAGTGCCAGGGGCCCGCGGCGACGGCGACGAGGTAGGTGGAGACGGGGGGTGTGGGGGCGAGGGTCCAGCGGCCGTCGCCGGTGTGCTCGGCGATCCCGTTGCCGAGGACGGTCCAGCCTTCGGGGGCGGTGACGGTGAGGGCGAAGACGGACTTCAGGTCGGGCTGGTCGAACGCGGCGAAGACGCGCTGGACGTCCTCCATGAACAGCTGGGTGTAGACGTAGGTCTCGTTGTCGCTGGGGTCGGTGAAGCGGTGCATGCCTTCGCCGGTGCGGGAGTAGCTCATCGCGGCGTCGACACGCAGTTCGTGGGGGCCGGTGGTGAGGCCGTGCAGGGGGAACCGGTTCTCGGTGAGGTCCGCGGGGTCCAGCGGCTGCCCGTCCAGGCTGACCGAGCGCAGGGCCGCGGGCTTGAGCTCGATGAAGGTGTCACCGGCCGTGCGGGCGGTGAACTCGATCACGGCCCGGGAGTCGAAGGTCTCCTCCCCCGCGGTGAGGTCGAGTTCGATCGTGTATCGCTGCACGTCGAGGATCTGGGCTCGGGCCTGCGCTTCATCGCGCGTCAGTACGGACATGGGGACATGCTGCCGTATGCGCGGGGCGGTGTGCAGGGGGGTTCCGGTGGGGCCGGGCGGGGGCGGAGCCGGGGGCCGGGGGCTACTGCTTCGCCGACTCCTCCGCGATGCGTTCGTGGTGGCGGATGACCTCGGCGACGATGAAGTTCAGCAGCTTCTCGGCGAAGGCCGGGTCCAGGTGGGCGCTCTCCGCGAGTTCGCGCAGGCGGGCGATCTGGCGGGCCTCGCGGGCCGGGTCGGCCGGGGGCAGCTGGTGGGCGGCCTTGAGGTGACCGACCTGCTGGGTGCACTTGAAGCGCTCGGCCAGCATGTGGACGACGGCCGCGTCGATGTTGTCGATGCTCTGGCGCAGCCGGTTCAGTTCGACGCGTACGGAGTCGTCGGTGTCGCTCGTGGTCATGGTCAGCGAGCTTAGAGGGTCCGCGCCCCGGTCGCCGGACCCCCTCGGGACCGGCTACGGGGTGATCGTCGGCGGGTGCTCCGGGTCCGGGACCTGATCGCTCCAGCCGCCCGGCACGCTGCGGCCCTGCTGCTCGCGGAAGCGGACGGGGGCCATGCCCACGCGGCGGGCGAACAGGCGCGAGAAGTACGCCGGGTCGTCGTAGCCGACGCGGCGGGCGACGGCCGCGATCGGCAGGTCGCCGGTGGCGAGGAGTTCCTTGGCGCGGCCGAGCCGGATGCCGAGGAGGTAGTCCTTCGGGCTGCATCCCGCGCCCCGGCGCACCGCCGTCCGCAGCTCGGCGGAGGTCATGCCGTGCCGGGCCGCGTGCTCGGCCACCGACAGCGGCTGGAAGGCGTCGCGGGCCAGGGCCTGGAGGACCGGGTCGCCGTCCGGGCCGACGTCGGCGCGGGCCCTGCGCAGCGCGACGAGGAGTTCGTGCACGGCGGCCCCGGTCTCCACCTCCAGGAGCGGGTTGCCGCGCCGGGCCGCCCGGACCATGCGGCCGACCGCGGCGCGCGGGGCCGCGGTGTCGGCGAGCGGGACCAGGGGGCGGTCCGGTTCGATGTAGCCGAGCTCGGTGTACGTGGCGGTGGCGGGTCCGGTGAAGTCGACGAAGCTCTCGTCCCAGCCGGTCGCCGGGTCGGCGCCGTAGTGGTGCGGGGTGCCCGGGGTCAGCCAGATCAGGCTGGGCGCGGTCACGGGCACCCGGCGCCCGTCCGGCCCGGCGAACCAGCCGCTGCCCGCGTTGATGACGACGGCCACGTGGTGGTCGAGGGTGCGCGGGCCCACGGTCGGCAGGGTGCCGTGCTGGAGGCCGACCCCGAGGCAGACCAGGCCGAGGCGGTGGTGGAGCGGGCTCGGGGTGAAGAAGCGCATCCAGGTGTGGTACATCGGCCTTCACTCCCCGGTCCCCGCCTCGTGCGCCGCACAGGAGCAGGCGCTGCGTCCAAACAGCCATGATCTTTGTCCATGGACCGGCCGCACGCCAGGGGTGAGGCTGGACCGAGACATTCCGCGCACAGGAGAGAACGAGCACGATGGCTGACTTCACCGTGGGGGACGACGGTTTCCGGATCGACGGGAGGCCCGTACGGCTGCTGTCAGGGGCCCTGCACTACTTCCGGGTGCACGAGGCGCAGTGGGACCACCGGCTTTCGATGCTGCGGGCGATGGGTCTGAACTGCGTGGAGACGTACGTCCCGTGGAACCTCCACGAGCCGCGTCCCGGCGGCTTCCGGGACGTCGGGGCGCTGGGCCGGTTCCTGGACGCGGCGCACCGGGCCGGGCTGTGGGCGATCGTGCGCCCGGGGCCGTACATCTGCGCCGAGTGGGAGAACGGCGGTCTGCCCGCCTGGGTGACCGGCCGGTTCGGGCGGCGGGTGCGGACCCGTGACGAGGGCTATCTCGACGCGGTGCGCTCCTGGTTCGCCGCCCTGCTGCCGCAGGTCGCGGAGCGCCAGATCGGGCGCGGCGGCCCGGTGATCATGGTGCAGGCCGAGAACGAGTACGGGAGTTACGGCACCGACGCGGTCTACCTGCGCGAGGTGGCCGATCTGCTCGGCGAGTTCGGGGTGGGCGTGCCGCTGTTCACCTCGGACGGGCCGGAGGACCACATGCTCACCGGTGGTTCGGTGCCCGGTCTGCTCGCCACGGCGAACTTCGGCTCGGGTGCCCGCGAGGCGTTCCGGGTGCTGCGCCGCCATCAGGCGACGGGTCCGCTGATGTGTATGGAGTTCTGGTGCGGCTGGTTCGAGCACTGGGGCGCGCCGCCGGTCGTGCGGGACCCGGCGCAGGCCGCCGGCGCGTTGGCGGAGATCCTGGAGTGCGGGGCGTCGGTGAACATCTACATGGCGCACGGTGGCACGAATTTCGCGGGCTGGGCGGGTGCCAACCGTTCGGGCCCGCTCCAGGACGAGGAGCTGCGGCCTACGGTGACGTCGTACGACTACGACGCGCCCGTCGACGAGTACGGCCGGCCCACGGAGAAGTTCCACCTGTTCCGTGAGGTGCTGGCCGCCTACGCGGACGGGCCGCTGCCCCCGCTGCCGCCCGAGCCGGTCGGGCCGAAGGTGCCGGTGCGTGCGGAGCTGACCGAGTGGGCGCCGCTGCCGGCCGTGCTGGAGGCGCTGGGCGACGAGGAGACGGCCGAGTGCGGGGCGCCGCCCACGTTCGAGGAGCTGGGGGTCGACCGGGGCGTGGTGCGCTACCGGGTCGCCGTGCCGGGTCCGCGCCGCCCGTACACCCTTGGCGTCTCGGGGTTGCGGGACCGGGCCGTGGTGTACGTGGACGGGGTGCGCCGGGGCGTGCTGAGCGAGGAGGCGGCCGATCTGGCGGAGCCGGTGGCGGGGCCCGCCGTTGTGGAGCTGTGGGTGGAGTCGCTGGGCCGGGTCAACTACGGGCCGCGCCTGGGCGAGCCGAAGGGGATCACGGGGGGCGTGCTGCACGAGCGGCAGTACCTGCACGGGGTGCGGGCGCGGGCGCTGCGGCTCGACGCGTTCGACGAGCCGGGCGCGGTGGCGGGGGTCCCGTTCGCACCGGTCGACGGGTCCGGCGGGACGGGCCTGTACCGGGGCACGTTCGAGATCGCGGACGCGTCCGGGGTGGATCACGCCGGTCTGGAACTGCCGGGCTGGACGCGCGGGTTCGTCTGGGTGAACGGTTTCTGCCTGGGCCGCTACTGGTCGGTGGGCCCGCAGCGGACGCTGTACGTGCCGGGGCCGGTGCTGCGGGACGGGGTCAACGAGGTGTGGGTGCTGGAGACGGAGGGTGCGGGGGCGCCGTACGTGGAGCTGGGCCCGGGGCTGCCGGTGCGCACGGGCGGCTGACGGCCCCGGGCCGCCCGCCCCGGTCTACAGTGGGGAGGAGTCGAGCGTCGCGCGAGCGGGGGTGGGGACGTGCCGGACAGCCCTCGCCGCAGCCCGGTCGAGCACGGTTTCCCGCATCTGGACACCGTCCGCTCGGCGATCACCGCGCTGTACCGGCGCCTTTCGTACGACGGTGTCCAGCGGTTCGCCGACAGCCTGGCCCCCGTGGAGGCCGCGTTCGCCGATACGGACGATCTGCACCTGGGCGCGCAGCGGGTGGCGCGGGCGATGGTGCGCCACTTCCGGCTGCCGGACGCCCGGATGATCGTGGCGTTCCGGGCGATGGAGCACGCGGGCAGCGTCGAACTCGCGGCGGGTCCGGAGTACTTCATCGAGCTGAACGACCGCTTCCGTACGCACCGCCGGGACATCGGCGCGGCCCTGTCGCACGAGGTCACGCACGTGCTGCTGCACCGGCTCGGTCTCGAATTCGCCGGGACCCGGGACAACGAGATCCTGACCGACACGGCGGCGGCCTATCTGGGGGCGGGCTGGCTGCTGCTGGACGCGTTCCGCGAGGACGCCGTCACCAGCCAGAAGCTGGGCTACCTCACGCCGGAGGAGTTCGGGTACGTGCTGGCCAAGCGGGCGCTCGTGTTCGGCGAGGACCCCTCGCCGTGGTTCACCAGCCCGCAGGCGTACACGGCGTACACCGAGGGCCGGGCGCGGGCCCTGCGGGAGAGCGTGCAGCCGCCGCTGGCGGCGGCCGGCTGGGCGGGCCGCCGCCGGTACGCCAGGGACCGGCGGTTCGCGCAGGATTATCCGGGCGGGGGTGCGGCCCCGGGGCGGGAGGTCCCGTACGCCTTCGAGGGGGCTGGGGACGGGCTGCGGGTCTCCTTCCCGTGCCCTACCTGCCACCAGCGCAACCGGGTGCCGGTCCGGGGCCGGGTGCGGGCCAGGTGTGGGCTGTGCCGCACGGTGCTCGACTGCGCGACCTGAGCCGACGGTGTTTCAGTCCGGGCGTATTACAGTCGAAATGTGGCAGAAGATCCGAGGTTGCGAGCTGTGCGGGTGGCGGACGGGCAGAGCCTGTTCGACGCCCTGTACGAGGGCGATGACGCCGTCGTACGGCTGCTGCGCGCCGGGGTGTCCGCCGAGTCGGTGGACGCGGAGGGGATGAGCGCGCTCTACCTCGCGGCGGTCTCGGACCGGCCGGGCGCGGTGCGCCTGCTGCTCGCGGCGGGCGCCGACCCCGACCGGGCCTGCGGGCCGGAGTCGGGTGATCTGCCGCTGTGCGGGGCGGCGTGCGGCGGCCATACGGAGGTGGCCGAGGCGCTGCTCGCCGCCGGGGCGCGGCCGGACCTGCCCGAGCAGTTCGGGTTCACGGCGCTGCGCTGGGCGGTGGGGCTCGGCCACGCGCGGACGGCGGGCGTGCTGCTCGCGTACGGCGCGGACCCGTGCCGCCCGGGCCCCGAGGGCGAGGCGCCGCTGCTGACGGCCGTGCGCCGGGGCTCGTCGGCGACCGTACGGGAGTTGCTGCGGCACGGTGCGGGGGCGCGGCGGGAGGTGGTCGAGGAGGCGCTGGGCGAGGCGCGGCGCCTGCTGGACACGGACCTGGAGGGGGAGCTGCGGGCCGGGTTGCGCGAGGTGTACGGGGGCGGGGCGGCGTACGAGGTCGTGGTGCGGCGGGATGTGGTCGACGGCGGCGAGACGCTTACCGTCGAACTGGTGCATGAGGGACAGGTGTTCGCGGGCCGGGACCAGCAGATGGGCCACGGCGCGATCGCCACGGTGCTGGAGGGCGAACTCGGCGTCCGGGCGTCCTACGAGGAGCTGGCCCGCCGGGCGCTGCGGTCCGGGGACCCGGGGCTGGACAACTGGCGGGTCGCGGTGGAGGCGCTGGCCGGCCGGGGCGACGAGGAGACGCGGCAGGCGGCGGCCGCGTGGCGTGCGAGCGGGGACGCGGTGCGGCGGGCGTTCGGAGCGGAGGTCGCGGGGGCGCTGCCCCCGCACCCCCGCTCCCCGATCGCCCGAGGGGCTTGAACGCCCGCCTTACGCGGCGCGACGGCTGCGCGTGGGCGCGCCGCTGCGGCCGGTTCCGCGCGAAGCGCCACCGGCAGCGGCCCCGGCCCCGCCCGTGCCACCGCCGCCCCGGCGCCCGCGGCCCCGGCTGCCCGAGCGGACCCGGGCGCCGGTGCCCGTACCGGCTCCGGCCGGCCGCGTGCGCGGCTTCGGCTGGGTCGGCTGCGGGACCTCTATGACGACCGCGACACCGGACGGCTCACGCGCCCCGGTGATGCGGGTCAGCTCCTCGTCGCTGGACTTGATCCGGGTGGTGCGCGGCGCGATGCCCGCGTCCTGCATCAGCCGGGTCATGTCCCGCTTCTCGTCGGGCAGCACCAGCGTGACGACGCTGCCGGACTCGCCGGCGCGCGCGGTGCGCCCGCCTCGGTGCAGGTAGTCCTTGTGGTCGGTGGGCGGGTCCACGTTGACCACGAGGTCGAGGTCGTCGACGTGGATGCCGCGCGCCGCCACGTTCGTCGCGACGAGGGCGGTGACCTGGCCGTTCTTGAACTGGTCCAGGGTCCGGTTGCGCTGCGGCTGCGAACGCCCGCCGTGCAGCGCGGCGGCCCGCACCCCGCTGGCCAGCAGCCGCTTGGCGAAGCGGTCGGCGGCCCGCTTGGTGTCCACGAACATGATCACGCGGCCCTCGCGGGCGGCGATCTTCGTGGCGACGGCCTTCTTGTCGGTCTCGTCCAGGACATGGAGGACGTGGTGCTCCATGGTGGTGACCGCGCCGGCGGAGGGGTCGACCGAGTGCACGACGGGGTCGGTGAGGAACATCTTGACCAGGCGGTCGATGTTCTTGTCCAGGGTCGCGGAGAACAGCATGCGCTGGCCGTCCGGCTCGACCTGCTTGAGCAGGGCGACGACCTGCGGCATGAAGCCCATGTCGGCCATCTGGTCGGCCTCGTCCAGGACTGTGACCGAGACCTGGTCCAGGCGGCAGTCGCCGCGCTCGATGAGGTCCTTGAGCCGGCCCGGGGTCGCGACGAGCACCTCGGCGCCGCGCCGCAGCGTGGCCGACTGCTTGGTGATCGACATACCGCCGACGACGGTGGCCAGCCGCAGGTTGACCGCGGTGGCGTACGGCGTCAGCGCGTCGGTGACCTGCTGGGCGAGCTCGCGGGTCGGGACGAGGACGAGGACCAGGGGTGCCTTCGGCTCGGCGCGGCGGCCGGCGGTGCGGGCCAGGAGCGCGAGGCCGAAGGCGAGGGTCTTGCCGGAGCCGGTGCGGCCCCGGCCGAGGATGTCCCGGCCGGCCAGCGAGTTCGGCAGGGTGGCGCCCTGGATCGGGAACGGTTCGGTGACGCCCTGCGCGGCAAGGGTCTTCAGCAGGGCGGCGGGCATGTCCAGCTCGGCGAACGCCTCGACGGCGGGCAGTGCGGGGGTGATGGTCTCGGGCAGCGTGAATTCGCCCTGCGGCGGCGTGGCCCTGCGACGGGGCGACGCCTTTCCGGTTCCCTTGCCGGAACCCTGTGCGGTTGCCTTTGCCTGGGCCGTGCCGCGCCCCCTCGACGGGCGGTTGCGGGCGGGGCGGTCCTGACGTTCGGAGCGGGTCATAACGGGATGTCCTCCTGGGACAGCACGAGCCGGGGCCCGCACCTTCACGGTGCGGGCCCCGGCTGCGAGGTACGCGTCCGGCAATTAGGCCGGGACGATGTTCTCCGCCTGCGGGCCCTTCTGGCCCTGCGTGACGTCGAAGGTGACCTTCTGGCCTTCCAGGAGCTCACGGAAGCCCGAGGTGGCGATGTTCGAGTAGTGGGCGAAGACGTCGGCGCCGCCGCCGTCCTGCTCGATGAAGCCGAAGCCCTTTTCAGAGTTGAACCACTTCACGGTTCCAGTAGCCATGTCATTCTCCTAAGGAGGTGCAGTGCCGGAAATTCGCACTTTACGAATTCCAAGTCGCCGCATTGAGCCCCATCCGGAGAAAGCCGGAAAACAATAAAGCGCCTGACGAAGCATTCCCGTCAGGCGCACATAAAGTTCATGGGTACCAAAACTGCAACGGGACCAGCTTAGCACGATCCGGCGGCGAGTGGCGGGTGACCTCGGCCGTGTCAGTGCCGCAGGGCGATTCCGTCCAGGACCATCGACAGGTACTGGCGGGCGATCTCCTCGGGGCTGTGCCGCCCGCCGGGCCGGTACCAGGACGCGGCGACCCAGACGGTGTCGCGGACGAACCGGTAGGTCAGGCGGATGTCCAGGTCGGCGCGGAAGGTGCCGTCGGCGACGCCGCGCTCCAGGGTGCCGAGCCATGCCTTCTCGAACTTCTGCTGCGAGTCGTCCAGGTACTGGAACCTCGGCTGGGCGGCCAGGTGCCGGGCCTCCTTCTGGTAGATGGCGACGGCGTCGCGGTGCCGGTCGATCTCCCGGAAGGACTCGGTGACCAGCGCCTCGATGGTCTCCCGGGGACCGAGCCCGGCTTCGAGCACCGCGTCGTACCCCTCCCAGAGCTCGTCGAGGAAGGTGGAGAGGATCTCGTCCACCATCGATTCCTTGGAATCGAAGTGGTAGTAGAGGCTGCCCGCGAGCATCCCGGCCGCGTCCGCGATCCTGCGCACGGTCGTGGCGTTGTATCCCTGGGCGGCGAAGACCTCGGCGGCGGTAGCCAGCAGTTCGGCGCGGCGCTCGGGCGAGGGGGTCCCCTGGGGCTTCTTCTTGGTAGGCACCCGCCCATTCTCCGCCCGCCGCGCGGCCCACGGGCCGGGGCCGCCCTCAGAGGTCCTGCGAGAGCGTCCCCTCGTCGTTGCCCCGGCGGATCGTGCGCAGCGGCCGGCCGGGCCGCCAGGCGCTGATGACGAGGGTGTCGCCGTCCTCCAGGCCGACGCGCACCACCTCGGTCGGCTCGACGCGGAACAGGTGGAAGGGCTCGGGCGGCTTCCTCTCGTCGATGAAGCGGGCGAGCACGTCCGGATCGGTCACCTCGACCGCGCGCCCGGAGATCCGGACGTCCCCGTCGGCCATCCCGGCGTCGGGCCCGGGGTTGGCGTGCACGCAGAATCGGGGGTCGCGGCGCAGGTCGAGGGCCTTGCGGGAGTCCGGCATCATCCCGAGGTGCGGCTCGTCCCGCCAGAAGTCCACCTCCAGGCCGGTGAGCCGGGGCGATCCGTCCGCGCGGAGCGTCGCGAGGACGTGGTGGCGGTACCGCTCGAACCGCCGGCGCACGGTGTCGGCGAGGGCCGGCTCGGCGGTGCGGAAGTCTGTCCAGGAAGTCGGAGTCATGACGTCGATCGAACCCGGGAAACCCGACATCCTCTGTCGGGTTTCCCGCGGGACGGGCCACGGCCCACCCGTTCGGGTGCCGTCGCGGCCCGCGGAGCCCGGATGCGGGCGGCCGTGCCGCGTTCGCTATCTTGATCGCCGCCGCCCCCACCGGCCTCTGGTCCCCGTACAGACGAAGGAGCCGGCCATGGAGGCCGCCGTCACCACGTGCTATCGCCACCCCTCGTACGAGACGTACGTGAGCTGCGTCCGGTGCGAGCGCTTCATCTGCCCGGACTGCATGCGCGA
This sequence comes from Streptomyces sp. A1277, assembly GCF_004795015.1. Taxonomy (GTDB): domain Bacteria; phylum Actinomycetota; class Actinomycetes; order Streptomycetales; family Streptomycetaceae; genus Streptomyces. The sequence goes on along the minus strand of NZ_SSBI01000003.1, from coordinate 178,199 downwards.
GGCGGCGGTCGGCCATCAGTGCGTGGAGTGCGTGAAGGAGGGGCAGCGCTCGGTCCGGCAGGCGCGGACGGCGTTCGGCGGTGCGGTGTCCCGCAGCGCGGTGCCGGTCGTGACCTACGTACTGATCGGCCTCAACGTCCTGGCGTACCTGGCGGAGCTGATCCGCCCGGAGCTCGTCGACCGGTTCGCGATGGCGGGGGCCGGGCTGTCCGGCCCGGACGGCGGACGGTACGTGTACGTCGACGGGGGCTACCCCGGGTACGACGTGTTCGGGGTGGTGGACGGTGAGTGGTACCGGCTGCTGACCGGGGCCTTCCTCCATCTGCCGCCGGACGGCTCGTCGTTCGGGTCGGTGCCGTTCGGGGCGCTGCACATCGTGTTCAACATGTACGCGCTGTGGAACCTCGGCCGGGTGGTCGAGGAGCAGTTGGGCCGGGTCCGCTTCCTCGCCCTGTATCTGCTGGCCGCGCTGGGCGGTTCGGTGCTGGTGTACCTGGTCGCGCCGTCCGGCGACACGGTCGGCGCCTCGGGGGCGATCTTCGGTCTCGCGGCCGCGTTCTACGTGATCAGCCGGCGCCTGGGCCGGGACATGCGGGCGGTGAACCGCTTCCTGGCCGTGTTCCTGGTCTGGATGCTGATCTCGGCGGGGTTCACCTCCTGGCAGGCGCACCTGGGCGGGCTGCTGACCGGGGCGGCGGTGACGGTCGTGTACGCGTACGCCCCCGCCGGGCGGCGTACGGCGGTGCAGGCGGCCGGGTGCGTGGTGCTGGCGGCGGTGCTGGTGCTGCTGGTGGTCCTCAAGACGTCCGCGCTGACGGGCTGAGCGGAGCCGGGTGCCCGGTCTGACACGATGACCGCATGCGGAACGATCACTCCACGCTGTCTCCGCGCGCCCTGGTGCGGCGGCCGCATCCCCTGGACTGGCTGGCCGGCGGGCTGCTCCTGGCCGGTGTGATCGCCGCGGCGACCGGGCTGCTGCCCGCCGGTCCGGCGCAGGACCAGATGCGGCGCATCGGGCCCCTGCTGGCGTTCCTGGCCACCGTGATCGTGCTGGCCGAGCTGGCGGGCCGGGCCCAGGTCTTCGACGTGGTCGCGGCCTGGGTGGCCCGGGCGGGCCGGGGCCGCTATCCGCTGCTGTTCGGGCTGTGCGTGGGCTTCGCCTCGCTGACCACGATCACCCTGAACCTGGACACCACGGCCGTCCTGCTCACGCCGGTGATGCTGGCGCTGGCCGGCCGGGTGGGCATCGCGGCGGTGCCGCTCGCGATGACGACGGTGTGGCTGGCCAACACCGCGAGCCTGCTGCTGCCGGTGTCGAACCTGACCAACCTGCTGGCGGCGGACCGGGTGGCGCTGACGCCCACCGGGCTCGCGGCCGTGATGTGGCTGCCGCAGCTGGCCGCGATCGGGATGACGGCGCTGTGCCTGTGGGTGTTCTACTGGCGCCGCGGCCGGCGGGGCGCCGACACGTACACCCCGCCGCCGGTGCCCTCCCCCGACGACCGGGTGCTGCTGGGCGTCTGCTCGGTGGCGTGCGCCGGGTTCCTGCTGGCGATCCTGGTCGTGGACGTGCCGCTGTGGGCGGCCTCGCTGGTGGCGATGGCGGTCGTGGTGGCGGCCTACGCGGTGCGGCGCCGCGAGGAGCTGCGGCTGTCGCTGGTGCCGTGGCGGCTGCTGGTCCTGGTGCCGGGGATGTTCCTGGTCGTGGAGACGGTCGACGCGCACGGGCTGCACGAGCTGCTGGTGCGGGCGCTCGGCTCGGACAACGGCCTCGCGGGCATGCTGCGCACCGCCGGGGTGGGCGCCGGGCTCGCCAACGTACTGAACAACCTTCCGGCGTACGTGGCGGGCGAGGCGGTCGTCCCGGCGGGCAACCACCACCAGCTGCTCGCCCTGCTGATCGGGGTCAACGCGGGCCCGCTGGTCACGCCGTGGGGGTCGCTGGCGACGCTGCTGTGGTTCGAGCGGTGCCGGTGGCAGGGGACGCGCATCGGCGTACGGCGGTTCGTGCTGACCGGTCTGGTGCTGGCGGTGGGGGCGACGGGCGCCGCCACCTGCGCGCTGGCCCTGACCGTCTGAGGCCGGGCGGGACCTGCCCCGGACGCGCCACGGCGCCTGCCGAATCGTCCGGTCGGGGACGGGCAGGCGCCGCGTTCAGTTCCGTACGCCGTTGTACGGGACGTCTGTGTGCCGTGTCAGACCATCAGGGAACGGTCCGTCGGGCGGATCGGGGCCGGCAGTTCGCTGGCTCCGGTCAGGAAGCGGTCCACGCCGCGTGCCGCGGAGCGGCCCTCGGCGATGGCCCACACGATGAGGGACTGGCCGCGGCCCGCGTCTCCGGCGACGAAGACGCCGTCGACGTTGGTGGCGTAGTCCTCGTCACGGGCGATGTTGCCCCGTGCGTCGAGCTCCAGACCGAACTGCTTGACCAGGCCGTTGGCCTGGTCGGTGCCGGTGAAGCCCATCGCGAGCGTGACCAGCTGCGCGGGGATGGTCCGCTCGGTGCCGGGCTTCTGCTCCAGCTTACCGTCCTTGAATTCCACCTCGACCAGGTGGAGGGCCTGGACGTTGCCGTTCTCGTCGCCCTCGAAGCGGGTCGTCGAGACGGAGTAGACCCTCTCGCCGCCCTCCTCGTGCGCGGAGGTGACCTTGTAGAGCATGGGGAAGGTCGGCCAGGGCTGGTTGGCGTTCCGCTCCTCGCCCGGCCGGGGCATGATCTCCAGCTGGGTGACGGACAGGGCGCCCTGGCGGTGCGCGGTGCCGACGCAGTCGGCGCCGGTGTCGCCGCCGCCGATGACGACGACGTGCTTGCCCCCGGCGGTGATCGGGGAGACCGTCAGGTCGCCCTCCTGCACCTTGTTGGCGAGCGGCAGGTACTCCATCGCGAAGTGGATGCCGTTCAGCTCACGGCCCGGGACCGGCAGGTCGCGCGAGACGGTGGCGCCGGCGGCGATGACCACGGCGTCGTAGCGGCGGCGCAGCTTCGCGGCGTCGATGTCCCGGCCGATCTCGGTCTCGGTGCGGAACTTGGTGCCCTCCGCGCGCATCTGCTCGATGCGGCGGTTGATGTGCGACTTCTCCATCTTGAACTCGGGGATGCCGTATCGGAGGAGGCCCCCGATGCGGTCCGCGCGCTCGTAGACGGCGACCGTGTGGCCGGCCCGGGTCAGCTGCTGGGCGGCGGCGAGGCCGGCCGGGCCCGAGCCGATGACGGCCACGGTCTTGCCGGAGAGGCGCTCGGGCGGCTGCGGGGTGACGTCGCCGTTGCCCCACGCCTTGTCGATGATCGAGACCTCGACGTTCTTGATGGTGACGGCCGGCTGGTTGATGCCGAGCACGCACGCCGACTCGCAGGGGGCCGGACACAGCCGCCCGGTGAACTCCGGGAAGTTGTTCGTGGCGTGCAGCCGCTCGGAGGCGGCGGCCCAGTCCTCGCGGTAGGCGTAGTCGTTCCACTCGGGGATGAGGTTTCCGAGCGGGCAGCCGTTGTGGCAGAACGGGATGCCGCAGTCCATGCAGCGGCCGGCCTGCTTGCTGATGACCGGGAGCAGCGAGCCGGGAACGTAGACCTCGTTCCAGTCCTTGACGCGCTCGCCCACCGGGCGGGTCTCGGCGACCTCGCGGCCGGTGGTCAGGAAGCCCTTGGGGTCAGCCATTGGTCGCCGCCTCCATCATCTTCTCGGTGGTCTCCTGCTCGGAGAGACCGGCGAGCTCAGCGGCGTCCTTGGCGGCGAGCACTGCCTTGTAGGTGGACGGGATGATCTTGCTGAAGCGGGCCACCGCGGTGTCCCACTCGGCGAGGAGCTTCCCGGCGACGGTGGAGGCGGTCTCCTCCTGGTGGCGGCGCACGACGTCGTGCAGCCACTGCTTGTCGGCGTCGGTGAGCTCCTCGACGGCGCCGAGGTTGCCGGCGTTGACGTTGTCGCGGTTCAGGTCGACGACGTAGGCGACGCCGCCGGACATGCCGGCCGCGAAGTTGCGTCCGGTCTCGCCGAGCACGACGGCGTGGCCGCCGGTCATGTACTCGCAGCCGTGGTCGCCCACGCCTTCGGAGACGACGGTGGCGCCGGAGTTGCGGACGCAGAACCGCTCACCGGTGCGGCCGCGCAGGAACAGTTCGCCGCCGGTGGCGCCGTAGGCGATGGTGTTGCCCGCGATGGTGGAGTACTCGGCGAGGTGGTCGGCGCCGCGGTCCGGGCGGACGATGACGCGGCCGCCGGACAGGCCCTTGCCGACGTAGTCGTTGGCGTCGCCCTCCAGCCGCAAGGTGACGCCGCTCGGCAGGAAGGCGCCGAAGGACTGGCCGGCGGAGCCGGTGAAGGTGATGTCGATGGTGTCCTGGGGCAGGCCCGCGCCGCCGAACTTCTTCGTCACCTCGTGGCCGAGCATGGTGCCGACCGTCCGGTTGATGTTGCGGACGGCGATCTGCGCGCGGACCGGCTGAGCGGCCTCGGGGCTGTCGGCCTTGAGGGCGTCGGCTGCGAGCTTGATCAGCTCGTTGTCGAGCGCCTTGACCAGGCCGTGGTCCTGCTCGGTGTTCCGGTGCCGGACCGCGCCTTCGGGCAGTTCGGGGACGTAGAACAGCGGGGCGAGGTCCAGGCCCTGCGCCTTCCAGTGCGTGATGGCCCGGTCGGTGTCGAGCAGCTCGGCGTGGCCGACGGCCTCCTCGATCGTGCGGAAGCCGAGCTCGGCGAGGAGTTCGCGGACCTCCTGGGCGATGAACTCGAAGAAGTTGACGACGTACTCGGCCTTGCCGGAGAACCGGTCGCGCAGGACGGGGTTCTGGGTGGCGATGCCGACCGGGCAGGTGTCGAGGTGGCAGACGCGCATCATGACGCAGCCGGAGACGACGAGCGGCGCGGTCGCGAAACCGAACTCCTCGGCGCCCAGCAGTGCGGCGATGACGACGTCGCGGCCGGTCTTGAGCTGGCCGTCGGTCTGCACGACGATGCGGTCGCGCAGGCCGTTGAGCAGCAGGGTCTGCTGGGTCTCGGCGAGGCCCAGCTCCCAGGGGCCGCCCGCGTGCTTGAGCGAGGTGAGCGGGGAGGCGCCCGTGCCGCCGTCGTGGCCGGAGATGAGGACGACGTCCGCGTGGGCCTTGGAGACACCGGCGGCGACCGTGCCGACGCCGACCTCGGAGACCAGCTTCACGTGGATGCGGGCCGCCGGGTTGGCGTTCTTGAGGTCGTGGATCAGCTGAGCCAGGTCCTCGATGGAGTAGATGTCGTGGTGCGGGGGCGGGGAGATGAGGCCGACGCCCGGGGTGGAGTGCCGGGTCCTGGCGACCCAGGGGTAGACCTTGTGGCCGGGCAGCTGGCCGCCCTCGCCGGGCTTGGCGCCCTGGGCCATCTTGATCTGGATGTCGTCCGCGTTGACCAGGTACTCGCTGGTGACACCGAAGCGGCCGGAGGCGACCTGCTTGATGGACGAGCGGCGGGCCGGGTCGTAGAGGCGGTCGGCGTCCTCGCCGCCCTCGCCGGTGTTGGACTTGCCGCCCAGCTGGTTCATGGCGATGGCGAGGGTCTCGTGCGCCTCGCGCGAGATGGAGCCGTAGGACATGGCGCCGGTGGAGAAGCGCTTGACGATGTCCGCGACGGACTCGACCTCGTCGATGTCGATCGAGGGGCGGTCCGACGTGAAGCCGAACAGGCCGCGCAGCGTCATCAGCCGCTCGGACTGCTCGTTCACCCGGTCCGTGTACTTCTTGAAGATGTCGTACCGGCGGTTGCGGGTGGCGTGCTGGAGGCGGAAGACCGTCTCCGGGTCGAACAGGTGCGGCTCGCCCTCGCGGCGCCACTGGTACTCGCCGCCGATCTCCAGCGCGCGGTGCGAGGCGGAGATGCCGGAGGCGGGGTAGCCCTTGGTGTGCCGGGCGGCGACCTCCTTGGCGATGACGTCGAGCCCGGCGCCGCCGATCTTGGTGGCGGTGCCGTTGAAGTAGCGGTCCACGAATGCCTGGTCGAGGCCGACGGCCTCGAAGACCTGGGCGCCCCGGTAGGAGGCGACGGTGGAGATGCCCATCTTGGACATGACCTTCAGGACGCCCTTGCCCAGGGCGTGGATGAGGTTGCGGATGGCCTGCTCGGCCTCGATGCCCTCGATGAAGGTGCCGGCGCGGACCAGGTCCTCGACGGACTCCATGGCCAGGTACGGGTTGACCGCGGCGGCGCCGTAGCCGATCAGGAGCGCGACGTGGTGGACCTCGCGGACGTCACCGGCCTCGACCAGCAGGCCCACCTGGGTGCGCTGCTTGGTGCGGATGAGGTGGTGGTGGACGGCCGAGGTGAGCAGCAGCGAGGGGATCGGCGCGTGCTCGGCGTCGGAGTGCCGGTCGGACAGGACGATCAGGCGGGCGCCGTCCTCGATGGCGGCGTCGACCTCGGTGCAGATCTCCTCGATCCGCGCGGCCAGCGCCTCGCCGCCGCCGCCCACCCGGTAGAGGCCGGAGAGCGTGGCGGCCTTCATGCCCGGCATGTCGCCGTCGGCGTTGATGTGTATGAGCTTGGCCAGCTCGTCGTTGTCGATCACCGGGAAGGGGAGCGCGACGCTGCGGCAGGAGGCGGAGTTCGGCTCCAGGAGGTTGCCCGAGGGGCCCAGCGTGGAGCGCAGCGAGGTGACGAGCTCCTCGCGGATGGCGTCCAGCGGCGGGTTGGTGACCTGCGCGAACAACTGGGTGAAGTAGTCGAAGAGCAGCCGGGGGCGGGCCGAGAGCGCGGCGATGGGCGAGTCGGTGCCCATGGAGCCGAGCGGCTCGCCGGCGGTGCGGGCCATCGGGGCGAGGATGACGCGCAGCTCTTCCTCGGTGTAGCCGAAGGTCTGCTGGCGGCGGGTGACGGAGGCGTGCGTGTGGACGATGTGCTCCCGCTCGGGGAGGTCCTCCAGCTCGATCTCGCCGGTCTCCAGCCACTCCTGGTAGGGGTGCTCGGCGGCGAGGGACGCCTTGATCTCGTCGTCCTCGATGATGCGGTGCTCGGCGGTGTCCACGAGGAACATCCGGCCGGGCTGCAGGCGGCCCTTGCGGACGACCTTGGCGGGGTCGATGTCCAGGACGCCGACCTCGGAGGAGAGGACGACGAGGCCGTCGTCGGTGACCCAGTAGCGGCCGGGGCGCAGGCCGTTGCGGTCGAGGACCGCGCCGACCTGGACGCCGTCGGTGAAGGTGACGCAGGCCGGGCCGTCCCAGGGCTCCATCATCGCGGAGTGGTACTGGTAGAAGGCGCGGCGGGCCGGGTCCATCGAGTCGTGGTTCTCCCACGCCTCGGGGACCATCATCAGCACCGAGTGCGGCAGCGAGCGGCCGCCGAGGTGGAGCAGCTCCAGGACCTCGTCGAAGGAGGCGGAGTCGGAAGCGTCGGGGGTGCAGACGGGGAAGATCCGGTCGAGCGGCGCGTCGCCGAAGAGGCCGGAGGCGAGCTGGGACTCGCGGGCCTTCATCCAGTTGCGGTTGCCCTTGACCGTGTTGATCTCGCCGTTGTGCGCGACGAAGCGGTACGGGTGTGCGAGCGGCCAGCTCGGGAAGGTGTTGGTCGAGAAGCGCGAGTGGACCAGTGCGACCGCGGTGGCGAAGCGGGGGTCGGAGAGGTCCGGGAAGAAGGGTTCCAGTTGCCCGGTGGTGAGCATCCCCTTGTACACGATCGTGCGGGCGGAGAGCGACGGGAAGTAGACCCCGGCCTCGCGCTCGGCGCGCTTGCGCAGCAGGAATGCCTTGCGGTCCAGGGCGATGCCGGTGCTCTGGCCGTCCGTGACGAACAGCTGGCGGAACTCGGGCATGGTGGCGCGGGCGCCGTTGCCGAGGATGCCGGGGGTGACCGGGACCTCGCGCCAGCCGAGGACGTTCAGACCCTCCTCGCCGGCGATCCGTTCCAGGGCGGCGACGGCCGCGGCGGAGTCGTCGGCGGGCAGGAAGGCGATGCCGACGGCGTAGGCTCCGGCGTCGGGGAGGGCGAAGGGGACCTCGGTGCGCAGGAAGGCGTCCGGCACCTGGAGCAGGATTCCGGCGCCGTCACCGGAGTCGGGTTCGGACCCGGTGGCTCCGCGGTGTTCGAGGTTGCGCAGGACGGTCAGCGCCTGCTCGACCATCTCGTGGCCGGGCACACCGGTCAGTGTGGCTACGAAGCCCACGCCACAGGCGTCGTGCTCGTTGCGGGGGTCGTACATCCCCTGCGGGGCGGGGCGACCGTCCATGGGCGACCAGGCGTCGGTGCGCATCGGCTCTCCCGTCGTCGTCGTGGCATATGCAGTGCCGAGGGACGACGTTGGCCCTCTGCGAAAAGTTGATGCAGATTACATGATGGGGCGCTTCTCACAAAGCGGATGGATCGTTCCAACATACGGACAACGTCGATGACGGTGTCGAGGGTCGCTGTCGGAGGATCGGCGCCCGGGACCCGCGGAGCACAGGCGTCGTTGCCCGTGGTGCCTACGGCTCTTGCCCGGTGGGAGAGAAGACGAAACCGCCGGGTAATGGCTACTTATGTGTAGCCCTGCATAGAGACTCATTTTACGACGCGCAATGCCATCGCGCCCAGTGGCGCGGACCAAGACGTACGTCACACGGATGACGCACAGGTCACGGACCGGTCGCGTGACCGGCCGGGCCGCCTCAGCCCCCGACGGCCACACCGAACAGCGTGCCCAGACCGTACGTGATCGCGGCGGCCGCCCCGCCGAGCGTCAGCTGCCGCAGCCCGCTGAACCACCAGCTGCGGGCCGTGACCCGGGCCACCACCGCGCCGCAGCCGAACAGTCCGGCCAGGGCGAGCAGCACGGCCGGCCACAGCGCGTCCGCGCCGAGCAGGAAGGGCAGCACGGGCAGCAGCGCGCCGAGCGCGAACGCGCCGAACGAGGAGACGGCGGCCACCAGCGGCGAGGGCAGGTCGCCGGGGTCGATGCCCAGCTCCTCGCGGGCGTGTATTTCGAGCGCCTGCTCCGGGTCGCGCGAGAGCTGCCGGGCCACCTCGCGGGCCAGCACCGGCTCGACGCCCCGGGACACGTAGAGCTCGGCGAGCTCCCGCTCCTCGTCCACCGGGTGCTTGCGCAGCTCCCGCCGCTCGACGTCCAGCTCCGCCTCGACCAGCTCGCGCTGGGAGGCCACGGAGGTGTACTCACCGGCCGCCATGGAGAAGGCACCGGCGGCGAGACCGGCCAGGCCGGTGATCACGATGGTGCGGTGCGAGACGTCGCCGCCCGCGACACCGGTCATCAGGGCCAGGTTCGAGACGAGCCCGTCCATCGCACCGAAGACCGCCGGACGCAGCCAGCCGCCGTTCACGTCACGGTGGGTGTGGTTGTCCCGGTGCGCCTCGTGCAGTACGGCGTCGGTCTCGATGATGGCCACAGCTGTCACTCCCCTTCTCCGGAACGGAATTCACCCGCTCCGCCCCCACTCGACACCGTCGAAAATACGCACGAAAAACGGCCCCCGCCAGCAAGGCAGGCCGTACTTACCACCCTGCGTAACCGGATAGGTACGGCTTGCCTTGCTGTCCGGAAGGTTTCATCCGAGTGGCCCTTTTGTGGGGATTACCGGTCTTCGTACCGGCTCCGCGTGGAACGGATCCCACAGGGACGAGAACTGGCTCGGTACGAGCGAAGGGTCGACGCGATGGAGACGGTCGCAGGAAATCCGGCGGCACCGCGGGCGGGCGGCACAAGGACGGCCCGGCTCCCGGCCGACGACCCGGACCGGGGCGGGCCCGGCGACCGGGCCAGGGGCGCGCTGCTCGGCCTGGCGGTCGGCGACGCGCTCGGCGCCCCGGCGGAGAACATGCGGCCCTCCGAGATCCGCCGCCGCTGGGGCCGGATCGAGGGCTTCGTCAGCGACGACCCGGCCGGCACCGACGACACCGAGTACGCGATCTTCTCCGGGCTGCTGCTGGCCCGGCACGGTTCGGCGCTGACCGTCACGGATGTGGAGCGGGCCTGGCGGATGTGGATCGCGGACGTGGACGAGGGGCCGTTCCGGGGCGCGGGCTTCAGCGAGCGCGGCACGCTGGAGAACCTGCGCCGGGGCCTGGCCGCCCCCATCTCCGCCCAGCACCGGCACGCCTGGAGCGACGGCCTGGCGATGCGGGCCGCGCCCTTCGGCGTCTTCGCGGCCGGGCGCCCCGACGAGGCGGCCCGGCTGGTCGCGGTCGACGGCCGGGTCAGCCACGAGGGCGAGGGCATCTACGGCGGCCAGGCGGTGGCCGCCGGGGTGGCGGCCGCGATGACCGGGGCCGGGGTCACCTCCGTGATCGCCGCCGCGCTCTCCGTCGTCCCCATGGACTCCTGGACGGCCCGCTCGCTGCGCCGCGCGGTGACGGCGGCGCAGCGCCCGTACCCCGACCGGCTCACCGGGGAACGCGCGGTGCGCTCGGCGGTGGTGGTCGGCGGCTATCCCTGGACGGATCTGGCGCCGGAGGCGGTGGGCCTGGCGTTCGGGGCGTTCGCGGCGGCGCGCGGCGACTTCCGCACGGCGGTGCTCATGGCGGTCAACATGGGCCGGGACGCCGATACGACGGCCGCGGTGGCGGGTGCGCTGGCCGGGGCGCTGCACGGGGCGTCGGCCGTCCCGCGCGTCTGGGCGGAGGCGATCGGGCCGGTGCGCGGGAGCTGCCTGCCCTCGATGCGCGGCTACCACGTGCTGGACATCGCGGACCTGCTCGCGCCGGGGCCCGCGGCGGGTGGCGCGGGCGGATCGCCGGGCGACGCCCTCGCAACGCCGGGGGCCGGCCCGGCGGCGGGCACGGGTGAACGGGTGGGCCCCAGACCGGCGGCGGACGGTGCCAACTGCCGGGACGCCCGTCCCGCCCGCGCCGGGGCGGGGCCGCGATGAGCGGCGCGTGGCGGGCCCGGATCGAGGGGCTGCTGATCGGGCTGGCCGCCGGGGACGCGGCGGGGTGGCCGGCCGCGCGGCACCGGGCGGCCCGGATGCCGGAGTGGACCCGGCGTCTGACCCGCGAACTGGACACCTTCGCCGAGCAGAACGCGACGACCACGCTGCCCGTCCCCATCGCGCTCAACCAGCCACCCGAACCGCTGCGGCTCGGCCCGTCCGACGACGCCGAGTGGGCGGCGTTCGCGGCGGGCACCGTGCTGGCCGCAACCGCCGGACGGGCGCGGGCCGGCACCGGGCAGATGCGGACCGCATCGACCGCCGGACCCGCCCAGGCCCGTACCTCCTCCGCCCCCGGCGACGCTTGCGTGCGCGCCGCCGTCGCCGGTGCCTGGAACTCCCTCGCCGCCGAGGTCGCCGCCGCCGCGGCACGCGCGCCCGAGGTGGAGTCGGCGGTGCTGCCGCTGCGCGCCCGGATCTCGGTGCGGGCCGGGCTCGGCAACCTCGCCGCCGGACTCCGCCCGCCCGCCACCGGCCACGACAACCCGCACTACTTCGACGACGCGGCGTGCGTACGGGCCGCCGTGCTCGCCGTCGTACACCCCGGGGACCCGGTCGCGGCGGCCGGACTCGCGGAGTTCGACGCGCGCTACACGCAGGACGGCGACGGGGTGCACGGGGCGCGGGCCATGGCCGCCGCGTGCGCCGAGGCGCTGGCCGGTGCGGACGTCGACACGGCGGTGAACGCCGCGCTCGCCCAGCTCCCCGAGGGCACCGAGATCGCGCGCAACGCGGCCCACGCGGTCCGGATCGCCCGGGAGTTCGCCGGTGAGCGGGCCGGGGCGTTCGCCCTGGTCCCCGTGTTGGAGCACCAGATCGTGGACCACGTCTACAGCTACGGGATCGCCGCCGCCGAGACCGTCCCCGTCGCCCTCGCGCTGACCACCGCGGCCCGGGGCGACATCGCGCAGGCGGTGCCCGCGGCGGCCTGCCTGTCGCGGGTCGCGGACTCGGCCCCCGCCCTGGCCGGGGCGCTGACCGGCGCGCTGGGGTCGCTCGGCTCCGTGCCCGACGGCTGGCGCGAGGCGTGCCGGACGCTGGCCGGGTGCGCGCTGCCCCGTCTCGCGGGCACGGACCTGATCGAACTCGCCGGGCTGCTGGCAGACACGGAACCGGCACCCACGGGTGGACAATTCGGACATGACATCCACAGTGCCCCTGGCGCCCACGTCGTCCGCGTCCCCCACGACACCCACGGCGCCCACGCTCGATGACCGGATCGCGGGCGCCCTCGTCGGCGCCGCGGTCGGCGACGCGCTCGGCGGCCCGGTCGAGGGCCGCCCCCCGGAGCAGATCGCGGCCCGCCACGGCGGCCGGATCACCGGCGTCGTCGGCCCGTGGGACGGCGACGACTGGCGCACCGCCCGCCCGATCGCCCCGTACCACAAGGGAGACGGGCACGTCACCGACGACACCTTGATGACCCATGCGCTGGTGCGGGTGTACGGGAAGGTGCGCGGCCGTCTCGACGCGTACGCGGTGGCCGACCACCTCGTGCCGGAGCTGATCGGCGAAACGCGCTGGATTCCGGAGCTGGAGGCCGAGGCGCTGCCGCTCCAGCGGGTCTTCCTCGCCGAGAAGTGGATCGTCGCCCGGCTGCACTACGGGCACGTGGACCCGCGCGAGGCGGGCTGCGGAAACATCGTCAACTGCGGGGCGGCGATGTACATGGCGCCGGTCGGGCTGGTGAACGCCGCCCAGCCGCACGCCGCGTACGCCGAGGCGCTCGATGTGGCGGGCGCCCATCAGTCGAGTTACGGCAGGGAGGCGGCGGGCGTCTTCGCGGCGGCCGTCGCCGCCGCCTGCGCGCCCCGGGCGACGCCAGAGACGGTCGTGGAGACCTGTCTGTCGCTGGCCAAGGACGGTACCCGCGCCGCCATCGATGCCGTCTGCGAAACCGCCGCCCGCTACCAGGACTTCGAGGCCGCGCTCGCCCCGTTGCGCGAGGCCGTCGCCCCGTTCGACACGGTCGGCCCCGACTACCGCGCGCCCTCGCTCGGCGCCCGCCGCCCGTCGCGGCTGCACGCCATCGAGGAGCTTCCCATCGCGCTCGGCATGCTGCTCGTCGCCGGCGGGGACTACCGGCGGGCGGTGCTCGGTTCGGTCAACTACGGGCGCGACTGCGACTCGATCGCCACCATGAGCGGCGCGCTCGCGGGCGCCCTGCACGGCGAGCGGGCCATCCCCGCCGACTGGGCGGCGACGGTCGCCGAGGCCAGCCGCCTCGACCTGCGTGCCCCGGCCCGGACCCTCGCGGAGGTGGCCCGCGAGGTGTTCGCGCAGGACACCGCCCGCCGCCGCGCCCACGAGGCCGCCTTCGCCACGCTGGCGGGCACCCCGTGACCACGGCGGTGCGCGTGACCTGGGTGCAGCCGGAGGACCTGGTGGGCCACGAGCTGCGGCAGGCCGCCGAGGACGGGCGCGACGCGCGCGACATCGCGCGCCGGTGGTACGAGGCCGGCGGCTCCCCCGCCCCGGAGCGCGCGGGCGCCTCCGCTCCCGGCGCCCCTCCCGGGCTGCGCGCGGTCGCCGAGCGGCTGCTGGACGAACTCGCCCTGCTGGAATCCCCGCTGGCGGACGACGAACCGACCTGCCTGGACGCGATCCGGGCCGCCTGCCCGCAGTGGCCGCGCACCCGGAGCGCCCAGCCGGCGGCCGGCCGGGAACGGCTGCACGCGGCCTGGCTGGGGCGCGCCGCCGGGTGCCTGCTGGGCAAGCCGGTCGAGAAGCTGCCGCTGGAGGGCATCCGCGCCCTGGCCCGCGCCACCGGGAACTGGCCGCTGAACACCTGGTTCACCGCCCGGGGCCTGCCCCCGTCGCTGGCCGCCGCCTACCCGTGGAACCGGCGCTCCGCGGGAACCTCGCTGGCCGAGAACATCGACGGGATGCCCGAGGACGACGACCTCGACCACCCGCTGCTCGCCCTGTTGCTGCTCCGGCGGCACGGCCGGTCGTTCACCACCGCCGACCTGGCCCGGCTGTGGCTGGACGAGCTTCCGGCGGGGCGTACGTTCACCGCCGAGCGGGTCGCGTACCGCAATCTGCTCGACGGGGTGGAGCCGCCGGACACCGCCCGCCACCGCAACCCGTTCCGCGAGTGGATCGGCGCCCAGATCCGGGCCGACGTGCACGGCTGGACCCGCCCCGGCGACCCGGCCGGGGCGGCGGAGCAGGCGTACCGCGACGCGGTCCTCACCCACACCGGGAACGGCGTCTACGGCGCGATGTTCACGGCGGCGGCCCTGGCCGAGGCCGCCACCGGCGAGCGGGACGTGCACGGCTGCCTGGCCACGGGGCTGCGGGTGGTGCCGCCGCGCTCGCGGTACGCCCGGGCGGTACGGGACGGGATCGCGGCGGCCCGCGCGGAACATGATTTCGATACGGTCGTCGACCGGTTGCACACGGTGTACGGCAGGTATCACTGGGTGCATGTGCTGCCCAACGCGACTCTGCTGGCCGCCGCCCTCACCCATGCCGACGGCGACTTCACCGGTTCCATCTGCCGGGCTGTCTCCGGCGGCTGGGACACCGACTCCAACGGCGCGACCGCCGGTTCGCTCGCCGGACTGCTCGCCGGGCGCCCGGACGCGCTGCCGGACCGGTGGACCACCCCGCTGAAGAACCGGCTCGCCACGTCCGTCCCCGGATTCGACTCGGCCGGTTTCGACACCCTGGCCGACCTGACCCACCGGCTCACCCACGAGGAGGCACTCCGCCCATGACCAGAGTCGCGGTGCTCGGCAGCACCAATATGGATCTTGTGGCCTACGTCGACCGGGCCCCGGAACGCGGGCAGACCGTCACCGGACGGGAGTTCCGCACCATCCCCGGCGGCAAGGGCGCCAACCAGGCCGTCGCCGCGGCCCGCGCCGGCGGTGACGTGCTGATGATCGGTGCGGTCGGCGACGACGAGTACGGCGTACGGATGCGGGAGAGCCTGGAGCACTCCGGCGTCGACACCGACCTCCTGCACACGGCCGAGGGCCCCAGCGGCACCGCGCACATCGTGGTCGACGCCGAGGGCTCCAACGCGATCGTGGTCATCCCCGGCGCCAACGGCACCGTCACCTCGCTCGGCCCGGGCGAGATCGCCGCCATCGCCGAGGCCGATCTGCTGCTGCTGCAACTGGAGCTGCCGCTGTCCGCCGTGATCGAGGGGGCGAGGGCCGGCCACGCCCAGGGCGTACGGACCGTGCTCACCCCCTCCCCGGTGCAGAAGCTGCCCGCCGAACTCCTCGACCACGTCGATCTGCTGATCCCCAACGAGCACGAGGCCGCCGAGCTGTCCGGCCACGAAGAGCCGCACGCGGCGGCGGAGATCCTGCTCAGCCAGGTGCCGGCGGTGCTCATCACGCTCGGCGCGAAGGGCTGCCTGTACGCGGCCCGGGGCGGCCGGGCCATCCACTTCCCCGCCCCGGACGTCTCCGCCGTGGACACGACCGGCGCCGGGGACACCTTCGTCGGCACGCTCGCCGTGGCGCTGGGCGAGGGGCGCCCGGTGCCGCAGGCCATCGCCTGGGCCTCGGCGGCCGCCGCACTCTGCGTACAGAAACCGGGCGCCTCGGCCTCCATGCCGTACCGCAGCGAAATCGACACCGCGTGAGCGCCCCGGAGGCGGCGCCGCTGACCGGGCTGCGCGTCGTCGATCTCGCCACGCTGTTCGCGGGCCCGCTCTGCGCCACGATGCTCGGCGACTTCGGCGCCGAGGTGATCAAGGTCGAGCATCCGACCCGCCCCGACCCCTCCCGGGGACACGGACCCGCGAAGGACGGCATCGGCCTGTGGTGGAAGCTGCTCGGCCGCAACAAGCGCAACCTGACACTGGACCTGTCCTGCCCGGACGGCCGCGATCTGCTCCTGCGGCTCGCCGCCGGCACCGATGTGATCATCGAGAACTTCCGGCCGGGCACGCTGGAGCGCTGGGGCCTCGGACCGGCGGAGCTGCACGCCGTCAACCCGCGCCTGGTGCTGGTCCGCGTCACGGGCTTCGGCCAGTTCGGCCCGTACGCCCACCGGCCCGGCTTCGGCACCCTCGCCGAGGCGATGAGCGGCTTCGCGGCGATCACCGGGGAGCCGGACGGGCCGCCGACCCTGCCGCCGTTCGGGCTGGCCGACTCGATCGCGGCGCTCGCCACGGCGTACGCGGTGATGGCCGCGCTGGCCGGGCGCGACCGCACCGGCGAGGGCCAGGTGGTCGACATGGCGATCATCGAACCGATCCTGACCGTGCTCGGCCCGCAGCCGCTCTGGTACGACCAGCTCGGTTACGTACAGCCGCGCACCGGCAACCGCTCGCGCAACAACGCCCCCCGCAACACCTACCGCACCTCGGACGGGCAGTGGGTGGCCGTCTCCACCTCCGCCCAGTCCGTCGCGGAACGGGTGATGCGCCTGGTCGGGCGGGCGGACCTGATCGACGAGCCGTGGTTCGCGTCCGGCACCACCCGTGCCGAGCACAGCGACGAGCTGGACGAGGCCGTCGGGCACTGGATCGCCCGGCACACCCGGGACGAGGCCCTGTCCGCGTTCGAGAAGGCGCAGGCCGCCATCGCGCCCATCCACGACGTCCGGGACGTGATGGAGGACCCGCAGTACCGCGCCCTGGACTCCGTCACCGAGGTGGACGACCCGGAGCTGGGCCCGCTGCGGATGCAGAACGTCCTCTTCCGGCTCTCCCGGACCCCGGGGGCGATCCGCTGGACGGGCCGCCCGCACGGGGCCGACACCGAGGAGATCCTCACCGAGCTGGGGCTGAGCGGCCCGGAGATCTCGGCGCTGCGGGCGGAGCGGGTGCTGTGAGCACGGCGGCCCCTCTCACCCTGCTGTACGTGCCCGGGGACCGGCCCGACGTCATCCGCAAGGCGGCCGTCGCGGGGGCGGACGTGGTGATCGTCGACCTGGAGGACGCGGTCGCCCCCGACCGCAAGGAGTACGCGCGCTCGGCGACGGTGGAGCTCCTGTCCGACCCGCCCTCCGCCACGGCGCCGCCGGTCCACGTCCGGGTCAACGACGAGGCGGACGTCCTGGCCCTGGCGGGGCTGCCGGGCCTCGGCGGGCTGCGGCTGCCGAAGATCACCCACGCCGCGTCCGTCCACCACATCGCGGCGCTGGCCCCCGGGGTCGCCCTCTGCCCGCTGCTGGAGTCCGCACTCGGCATCGAGCACGCGTACTCGGTGGCCTCCGCCCACCCCCAGGTCCACGCCATCGCCCTGGGCGAGGCGGACCTGAGGGCCGACCTGGGCGTACGGGAGGACGCGGGGCTCGACTGGTCGCGCAGCCGGGTGGTGGTCGCCGCCCGCGCGGCCGGCCTGGCACCGCCGGCCCAGTCGGTGTTCCCGGACGTCCGGGACCTGGACGGCCTGTGGACCTCTTGCGCCCACGGCCGGACGCTGGGCTTCCTCGGCCGGGCGGCGATCCACCCCCGGCAGCTCCCGGTGATCGAACGGGCGTTCCGGCCGACGCCGCAGGAGATCGAAGCGGCCTGGCACATCGTGGAAGCGGCCCGCGACCAGGCAGGGGCCCAGGCCCTCCCGGACGGCCGCTTCGTGGACGCGGCGGTGGTTGCGCAGGCGCAACGAACGCTTGCGCTGGCGAGATCAAGCCCGTCCGGCGATTGAGGACACCGCACAACGGTGAGGGGCCGCCGAGAATCTCGGCGGCCCCTCACTCAGCTTGCGCGACGTCAGCCCTTGGCCGCCTCTGCCGTCCCGTCCGCCTTCGGCGCATCCGCGTCCGCATCTGCGTCCGCGTCCGCAGCCTCGACAGGCTCGTCCGCCTCAGCCGCATCCGCCTTCTCCGAGCCCTCCGGCGCCTCCGGCGCCCGGGGCTCGACAACCTCCTCGCGCCCCGGCCGCACCCTCGCCGAGACCACGATGTACGTCACCGCCAGCACGAACACGATGAGGGCGGTCCACACGTTCAGCCGCAGGCCCAGAATGTGATGGGCCTCGTCCACGCGCATGTACTCGATCCACGCGCGCCCCGCGCAGTACGCCGCGACGTACAGCGCGAACGCCCGCCCGTGCCCGAGCTTGAAGCGGCGGTCGGCCCAGACCACCAGGAGGGCCACACCGATGCACCACAGCGACTCGTACAGGAAGGTCGGGTGGTAGGTGCCGGCCACCCGGTTGGGGCCCTCGCTGATCTTCAGCGCCCACGGGACGTCGGTCTCCCTGCCGTACAGCTCCTGGTTGAACCAGTTGCCCCAGCGGCCGCATGCCTGGGCGAGGGCGATGCCGGGGGCGAGTGCGTCGGCCCAGGCGGGCAGCGGAATCCCACGGCGGCGGCAGCCGATCCAGGCACCGACCGCGCCCAGCGCGATCGCACCCCAGATACCGAGGCCGCCCTGCCAGATCTTGAAGGCGTCGACCCAGTTCTCACCGTCGCTGAAGTACAGCTGGTAGTCGGTGATGACGTGGTAGAGCCGGCCGCCGACAAGCCCGAAGGGCACGGCCCAGACGGCGATGTCGGCAACGGTGCCGGCGGTGCCTCCTCGGGCGACCCAGCGCTTGTTGCCGAACCAGACGGCGACGAAGACACCGATGATGATGCAGAACGCGTAGCCGCGCAGCGGGATCGGTCCGAGATCGATCACGCCGGTCGACGGGCTGGGAATGTAGGCAAGGTTCATGGCAGCGTCGACGCTACCTTGCCGGGCGGGAGGTACGGCAACCCGCCCGGCAACTTCTGGGTAACGAGCGGGTCATCGATTACGCCGACCGGCCCCGCGCCGGCCGCTACGGCGTGGGCGTCGCGGTGCCCGGCTTCTTGCCCTTGTCGGCCTCGGCGACCCACTTCTTCAGGTTGGCCGCGGTGATCGCCTCGTCCCCCTTCTTCGGGAAGATCGACTCGCCGTTGAGCAGCGCGGTGGGCGTGCCCTGGAAGCCGCCGTCGCGGAAGGCCCTGTTCGACTTCTCCACCCAGGCGTCGTGCTTGCCGTCCTCGACGCAGCTGCGGAATCCCGGCGTGTCGAGCCCGTCGACCTTCTTGGCGAGATCGATCAGCTTGGCGTTGTCCCCGAAGGCGTCGTCGGTCTCCTGCGGCTGGTTGCGGTACAGCACGTCGTGGTACGCGGAGAACTTCCCGGCGTCCTGCGCGCAGGCCGCCGCGTTGGCCGCCTTGAGCGAGCCGCTGCCCCCCATGTTGCCGTCGATGATCGTGGCCAGGTGGTAGTCCACCTTGAGCTCGCCGTCGCGCTCCAGCTGATGGATCGTGTCGCGGAAGGCGTTCTCGAACTGGGCGCAGACCGGGCAGCGGAAGTCCTCCCAGATGGTGAGGGTGGACGGGGCGTCGTCCGCGCCGACCCGGATCGCCAGGGCGTCCTTGCCGGTCGCGCCCGACGGCGCCACGGCGGGGCCTGACGCCTTGGACTTGTCGCTCTTGCCGTCGGTGTTCGCCGCGATCACACCGACGACGGCGGCCAGCCCCAGGACCCCCACCACCGCCGTGGACACGATCAGCGTCCGGCGGCGGCGGTCGCGCGCCTTCGCCTGCTCGCGCTCCTGGACCAGCCGGTCTCGCGCGGCCCTCTTACCCTGTTGATTCTTCTCGCTCACACCGCAGCAACGACCCGGGGAGGCACTCGCGTGCCTCCCCGGTCCGAGGTCCACCCGTTCGGATGACGCCAGGTGTCAGCGCTTTCGAACACCTTCGGCAAGGTCGGCCGCCAGCGAACGGACGCCCGCGACGCCCGCCGCCTCGTCGGGGGCGTCCAGCATCCGCTTGACGAAGGCCGAGCCGACGATGACGCCGTCGGCGAAGGCGGCGACCTCCGCGGCCTGGGCGGCGTCGGAGACGCCGAGGCCGACGCAGACCGGCAGCTCGGTGGTGGCGCGGGTGCGCCGCACCAGGTCCTCGGCCTGTGCGCCGACCGAGGCGCGGGTGCCGGTGACGCCCATCAGGGACGCCGCGTAGACGAAGCCGGAGCCGGCCGCCGTGATGGTGGCGATCCGCTCGTCCTTGCTGCTGGGCGCGACGACGAAGACGGTGGCGAGGCCGTGCCGCTCCGCGTGCTCGCGCCACAGCGCGGACTCCTGGACCGGCAGGTCGGGCAGGATGCACCCGGCCCCGCCCGCCTCGGCGAGCTCGGCGGTGAAGCGCTCGACGCCGTACCGGTCGATCGGGTTCCAGTACGTCATGACGAGGATCGGCGCCCCGGTCGCCTCGTACGCCTCGCGCACCGTGCGCATGACGTCGGCGATCTTCACGCCGCCGCGCAGCGCGATGTCGTCGGCGGTCTGGATGACGGGGCCGTCGAGCACGGGGTCGCTGTGCGGCAGGCCCACCTCGACGACGTCGGCGCCGCCCGCCACCACGGCCTTGACCGCCTCGATGCCGCCGTCGACGGTCGGGAAGCCGGCGGGCAGGTACGCGATCAGCGCGGCCCGGTCCTCGGCCCGTGCCGTGGCGAGCGTGGTGCTCAGCAGCTCGGTGTTGCCGCTCACTGGACGTCCCCCTCGATCTCCGCGTTGCCGCCCTCGGCGTCCGCCTCGACGGCGGCGTCCGTCTCGTACAGCCCGAAGTAGCGGGCCGCCGTGTCCATGTCCTTGTCGCCCCGGCCGGACAGGTTGATGAGGATCAGCCCGTCCCTGCCCAGCTCCTTGCCGACCTCCAGGGCCCCGGCCAGCGCGTGCGCGCTCTCGATGGCCGGGATGATGCCCTCGGTACGGGAGAGCAGGCGCAGCGCCTGCATGGCCGCGTCGTCGGTGACCGCGCGGTACTCGCCGCGGCCCGCGTCCTTGAGGTACGCGTGCTCGGGGCCGATGCCCGGGTAGTCCAGGCCCGCCGAGATGGAGTAGGGCTCGGTGATCTGGCCCTCCTCGTCCTGGAGGACGTAGCTGCGCGAGCCGTGCAGGATGCCGGGCTCGCCCGCGGTGAGGGTCGCCGCGTGCTCCCCGGTCTCCACGCCGTGTCCGGCGGGCTCGCAGCCGATGAGCCGGACGTCCGCGTCGGGGACGAAGGCGTGGAAGAGGCCGATGGCGTTGGAGCCGCCGCCGACGCAGGCCACGGCGGCGTCGGGTAGCCGGCCGGCCCGCTCCAGGATCTGCCGCCTGGCCTCGACGCCGATGACGCGGTGGAAGTCGCGGACCATCGCCGGGAAGGGGTGCGGGCCCGCGACCGTGCCGAAGAGGTAGTGGGTGCGGTCCACGTTGGCGACCCAGTCGCGGAACGCCTCGTTGATGGCGTCCTTCAGGGTGCGGGAGCCGGACTTCACGGCGATGACCTCGGCGCCCAGCATCCGCATCCGCGCCACGTTCAACGCCTGCCGCCGGGTGTCGATCTCGCCCATGTAGATGGTGCAGTCGAGGCCGAAGAGGGCGCAGGCGGTCGCGGTGGCGACGCCGTGCTGGCCGGCTCCGGTCTCGGCGATCACGCGGGTCTTGCCCATGCGCCGGGTCAGCAGCGCCTGGCCCAGCACGTTGTTGATCTTGTGGGAGCCGGTGTGGTTGAGGTCCTCGCGCTTGAGGAAGATCCGGGCGCCGCCCGCGTGCTCGGCGAAGCGCGGGACCTCGGTGAGGGCGCTGGGACGGCCGGTGTAGTGGACCATCAGCTCGCCCAGCTCGGCCGCGAAGGCGGGGTCGGCCTTGGCCTTCTCGTACTCGTCGGCGACCTCGTCCACGGCGGCGACCAGCGCCTCCGGGATGAACTTTCCGCCGTAGGCGCCGAAATAACCCTCGGCGCTGGGGATCAGACCCTCGGGGTCCGGGATGAAGAATTCGGACAACATCTGGGATGTGCTCCTCGTCATGGCATGGCTGTCTACACCGTGTGCGCCGTGAGCGGAGCGCCGCCTCGGCCGGGGGCCGGGGCGGATGCGGACGCACGGAACCGGCCCTCGCGGGCTGGGCTGTCACGGCGGCCGGGGCTCGCTCTACTGCGCGGACCCCGTGCGCCATCGCATGCCGTTGACCTGACCGGGCTCGTCGCCGATCACGTACCGCACCCGCCGGCCGTGTACACGGCGGGCCGGGGCCCGGCAGCCGCGGTGCCACGTGGGCAGTGCGCAGCGCATCGGCTCGGGGTGCGGGAGGGACACGGCCGGATCAGCCTCGCCCGTGGCGCAGGGCCGGGTGGGCGCCGGCGGCGACCAGGTCGGCGACGGCGGTGCGCGGGTCGCGGCCGGTGACCAGGGACTCGCCGACGAGCACGGCGTCGGCGCCGGCGTTGGCGTAGGCGATGAGGTCGTGCGGGCCGCGGACGCCGGACTCGGCGACCTTGACGATGTGGTCGGGGATCTCGGGGGCGACGCGCTCGAAGGTGGAGCGGTCGACCTTGAGGTCCTTCAGGTTGCGCGCGTTGACACCGATGATCCTGGCGCCCGCCTCCACGGCGCGCTCGGCCTCCTCCTCGTCGTGCGCCTCGACCAGCGGCGTCAGGCCGATGGACTCGGCGCGCTCGATCAGGGAGACCAGCGCCTCCTGTTCGAGGGCGGCGACGATCAGCAGCGCGAGGTCGGCACCGTAGGCGCGGGCCTCCCACAGCTGGTACGAGGTGACGATGAAGTCCTTGCGCAGGATCGGGATGTCGACCTTGGCGCGGACGGCCTCCAGGTCGGCCAGCGAACCGCCGAAGCGGCGCTCCTCGGTGAGGACGGAGATGACGGAAGCCCCGCCGGCCTCGTAGTCCGCGGCGAGCGCGGCCGGGTCGGCGATGGCGGCGAGCGCGCCCTTGGAGGGGCTGGAGCGCTTGACCTCGCAGATGACGGTCACGCCCTCGCCGCGCAGGGCGGCGACGCCGTCCTTGGCACGGGGTGCTCGGGCGGCGCGTTCCTTGAGCTCGTCGAGGCTGACGCGCGCCTGCCGCTCCGCGAGGTCGGCGCGGACGCCGTCGATGATCTCGTCGAGCACACTCACGCGAGCGGCCCCCTTCCGGAACGGTGACTGAAAAACGTAACAGGCCACAGGATCAGCCCCTTCGATGGTATCCGCAGGAGGCCGCTGCGCCCGCATCCGGCCACCGCCCGTCCCACTACCTGGGCATTCACGGGGCGAGCGCCGAGCCGAACGGCAGATTCCGGACGGCGGTGAAGATCAGCAGTACGGCTCCGATCCCCCACCAGTGGACCGGCCGCAGGGCGAACCGCCAGGGCTTCCCGGTGGCCTCGCGGACCATCCACACCGCCCAGAGCACGGCGAAGATCCCGTAGCCGACGACGGCGAGCGCGTTGGAGCCGAAGGCCGCCGCCAGGTCGCCGTGGGCGAAGGCGTGGGCGCTGCGCAGTCCGCCGCAGCCGGGGCAGTAGATGCCGGTGAGCCGCAGCAGCGGGCAGACGGGGTAGTGGCCCGGCTGGTTCGGGTCCACCGTGGCGACGTAGCCGAAGGCGCCGACGACGGCGGCCAGGACGCCCACCGGGGTGGCGGTCCGGCGCAGCCGCGAGGCGCCCGCGGGGGCGGTGGGGAAGAGCGGCGGGCCCGCCGGGGGGCCGGGGGCGGGCTCCGGGACCGGGGGCGGTCCGGCGTTCACCGGGGCTGGGCCCGGCGTCGACGGTGCTGCGGCGGGGGTAGGCGATGCGTCCACCCGGTGATTGTCGCCGCTGACGCGGAAAGGCGCAGCCCGGACCGGGCTGCGCCTCGCATGCGTATGTCCTGGATCAAGAGGTCTGCGCGTGGCCGGCGCGGGCCCTGGCGGCGGCCAGGTCCGCCGACTCCTTCGGCATGCCGAGGCCGGCGAGCTTCATCGCGAGGCCGACGACACCACCGATGAGGACGACGCCCATGCCGGCCCAGAAGCCGAGCGGGTTGGCCGCGACCATGAAGACGCCCGCGACGCAGAAGCCGATGAAGGCGATGATGACACCGGTCCAGGCGGCCGGGGTGTGTCCGTGGCTGCTGCCCGCCATGAGTTGCTCCTCGTTGGTGTTGCGCTGTTGGAATCGCTCGGGTCGCTGTACGCACGGCCGGTGCCGCTGTGGCTGCCGCTGTGCTGTGAGCTCACGGTCATTGTCCCGTACGTGCGGGTACGACGTGAGCTTGGGGGTCATGCCTCGCGCGTCGGGTCCTCGCCGCGGTCCAGGGCCTTCCACAGGTCCTCGGGCCGGTCCGGGTCCGGGGCGCGGGGGGCCTTGCGGGGGCGCGGGGTGCCGTCGCGCTCGTAGCGTCCCGACATCGTGGGCCAGCGGCTGCCGTAGCGCAGGGCGAGGAGCCCGGCGAGCAGGATCAGCAGGCCGCCGACGGCCGTGACGTAGGGCCAGGCGGTGTGGCTGAGGGCGGTGATGGTCGCCGCGCTGTCGCCGCTGGTCTGTGCGGCCTTCTCGTCCAGCGCCCCGCTGTCGGACGCGCCGAGGAAGGCGCTCAGCGCGGCACCGAGTCCGCTGAGGGCGAGCAGTCCGGCGACCACGCGCCGGCCGGTGGCGCGCACGGCGAAGACGGCGACGAGGGCGGCCAGGCCGACGATCGCGAGGGCGGCGGGCAGTCCGGTGACGTCCTGCCCGTCGGCGCTGAGCGGCAGGGTGCCGCCGCCGACCGGGGCCTTGCCCTCGGCCCAGGTCTGCCCGGAGGCGAGCAGGACGACGGTCGCGCCGGCCGCTCCGAGGAGCAGGCCGGCGGCCAGGCTGCGGCGGCTTCCCGCGCTGTCGGGCGCGTCGGCGGCTTCGGCACGTGGCTGGGGTATGGGGACGGCACTCACGTACTCCACTATCCCTTACCGGCCCGCGGTGGCCCACCGCGGGCCGGTGAGGGGCCTGCTCAGACGCCGCCGAGGCGGTTGGCGGTGTGGACGGCGCGGAGTACCGCCGCCGCCTTGTTGCGGCACTCGTCGTCCTCGGCGGCCGGGTCGGAGTCGGCGACGACGCCCGCCCCGGCCTGGACGTAGGCCGTGCCGTCGCGCAGCAGGGCGGTGCGGATGGCGATGGCGGTGTCGGAGTCCCCGGCGAAGTCGAGGTAGCCGACGCAGCCGCCGTACAGGCCGCGGCGGGTGGGTTCCAGCTCCTCGATGATCTGCAGGGCGCGGGGCTTGGGGGCGCCGGAGAGGGTGCCGGCGGGGAAGCAGGCGGTCAGGACGTCGAAGGCGGTGCGGCCCTCGGCGACCTTGCCGGTGACGGTGGAGACGATGTGCATCACGTGCGAGTAGCGCTCGATGGACATGAAGTCGACGACCTCGACGCTGCCCGGTTCGCAGACCCGGCCCAGGTCGTTGCGTCCGAGGTCGACCAGCATCAGGTGCTCGGCGCGTTCCTTGGGGTCGGCGAGGAGTTCGTCGGCGAGGGCCTGGTCCTCCTGGGGGGTGGCGCCGCGGTGCCGGGTGCCGGCGATGGGGTGGACCATGGCCCGGCCGTCCTCGACCTTGACCAGGGCCTCGGGGCTGGAGCCGGCGACGTCGAAGCCGTCGAACCGGAAGAGGTACATGTACGGCGAGGGGTTGGTGGCGCGCAGGACCCGGTAGACGTCGAGCGCGCTCGCCGTGCAGGGGGTCTCGAAGCGCTGGGAGGGCACGACCTGGAAGGCTTCGCCGGCCCGGATGCGCTCCTTCACGTCCTCGACGGCGTCCTGGTAGGCCGGTCCGCCCCACAGCGCGGTGTACGGGGGCAGCTCGGAGGGCGGCAGGGCGGCGGGGGCGTTCTCGACGGGGCGGCGCAGGTCCCGCTCCATCGCGTCGAGCCGGGCGACGGCGTCGCCGTACGCCTCGTCGACGCCGCTGGCCAGGTCGTTGTGGTTGATGGCGTTGGCGATGAGCAGGACGCTGCCGTCCCAGTGGTCCAGGACCGCGAGGTCGGAGGTGAGCAGCATCGTCAGCTCGGGCAGCTTCAGGTCGTCGCCGGCGCTGTCGCCGATCTTCTCCAGGCGCCGCACGATGTCGTAGCCGAGGTAGCCGACCATGCCTCCGGTGAAGGGCGGGAGGCCGGCTTCCCGGTCGTGCGGGGTGTGCAGGGCCTCGATGGTGGCGCGCAGGGCGTGCAGCGGGTCGCCGTCGACGGGGACGCCGACCGGCGGGGTGCCGAGCCAGTGGGCCTCGCCGTCGCGGGTGGTGAGGGTCGCGGCGCTGCGTACGCCGATGAAGGAGTAGCGCGACCAGGTGCGGCCGTTCTCCGCGGATTCGAGGAGGAAGGTGCCGGTGCGTTCGCCCGCGAGCTTGCGGTAGAGGCCCACCGGGGTGTCGCCGTCCGCGAGGAGGCGGCGGGTGACGGGGATGACGCGCCGGTCGACGGCCAGCTTGCGGAACGTGTCGAGGTCCATGGCGGCAGACCCTACTGTCCGAGCGGAAGGACGTCGGCGTCGAAGCAGGTGCGGTCGCCGGTGTGGCAGGCGGCGCCGGTCTGGTCGACCTTGACGAGGACGGTGTCGGCGTCGCAGTCCAGGGCGACGGACTTGACCTGCTGGACGTGGCCCGAGGTGTCGCCCTTGACCCAGTACTCCTGGCGGCTGCGCGACCAGTAGGTGCAGCGGCCGGTGGTGAGGGTGCGGTGCAGCGCCTCGTCGTCCATCCAGCCCAGCATCAGTACCTCGCCGGTGTCGTACTGCTGGGCGATGGCCGGGACCAGCCCGTCGGCGCCGCGCTTGAGCCGGGCGGCGATGGCGGGGTCGAGGGCGCTGGCGGGCCGGGGGGTGCCGGGCGTGGGCGTGCTGGTCATGGGCCCATTGTGCCGTGGCGGCGCGAGGGGTCCGGGCGTGCGTCCACTGGGCGGACGGGGGGCGGCGGCCGTACGCTGGCGGGCATGTCGACCCATGCGAAGCGCGAACGACTTCTGCTCGCCGACCTGTTGGAGGCGGCGGGTCCGCAGGCCCCGACCCTGTGCCACGGCTGGACGGCCCGTGATCTCGCGGCCCATGTGGTGGTGCGGGAGCGGCGGCCGGATGCGGCCGCCGGGAGCATGATCGGCCCGCTGAAGAACCGGAGTGAGCGGGTCCGGGCCGAGTTCACCGCGAAGCCGTACGAGGAACTGATCCAGCTCATCCGTACGGGCCCGCCGCGGATGTCCCCGTTCGGGCTGAAGCAGCTGGACGAGGCGGCGAACACGGTGGAGTTCTACGTCCACGCCGAGGACGTGCGCCGGGCGCAGCCCGACTGGTCGGCGCGGGAGCTGGACCCGGTCTTCGCCGACGTCCTGTGGTCGCGTACGGAGAAGGCGGCGCGGATGCTGGGCCGCAAGGCGCCGGTGGGCCTGGTCCTGCGCCGCCCGGACGGACAGACCGCGGTGGCGCACCGGGGGACGCCGGTGGTGACGGTGACCGGTGAGCCGGGCGAGCTGCTGCTGTTCGCGTTCGGGCGGCAGGAGGCGGCGCGGGTGGAGCTGGAGGGCGAGCCGGACGCGATCGGCCGGGTGACGACGGCGAAGCTGGGTATGTAGCCCGCGTGCGTACGCCCTGCGGCCCCGGTCAGCAGGGCCGGGGACACGGTGAGCCCGGCCCGGGGCGCCCGGCCCTGTACGGCCGGGAGCAGGGCGGAGGCGGGAACAGCTGGAGGGCCTGCTCAAGGGCGCCGTGCTCACCCTGGACGGCGCCGCGCTCGACGCGATCGTGCCGCCGGGGGTGAGCCTCTACAACCCCGCCACCTCCTTCCCGCCGCGCTCGCTGACCGACACCGCCCTGCGCCGCCGCCCGCTCACGGAACGAGCCCCGGCCCGAGTGCCGGGCTCCCGCTCAGCCGGTCCTACGTTGTTGGTGGGTTGGACGGGCCGTCGTAAGGTCCAGAGATCCAGAGACGCCGGGTATGGCTTTCAGCCGGTTGCCCTCGATGGTTCAGCTCACCCGGCCGCCCGGTGTCTCACGACGACTCGACCGCTGACGACACCGCAGTGCTCGTCCACGAAGTTCCAGACGTCCGCGGCGACATGGACCAGCAGCCGGATGTCCTCGGGGTGGCGGCACGCGGTCTCGTCCACCAGGTCCTGCCAGACCATCGCCCCGCCCATCCGGAACGCGTGCAGGACCGCGTCCAGCGGCACCCCCTGCTCCGCCCGGACCTCGCCGATCCGCCGGGAGGTGCGGTGCGCGGCGTCCCGGAACTCGCGGGGCTGGATCCCGCACGGGCACGGGCGCACCGAAAGATCCTGACGCCCGCAGAATGACATACCGCCCAGTCGGTACCTAGGGGTGTACGCCCTCCTTCTCACCACGTCCGGGGGCACCGGCTCAGAAGGGTGCGCGTGCGCCTGCGGGGCGCCCTCCCGAGGAGGGGCGCCCCGGGCTGTGCGCCCGCACAACCGGTCCGGGTCAGCGGACCGGGTGTCCGGCCTCCTTGAGGGCGCCCTTGACCTCGGAGATCCGCAGGTCGCCGAAGTGGAAGACGGACGCGGCCAGGACCGCGTCGGCCCCGGCGCCGATGGCCGGGGCGAAGTCCGCGAGCCGGCCCGCGCCGCCGGAGGCGATGACGGGGACCCGGACGTGCTCGCGTACGGCGGCGATCATCTCGGTGTCGTAGCCGTCCTTCGTGCCGTCGGCGTCCATCGAGTTGAGCAGGATCTCGCCGGCGCCGAGCTCGGCGGCCCGGTGGGCCCACTCGACGGCGTCGATGCCGGTGCCCTTGCGGCCGCCGTGCGTGGTGACCTCGAAGGTGCCGGCGGGGGTGCGCCGGGCGTCCACGGAGAGCACCAGGACCTGGCGGCCGAAGCGCTCGGCGATCTCCCGGATCAGCTCCGGCCGGGCGATGGCCGCCGTGTTGACGCCGACCTTGTCCGCGCCGGCCCGCAGCAGCTTGTCGACGTCGTCCGGGGTGCGGACGCCGCCGCCGACGGTGAGCGGGATGAATACCTGCTCGGCGGTGCGGCGCACCACGTCGTAGGTGGTCTCCCGGTCGCCGCTGGAGGCGGTGATGTCCAGGAAGGTCAGCTCGTCGGCGCCTTCGGCGTCGTACAGCTTCGCCATCTCGACGGGGTCGCCCGCGTCACGCAGGTTCTGGAAGTTGACGCCCTTGACGACCCGGCCCTTGTCCACGTCGAGGCAGGGGATGACGCGTACCGCGAGGCTCATCGCGCACCCGCCCGGTATGCCTCGACCTCGACCTCGACGACGAGGCCGGGGTCCACGAAGCCGGACACGACGATCATGGTGGCGGCGGGGCGCACGGCGTCGAACAGCTCCTTGTGGGCGCGGCCGACCTCCTCCGTGTCCCGGGCGTGCATGACGTACATCCGGGTGCGGACGACGTCCTCGCGGCCCAGGCCCAGCTCCTTCAGCGCCTCGAAGGCGACCTGGAAGGCGGTGACGGTCTGCTCGTAGGGGCCGCCGGGGGCGATCTCGCCGCCCACCACCGACGTACAGCCGGCCACCAGCACCAGGCCGTTCGGCAGTTCGACCGCGCGGGAGTAGCCGAACCTCTCCTCCCACGGGGCGCCGGAGGAGACGCGGCGTACGGAGTCGGTCATACGGAGACCGCCTTCAGGGCCTCCTCCAGCGTGAACGCCTTCGCGTACAGCGCCTTCCCGACGATCGCGCCCTCGACGCCTTCGGGGACGAGCAGGGAGATCGCCCGCAGGTCGTCGAGGCAGGAGACTCCGCCCGAGGCGACGACGGGGCGGTCGGTGGCCGCGCAGACGTCCCTCAGCAGGCCCAGGTTGGGGCCCTGGAGCGTGCCGTCCTTGGCGATGTCGGTGACGACGTAGCGGGCGCAGCCCTCGGAGTCGAGGCGGGCGAGCGTCTCGTAGAGGTCGCCGCCGTCGCGGGTCCAGCCGCGGCCGCGCAGCGTGGTGCCGCGCACGTCGAGGCCGACGGCGATCTTGTCGCCGTGCTCGGCGATGACCTTGGCGACCCACTCGGGGGTCTCCAGGGCGGCGGTGCCGAGGTTGACCCGGCGGCAGCCGGTGGCCAGGGCGGCGGCGAGCGAGGCGTCGTCGCGGATGCCGCCGGACAGCTCGACCTTGATGTCCATGGCGCCGGCCACCTCGGCGATGAGCGCGCGGTTGTCGCCGGTGCCGAAGGCGGCGTCCAGGTCGACCAGGTGCAGCCACTCGGCGCCGGCGCGCTGCCAGGCGAGTGCGGCCTCCAGCGGGGAGCCGTAGGAGGTCTCGGAGCCGGACTCGCCGTGCACCAGGCGGACCGCCTGGCCGTCGCGGACGTCTACGGCGGGGAGCAGTTCAAGCTTCGGCATTACAGCGTCTCGATCCAGTTGGTCAGCAGCTGGGCGCCGGCATCGCCGGACTTCTCGGGGTGGAACTGGGTGGCCCACAGCGCGCCGTTCTCCACGGCCGCCACGAACCGTTCGCCGTGCGTGGCCCAGGTGACCCTGGGGGCACGGATCTTCGCGTTGGTGACTTCGAGGCTCCAGTCGTGCGCCGCGTAGGAGTGCACGAAGTAGTACCGGGCCTCGGGGTCGAGTCCGGCGAACAGCTGGGATTCCTCGGGGGCTTCGACGGTGTTCCAGCCCATGTGCGGGACGACGTCGGCCTTCAGCGGGCCGACCGTGCCGGGCCACTCGTCCAGGCCATCCGTCTCGACGCCGTGCTCGATGCCGCGCTCGAACAGGATCTGCATGCCGACGCAGATGCCCATGACGGGGCGCCCGCCGGCCAGCCTGCGGCCGATGACCCACTCGCCGCGGGCCTTCTTCAGGCCCTCCATGCACGCCGAGAACGCGCCGACGCCGGGCACCAGCAGCCCGTCGGCGTTCATCGCCGCGTCGAAGTCGCGGGTGATCTCGACGTCCGCGCCGACGTGGGCGAGGGCGCGCTCGGCGGAACGGACGTTGCCGAAGCCGTAGTCGAAGACGACGACCTTCTTCTTCGTGTCCACGTGTCGGCCCCTAGTCCCAGAGTCCCTGGATGCGCAGGACGCCCGCCACCAGGCACATCAGGGAGGCGATGGCGAGCAGGACGATGACGCCCTTGGGCATGCCCTGCTTGGAGAAGGAGTAGACCCCGCCGGCCAGGAACAGGCCGACCAGGATCAGGATGGTGTTGAGGCCGGTCACAGGGCGCCCTTCGTGGAGGGGAGGATTCCGGCCGCGCGCGGGTCGTGCTCGCTGGCGTAGCGCAGGGCGCGGGCGAGCGCCTTGAACTGGCACTCCACGATGTGGTGCGCGTTGCGCCCGTACGGGACGTGGACGTGCAGGGCGATCTGCGCCTGCGCGACGAAGGACTCCAGGATGTGCCGGGTCATCGTCGTGTCGTACGCGCCGATCATCGGCGCCATGTTCTCGGGCTCGGTGTGCACCAGGTAGGGGCGGCCGGAGAGGTCGACGGTGACCTGGGCGAGCGACTCGTCCAGCGGGACGGTGCAGTTGCCGAAGCGGTAGATGCCGACCTTGTCGCCGAGTGCCTGCTTGAAGGCGGCGCCGAGCGCGAGGGCGGTGTCCTCGATGGTGTGGTGGGAGTCGATGTGCAGGTCGCCGTCGGTCTTGACGGTGAGGTCGAACAGACCGTGCCGGCCGAGCTGGTCGAGCATGTGGTCGTAGAAGCCGACCCCGGTCGCGACATCGACCTTGCCGGTGCCGTCGAGGTTGATCTCGACCAGCACGGACGTTTCCTTCGTGGTGCGTTCCACGCGGCCTACGCGGGGGCTCATGCGTCGTGCTCCTTCTTGATTTCGCGAACCGCGTCGAGGAACGCGTCGTTCTCTGCCGGGGTCCCCGCGGAGACCCGCAGCCATCCCGGTACGCCGTTGTCCCGGACCAGGACGCCCCGGTCGAGGATCTGCCGCCAGGCGGTGTGGTTGTCGGCGAAGCGGCCGAACTGGACGAAGTTGGCGTCCGATTCGGTGACGTCGAAGCCGAGGGCGCGCAGCTCGGTGACGATCCGGTCGCGCTCGCTCTTGAGCTGCGCGACGTACCCGAGGAGCGTATCGGTGTGCTCCAGGGCGGCGAGCGCGGTGGCCTGGGTGACGGAGGACAGGTGGTAGGGCAGCCGCACCAGCTGGACCGCGTCCACGACGGCCGGGTCGGCGGCGAGGTAGCCCAGGCGGAGCCCGGCGGCGCCGAACGCCTTCGACATGGTCCGCGAGAGGACCAGGTGGCGGCGGCCCTCGATCAGCGGGAGCAGCGAGGGGTGGTGGCTGAATTCGCCGTACGCCTCGTCCACCACGACCATCGACGGCTTGGCGGCCTGCGCCGCGTCGTACAGCGCGAGGACGGTCTCGGCGTCGACGGCGGTGCCGGTGGGGTTGTTGGGGGAGGTGATGAAGACGACGTCGGGGCGGCGCTCGGCGATGACCGCGCGGGCGGCGTCCACGTCGATGGTGAAGTCCTCGTTGCGCGGTCCGGAGATCCAGCCGGTTCCGGTGCCGCGGGCGATGAGGGCGTGCATGGAGTACGAGGGCTCGAAGCCGATCGCGGTGCGCCCGGGTCCGCCGAAGGTCTGCAGCAGCTGCTGGAGCACCTCGTTGGAGCCGTTCGCCGCCCACACGTTGGCGGTCTCGACCCGGTGCCCGGCGGTGCGGGTGAGGTAGCGGGCGAGCTCGGTGCGCAGTTCGACGGCGTTGCGGTCGGGGTAGCGGTTGAGGTCGCGGGCGGCCTCGCGGACCCGTTCGGCGATGCGGTCGACCAGCGCCTCGGGCAGCGGGTAGGGGTTCTCGTTGGTGTTGAGGCGCACGGGTACGTCGAGCTGGGGCGCCCCGTACGGGGACTGGCCGCGCAGTTCGTCGCGGATGGGGAGCTCGTCCCAGGCGTTGCGCGCGGTGCTGTCGTTCGTCACTGCTGCGGAACCTTCCAGCCGAACCTGGCCTTGAGGGCGGCGCCGTGGGCGGGGAGGTCCTCCGCCTCGGCGAGGGTCACGACGTGGTGGGTGACCTCGGCGAGCGCGTCGCGCGTGTAGTCGACGATGTGAATGCCGCGCAGGAAGGACTGCACGGACAGGCCCGAGGAGTGGCAGGCGCAGCCGCCGGTGGGCAGGACGTGGTTGGAGCCGGCGCAGTAGTCGCCGAGCGAGACCGGCGACCAGGGGCCGACGAAGACCGCCCCGGCGTTGCGGACCCGGTCGGCGACGGCGGCGGCGTCGGCGGTCTGGATCTCCAGGTGCTCGGCGGCGTACGCGTTGACGACCGTGAGCCCGTCCTCCAGGTCGTTGACCAGGACGATCGCGGACTGCCGGCCGGCCAGCGCGGGCTCGATGCGCTCCTTGACGTGCTTGGTCGCGGCGACCTGCCCGGCCAGTTCGGCCTCGGTGGCGGCGGCCAGCTCCTCGGAGTCGGTGACCAGGACGGCGGCGGCCATCGGGTCGTGCTCGGCCTGGCTGATCAGGTCGGCGGCGACGTGCACCGGGTCGGCGCCGGCGTCGGCGAGGATCGCGATCTCGGTGGGGCCGGCCTCGGCGTCGATGCCGATGCGGCCCTTGAGGAGGCGCTTGGCGGCGGCGACGTAGATGTTGCCGGGGCCGGTGACCAGGTCGACGGGCAGGCAGTCCTCGGTGCCGTACGCGAACATCGCGACGGCCTGGGCGCCGCCTGCCGCGTAGACCTCGTCCACGCCGAGCAGGGCGCAGGCGGCCAGGATGGTGGGGTGCGGCAGACCGCCGAAGCCGCTCTGCGGCGGGGACGCGACGGCGACGCCCTCGACGCCCGCCTCCTGGGCGGGCACCACGTTCATCACCACGGACGAGGGATAGACCGAACGTCCGCCCGGCACGTAAAGACCGACGCGCTCGACCGGCACCCACTTCTCGGTGACGGTGCCGCCGGGGACGACCTGGGTGGTGTGCGTGGTGCGGCGCTGGGCGCGGTGGACGAGGCGGGCGCGGCGGACCGACTCCTCCAGGGCGGCGCGGACGGCCGGATCGAGCTCTTCGAGCGCCCGGGCGAGGGCGGCGGCGGGCACCCGGACCGACTCGATCCGGACGCCGTCGAACTTCTCCCCCCAGTCGATCACTGCCGCCGAGCCGCGATGGCGCACGTCCTCGCAGATGGGCCGCACCGTCTCCAGGGCGGCTTCCACGTCGAACTCGGCACGGGGCAGCAGGTCGCGCAGGGCGCCGCCCTCGGGGAGGGCATCGCCGCGCAGATCGATTCGAGAGATCACACCGCAATTCTCGCAGACCGCCGCGAGCGCCCGGACGGCCGTATCACTGGCTGATACACGCCCACGCTGTGACGGCTGACTAAGTGCGTTCATCCGGTCACTCAGTGGGAATAACGGGATCACGCCTCCGAACGAAAGGGGCACCGGTGACGGAGCGGCACGACGGGGATCTTCCGGACGGCCTCAGCGCAGCCGAGCTGGGCATGTGGCAGTCCTTCCGGAACGGCACGACCTACGACCTGCGGGCCCGCGACAAGGCCCGCGACGACCCTTTCGCCCCGCACGAGTGGGGGCCCGAGCGCAGTGTGGAGGCCCGGGTCGTGGCGCGGCTGCTGCTGAGCGGTCCGCCGGCCCGGCCCGGCCGGGTGACGGCCCTGAAGCTGAGGGGCGTACGGATCACGGGAAAACTGGACCTGGCGGGCGGGCGCGTCGATCCGTACGTGGAGCTGACGGGCTGCCGGTTCGACGAGGAGGTGGCGTTCCCCGAGTGCCACTTCACGACCCTGCGCCTGGTGGGGTGCGCGGTGCCTCGGCTGGAGGCGGCCCGGCTGCGCACCGAGGGCGATCTGCATCTGCCGCGCTGCCGGGTGGAGCGCGGCATCCGCCTCACGGACGCGCAGATCGGTACGGACCTGCTGCTCAGCCAGATCGACATCGGCCCGGACCGGCAGGGGCGGGCGCTGCTCGGGGACGGGCTGACGGTCGCCCAGGACCTCCAGGCCGAGATGATCGAGACGCTGGGCGAGCTGAGCCTGCGCGGGGCGAAGGTGGGCGGTTCGCTGAGCCTGCGCGGCAGCCGGCTGCGCGCAGGCCGGGGCCGCCGCGCGCTGAACGCACCGCAGCTGAGCGTCGAGCGGACGCTGTACATGAGCGAGGCGTGGGTCAGCGTGGACACGGGGAACCAGGGCACCACTCCCCCGTACGGCATCGCCACCTCGCCGACCCCGGCGCGCGGCACCCGCTCGCAGGTGTTCCGCTGCCGGGGCGGGGTGCGCCTGGACGACGGCCGGTTCGGTGACGCGGTGGACCTGCACAAGGCGGTCTTCGTGCTGGACACGCACGAGGAGCTGTCGCTGCGCCGGACGGTCACCCCGGAACTGCGGTTCAACCCCGAGCGCCCGGCCCGGGGGCGGGTCGTGCTCAGCGGGGCGAAGGTCGTCACGCTGATCGACGTGTCGACGAGCTGGCCGGGGCCCGGCGGCCTGGCGATGGGCGGGTTCGTCTACGAGAACCTCGTCCCGTACGGGCACTTCCCGCTCTCCCGGCGCCTGGAGTGGGTGGCGGCGGCCACCCCGGAGTACGTGCCGGAGCCGTACGAGCGGCTGGCGGCCGTGCTGCGCGGCAGCGGCGAGGACGCGGACGCCCGGGAGGTGCTGCTCGCCAAGCAGCGCCGCCGCCGCGAGACACTGCCGCCCGCCGGGAAGCTCTGGGGCTACCTCCAGGACTGGACGGTGGCGTACGGCTACCGGCCGGGGCGGGCGGCGGTGTGGATGGCGGTGCTGTGGGCGGCGGGGACGCTGGCGTTCTCCCGGTACGACCCGGCCTCGCTCAAGGGCGAGGAGCATCCGCAGTGGAACGCGGCGCTGTACGCGCTGGATCTGCTCATCCCGGTGATCGACCTCGGCCAGGACGGCTACTGGCGGATGGAGGGCGGCTGGCAGTGGATGGCCGCGTCGCTGATCCTGCTGGGCTGGATACTGGCCACCACGGTCGCGGCCGGCGCCTCCCGGCTGCTGCGCCGCGGCTGACGGCCGCACCGGCGGCGGAGGCGGCACGCCCTTGCCCGGCGGGCCGCACGGTCACCCTCCGGCGCGGGGCGGACCACGGACCTTCTGCCCAGCACCGGCGAGTATCAGCCAGAATCCGCGCTTTCCTTTACTTCTTCTTGACTGGGCCCCGGGCAACCATCCACTCAGCACCAAAGCTTCACAGCGCTCCCCTGGCGCCCGCCCCCACCAGCGCTTTTCAATGGTCTGCACCATGCCTTTCCTCCGCGCTCTGCTCCGTACCGCGCGCGTGATCCGGAACACCCCGGCGCTGTCCTCCGGGTTGCCCGCGGACCACGCGGTGCTGCTCGACGCCCCCGACGAGCGGCTGTCGCCCGCACTGGTGGCCGCCGCCGCCGGGGAGTACGAACCGGCCGCGAAGCTGCTGGCCACCACCCGGGACGGCGCCGAGTGGGAGAGCAGGGACCGCTATCTGAAGCGGCTCGTCGCGTTCGCCCGCAGCCGGGACGGCTGGCTCGGCCACTGGCTGTCCGCCGCCCCGCACGACCCCGACGCGCTGCTGGTCAAGGCCCAGCTCGCCGTCGACCGCGCCTGGGAGTCGCCGGCCCGTGCGGAGCAGCTGCGTGAGGTGGGGCCGGTGATCACGGCCGCCGTGCAGAGCGATCCGCGGGACCCGGTGCCCTGGCGCCTCGCGCTGGACCACGCCCGGGGCACGCAGGCCACGCACACCACGTTCGAGGCGCTGTGGGAGCAGGCGCTGCTGCGCTCCACACACCACTACGGCTGCCATGTCGCGGCCCTCCAGTACCTCTCGGCCGCCTGGTACGGCTCGCACCGCGAGTGCTTCGACTTCGCCGAGCGGGCCGCCGAGGACTCGCTGCCCAGCTCCCTGGTCCAGGCACTGCCGCTGCGGGCCGCGTTCGCGATGCTGGCCGAGGGGTCCGGGGCCCGGTCCACCTCGGTGCAGGAGGAGCGGATCGACGCGGCGGCGGACCTGGCGATCGCGCTGTCCGCCGCCTTCGCACCCGGCGACCCGTGGCCGGCCGAGGTGCGCAACCTCCTCGCGTACGTGCTGGTGGCACGGGGCCGGTGGGCCGAGGCGCTGGAGCAGTTCCGGCGGATCGGGCCGCACGCGGCCTCGTTCCCGTGGGCCTCGGTGTCCGGCGATCCGCTGGGCCGGTTCCTCGACGCGCGGGACAGCGCCCGGCTCCGGGTGGCCTCCGCGACACCGCTGCGCCATGGGGCCGGACGAGGACGGGCGCGCGGCCATTACGCTTGACCGCTGTGACCACCGCTCGCCTGCCTCTGTTTCCGCTGAACGCGGTGCTGTTCCCCGGCCTCGTGCTGCCCCTCAACGTCTTCGAGGAGCGATATCGCGCCATGATGCGTGAGCTCCTCACCATCGACGAGGACGAACCGCGCCGTTTCGCCGTGGTCGCCATCCGCGACGGCCGCGAGACCGCCGCCACGGGCGTCGGCATGCCGGAGGCGGTGCGGGGGCCCGTCGAACGCGGCCCGGCGGACGGCTTCGGCACCGACCCCGTCCAGGCGCTGCACCGGGTGGGCTGCATCGCCGACGCGGCGACCATCCGGGAACGCGCGGACGGCAGCTACGAGGTCCTGGCCACCGGCACCACCCGCGTCCGGCTCCTCTCGGTGGACGCGAGCGGCCCGTACCTCATGGCCGAGCTGGAGGAGCTGGAGGAGGACCCGGGCGACGAGGCGGGCCCGCTCGCCCAGGGCGTCCTGCGGGCCTTCCGGGGCTACCAGAAGCGGCTGGCCGGGGCGAGCGAGCAGTCCCTCACCACGGGCGCCGACCTGCCCGACGACCCGTCCGTCGTCTCCTACCTGGTCGCCTCCGCCGTGGTCCTCGACGTCCCCGCCAGGCAGCGCCTGCTCCAGGCCACGGACACCGCGACCCGGCTCCGCGAGGAACTGAAACTCCTGCGCTCGGAGACCGCGGTCATCCGGCACCTTCCGTCGCTCCCGGCGGTGGACCTGACCGTCGCCCCGACCCACCCCAACTGACCGAGCGACCGGAGAACCGCGCCCCGTGGCGAAGAAGCAGAAGAAGCAGGCCCAGTCCGGCGGCACCCCCGCCACGGTCGCCCTGACCGCGGCGGGCACCACGTTCACGGTGCACGCCTACGAGCACGACCCCGCGTCCCCGTCCTACGGCGAGGAGGCGGCCGAAGCCCTGGGCGTCTCCCCCGACCGCGTCTTCAAGACCCTGGTGGCCGACGTGGACGGCCGTCTGACGGTGGCGGTGGTCCCGGTGGCCGGCTCCCTCGACCTCAAGGCCCTGGCCTCGGCGGTGGGCGGCAAACGCGCCACGATGGCGGACCCGGCCGCGGCGGAACGCACCACGGGCTACGTACGGGGCGGAATCTCCCCCCTGGGCCAACGCAAACGCCTCCCCACGGTCCTGGACGCGTCGGCCCGCACCCACGCGACGATCTGCGTGTCGGCGGGCCGCCGGGGCCTGGAGGTGGAACTGTCCCCCGAGGACCTGGCGGCGCTGACGGGGGCGGTGTTCGCGGAGATCGGGCGCCCGTAGTCCGAGAGGCCCCCGCCCTCCGACGCCCCGGTTCCGTCCTCAATCGCCGGACGAGCTGGAAAATCCAGCCCGTCCGGCCGCTCCCAGCCCGTCCGGCCGCTCCCAGCCCGTCCGACCACTTCCAGCCCGTCCGGCGATTGAGGACCGGGGCCCGGGGCGGAGCCCCGGTTTCGGGAAGGGGCGGGTAGGGGAAAAGCCCCGCGCAGCGCCCTTCAACCCCCCGTAGCCGGCCCAGACCCAGCCGCCCCGGACGACCCAGCCGCCCCAGACGCCGGCCCAGACCCAGCCGCCCCGGACGACCCAGCCGCCCCAGACGCCGGCGCCGAAGGCGCCGAAGGCGCAGTCGCCCCCCAACCCCCCGCGTAGGCCCCCCACTCCCCCTCGAACTCCCGCGGCCCGAACACCGCCGTAACCCCCAGATGCACCGCCATCGCCGCCAGCCCCCAGGCCAGCAACGCCCCCTTCGCGTGCAGCTCCAGCGGCGCATCGAAGATCACGCCCTTGCCGACCTCACGCGCATGGGCCACCACGTCGTCCGTCGGTCCCAGCCGCGTCCCGACCTGCCAGGCCAGCACCGGCCCGAGCACACTGCCCACCCCGAGCCCGAGGGACAGCAGGATTCCGCCGCGCCGCTGGAACCAGAAGACCAGGGCCCCCGAGACCGCCCCGAACGCCAGCCCGAGCAGGGCGAACGTGCCGTCGGCCCCGATCGCCTCCTCGCCCTCGCTGTCGCTGAGGAAGACCGCCGTGTTGTCGGAGACGAGCGGCACCCGGGGAGCCAGCCACAGCCACAGGAGCCCCATCAGCACGCCCGCGACGGTCACCGCCGCCGCGGCGACGCCCGCCCGGCGCAGGTCCGCGCCCAGGTCGCTCCCGTGCTCCGCCTCCGAAGGGGCCCAGTGGGGGCCGCGGGGGTCGAAGGGCCCGCCCCCGGCCGGCGGCTTCTGCCAGTCGTGGTGGTCGTCGGACGAGGGCCGGTGCGGCGGCGTCAGAGGTGCGGTCACCGTGCCATCGTGCCAGGCGCCCGCCCGCCGCGCCTCACCGGACCGCTGCCCTGCGGTACGCCCAGGTGGCCACGGCGAGCGAGAGCACGCCGACGACGGCGCAGACGGCCAGGTCGAGGGCGACGACCGCCCAGTCGGGGTGGGCGTCGAAGGACCGGGAGAGCGCCTCGACCCCGTACGTGGACGGCAGCAGATCGCGCGCCCAGCCGATCGGCCCCGGCAGCCGGTCGGCGGGCAGGATGCCCAGCAGCAGCGCGGCGGACATGCCCAGCTGCCCCAGCAGCGTGGCGAGTTCCTGGCGCGGCGCGAGGAGCCCGAGGGCGGCGCCGAGGCCGGAGAGCGCCGCCCCGGAGAGCGGGACGACGGCGACGAGCACCCAGAGGTGGACCATCGGCAGCCCGAACA
This sequence comes from Streptomyces sp. A1277, assembly GCF_004795015.1. GTDB lineage: Bacteria > Actinomycetota > Actinomycetes > Streptomycetales > Streptomycetaceae > Streptomyces. Next base: position 138,755 of record NZ_SSBI01000003.1, on the reverse strand, counting down.
GCACGCTGCCGGTGACGGCGGTGACGATGGTGCCGGGCACGGTGAAGGAGGCGTACGCCCCGGCCGCGCCGAGCACCACGGCGGCGGGCGGCACCGGCAGGGTCGCGTAGTGGTCGAGGCCCCCGCCGGCCCTCAGCTGCCCGAAGTACTGGGCGAGCAGGTTCAGGGCGACGAAGGCGACGACCAGGACGCTGGACCCGGCCACGACGGCCCGCGCCTCGGAGCCGCCGTCCACGACCCCGCGCATCAGGACCATGATCCCTACGGACTGGAACGTCGCGACGAACAGCAGCGGGATGCGGGCCACCCGGGCCCGGGAGAGCTGGGCCCGGTAGACGGCCGCGAGCGAGGGGAACAGCCGGGCCCTGGGCGCGAGTGCCGCCTCTGCCCCGGCCACCGCACCGATGGCGCTCATGCCTTCACCAGTCCCTTGGTCGCGCCGCCGCCGAGGGCGAGGTAGACGTCTTCCAGGCTCGGCGTCGCCAGGCTGAAGTCGTCGAGCGCGGCGAAGGCCGCGCCACCGGTCACCGCGGCGACCGCCGCCCGGGCCTCGTCGGGCGCGAGCCGCAGCGCCCAGCGGCGCCCGGACTCCTGCGCGCAGGCGCGCAGGGCCGCGACCTCGGGGATCTCCAGCGGGGCGCGTTCGCGCCACACCAGCTCGACCCGGACCTCGCCGGCGACGCGCTCCTTGAGCCCGGCGGGGGTGTCGCAGGCGATGACCTTGCCGCGTTCGAGGACGGCGACGCGGTCGAGGACGGTCTCGGCCTCGATGACGTTGTGGGTGACCAGCAGGACCGTCGCACCGCGCTCGGCGCGCCTGCGGTCGACGGCGGCCCAGACGGCGCGCCGGGCCACCGGGTCCATGCCGGTCGTCGGTTCGTCCAGGACGAGCACGGGACGCTCCCCGACGAGCGCGGCGGCCACGCAGGCCAGCCGCCGCTGGCCGCCGGAGAGCTTCTTCAGGGGCCGGCCGGCGATGTCGGCGAGGCCGAGTTCGTCCAGGACGGCGTCGCGCTCGGCCCGGGCCTCGCGCACCGGGAGCCCGCGCAGCCGCCCGGTGGTCTCGGCGGCGAGGGCGACGGTCAGCTCGTCCAGCGCGGTGGACTCCTGCCCGAGGTAGCCGATCAGCCGGGAGGCCCGCTCGGGGTGGCGTACGAGGTCGTGGCCCAGCATGTCGACGCTGCCGGAGTCGGGCCGCATGAGACCGGTGAGCTGCCGTACGAGGGTGGACTTCCCGGCACCGTTGGGGCCGAGCAGCCCGAAGATCTCGCCGCGCCGGACGTCGAGGCTGATGCCGTCGGTGGCGCGCACTTCCGGGGTCGCGGGCGTGCCGCGGCGGCCCCGGGCCGGGGGGTAGGTCTTCACCAGGTCACGCACCGCGCACACGGTGCCGGTCGTTGTCGGCGCCTGTGCTGTCCCCGTACTCACGAGGTACGAGGGTACGGGGTCCGGGGACCGGCATTACGCCCGGGGCCGCACCGATCGGACATCAACGCGGCAGACAGCGGGAGGGTTGAGCGGCCGGAAAGGTTTCTCGGACATCCCTTGGGGGGAACGAACGCGGACTCAGTCCCCTGCGGAACTCGACCTCCCCGCCTTCTCCGCCGCCGGTGCGTGGTCGGCCGCCGCCCGGACGTCGATCTCGCGCCAGAACCCGGCCCGGATCGCGTACCGGTCGTGCTCGTCGATCTGGTCGTCCTTGTGGGCGAGGAGCCCGAAGCGTGCCGCGTACCGCAGCAGTTCGCCGTCGATGCGGTGCGGGATGCGGGGGTAGAGGGTGGAGAGCTTCTGCAGGTGGACGGTCTCGGGCAGCCGCTCCATCCAGCGCCGGGCGAAGACCTGGCCCACCTCGAAGGGGTCGCCGCCGACCGTGGTGATGTCCTCCTCGCGGTCGGCCCAGCGCTGTTCGGCGCTGGTGAGCTGGGCGAGCGTGGGCAGGGATGCGGTCTCGGCGGGTTCGCCCAGGCCGCCGCGCTCCACCCAGCCCCGGTCGGAGGACCAGCGCAGGGTCGCGCCCGCGGGCTGCGGGGCGGGGTGCCGGTCCGGCTGGCCGGCGGGACCGCGCAGGGTGCCGGCGAGGTCCTTCGGGGTGGGGACGCCCTTGCCGCCGTGGCTGTGCGGGGGCGCGGCGGCGGTGCTCTCGTCGGGCGCTGGGGCCGCTTCCTCGGTACGGGCGGCTTCGGCCCGCGCGGCCCGGGAGGCGCGCTCGGCGGAGGCGGCGAGGGCCGATTCGGGCAGCGGCGCGGACAGGATCGCGGCGATGTCGGGGCGCGTCACGGGCGCCGGGGCGCAGGCACCGCCGGTCTCCTTGGCCCGGACCGCCTGGGTGATCCAGGCCCGGTCCAGGACGCGGCGCTCGTCGGCCTCGGCCACCAGGTCCTCGGACTGGTTGTAGTCGCCGTCGGCGGCCTGGACGGCCCAGAGATGGACGGCGACTCCGTGCTCCTTGGCGGACATCAGGCCGGGCAGCAGGTCGCCGTCGCCGGTCACCAGGACCACGTCGGAGCAGGCCCGGTTGCGCGCCAGCTCGGTGAGTTCGGCGTGCATGGCCGCGTCGACGCCCTTCTGCGCCCAGCGCCCGTCACTGCGGGTGAGCGCTCCCAGGCGGACCGTGACCCGCGGCATGACGCGCAGCCGCCGGTGTTCGGGCTGCGGTACGCGGTCGGGGGCGCCGTCGAACCAGTAGATCCGCAGCAGCGGCTGTTCGGTGTCGGCCTCGGCCCGTTCGCGCAGCTGCTGGATGAGGGCCGCGTGGTCGACGGTGATGCGGGACCGGGCGGGCTCTCCTGCCAGCAGACTCGCGGCTGCGCCCAGCAGATAGCCGGCGTCCACCAGGACGACGCAACGGTCCACGCGTTCCACCCTCTTCCAGGAATTCGGGATCGGGTTTTCAAAAGGTTCCTTCGAGTCTGCCCGACCGCGCCTGGGTTGACGGCCGGAACTCGATCATCGGCGTGGCGGATCGGGAAAAGCGCGCATCATACCCCGTCACTACGCACGGTAATGCCCCGACATGCGATGTTTATCCGATTATGTGAATCTGACGTTGGTCCTGGCCCCGAGAGTCCTTACAGGAGGAACACCATGGCCAAGAACAAGAACCGCAAGCAGGGCAGCCAGCAGGACCGCGCTTCGCAGGCGGAGCGCGGTGCGCAGGAGGCTCGTTCGACGGCTTTCGAGTCACAGAACCAGCCGCAGGCGCAGTCCCAGGGCAGCCCTGCCGATGTTGCGCGTAAGCATCAGCGGCGCTTCGGCCACAACTGACCGGACTCTTCCGGTACGGCCACAGGCCGGTAGGACCGAGAGGGGCGGCCCCGCGCAAGCGGAGCCGCCCCTCTCGTACGTCTGTGCTCAGCCGGCCAGGCAGGACGGGCCGAGCAGCACCTTCAGGTCACCGAAGAGCGCCGGGTCGGGCTTCACCCGGTGCCGGTCGAGCCGCAGGACCGTGGTCTTGCGCGGACCCTGGAGCCGGATGCGCACCTCGGTGTCGCCCCGGTGGCTGCTGAGCACCTCGCCGAGCCGGCTGACCATGGGCGGGGTGATCTTGACGGTGGGGATGGTCAGCACCACGGGCGCGTTGGTTCCCGCGTTCGAGATGTCGGGGACCTGCATCTCCATGGCGACCAGGCGCGGCACGTCCTCGCGCTTGTCGAGGCGCCCCTTGACGAAGACGACGGTGTCCTCGACGAGCTGGGTGGAGACCAGCTGGTAGGTGGCCGGGAAGAACATGCACTCGATGGAACCGGCCAGGTCCTCCACCGTGGCGATGGCCCAGGCGTTGCCCTGCTTGGTCATCTTGCGCTGGAGGCCCGAGATGATGCCGCCGATGGTGACGATCGCGCCGTCGCTGTGCTCGCCGCCGGTCAGCTGCGAGATCGCCGCGTCCGACTTGTCGCTCAGGACGTGCTCGATGCCGAAGAGCGGGTGGTCGGAGACGTAGAGCCCGAGCATCTCGCGCTCCTGGGCCAGCAGGTAGGACTTCTCCCACTCGATGTCGGAGAACTCGACGTCGAGCCCGAAGCCCGGCTCGTCGCTGTCCTCCTCGCCGCCGCCGAAGAGGTCGAACTGCCCCTCGGCCTCCTTGCGCTTGACCTGCACCACGTTGTCGATCATGGGCTCGTGGTGGGCGACGAGCCCCTTGCGGGTGTGGCCCATCTCGTCGAAGGCGCCGGCCTTGATGAGCGATTCCACGGTCCGCTTGTTGCAGACGACCGCCTCGACCTTGTCCAGGAAGTCGGGGAAGGTGCTGTACTTCCCCTTCGTCTTGCGGCACCGGATGATCGAGTCCACGACGTTCTGGCCGACGTTGCGGACGGCGGTGAGCCCGAAGAGGATCACGTCGTCACCCTGCGCGGCGAAGTTGGACTCCGACTCGTTGACGTTCGGCGGGAGCACCTTGATGCCCATGCGCCGGCACTCGTTGAGGTAGACCGCGGACTTGTCCTTGTCGTCCTTGACCGAGGTCAGCAGGGCCGCCATGTACTCGGCGGGGTAGTTCGCCTTGAGGTAGGCGGTCCAGTAGGTGACCAGGCCGTACGCGGAGGAGTGCGCCTTGTTGAACGCGTACCCGGCGAACGGGACCAGCACGTCCCACAGCGCCTTGATCGCCGCGTCCGAGAAGCCCTTCTTCTTGGCGCCGGCCTCGAAGAGGACGAAGTTCTTGGCCAGCTCCTCGGGCTTCTTCTTGCCCATCACGCGGCGCAGGATGTCGGCCTCGCCGAGCGAGTAGCCGGCGACGATCTGGGCGGCCTTCTGCACCTGCTCCTGGTACACGATCAGGCCGTAGGTGAGGCCGAGGACCTCCTTGAGGGGCTCCTCCAGCTCCGGGTGGATCGGGGTGATCTCCTGGCGGCCGTTCTTGCGCTCGGCGTAGTTCGTGTGCGAGTTCATGCCCATCGGGCCCGGCCGGTAGAGGGCCGAGACGGCGGAAATGTCCTCGAAGTTGTCGGGCTGCATCTGGCGCAGCAGGGAGCGCATCGGGCCGCCGTCGAACTGGAACACGCCGAGTGTGTCACCGCGGCAGAGCAGCTCGTAGGTCTTGGGGTCGTCCAGCGGGAGGGCGAGCATCTCCAGGTCGATGCCCTTGTTGGACTTCACCATCTTGATGGCGTCGTCCATGATCGTCAGGTTGCGCAGCCCCAGGAAGTCCATCTTCAGCAGGCCGAGCGACTCGCACTGCGGGTAGTCCCACTGCGTGATGGTGACGCCGTCGGTGTGCCGCACCCAGACCGGGGCGTGGTCGACGATCGGTTCGCTGGACATGATGACGCCGGCGGCGTGCACGCCCATCTGCCGGACCAGGCCCTCGACGCCCTTCGCGGTGTCGATGACCTTCTTGACGTCCGGCTCGTTCTCGTACATCCCCCGGATCTCGCCCGCCTCGCTGTAGCGCGGGTGGTTGGGGTCGGTGATGCCGTTGAGGTCGATGCCCTTGCCGAGGACGTCGGCGGGCATGGCCTTGGTGAGCCGGTCGCCCATGGCGTACGGGTAGCCGAGGACGCGGGCGGAGTCCTTGATGGCGTTCTTGGCCTTGATCTTGCCGTAGGTGCCGATCATGGCGACCTTGTCGGCGCCGTACTTCTCCGTGACGTACCGGATCACCTCGACGCGCCTGCGCTCGTCGAAGTCGATGTCGACGTCGGGCATGGAGACGCGCTCGGGGTTGAGGAAGCGTTCGAAGATCAGCCCGTGCTCGATCGGGTCGAGGTCGGTGATGCCCATCGCGTACGAGACGATCGAACCGGCCGCGGAACCTCGGCCGGGGCCCACGGCGATGCCGTTGTTCTTGGCCCACATGATGAAGTCGGCGACGACCAGGAAGTACCCCGGGAACCCCATCTGGATGATGATGTCCATCTCGTACTCGACCTGCTTCTGCCGGTCCTCGGGGACGCCGTTCGGGAAACGGCGGTTCATCCCGACCCGGACCTCCTCCTGGAACCAGGTGATCTCCGTGTAGCCCTCGGGGATGTCGAACTTCGGCATCAGGTCGCGCTTCTCGAACATCCCGGTGGTGTCGATCTGCTGGGCGACCAGGAGGGTGTTGGCGCACCCCTCCTGCCAGGCGTCGGAAGAGTCGACGCCGTACATCTCGTCCGTGGTCTTGAGGTAGTAGCCGGTGCCGTCGAAGCGGAAGCGGTCCGGGTCGGAGAGGTTCTTGCCGGTCTGGATGCAGAGCAGGGCGTCGTGCGCGGTCGCCTCGGAGGCGTACGTGTAGTGCGAGTCGTTCGTGACGAGCGGCGGGATGTCCAGCTTCCGGCCGATCTCCAGAAGCCCGTCGCGGACCCGGCGCTCGATCTCGATGCCGTGGTCCATCAGCTCCAGGAAGTAGCGCCCCTCGCCGAAGATGTCCTTGTAGTCGGAGGCCGCCTTGAGCGCCTCGTCGAACTGGCCGAGCCGCAGCCTGGTCTGGACCTCGCCGGAGGGGCAGCCGGTGGACGCGATCAGGCCCTCGGACCACTGCGCGATGGTCTCCTTGTCCATACGCGGCCACTTCTGGAGCCAGCCCTCGGCGTAGGCGTCCGAGGAGAGCTTGAAGAGGTTGTGCAGCCCCTTCGCGTTCGCCGCCCAGATCGTCTTGTGGGTGTAACCACCCGAACCGGAGACGTCGTCGCGCTTCTGGTGCGGCTGCCCCCACTGGATCTTCCGCTTGTGCTTGCGCGACTCGGGCGCGACGTACGCCTCGATGCCGATGATCGGCGTCACGTCCGCCTTCTGCGCCGAGTGGAAGAAGTCGTACGCCCCGTGCAGGTTGCCGTGGTCGGTCATCGCGATATGGGACATGCCCATCTCGTTGCACGCGTTGAACATGTCCTTGAGCCGCGCGGCACCGTCCAGGAGCGAGTACTGCGTGTGGACGTGAAGGTGCGTGAAAGGCGGCTTGGTCACGGCGCTGTGCCTCCGGGGAAAGGGGGACGACGGGGCTGGGGGTGTCTGGGGGGGACAGCGTGGAAGTCTACGTCTCCGGGGAGCCGAACGGCGGGCACTCCTGGATACGGTCGCGCGGGGGAAGGGCACCGCCACCCGCCCCTTTTGTCATGTACTTCGTCACGCGGGCCCGGCACCGGGAGGCAGGCCGGAATCCGGGGCTTCAGGACTCGCTTACAGGTTCGCATGCGACACTCCTGGGCGATGGACATATCCGGGACGCAGCTCAGAGCGGCACGCGCGGCGCTTTTCACCGCGCTCGTCGTGACGCTCTCCGCCGCGTCCCACGTCCTGCTCTCGCAGGTCCCGCTGCCGCTGGTCCCCGTCGCCGTGCTGGCCGTGACCGTCTTCGCGGCGGCCTACGCCCTGGCCGGCCGCCAGCGCGGCTTCGGGGCGATCGCCGGACTCCTTGTCCCACTGGAGCTGGCCGCCGACACCTTCTTCACCACCGGCCAGCACCTCTGCTACGGGGCGGCGGGCGGCCCCATAGCCGGACCGCTGCGCTCGGTCGGCGTCGATGTCCTGTGCGGCGGCGGTGACGTCGGTCCCGGCGCCTCGCACCTCGGCGACGTCGGCACCCCGCTGGCCTCGGTGACGACCGGCGGCCAGGGCGCCGCCGCACTGCTCGCCTCCCCCGGCCCGCTGGTCCCGTGGCTGCTGCTGGCCGCCCATGTGACGGTCGGGCTGCTCGCCGCCGCCTGGCTGCACCGCGGTGAGCTGGCGCTCGCCGGGCTGGTCGGCGCGTGCGCGCTGCTGGCGTTCCGGCCGCTGCTGACCGCGGTGGCCGTGGTGGGCACCGCCCGGCGCCTGACCCCCCGCTCGGCACGGCCCGCGCCCCGGGGCCCGCACCCGCTCGCGCCCGCCCGCCTCCTCGTGCACTCCGTGGGACGGAGGGGTCCGCCGCTTAGGGCCTGTGCCGCCTGAGCACGCGAACCCCGGACCGTACGACCCCACGACCCCACGGAGACAGCCCCATGAGCAAGCGCAACAGCCAGGCCAACAAGTCCGCCGCCCGCGAGCGGCTGCGCGCGGAGCGCGAGCGCCAGGCGAAGAAGGACAGGGCCCGCCGGCAGATCGTCGTCGGCGCCTCGGTCGTCGCCGTCCTCGCCATCGCGGCCGGTGTCGGCTACGGCGTGATGAAGCTCAACGAGCCCGCTTACTGGGAAGCGGCCAAGGACGCCAAGCTGGTCGCGCCCAAGAACACCACGGGTAAGAACGGCACCACGGTCGTCCTCGGCAAGGACAGCGCGAAGAAGACCCTGAAGGTGTACGAGGACCCGCGCTGCCCCGTGTGCGCGCAGCTCGAACAGACCGTCGGCCCGACCATGAAGAAGGACATCGACGACGGCAAGTACAAGGTTCAGTTCGTCGGCGCGACCTTCCTCGACACCAACATCCCCGGGGAAGGGTCCAGGAACGCTCTGAGCGCACTGGGCGCGGCACTGGACGTGAGCCCCGAGGCGTTCCTCGAATACAAGAGCGCACTGTATTCGGCGAAGTACCACCCCGACGAGCAGGACGACAAGTTCAAGGACGACTCGTACCTGATCAAGGTCGCCGACACCGTTGACACGCTGAAGGGCAATACGGCGTTCCAGAAGGACGTCAAGGACGGCACCTTCGACAAGTGGGCCCTGACGCTGAGCGACAAATTCAACGAGGACGGGGCGAAGTACGACTTCCAGGGCACGCCGACCCTCGTCATGGACGACAAGAAGGTCACGGGCAGCGACGACAAGAACGCGCCGATGACCGTGGACGAGTACACGACGGCGCTCACCGCCGCCCTGAAGGGCTGATCCGCCCCGCACCTCCCGAAGGGCTCCGCGCGGCCGCCGCGCGGAGCCCTTCGCGCGTCACAGCGTGGCGAGGAACCCGATCGCGACCTTCCAGGCCAGCTCCGCCGCCGCCTGGTCGAAGTCCGGCAGCTCCGCGTCGGTGAACAGGTGCCCGGCGCCCGGGTAGCGGTAGACCTCGACGTCCGCCCCGGTCCGCTGCATCTCCAGGTACCACGAGTTGAGCCAGTCGTGCGTCTCGTACGGGTCCGGGTCGGCGACGTGCAGCTGTACGGGCAGCTCGTCCACCGAGGCGTTCTCGGCGATGTCCGAGGTGCCGTGGAAGAGCAGCAGCCCGCGCGCCTTCGCGTCGCCGAGCGCCAGCGTCTGGGCCACCGAGGCGCCGAGCGAGAAGCCGGCGTACACCAGGCCCTGGTCGGAGTAGGGCGCGGCGGCCAGCACGGCCCGCTTCAGCAGCTCCTCCTTGCCGGTCTCCTCCCGGAACGCCTCCGCTTCCTCCACCGATTCGAAGGTGTGGCCCTCGAACAGATCGGGCACGCGCACCTCGTGCCCGGCGGCGCGCAGCCGTTCGGCTGCCGCGTGGACCGCGGGGCGCAGACCGTACATCGAGTGGAAAAGCATGATGTTCATGAGGCCCATGGTGCCAGTTGCGTTCGAAGGGATGGAGAGCGACAGCATGGAAAACGTTCTGCGGCCGCTGATCGTCCTCGGCGGTTCGATCGTGATCACGGTGGCGGCGGGCTGGCTGCTCGACCGGCTGCTCAGGCGCGCCGACGCCCGGCACCACGAGACCCCGCTGTGGGGTCTGCTGCGGCGCTGCCGGATACCGTTCCAGCTGGTCATGTGCGCGGCGCTGCTGCGCGGCACGTACGCCCACACCGGGCTCGGCGCGGTCAAGGACCACCGGGTGGGCATCGGCCGGCTGCTGACGCTGGTGCTGATCGGCGCGTCCGCCTGGCTGGTGGTGCGGATCGCCGTCGCGGTGGTGGACTCGGTGTACGCGCGCTACGCGGCGGCCCACAACCGGGACCCGGCCCGGGTGCGCCGGGTGCGTACGCAGGTGACGCTGATCCAGCGGGTGGTCGTGGCGGTGGTGGCGACCGTGGCGGTGTCCGCGATGCTGCTGACGTTCCCCGCGATGCAGACGGTCGGCACCTCGATGCTGGCGTCGGCCGGCCTCCTCGGCATCGTCGCCGGTGTCGCCGCCCAGTCCACGCTCGGCAACCTCTTCGCCGGACTGCAGATCGCCTTCGGCGACATGGTGCGGATCGGGGACACCGTGGTGGTGGACGAGGAGTGGGGCACCATCGAGGAGATCACGCTGACCTTCCTCGCCGTGCGGACGTGGGACGAGCGGCGGATCACCATGCCAGTCTCGTACTTCACGGGCAGGCCGTTCGAGAACTGGTCGCGCGGCGGTGTGCAGATGACCGGTGCGGTCTTCTTCCACCTGGACCACTCGGCGCCCATCGAGGCGATGCGCGACCAGCTGCGGGACATCCTCGGCGAGTGCGCCGCGTGGGACGGCCGGGACTGGTCGCTCGCGGTCACGGACACCACGCCCACCACGATCCAGGTGCGCGCGGTGGTCACGGCGAAGGACTCGGGCGACCTGTGGACGGCGCGCTGCGCGGTCCGCGAGCAGATGGTCGGCTGGCTGCGCGACCACCACCCGTACGCGCTGCCGCGGGTCGCGACGGCCCCCGCGGCGCTCCCGCCCGGCGACACGTGGCCGTCCGTCAACGGCCACGGCCGGGCCGAGAAGCACGCGAGCTGGGGCAAGGCCCCGCGCACAGGACGCGGCTGACCGCCCGCCCCCGGGCGGGGGCCGGGGTCAGCGCAGGCTGCGTACGTCGAGCTGGCGCAGGACCCGGTCCACGACCTCGGGGTCCGCGCCGGGCTCGCTGCGGGCGGAGAGCACCGCGTGGCGGGCGGCCGACATCATCTCGCGCTGGACGCGGCTGACCGCCTTGAAGCGCTCGGCACGTGTCGCGTAGGCGTCGCGCCGCTCGTCGTCCACCATGTCGGGGCTGATCCTGGCCCCCACGTCGTAGGCGAGCCGGTGCAGCCGCTCGGTGACCTCCTCGGGGAAGTCCTCGGCCTTCTCGATCTCCTTGAGCCGCTGCCTGGCCGCCTTGGCCGCCCGGATGGCGAGGTCCCTCTCCAGGGCCGCCTCGGCGTCCGTGTCCGCGCGCACGCCCAGTCGGCGCACCAGCCACGGCAGCGTCAGGCCCTGGAAGACCAGGGTCACCATGATCACGGCGAAGGCGATGAAGACGATCTCGTCGCGGCCGGGAAAGGGTTTGCCGTCGTCCGTCTCCAGCGGGATCGCGAGCGCCAGCGCGACGGAGGCCACCCCGCGCATCCCGGCCCACCACATGATCACCGTCTCGCGCCAGCTGGTGGGGATCTCCTCGCTGACGTCCCGCCGGGTGTGCAGCCGCTTGGCCAGCCAGGTCGCCGGCAGCAGGTACAGCAGCCGTACGCCGACGACGACCGCGACGACGACGAGGCCCCAGCCGGCCATCCGCAGCTCGTGTCCGTGGGCCGTACCGAACACGCTGTGCAGTTCCAGGCCGATCAGCCCGAAGGCGACGCCGGTGACGAGGGTGTCGACGATGTCCCAGAAGGTGCGCCCGGTGAGCCGCCCGAGGACGTCGTCGGCGTCCGCGGTGTGCTCGGCGAGGAAGAGCGCGGTGGTCAGGACGGCGAGCACGCCTGAGCCCATCAGCTCCTCGGAGAGCACGTAGCTGACGAACGGCACCAGCAGGGTCAGGCCGACCTGGAGGGTGGCGTCACCGAGCAGCCCCATGAGCTTGATGGTGAGCCAGCCGAGCCCGAGGCCCACCACGACGGCGACGACGGCGGACAGGATCAGCAGGCCGAACGCCTCGGGCAGCGAGAAGGTGCCGCTGACCGCAGCCGCGATGGCCACGTGGTACAGCACGATCGCGGTGACGTCGTTGAACAGGCCCTCGCCCTCCAGGATGGAGACGAGCCGGCGGGGCAGCCCGACCGAGCCGGCGACGGCGGTCGCGGCGACCGGGTCGGGCGGTGCGACCAGCGCGCCGAGCGCGACGGCGGCGGCAATCGGCAGTCCGGGCACGATCGCGTTGGCCACCGCGGCGACGGCCGCCGTCGTCAGGAAGACCAGCGCGACGGCCAGCAGGAAGATGGGCCGCTTGTTGGCGGCGAACTGCCGCCAGGAGGTGCGCTGCACGGAGGCGTAGAGCAGCGGGGGCAGCAGCGCGGGGAGGATGATCTCCGGCGGGATGTCCACGTTCGGCACGAAGCTGGCGAAGGCCATCAGGACGCCGAGGATCGTCATCAGCACCGGCGCGGGCAGTTTGAGACGGTCCCCGAGCGGAACCGTGACCACGGCTCCGAGCAGCAGCAGGAGCAGCAGGGTCATCTGGTCCACGGGGTGCCTTCCGAAGCGTTCCGGCCGGGCCCGGTATCCGCTCGGCCGATGCCCCTCACCCTGCCATGTGCCCTGCCCGCCCCGGGTTCAGGGGGTTCGGCGGGGCGTCAGATCGCCCGGCGCATCGCCCGGTGCGCGATGCCCGCGTCCATGAACTCGGGGCCGTACGCCACATACCCGAGGCGCTCGTAGAAGCGGAGCGCGTGCGTCTGGGCGTGCAGGTCGACGGCGGTCAGGCCGGCGTCCCGGGCCGCGTCCTCGATGGCCCGCACCAGCGCGGCTCCGACGCCGAGGCCCCGCGCCTCCTTGCTCACCGCGAGCCGGCCCAGCGAGCCGACCACGGGGTCCGGGCCCGTGTGCGACGCGGCGGCGGGGCCGTGCAGCAGCCGGCCGGTACCGAGCGCGGTGCCGTCGGCCGCGACGGCTATGACGTGCACCGCGTCCGCGTCGTAGGCGTCGTACTCGATCTCCTCGGGCACGTTCTGCTCACCGACGAAGACGTCCTTGCGGAGCTGGAAGCACGCGGCGCGGTCCTGCTCGTCGGTGACGGTACGCGTGACGTACCAAGAGGGCCTGGGGGTCATTCGCTCTCCGCCGCGATGCGGTCCAGCGCCTGCTGGAGGTCGTCCGGGTAGGAGCTGGTGAACTCGACCCAGCCGCCGTCCGAGGGGTGCTCGAAGCCGAGCTTCACCGCGTGCAGCCACTGCCGGGTCAGGCCGAGGCGCTTGGCCATGGTCGGGTCGGCGCCGTAGGTGAGGTCACCGACGCAGGGGTGGCGGTGGGCGGACATGTGCACCCGGATCTGGTGGGTGCGGCCGGTCTCCAGCTTGATGTCCAGGAGGCTGGCGGCCCGGTACGCCTCGATCAGGTCGTAGTGCGTCACCGATGCCTTGCCGTCCGCGACGACCGCCCACTTGTAGTCGTGGTTGGGGTGGCGGCCGATGGGCGCGTCGATGGTGCCGCTCATCGGGTCCGGGTGGCCCTGGACCAGCGCGTTGTACTTCTTCTCGACGACCCGGTCGCGGAACTGGGCCTTCAGCAGGGTGTAGGCGCGCTCCGACTTGGCGACGACCATCAGCCCGGAGGTCCCGACGTCCAGGCGGTGGACGATGCCCTGGCGCTCGGCGGCGCCGGAGGTCGAGATCCGGTACCCGGCGGCGGCGAGGCCGCCGATGACGGTGGTGCCGGTCCAGCCGGGGCTGGGGTGCGCGGCGACGCCGACCGGCTTCACGATCACGACGATGTCGTCGTCGTCGTGCACGATCTCCATGCCCTCGACGGGCTCGGCGACGACCTGCACGGGCGCGGGGGCCTGCGGCATCTCCACTTCGAGCCAGGCACCGCCGTGCACCCGCTCGGACTTCCCGACCACCGAGCCGTCCACCTGCACCTTGCCGGCGGCGGCCAGGTCGGCGGCCTTGGTGCGGGAGAAACCGAACATCCGGGAGATGGCGGCGTCGACGCGCTCGCCCTCCAGGCCATCGGGGACGGGCAGGGTGCGGATCTCGGGTTGCGTACTCACCTGTCGAGTATGCCTTGTGCCCACTAGTCCTTGTGCACGGTGCCGTCGGGGTCCAGGCCCTTGAAGGAGAGGAGGACGATCAGGATGCCACCGCAGACGATCGCGGAGTCGGCCAGGTTGAAGACGGCGAAGTGCGCGGGGGCGATGAAGTCCACCACCGCGCCCTCGAACACGCCCGGCGCGCGGAAGATGCGGTCGGTGAGGTTGCCGAGCGCCCCGCCGAGCAGCAGGCCGAGCGCGATGGCCCACGGCAGGCTGTACAGCTTGCGGGCGAGCCGCGCGATCACCACGATGACGGTCGCCGCGATGATCGTGAAGATGATCGTGAACGCCTCACCGAACCCGAATGCGGCGCCCGCGTTGCGGATGGCGTCGAGCTTGAGCCAGTCGCCGAGGAGCTCGACCGGCTCCTGGTGCTCCAGCTTCGCCACGACGAGCATCTTGCTGCCGAGGTCGAGCAGGTAGGCGACGACGGCGACGCAGAAGAGCAGGATGATCCGGCGCCGGCGGGTGGCCGGCGAGCGGTCGACCGCCGCCTCCGCCTCCGCGTCGACGTCGGCCGCGGTCGCGCCGGTGTCCTGCCCGTCCGACGACGTGCCGGCCTCCGGGGAAGCGGCCGCGCCGTCCGGCCCGGTCTCTCCGCTTCCCTCAGGCCCGGTGATGTCCGGCGTACCGATGATGCGCTCCGCCTCTGCCACGTGAGTCCCTCAAGCTAGTTCCCGACAGAGAACGAGGGTACGGCACACCTGTGCGGATCAGCCTCGTCGCTCCTGCTTCTGTTTGTCCTCGACGCAGAGGGTGGCGCGGGGGAACGCCTGCATCCGCGCCTTGCCGATCGGGTTCCCGCAGACCTCGCAGAGCCCGTACGTACCGGCCTCCAGCCTCGCCAGGGCGCGCTCGGTCTGGTCCAGCATCTCCTGGGCGTTGGCGGCGAGCTGCATCTCGTGCTCGCGGGTGATGTTCTTGGTGCCGGTGTCGGCCTCGTCGTCGCCCGCTCCGTCGCCGGAGTCCCGCATCAGCCCGGCCAGCGCCAGACCGGACGCCTCCAGTTCGTTGCGCAGCCGGGTGCTCTCACCGGTCAGCTCGCTGCGGGCGGCCTCGACCTCCTCCGGCGTCCAGGGGTCCTCGCCCGGCCGTACGGCCAGCTCCCCGGGCGCCGTGGCGAGGCGGGCCGTCGGCACGGGTGCCGTGCTCCCGCCCGCGGTCCGGGTACTGGCCGCGCTCTTCTTGGCTACCACCGTGTGGGCTCCCGTCTGCTCGGCGGCCTGCGCCGCCCCCGTGGTCTTCGACCCCTCCCCGGCCGGAGTCCCGGCCGGGGTCTTCTTGGCTGTGGCTTTCCCGGCGGCGGCTCTCTTCGCGGGCGCCTTCTTCGCGGGCGCCTTCTTCGCCGCGGCCTTCCTGGCGGGCGCCTGCTCGGCCGCCGCCGTCTTCCGTGCGGCTGCCTTCTTCTCCACCATGGCCGCGGCCCCTTCACGCAGTGTGATCTTGCTCGCGAGTCGTGCTGGGACGATAAGTCGACCCCAGCCCCGCGGCAACGGGGCACGCCGCCGCATCGCCCCTCCCCGTCTCCGGATCACCGCGCGCCTCCATCCGTTGTGCCCAGCTCCCCGCCGGGTAATCCGGCTTTCCGCACCGCGCCGGGACGCGCCGGAACCCGGTACGGCCCGTCTGGCCATTCGGGTCACGCGGGGGCCGGTCCGGGGGCCGGTCCGTAAACGGGTCGGCGCCTGTCCCCCGGGCCCGTACACTGGGCCCAGCGAAAGGCGTGGATGGGACGAGTAGCGTCGTACGCGGCCAGGAGCGACCCGGGGACGGTGGAAGCCCGGGGGCGAGCGCGTCGTGAAGATCACCCGGAGCCGTCGGAAGAAAGCTCGGGACAGTGGGCTCCGCCCACGGGCTCCAGGGCCAGTAGAGCCGGCATCGCACCCCAATGAGGGGGCCCGGGGCGCACGCCCGGGGCCAAGGAGGGTGGTACCGCGGGGACCGGCGTCGGTTCTCGTCCCTCCGACGGAAGTGGAAGACGTCCGCCGGAGGAAGCCCGCACATGACATCGCCGCAGTACCGCCAGGTACCCGCCCAGGTCGACCTGCCCGCGCTGGAGCACGCCGTGCTCGACTTCTGGCGCGAGAACAAGGTCTTCACCAAGAGCCTCGACCAGTCCGACGGCCGCCCCGAGTGGGTGTTCTACGAGGGCCCCCCGACCGCCAACGGCATGCCGGGCGCCCACCACATCGAGGCCCGCGTCTTCAAGGACGTCTTCCCCCGCTTCCGGACCATGCAGGGCTACCACGTGGGCCGCAAGGCCGGCTGGGACTGCCACGGCCTGCCGGTCGAGCTCGCGGTCGAGAAGGAGCTCGGCTTCAACGGCAAGAAGGACATCGAGGCGTACGGCATCGCCGAGTTCAACGCCAAGTGCCGCGAGTCCGTCACCCGGCACACCGACGCCTTCGCCGAGCTCACGACCCGCATGGGCTACTGGGTCGACCTGGACGACGCGTACCGCACGATGGATCCCGAGTACGTCGAGTCCGTGTGGTGGTCGCTGAAGGAGATCTTCAACAAGGGCCTGCTGGTCCAGGACCACCGCGTCGCCCCCTGGTGCCCGCGCTGCGGCACCGGCCTCTCGGACCACGAGCTGGCGCAGGGCTACGAGACGGTCGTCGACCCCTCGGTCTTCGTCCGCTTCCCCCTCACCTCCGGCCCGCTGGCCGGCGAGGCGGCGCTCCTGGTCTGGACGACGACCCCGTGGACCCTGGTCTCCAACACCGCCGTCGCCGCGCACCCGGACGTCGCCTACGTCGTCGCGACGAACGGCGAGGAGAAGCTCGTCGTCGCGCAGCCCCTGGTCGAGAAGGCGCTCGGCGAGGGCTGGGAGCCGACCGGGCAGACGTTCACGGGCCGCGAGATGGAGCGCTGGACGTACGAGCGCCCCTTCGCCCTGGTGGACTTCCCGGCGGAGGCCCACTACATCGTCAACGCCGAGTACGTGACGACCGAGGACGGTACGGGTCTGGTCCACCAGTCCCCCGCCTTCGGCGCCGACGACCTCCAGGTCTGCAAGGCGTACGGGCTGCCGGTGGTGAACCCGGTCCGCCCCGACGGCACCTTCGAGGAGGACGTGCCGCTGGTGGGCGGGGTCTTCTTCAAGAAGGCCGACGAGGCGCTGACCGAGGACCTCAACGACCGCGGACTGCTCTTCCGCCACGTCCCCTACGAGCACAGCTACCCGCACTGCTGGCGCTGCCACACCGCGCTGCTGTACTACGCGCAGCCGTCCTGGTACATCCGCACGACGGCGGTCAAGGAGCGGCTGCTCCAGGAGAACGAGAAGACCAACTGGTTCCCGGACTCGGTCAAGCACGGCCGGTTCGGCGACTGGCTGACCAACAACGTCGACTGGGCGCTGTCCCGTAACCGCTACTGGGGCACCCCGCTGCCGATCTGGCGCTGCGAGGACGGCCACCTCACCTGCGTGGGTTCGCGCGCCGAGCTGAGCGAGCTGACCGGCGCCGACCTCTCCGGCCTCGACCCGCACCGGCCGTTCATCGACGAGATCACGTTCACCTGCTCGCACGAGAGCTGCCAGCTGGAGGCGTACCGCGTCCCGGAGGTCATCGACGCCTGGTACGACTCGGGCTCGATGCCGTTCGCGCAGTGGGGCTACCCGTACAAGAACAAGGAGGTCTTCGAGAGCCGCTACCCGGCGCAGTTCATCTCGGAGGCCATCGACCAGACCCGCGGCTGGTTCTACACGCTGATGGCGGTCGGCACCCTGGTCTTCGACAAGTCGTCGTACGAGAACGTGGTCTGCCTGGGCCACATCCTCGCCGAGGACGGCCGCAAGATGTCCAAGCACCTGGGCAACATCCTCCAGCCGATCCCCCTCATGGACCAGCACGGCGCCGACGCGGTCCGCTGGTTCATGGCGGCCGGCGGCTCCCCCTGGGCGGCGCGGCGCGTCGGCCACGGCACGATCCAGGAGGTCGTCCGCAAGACGCTCCTCACGTACTGGAACACGGTCGCCTTCCAGGCCCTGTACGCCCGTACGTCGAACTGGGCTCCCTCGGCCGCCGACCCGGCCCCGGCCGACCGCACGGTCCTGGACCGCTGGCTGCTCAGCGAGCTGAACGCGCTGGTGGACCAGGTCACGCAGGCGCTGGAGGGCTACGACACCCAGCGCGCCGGCAAGCTGCTGTCCGCGTTCGTGGACGACCTGTCCAACTGGTACGTGCGCCGCTCCCGCCGCCGCTTCTGGCAGGGCGACAAGGCGGCGCTGCGCACGCTCCACGAGGTCGTCGAGACGGTCACGCGGCTGATGGCCCCGCTGACCCCGTTCATCACCGAGCGGGTCTGGCAGGACCTGGTCGTGCCGGTCGCCCCGGACGCCCCGGAGTCGGTCCACCTGTCGTCCTGGCCGAAGGCGGACCCGGCGGCGATCGACCCCGCCCTCTCGACACAGATGGCGCTGGTGCGCCGCCTGGTCGAGCTGGGCCGGGCCACGCGTGCCGAGTCGGGCGTCAAGACCCGCCAGCCGCTCTCCCGCGCCCTGGTCGCGGCCTCGGGCTTCGAGAGCCTCTCCCCCGAGCTGCACGCCCAGATCACGGAGGAGCTGAACGTCTCCTCGCTGGCCTCCCTCTCCGAGGTCGGCGGCTCGCTGGTCGACACCACGGCCAAGGCCAACTTCCGTGCGCTGGGCAAGCGCTTCGGCAAGGGCGTCCAGGCAGTGGCCAAGGCCGTGGCGAACGCGGACGCGGCGGCTCTGTCGCTCGCCCTGCGCGAGGGCACGGCGTCCGTGGAGGTGGACGGCGAGCAGATCACCCTCTCGCCGGACGAGGTGATCATCACGGAGACCCCGCGCGAGGGCTGGTCGGTCGCCTCCGACTCTGGCGCGACGGTCGCGCTGGACCTGGAGATCACCCCAGAGCTGCGGCGGGCGGGCCTGGCCCGTGACGCGATCCGCCTCATCCAGGAGGCCCGCAAGAACAGCGGCCTGGACGTCGCGGACCGCATCGCCGTCCGCTGGACGTCCGCCTCCCTCGCGACGACGGAGGCCCTGACCGAGCACGCGACCCTGATCGCGGACGAGGTCCTGGCCCTGGACTACGCGGAGGGCGATGCGGACGCCACGTACGGCACGCCGTTCGAGGACGAGGGCCTGTCCCTGACGTTCCGCCTCCGCAAGACGGAGCGGTAACCCGCGGAACGCCTGGGGCCCGGCCGGACAAGCAACTTCCGGCCGGGCCCTTGCTTGTTCCCACCCCGCCCCTTCCCGAACCCGGGGGCGGAGCCCCCACCACCCAGCCCCTCCGGCGATTGAGGAGCGGGGCCCGGGGCGGAGCCCCACCACCCAGCCCCTCCGGCGATTGAGGAGCGGGGCCCGGGACGGAGCCCCACCACCCAGCCCCTCCGGCGATTGAGGAGCGGGGCCCGGGACGGAGCCCCACCACCCAGCCCCTCCGGCGATTGAGGAGCGGGGCCCGGGACGGAGCCCCGGTTACGGGAAGGGGCGGGCAGGGGCAAAGCCCCGCGCAGCGGCCCGGCCCACCGCACCCGCACCGGCCGGCCCCGGCCACGGCAAAGGGCCGGGCCCCGGGGAAAACCCCGGGGCCCGGCCCTCAGCCTGCCGACGGCTACGCGCTCAACGAGCGCGCCCCGCTCAGTTGTCGTCCTCGTCGATCAGGAATCCCCGCATCGGCGACGGCGCCTGCATCGGCTGCGGCCGCACCGGTGCCATCGGCTGCGTCATCGCCGGGGACATCTGCTGCTGACCGCCGTAGGACGGGCCACCGCCCATGGACTGGTTGCCACCCATCGGCTGGTTGCCGTGACCGCCGTGGTTGCCGCCCATGGTGTGCCCCATGGCACCGGCGCCGGCCGGAGCCAGCGAGGGCGACGGCGGCAGCGACGCGGCAGCCGGCGTCCGCGGCGGAGCCAGCGAGTCGTCGGCCTGGGTCTCCAGCTGACGCAGCTGGCTCTCCAGGTAGGACTTCAGACGGGTCCGGTACTCGCGCTCGAAGCCCCGCAGGTCCTCGACCTTGCGCTCCAGCGTCGCGCGGGCCGACTCCAGCGAGCCCATCGCCACGCGGTGCTTCTCCTGCGCGTCCCGCTCCAGCGCGTCCGCCTTGGCACGCGCGTCGCGCTCCAGGCCCTCGGCGCGGCTGCGCGCCTCGCCGACGATCTTGTTGGCCTCGGAACGGGCCTCCGCGATCGCCTGGTCGGCGGTCTGCTGCGCCAGGGAGAGGACACGCGCGGCGCTGTCGCCACCGGGGCCCTGCTGCTGCATCTGCGGCGGCGGCTGCATCTGCTGCATCTGCTGCTGCGGGTTGTGGCCGCCCATGGGACCGCCCATCGGGCCGCCCATGGGACCACCCTGCATCGGGCCGGGGCCGTGCGGGCCCTGCGGACCGGGACCGTGCGGGCCCTGGGGGCCGTGGCCGCTGGGACCGGCGGGCAGCTGCGGAGCACCACCGGGCAGCTGGGGGGGACCCATCTGCGGGGGCTGCTGCTGGACCGGCGGGCCCGATATGGCGGCGGGCACCGGGGCCCCCGGCCGGTCCTGCTGCTCGGGCGGCTTGCGCATGCCCTGCTGCTGCTGGTTCTGCGCGGCGGCACGCGTGGCGGCGGCCAGCTTGGCGCGCAGGTCCTCGTTCTCACGGAGCAGGCGGGTCAGCTCCGACTCGACCTCGTCGAGGAAGGCATCGACCTCGTCCTCGTCGTAGCCCTCTCGGAGGCGGACCGTCGTGAACTGCTTGTTCCGCACGTCCTCGGGAGTCAGCGGCATCTCTTCTTCACCTCTACGTAGTCGTCGGCAGTCGGCAAGACCGTATCGCTCACAGCCCGGTCACAACGCTGATCAGGATGGAAACGATGATCATCAGAACGAAGAAGGACAGGTCGAGTGCCACGCCCCCGAGACGCAGCGGCGGGATGAACCGCCGCAGGAGCTTGAGCGGTGGATCGGTGACCGTGTAAGTGGTCTCGAGGACCACCACCATCGGCTTGCCCGGCTGCCATGAACGTGCGAACTGGAAGACGTAGTCCATGACGAGCCGGAAGATCAGCACGATGAGGAAACACATCAACGCGATGTAGACAACACTTTGTGCGACGCCCATCCTCGCGCTTCCCTCTCCCCTGGCTCTCGTAGCGCCGGCCTCGCGGCCGGGTTGTTCCCGGTGTCGTGTTCTCAGCTCTGGTTGAAGAATCCGCCCTCTGCGATGCGGGCCTTGTCCTCCGCCGTGACATCGACGTTAGCAGGCGACAACAGGAACACCTTCTGTGTCACTCGCTCAATGCTGCCATGGAGACCGAAGACGAGTCCCGCGGCAAAGTCGACAAGTCGCTTTGCGTCCGTATCGTCCATCTCCGTGAGATTCATGATCACCGGGGTGCCCTCACGGAAGTGTTCCCCGATGGTACGGGCCTCGTTGTACGTCCTGGGGTGCAGCGTGGTGATCCGGTAGGGCTCCCGCTCGGACACGACCTTGGGCATGATCACCGGTGCGTTCTTCTCCATGTTCGGGCGTTCAGGTGTGATGGATGCCACGGGTGCGATCCGGGCGGGTCGCTCACGCTCCGCCGGGATCTGAACCGGCTCCCGCTGGGCCGGCGGCTGGACCGCCCGGACCGGTTCTTCACGCTCCCGGTCGCGCTCCACCTGATGTGCGGGCTGGTGCCGGCGCCGGTCGCGCTCGGGCTCCGGCTCGGGTTCGAATTCGTCGTCGGGGTCGAACCCCGGGCCGTCGTACCCATCGTCCTCCACGAGGCCGAGGTAGACCGCCATCTTGCGCATCGCGCCGGCCATGCTCTGAGTCCTCCGCTCTGTGGTGGATCGGCATCTGTCACCAAGTGCCCGCGATCCACTCCGGCCTGCCCGCCAAGGGCGGTAATGACCATATTTTCTGCTGTGGTCCGACTTGCTTGGCGACGTTACCCGAGCCCCGGTCGGACTCCGAGTACCGCAGTACCGACGCGCACATGTGTCGCTCCGGCCGCGATCGCGTCCTCGAGGTCCGCACTCATCCCTGCGGAGACCATGTTCGCAGCCGGATGGTTCCCGCGCAGCCGGGATGAGAATTCCATCAGCCGGTCGAACGCGGCCCGTTGCCGCCCGGCGTACGGCCCGGCGAGCGGGGCGACGGTCATCAGACCGTCCAGCCGCAGGCCCGGCGCCGCCGCGACCGCGTCGGCCAACTCCTCGATCCCGTCGGGGGCGACACCGCCGCGGGCCCCCCGCTCGCCGCTCTCCGCGTCGAGCGCGACCTGGATGAGGCAGCCGAGTTCGCGACCGCCGCGCTCGGCCGCCGCCGAGAGGGCGGTCACCAGCTTCGTACGGTCCACGGACTGCACGACATCGGCATAACTTGCCACAGAACGGACCTTGTTGGTCTGCAATTGACCGACAAAGTGCCAGGAGAGGGACAGATCCGTGCATGCGGCGGCCTTGGGGGCGGCGTCCTGGTCGCGGTTCTCCGCGACCTGACGCACACCGAGTCCGTGCAGAATCCGCACATCGCTCGCGGGGTAGGTCTTGGTGACCACGATGAGGGTCACCTCGTCCCGCTCGCGGCCGGCCGCGGCGCAGGCGGAATGGATCCGCTCCTCCACCTGCGCCAGATTCGCGGCGAGTTGTTCCTTGCGTTCCGTCATGCCCTATCAGTCCAGCCAGACATATCCGGCGAGCCGCCCGGTGGTGCGGTCGCGTCGGTACGAGAAGTGGTCGCCCGATTCGAGGGTGCAGAAGGGCGACGTGTGCCGGTCGGTGACGCCGAGGGCCTCCAGCTGGGCGTGGACTCCGGCGGTGACGTCCACCGCCGGGGTGCCCCAGCTCGTCTCGGACCAGGAGCCGGGCACGCGCGCGGCGACCTCGTCCCGCATCGCCGCCGGCACCTCGTAGCACCGTCCGCAGACGGCGGGCCCGGTGTGCGCGGTGATCCGGGAGACCGCCGCGCCGAGCCGGACCATGGCCCCGACCGCGGCCGGGACCACTCCGGCGACCAGCCCCGGCCGGCCCGCGTGCGCCGCCGCGACGACACCGGCGACCGGGTCGGCCAGCAGGACGGGGGTGCAGTCGGCGGTCAGAACGGCGAGCGGGAGCCCGCGCCGCGCGGTCACCACCGCGTCCACGGCCGGGATCTCCCGGGCGTCGCCCCAGGGTTCGTCCACCACGGCCACATCACGGCCGTGGACCTGGTTCATCCAGACGACCCGCGCCGGATCGAGCCCACGGGCCCGCGCGGCGCGCTCCCGGTTGGCGCGAACGGCGGCGGGGTCGTCACCGACCGCGCCGCCGAGGTTGAGCTCCGCGTACGGAGCGGCGCTCACCCCGCCCCACCTGTCGGTGAAGGAGAAGTGAGCGCCGCCCCGCGAAAAGACAGAAACCTTCGAGCTCACTGCGTCATGCGGACCTATCACTTCAAGAAGTCCGGTACGTCCAGCTCCTCGGCCTGGGAGTCCGAGTAGGGACGGGCCGGCGGGACGTGCGGCGGGGAGACGGCCGGCGGCAGGTGGCTCTCGCCCTGCACCGGTGCCGGCTCGGCCTGGACCGCCGGCTCCTCGCGCGGGGGCACGGAGCCCAGTCCGCCCTGCTGGCGCACGGGCTCGGCGGCCCGGACCGGCGGGGCCGGCTCCTCGCGCTTGGCCGTGTTCGCGCCCAGGACGTTCTCCCGCCGGGCCGGCGGCTGGCCGCCGTCGAAGCCCGCCGCGATGACGGTGACCCGCACCTCGTCGCCCAGCGCGTCGTCGATGACCGCGCCGAAGATGATGTTCGCCTCGGGGTGCGCCGCCTCGCTCACCAGCTGGGCGGCCTCGTTGATCTCGAAGAGACCGAGGTCGCTGCCGCCGGAGATGGAGAGCAGGACACCGCGGGCGCCGTCGATGGACGCCTCCAGGAGCGGCGAGGAGATCGCCATCTCCGCGGCCGCCACCGCACGGTCGTCGCCGCGGGCCGAGCCGATGCCCATGAGCGCCGATCCGGCCTCGGACATGACCGACTTGACGTCGGCGAAGTCGAGGTTGATCAGACCCGGGGTGGTGATGAGGTCGGTGATGCCCTGCACACCCGAGAGCAGGACCTGGTCGGCCGACTTGAACGCGTCGAGCACGCTGACCTGGCGGTCCGAGATGGACAGCAGCCGGTCGTTGGGAATGACGATGAGGGTGTCGACCTCTTCGCGGAGCTCGGCGATGCCGTCCTCCGCCTGGTTCGCGCGACGCCTGCCCTCGAAGGTGAACGGGCGGGTGACCACACCGATCGTCAGGGCGCCGAGCGAGCGTGCGATGTTCGCGACGACGGGTGCGCCACCGGTACCGGTGCCGCCGCCTTCGCCTGCGGTGACGAAGACCATGTCGGCCCCCTTGAGGACCTCCTCGATCTCCTCACGGTGGTCCTCTGCCGCCTTACGACCGACGGCCGGGTTCGCCCCGGCGCCGAGGCCGCGGGTGAGTTCGCGGCCGACGTCGAGCTTGACGTCGGCGTCGCTCATCAACAGGGCTTGCGCATCCGTGTTGATCGCGATGAACTCGACGCCCTTGAGACCGACCTCGATCATTCGGTTGATGGCATTGACACCACCGCCGCCGACACCGATGACCTTGATGACTGCGAGGTAGTTCTGCGGTGCTGCCACGTCGAAGGCCTCTCGCCTCGAGTTACGTGTCGTCGCTTGGCGGTGATCCCGCCGCGACGACGGATGCCGATTGGGACGGTCCGAACGCCGACCCAAACCCTAACGTTGAAGTTTAGGGTTACCAGTGTGTCTGCTTCATGGACTCTTCCGAACAGGACACTAAGTCGACAAGTGGCGCCCGTTCAACGAACACGCCGAACCTCCCGTTTTTCTTTTCACCCTATGTGATCACCCGTAGCGCTGACCAACCAGGGTGCTGGCCAGGCCAAATGTGCGTCAACTACCCGACACCGCGGGTGCGGTGGGTGCACTCACGTCGAAGTGTCCCGCTTTGGGGGCGGCTTTCATGAGAGCGGTGAGAACTCTCGCCTTCACCGCGCCCCGTTCACCGCTTCCCCAGTCCACCGTGCGGTCCCCGGTGAGCTCCAGCGAGATGGCGTCGTACGAGGCGACCCGTACGACCCGGGTGTCCTGCGCGACGCCGCCCGGGAGATCGCCCGCGACCCGGACCGCTTCCCGCACCAGCCGGTCGGACCCGAAACGGCGCAGGCTCGCGGACCGGCCGGTGGCCGTTTCCAGCAGAGGCACGCGCCCGGGCGCCTTGTCCACCGTGGCGAAACGCACGCCTTCGGCGTCCACTTCAATGAACTTTGCGCCCTTTTTCACCAATAGGACCGGCTTTCGCTCGGTCACTTTAAGTCCGATGCCGTGCGGCCATGACCGTACGACATCCACCGAGTCGATACGAGGCAACTTCTGGCGCAACCTCTTCTCGATCGCGCCGGTGTCCACGGAAACCAGCGGGGTGCCCATCGGCACGTCGGCCGCGTTCTCCACCTGGGCCGGCGTCAGCACCCGGACACCCGTGATCCTGACCTGTTCGACCCTGAGCCAGGAGGAGCCGTAGAGCGCCCAGACGACGCCGGAGCCGAGCAGCAGCACGGCCGCGGCGATCAGGATCAGCAGCCTGCGCCGGGGCATGCGGCGCCCCTCGGGGCGTGGGCGCGGCGGCCGGTCCGGGGCGTCCTCCTGCTTCCCTGCACCGCGCTGGGCGGTCGTCGGTCCGGCCACGCTCGCTCCTTATGCCGGGTCCGGGGGCCACCGCCCCCGGACCCGCCCGCCTCACGCGTTACGGCGTGCGGCAATCGCCTCGTACACCATGCCGACCAGCAGATCGTCGGCATCCCGGCGGCCGAACTCGGCGGCGGCGCGGGACATTTCATACAACCGGTGCGGATCGGACAGCACCGGGAGGACGTTGCCCTGCACCCACTCGGGGGTGAGCGCGGCGTCGTCCACCAGCAGGCCGCCGCCGGCATTGACCACCGGCTGGGCGTTCAGCCGCTGTTCGCCGTTGCCGATGGGCAACGGGACGTAGGCGGCGGGCAGCCCGACGGCGGAGAGTTCGGCGACGGTCATCGCGCCCGCGCGGCAGAGCATCATGTCGGCCGCGGCGTACGCGAGATCCATCCGGTCCACGTACGGTACCGGGATGTAGGGGGGCATTCCGGGCATGTTGTCCACGCGCGGCAATTCGTTCTTCGGGCCGACCACGTGCAGGATCTGGATGCCGGAGCGCTGGAGCAGCGGCGCGACCCGCTGGACCACCTCGTTGAGGTGGCGGGCGCCCTGCGAGCCGCCCGAGACCAGCAGCGTGGGCAGGTTGGGGTCAAGGCCGAACGCGGCACGCGCCTCCGGGCGGACCCGGGCCCGGTCGAGGGTGGCGATGGTGCGGCGCAGCGGGATGCCGATGTAGCGGGCGCCGCGCAGCTTGCTGTCGGGCGTGGAGACGGCGACGCCGTGCGCGTACCGCGAGCCGATCTTGTTGGCCAGGCCGGGGCGGGCGTTGGCCTCGTGGACCACGATCGGGACGCCGGCGCGCTTGGCGGCCAGGTAGCCGGGCAGGGCGACGTAGCCGCCGAAGCCGACCACGCAGTCGGCCCCGGTGCGTTCGAGGATCTGCTCGGCGGCCTTGATGGTGCCGCGCAGCCGGCCCGGGACGGTGATGAGTTCGGGGGTCGGCTTGCGCGGCAGCGGTACGGCCGGGATCAGGGCGAGTTCGTACCCCCGCTCGGGTACGAGCCTGGTCTCGAGTCCGCGCTCCGTGCCGAGAGCGGTGATCCCCACGCTCGGGTCCTGCCTGCGCAGGGCGTCTGCGAGGGCAAGCGCGGGCTCGATGTGGCCGGCGGTCCCCCCGCCGGCGAGTACGACATGCACCGAAATTCACCGCTCTCCGGACGAACGCTTCTTGACGCGCCGTCTCATCGTCTTCCATCTCACCCCGGGCCTCCGCACGGCCAGGGCCGCCTTCGCGGCGGGCTCGTCCCGCGCGAACGCGATCAGCAGCCCGACGGCGAACATGGTCGGCAGCAGGGCCGACCCCCCGTAGGAGAACAGCGGGAGCGGGACACCGGCGATCGGCAGCAGGCCGAGCACCGCACCGATGTTGATCACGGCCTGCGCCGTGATCCAGGTGGTCACACCTCCCGCTGCGTACCTCACGAAGGGGTCCTCCGTGCGTCCCGCCACGCGGATACCCGCATAGCCTAGAGCCGCGAAGAGGGCGAGTACCGACAGCGTCCCCGCCAACCCCAGTTCCTCCCCGGTGATGGCGAAGATGAAGTCGGTGTGGGGTTCTGGAAGTTGACCCCATTTTTCCACACTCGCACCGAGCCCCGATCCGAACCATCCGCCCGACGCCAGAGCATAGATACCGTGCACGGCCTGCCAGCACGAGCCGCCGGGGCCGGGTTCGTTGGCTCCCATGCAGTCCAGCCGGGACATGCGGTTGGGGCTGGTCTTGATCAGCAGGAAGCCGATGAGCCCTGCGGTGGCGAGCACTCCGGCGAACAGCCGGGTCGGCGCACCGGCCAGCCAGAGCAGCCCGAAGAGGATGGCCGTGAGAATGATCGCAGTGCCCATGTCGCCGCCGAGCATGATCAGCCCGAGCAGCATGAAGGCGACCGGGACCAGCGGCACGAGCATGTGCTTCCACTGGGTCAGCAGCCGCTTGTCCTGTTTGCGGGCGAGCAGGTCGGCCCCCCACAGCACGAGGGCCAGCTTGCCGAACTCGCTGGGCTGGAGCTGGAAGGGGCCGCCCAGGTAGAGCCAGTTGCGGTTGCCGTTGACCGACATCCCTATCCCCGGCACCTGGACCAGCACCATCAGGAAGACGGCGCCCATGAGCAGCGGGTAGGCCAGCGCCCGGTGCAGCTTGACCGGCATCCGGGCGGCGATCGCCATCAGCCCGGCCCCGATCACGGCGGCCAGGAACTGCTTGCGGAAGAAGTAGGTGCCCGGCTTGCCGAGTTCCAGGGCCTTGATCATCGAGGCGGAGTAGACCATCACCAGGCCGAGCACGGTGATCAGCAGTCCGGCGCCCAGGATCACGTAGTACGCCGTCAGCGGGCGGTCCCAGGCCCGGCGTGCCCGCTCGTACAGCCGCCGCGCACCGCCGCCGCGGGGGCTGCGGGGGCCGCCCGTGCTCCGGACGCGCACCGCCGCGGGGCGCCGCGCCTTGGCGGGCCGTACGCGCACGCTCTCTTCGGCCGGCATGTCCCTGTCCCCTCCACTGCTCGTGCCCGGGGCCACGGTGCCGGGGCACCGCCCCGGCACCGCCGTACGCGCCCCGGTGGCCCGGGACGGTGCGGCGCGGCGGCCGGGCCCGTCAGGCGCTCTCGGCGGCGCGTGCGCGGACGGCGTCCGCGAATGCCTCGCCCCGCTTGTTGTAGTTGACGAACATGTCCATGGAGGCGCAGGCCGGGGCCATCAGTACGGTGTCTCCCGGCCGGGCGAGCCGTGCCGCCTCGCGGACCGCCTCGGACATCGCCCCAGTGTCGGTCCGGTCGAGGTCGACCACCGGGACCTCGGGGGCGTGTCGCGCGAGGGCTTCGCGGATCAGGGCCCGGTCCGCGCCCATCAGTACGACGCCCCGCAGGCGCTTGGCGCAGCCGGTCACCAGCTCGTCGAACGTGGCGCCCTTGGCCAGGCCGCCGGCGATCCAGACGATGGAGTCGTAGGCGGCGAGGGAGGCTTCGGCGGCGTGCGTGTTGGTGGCCTTGGAGTCGTCCACGTACGCGACCCGGTCGACGTCCGCGACGTGCTCGATGCGGTGCGGGTCGGGGCGGAAGTTGCGCAGCCCGTCGCGCACGGCGGCGGGCTCGACGCCGAAGGCGCGGGCCAGGGCGGCGGCGGCCAGGGCGTTGGCGATGTTGTGCGGGGCCGGCGGGTTGACGTCGGCGACCTCGGCGAGCTCCTGGGCCTGCTTCTGCCGGTTGGCCACGAAGGCCCGGTCCACGAGGATGCCGTCGACCACGCCGAGCTGCGAGGGTCCGGGGGTGGCGAGGGTGAAGCCGATGGCCCGGCAGCCCTCCTCGACGTCCGCCTCGCGCACCAGGTCCTCGGTGGCGGGGTCGGCGGCGTTGTACACGCAGGCGACCCGGCTGCCCTCGTAGATCCGGCCCTTGTCGGCGGCGTACGCCTCCATGGAGCCGTGCCAGTCGAGGTGGTCGGGGGCCAGGTTGAGCACGGCGGCGGAGTGGGCGCGCAGCGAGGGCGCCCAGTGCAGCTGGTAGCTGGAGAGTTCGACGGCGAGCACGTCGTAGGTCTGTTCGCCGGCCACGGCGTCCAGGAGGGAGACGCCGATGTTGCCGACGGCGGCGGTGCGCAGCCCGGCCGCCTCCAGGATGGAGGCGAGCATCCGTACGGTCGTGGTCTTGCCGTTGGTGCCGGTGACCGCGAGCCAGGGTGCTGGTTGCCTGCCGTCCAGCCCGCGCAGCCGCCAGGCGAGTTCGACGTCGCCCCAGACCGGGACGCCCGCGTCGGCGGCCGCGGCGAACAGCGGCTTGCCGGGCTTCCAGCCGGGGGCGGTGACGACGAGTTCGGTGGACGCGGGCAGGGTGTCGCCGTCGCCGAGGCGCACGGTGATGCCCCGCGCCTCCAGCTCGGCCGCCTGGGCGCGCGAGCGCTCGTCGTCCCCGTCGTTGACGACGGTGACGACGGCGCCGAGGCCGTGCAGCACCCGGGCCGCCGGGATTCCGGAGACTCCGAGCCCGGCGACCGTGACGTGCTTGCCCTGCCAGTCCACGTTGCTCACTTCTTGGCTGCCCATCCTGCGTAGAAGAGGCCGAGTCCGACGATCACGCACATGCCCTGGATGATCCAGAAGCGGACCACGACAAGGACTTCGGACCACCCCTTGAGTTCGAAGTGGTGCTGGAGCGGCGCCATGCGAAAGACGCGCTTGCCGGTCATCTTGAACGAGCCGACCTGGATGACGACGGACATCGTGATCATCACGAAGAGGCCGCCGAGCACCGCCATCAGGAACTCGGTGCGCGAGCAGATCGCGAGGCCCGCGAGCGCGCCGCCGAGGGCGAGCGAGCCGGTGTCCCCCATGAAGATCTTGGCCGGGGAGGTGTTCCACCACAGGAAGCCGAAGCAGGAGCCCATCAGCGCGGAGGCGACGACCGCGAGGTCGAGTGGATCGCGCACTTCGAAACAGGCGCTCGGGTTGGTGAGGGTGTTGGCGTTGGCGCAGGACTCCTGGAACTGCCAGAGCCCGATGAAGGTGTACGCGCCGAAGACCATCACCGACGCACCGGTGGCGAGGCCGTCCAGACCGTCCGTCAGGTTCACGCCGTTGGACATGGCGAGAATCATGAACAGGGCCCAGACGACGAAGATCACCGGGCCGATGGACCAGCCGAAGTCCTCGACGAAGGAGAGCTTGGTGGACGCCGGGGTGTTGCCCCGGGCGTCGGCGAACTGGAGCGAGAGCACCGCGAAGGCGATCCCGACTATCAGCTGGCCGGCCATCTTCGCCTTGGCCCGCAGACCGAGCGAGCGCTGCTTGACGATCTTGATGTAGTCGTCGAGGAAGCCGACGAGACCCATGCCGGCCATCAGGAAGAGGACCAGCACACCGGAGAAGCGCATCTCCTCGCCGGTGATCACCTTCGCCAGGAAGTACGCGATGAGCGTCGCCAGGATGAAGGCGATACCGCCCATCGTGGGCGTGCCCTTCTTGGAACCGTGCGTGCGCGGCCCGTCGTCCCGGATGAACTGCCCGTATCCCTTGCGGGCCAGGAGCTTGATCAGCAGCGGAGTGCCGACCAGGGTCAGGAAGAGCCCGATGGCTCCCGCGAAGAGGATCTGCCTCATCGGCCCGCGACCTCGCCCTCGGTCGCGTTCTCCAGCAGTGCCGTTACGACCTGCTCCAGGCCGACCGACCGGGACGCCTTCACCAGCACGACGTCTCCCGGGCGCAGTTCCCTGCGCAACAGGTCGACGGCAGCCTGTGCGTCGGACACGTGCACCGACTCCTCACCCCACGAACCCTCGTTGTATGCGCCCAGTTGCAGCCAGGAGGCTTCTCTGCCCCCGACCGCGACGAGCTTGCTGACGTTGAGCCGGACGGCGAGCCGTCCGACCGCGTCGTGCTCGGCGAGCGAGGCGCCGCCGAGCTCGGCCATCAGGCCGAGCACCGCCCACGTACGACGCCCCTTCCCCATGGCGGCCAGCGCGCGCAGCGCGGCCTTCATGGATTCGGGGTTGGCGTTGTAGGCGTCATTGACGAACGTCACGCCGTCCGGACGCTCGGTGACCTCCATGCGCCAGCGGGAGAGGGTGCCCGCATCGGAGAGCGCTTCGGCGATCTCGTCTGCGGACAGGCCCAGCTCATGGGCGACGGCGGCCGCGGCGAGCGCGTTCGACACGTGGTGCTCACCGTACAGGCGCATGGTCACATCGCTGCACCCGGTGGGTGTGTGGAGGCGGAACGCGGGGCGTCCGTCGTCGGTGAGGTGGACGTTCTCACCCCGTACGTCCGCATCCGCGCCTTCACCGAAGAGCACCACGCGGGCCTTGGTGCGGGAGGCCATGGCGCGTACGAGGGGGTCGTCGGCGTTGAGCACGGCGACTCCGTCCTCGGGCAGCGACTCGACCATCTCGCCCTTGGCCTGCGCGATCTGCTCCTTGCCGCCGAACTCGCCGATGTGCGCGCTGCCGACGTTGAGCACGAGGCCGATGCGCGGCGGGACGAGTCCGGTGAGATAGCGGATGTCGCCGATGTAGCGGGCACCCATTTCGAGGACCAGGTGCTGGGTCTCGTCGGTGGCGCGCAGCGCGGTGAGCGGCAGGCCGATCTCGTTGTTGAGGTTGCCCTCCGGGTAGACGGTGGGCCCCTTGCGCTCCAGGA
This sequence comes from Streptomyces sp. A1277, assembly GCF_004795015.1. Classification (GTDB taxonomy): domain Bacteria; phylum Actinomycetota; class Actinomycetes; order Streptomycetales; family Streptomycetaceae; genus Streptomyces. The sequence goes on along the minus strand of NZ_SSBI01000003.1, from coordinate 107,263 downwards.
GCTGGGCGATGAGGTCCTTGGTGGAGGTCTTGCCCGCGGAGCCGGTGAGGGCGACGACGGTGGCGCCGAGGCGGGCGACGACGGCGCGGGAGAGCGCGCCGAGGGCCGCCACCACGTCGTCCACGACGATCGCGGGCACACCGACGGGGCGGGTGGCCAGGACGAGGGCCGCGCCCGCCTCGACGGCGCGCTCGGCGTAGTCGTGGCCGTCGGCGCGTTCACCGGCGAAGGCGACGAAGAGACAGCCCGGGGTCACTTTCCGGGAGTCGATGACGACCGGCCCGCTGACGGTTGCTGCCTGATCCGGTATGTCGTGCGTCTGCCCGCCGACGATTTCGGCGATCTCGGCGAGGGAAAGGGCGATCACTTGGTCATCCCTGACTGTTGTTCTCGTGGGTGGCGGCACGGGGGGTGGCGCTCTCGTGTCCCAGGGACCGCTCGATGGCCGCGCGCAGGACCACCCGGTCGTCGAAGGGGCGGACGACGCCGTGGACGTCCTGGCCCTGCTCGTGGCCCTTGCCGGCGATGAGCACGGTGTCGCCGGGCTCGGCGCGGCCGACGACGGCGGCGACGGCCGCGGCCCGGTCGGCGTCGACCAGGACGTCACCGCGCTCGTGGACGGGCACCTCGGCGGCGCCGGCGAGCATGGCGGCGAGGATGCCGAGCGGGTCCTCGGAACGGGGGTTGTCGGAGGTGAGCACGGCGGTGTCGGCGAGCCGGGCCGCGGCGGCGCCCATCGGGCCGCGCTTGGTGGTGTCGCGGTCGCCGCCGCAGCCGAGGACGATGTGCAGCTTGCCCTTGGTGACCTTGCGCAGGGAGCGCAGCACGGACTCGACCGCGTCGGTCTTGTGCGCGTAGTCGACGAGCGCGAGGTAGGGCTGTCCGGCGTCGACGCGCTCCAGCCGTCCGGGCACCCCGGGCACGGACGCGACGCCGTCGGCCGCGGTCTGCGGGTCGATGCCGGCGACGGCGAGGGTGACGATGGCGGCCAGGGTGTTGGCGACGTTGAACGGGCCGGGCAGCGGGGCCTTGGCGTTGGCCCGCTCGCCCTTGGGGCCGACGACGGTGAAGGTGGAGCCGAGCTGGCCGACGACGACGTCCTCGGCGCGCCAGTCGGCGTCCGGGTGGCCCTCGGCGGAGAAGGTGGTGATGGGCACGGACGCCTCGGTGACGAGCCTGCGGCCGTACTCGTCGTCGTGGTTGACGACGCCCCGCCTGCTGCGCTGCGGGGTGAACAGCCGCGCCTTGGCCTGGAAGTAGTCCTCCATGCCGGAGTGGAACTCCATGTGCTCCGGGCTGAGGTTGTTGAAGACGGCGACGTCGAAGACGCAGCCGTCGACCCGGCCGAGCACCAGGGCGTGGCTGGAGACCTCCATGGTGACGGCGTCCACGCCGCGTTCGCGCATGACGGCGAACAGGGCCTGCAGGTCGGTGGCTTCCGGCGTGGTGCGTTCGGACTTGATGCGCTCGTCGCCGATGCGCATCTCCACCGTGCCGATGAGGCCGGTGCTGCGTCCGGCGCCGCGGAAGCCGCCCTCCACGAGGTAGGCGGTGGTGGTCTTGCCGGAGGTGCCGGTGATGCCGATCTGCAGGAGACCGGTGCCGGGGCGGCCGTAGATCTCGGCAGCCAGCTCACCCATTCGGCCGCGCGGGTCGTCGGTGACCAGCACCGGGATCCCGGTGGCCCGGGCGCGCTCGGCGCCGGACGGGTCGGTGAGGATGGCCGCAGCGCCGAGGCCGGCCGCCTGGGCGGCGAAGTCGGCGCCGTGCAGCCGGGCGCCCGGCAGGGCCGCGTACAGGTCTCCGGGGCGTACGGCGCGGGAGTCGTGGGTGATGCCGGTGACGTCGCCGGTGCCCGGCGGTTCGGCTCCCAGACGGGCCGCCAGCTCTCCGAGGGAGGTCGGCCGCAGCCGATCCGGGCGGGGCGCTCCCGGGTAGTTCACAGGCGCGTCCTTCTGGGTCGTTCGGGACTGTTCAGCGTGGGGCACGGCGGTGAGCGTACCGGGCGCACCGGGCCTCTCGCGAAGTGAGGGGGCCGGGGTGCGGGGGTTCCCGTTCCGGTTCCCGGGATCGGGGGTGATGGTTGTCACTGGTGGTCTCCGCGAGTTCACTCGCCGGGTTTGAAGGACACCGGCAGCCTGGCCGGCTCGCTGCCGGACGGGGGGGTCTGGAGCGTCTTGAGGGCGAATTCCATGACCTGCTTGTAGATGGGGCCGCAGGTCTGGCCGCCGAAGTGACTGCCCTTGGTGGGGTTCTGGATCGCGCAGTAGACGGTGATCTGGGGGTCGTCGGCGGGTGCGAAGCCGGCGAAGGAGGCGGTGTAGCCGTGGTAGCCGCCGCGTACCGGATCGACCCGGTTGGCCGTACCCGTCTTGCCCGCGACCCGGTAGCCGGGGATCTTGGCCGCCGTTCCGGTGCCCTCCTCGTCGTCGACCACCGACTCCAGCATGGTGGCGAGCGTCTTGGCGGTCTTCTCGCTGACCACCCTGGTCTGTTCGGGGGCCTCGGCCGGGGTGAAGCGGCCGTCGGCGCCCCTGGTGCCGCGTACGAGGCTCGGTTCGATCCGGACCCCGCCGTTGGCGATCGTGGAGTAGATCGAGGCGGCCTGCATGGCGTTGAGGGAAAGCCCCTGGCCGAACGGGATCGTGAACTGCTGCGAGGTCGACCAGTCCTGCGGCTTGGCGAGGATGCCGGGGGTCTCGCCGGGGTAGCCGAGGCCGGTGGGCGAACCGACTCCGAATTTCCTCAGATAGGAGTACAGCACCTTGTTCGACTCGGCCTGCGTCTTCCCCAGCTGCCCGGTGGCCATGATGGTGCCGATGTTGCTGGACTTGGCGAGTACGCCGTTGAGCGTGAGGTACCAGGTGGCGTGGTCGACGTCGTCCTTGAAGAGCCGGTCGCCCCGGTGCAGCCGGTTGGGGACCGTGACGTGCGTACGGGGGGTGGCGACGCCCTCCTCCAGCACGGCGGCCATGGACATCACCTTGCTGGTGGAGCCGGGCTCGTAGACGTCCTGGAGGGCCGCGTTGCCCAGGGAGGCGGCGTCGGCCTGGGAGAGGTCGTTGGGGTCGAAGCCCGGGGCGTTGGCCATGGCGAGGACCTCACCGGTGCGGGTGTTCTGCACGATGACGTAGCCGCGGTCGGCCTTGGACTTCTCGACCTGGTCGGAGATGGCCTTCTGGGCCGCCCACTGGATGTCGCGGTCGATGGTCAGCTCGATGTCGGAGCCGGCGACCGCCGGCACCTCCTTGGTGCCCGCGGTGGGCACCCGCCGGCCGCCGGACTGGGCGTACTTGATCGTGCCGTCCTCGCCGGCGAGCTCCTTGTCCAGCTGCGATTCGAGGCCGCCCGCGCCCTTGCCCTCGGCGTTGACGTAACCCAGTATCCCGGCGGCCAGCGCGCCGTTGGGGTAGACGCGCTTGGTGGTCGCCTCCTGGAAGACGCCGGCCAGCACGTTGGCGCCGGCGCCGCCGGCCGCCTTGTCCTTCGCGGCCTTCTCGGCGAAGGCGGTCTTGAGGTCCTTGATCTGCTTCCAGACCTGCGGGGTCTGCCTGCGGGCCAGGACCGCGTAGCGGCTCTTGGGCTGGGAGAGCTTCTTCGTCAGGTCGGCCGCGTCGGCGCCGAGGATCGGCGCGAGGAGGGCGGCGGCCTGCTGGGGGGCGTCGGGCGCCTTGCTGTCGGCCGGTGTGAACATCTTGGGGTCGGCCGTGATGTCGTACGCGTCGACGCTGGTGGCCAGCGCGATGCCGCCGCGGTCGGTGATCTCACCGCGCTCCGCGGCGACGGTGTAGCTCAGGTAGCGGTTCTCCTCGGCCTTCGCGGCGTACGCGTGGGCGTCGACGGCCTGGACCTGGAGGAGCCGGACGACGAACGCGATCATGACGAGCGTCAGGGCGAGGCTGACCAGCCGCAGTCTCGGGCGCGGGCTGCCCAGCCGCAGCGGCCGGCCGGAGCGGTCGCGCGGTGTCCGCCCGTCCGGCGGCGTTGCGGGGACGCGCGGGGCCGGGGACCCGGCGGCGCGGTGGTTGCTGGGGGGACACTCGGTCACCTGCCGGGGCTCGTGGAGGGCTGTGCCGCCGGTGCGCCGGAGGCCGTGGACGTGCCCGGGCCCGCCGCCGCGGTGCCGGGCGCGGGGATGGTGGCCGCGGCATCCGATGGGGTGGTCGCGGGCGGGCCGGCGGGCGTCGGCACGACCGGCGCGGGGGTGGTCGGCGACGGTGCGGCGACCGGGGCCGGCGGGGCCTTGGTGGGCACCCCGCGGACCGTGCCGTCCGGGTCGAGGAAGGCGGGGCTGCCGCCGGGGACCATGCCCAGCTCGCGGGCCCGGCGCGCCAGGGCGTCGGGCTCGGAGGAGGCGTCGACGTCGCGCTGGAGGGCCTGCTGCTCGTCGGTGAGCTCGGTGGTCCGCTTCTTCAGCTCGCTCAGCCTGAACGAGCCTTCGTTGAGCGCGGAGTTGAGCAGCAGCAGGGTGATCAGGCCGCCGCCCAGGAGCAGGACGACCAGCAGGACGAACGGGGTGCGGGCCGCGGTGCTCGGCCCGGCGGGCATCAGCCGGGTGAGCCGTGCGGCGCGTCCTTTGAGCTGCCCGGCCGGTTTGCTCACCGCACCGCTCCGTCCCCGGCGCGGACGGCCGGGCGCCGGGCGCTCACCGCTCGTCCTCGCGGATGCGCTCGGCGCCGCGCAGCCGGGCGGGGGCGGCCCGCCGGTTCTCGGCGACCTCCTCCTCGGTGGGGAGTTCGGCGCCCCGGGTGAGCAGCTTCAGCCGGGGCTGGTAGCGCTCGGGGACGACGGGCAGGCCGGGCGGCGCGGTGTTGGCGGCGCCGGCCGCGAGGACCTGCTTGACCAGCCGGTCCTCCAGCGACTGGTACGACAGGACCGCGATGCGGCCGCCGACCGCGAGGCTCCGGACGGCGGCCGGAATGGCCCGCTCCAGCACCGTGAGCTCCCCGTTGACCTCGATGCGCAGGGCCTGGAAGGTGCGCTTGGCGGGGTTGCCGCCGGTGCGCATGGCGGCCTGCGGCAGGGCTTCGCGGATCAGCTCGACGAGCCGGGCGCTGTTGGTGAAGGGCTCCTTCTCGCGCTCGCGCACGACGGCCGAGACGATCCGCTTGGCCTGCTTCTCCTCGCCGTACGCGCGCAGGATGCGCACCAGCTCGCCCGGCGGGTAGGTGTTGAGGACCTCGGCGGCGCCGATGCCGGTCGTCTGGTCCATGCGCATGTCGAGCGGGGCGTCGCGGGCGTACGCGAAGCCGCGGTCGGCCTCGTCCAGTTGCATGGAGGAGACGCCGAGGTCGAACAGGACGCCCTGCACCTTGGGGACGCCGAGCCGGTCGAGCACCTCGGGCAGTTCGTCGTAGACGGCGTGCACCAGGGTGGCGCGGCCGCCGTAGGGGGCGAGCCGTTCGCCGGAGAGCCTGAGGGCCTCCTTGTCCCGGTCCAGGGCGATCAGCCGGGCGGTGGGGAAGGCGGCGAGGAGCGCCTCGCTGTGGCCGCCGAGGCCGAGGGTGCAGTCGACGACCACGGGGGGCTGGGGGCCGGGCACCTCCAGAGCCGGTGCCAACAGGTCCAGGCATCGCTGGAGCATCACCGGGACGTGTCGGGTCTGGCTCATGCGCCCTCTCAGGCTCAGGTCCCGGGTGGCGGGACGTACGGCCTGGTCCCCGCCCGCTCGCGAAGGGGAGGTCCGCCGGCGCCGGGGAAGGGGCGTCAGCCGACCGGCGAGCGGGAGAGGGCCGGGCCGTACGTACGCCGCGCACACGGGGAAAAGTTCGAAATGTGCAGGGTGTCGGTAACTTCCCGTCACTTTAGTCCACCCTGCCACTCGATCGATTCCCGATCAATCAACCCGGCAGCGCGTCGGCCGCCGCGCTTTCACCCGCACGGACCGCCGCGGTCGGGCTTGTGGATTACCTCACAACAAGCACTGTTGTCGTTTTTTGTCCGCTTCCCCCTCCCGTCCGGGCGTGTGGCGGGGGCTAACGTCTTGTCCATGTCGACTTCCGCGTACTCCCCCGCCGAAACCTCCGCCTCCGCCGCCGACGGCACGGTCACCGACCGCCTGGTCGAGGCGAACGGCCGTTACGCCGCAGAATTCAAGGACCCCGGGATGGACGCCAAGCCGGTGCTCCGCGTCGCCGTGGTCGCCTGTATGGACGCCCGGCTCGACCTGCACAAGGCCCTCGGCCTGTCACTGGGCGACTGCCACACCATCCGCAACGCGGGCGGTGTGGTCACCGACGACGTCATCCGTTCGCTGGCGATCAGTCAGCGGGCCCTCGGCACCCGCAGCATCATCCTGATCCACCACACGAACTGCGGCATGGAGTCGATCACGGAGGACTTCCGCCAGGAGTTGGAGATGGAGGTCGGCCAGCGCCCGTCCTGGGCCGTGGAGTCCTACACCGACGCCGACCAGGACGTGCGGCAGTCGATGCAGCGCGCGCGCACCTCGCCGTTCCTGAAGTACACCGACGACGTGCGCGGTTTTGTCTTCGACGTGACCACCGGAAAGCTGCGCGAGATCGCTCCGGCTTCCTGACCCGGCTGCCCGGCCGGGGTCGCTGGAAGGTGGTGGATGAACACCTTCCGGTGACGAAATCCTCACCCAATCCGACATATCGCCCCTGGTTGTCCACAGGCGAGTGACACGAAGCGGTAACGGCAACAAGAATGCGTGAGTGACACCCCGTCGGACCTCGTCGTCCGGCGCGGTGTCCGCATTTCGGGGAGGGCCGGGCCGCACGAGGGCACCGGCCCATGACTGGGGAATCCCGTGCTCCTGGTGAGCGTGGGGCAGGGCCGAGGAGGGCCGGGTGACGACCTATGACGATCGAGCGAGCCTCACAGATCTGACCACCACCGCCGAGCGGGTGCGCAGGTCGGTGGAGGCCGTGATCGAGGGCAAGCCGGAGGTCGTACGGCTTTCGCTGACCGTGCTGCTCGCGGAGGGGCACCTGCTGATCGAGGACGTCCCCGGCGTCGGCAAGACCATGCTGGCCAAGGCGCTGGCCAGGTCCATCGACTGCTCGGTGCGCCGCATCCAGTTCACGCCCGACCTGCTGCCCTCGGACATCACCGGGGTGTCGATCTACGACCAGCAGCGCCGCGACTTCGAGTTCAAGCCGGGCGCGATCTTCGCCCAGGTCGTGATCGGTGACGAGATCAACCGCGCCTCGCCCAAGACCCAGTCCGCGCTGCTGGAGTCGATGGAGGAGCGCCAGGTCACCATCGACGGGCACACCTACGAGCTGCCCGACCCCTTCATGGTGGTGGCCACGCAGAACCCGGTGGAGATGGAGGGCACGTATCCGCTGCCCGAGGCCCAGCGCGACCGGTTCATGGCCCGGGTGTCGATCGGCTATCCCACGGCGGAGGCCGAGCTGCGGATGCTCGACGTGCACGGCGGGCTCTCCCCGCTGGACGACCTCCAGCCGGTGGCGCACGCGCACGAGATCGTGAAACTGATCGACGCGGTGCGCGCGGTCCATGTCGCCGAGGCCGTCCGCAGGTACGCGGTCCAGCTCGTCGGGGCGACCCGCCACCACCCGGACCTCCGGCTCGGTGCCTCGCCGCGCGCCACGCTGCATCTGCTGCGCGCCGCCAAGGCGTCCGCCGCGCTGAGCGGCCGGGACTACTGCCTGCCGGACGATGTGCAGGCCCTGGCCGTGGCGGTGCTCGCCCACCGGCTGCTGCCCACCGCGCAGGCCCAGCTGAACCGCCGCAGCGCCGAACAGGTCGTGCTGGAGATCCTTCAGCAGACCCCGGTGCCCACGGCCTCGGGCGGCACGGCCGTCGCCGCCCCGCACCCCCAGGCGGGCCCGGTGTACGGCGGCCTGCAGCAGCCCGGCATCCGGCGGCCGTGATGGCCGCGGCGGGGCCCGTCGCGGTGGACGGCAGCGACGACAAGGGCGGTGTACGGGCCGCGCTCGGCGGCCTGACCACCCGGGGGCGGTCCTTCCTCGCGGCCGGGATCGCCGCGGCGATCTGCGCCTACGCGCTGGGCCAGGGCGACCTGCTGCGGGTCGGTCTGCTGCTCGCCGTGCTGCCGCTGGTGTGTGTGACGGTGCTTCACCGGACCCGCTACCGGGTCGCGGGCACCCGCCGGCTCTCCCCGTCGCGGGTCCCGGCCGGTTCCGAGGCCCGCGTCCACCTGCGCATGGACAACATCTCGCGGCTTCCCACGGGCCTGCTGATGCTCCAGGACCGGGTGCCGTACGTGCTCGGCCCGCGCCCCCGGTTCGTGCTGGACCGGGTGGAGGCGGGCGGGCGGCGCGAGGTCTCCTACCGGGTGCGCTCCGACCTGCGCGGGCGCTACCCGCTCGGCCCGCTGCAGCTTCGGCTGAGCGACCCGTTCGGCATGTGCGAGCTGACGCGTTCCTTCAGCGCCTACGACACCCTGGTCGTGGTGCCCCGGACCGAGGTGCTGCCGCCGGTGCGGCTGGCCGGCGAGACCTCCGGGTACGGCGAGGGCCGTCAGCGGTCGTTGGCGCTGGCCGGCGAGGACGACGTGATCCCGCGCGGCTACCGCTACGGGGACGACCTGCGGCGCGTCCACTGGCGCTCCACCGCGCGCTACGGCGAGCTGATGGTGCGCCGCGAGGAGCAGCCGCAGCGCGCCAGGTGCACGGTCCTGCTCGACACCCGGCGGACCGCCTACCGGGGGACGGGGCCTGACTCCGCGTTCGAGTGGGCCGTCTCCGGGGCGGCCTCCACGCTGGTGCACATGCTGGAGCGCGGCTTCGCGGTCCGGCTGCTCACCGACGCGGGCGACGCGGTGCCGGGCGAGGGCGGGGGCGGCTTCGCCGGCGCCACCCAGGACACCGCGGACTCCGCAGCGCTGATGATGGACACCCTCGCGGTCGTCGAGCACTCCGACGGCGGGGGCCTGACCCACGCGTACGACGTGCTGCGCGGCGGCGACGAAGGGCTGCTGATCGCCTTCCTCGGCGATCTGGACGAGGAGCAGGCCGCAGTCGCGGCCCGGATACGGCAGCGCAGCGGCGGGGGCGTGGCCTTCGTCCTGGACGGCGACGCCTGGGTGAGCGGCACATCGCCCGCCACCCGTGCGGCGTCCGAGCAGCGGGTGCGGCCGCTGTGCGAAGCGGGGTGGACGGTGGTGCCGGTGGAGCCCGGCGCCGAGCTGACCGCGCTGTGGCAGCAGGCGGGCCGCCACGGTGCGGCGGCCGGTTCGGGTACGGCGGGATTCTCCGGGGGTTGGTCATGAGGGGGCGGTCATGAGCGGTCGTGGTCGGCTGGCGCTGTGCGCCTTCGCGGCGACGCTGATGGCGGCCTGTTCGATGCTGCCACTGGTGGACCCGGCCAACTGGCTCGTGCAGGCCGCGTTCCTGCTGGCCGTCCAGTCCGGGGTGGGCGCGCTGGGCCGGCGGGTGCTGCCCCGGCTGCTGACGGTCGCCGCCCAGGCGCTGGTCATGCTGGTGCTGCTGACGGTGGCGTTCGCGAGGGAGCAGGCCCTGGCGGGCGTGCTGCCCGGGCCGCAGTCGGTGCGGCAGCTCGCGGACCTGCTGTCGGCCGGTACGGACGATGTCGGCCGGTACGCGATTCCGGCGCCGGCCACCCCGGGCATCCGGCTGATGCTGGTGGGCGGTGTGCTGCTGGTCGGGCTCGCGGTGGAGACGCTGGCGGTGACGTTCCGCAGCGCCGCGCCCGCGGGGCTGCCGCTGCTGGCGCTCTACTCGGTCGCCGCCGGGCTCTCGGAGGGCGGCACGGACTGGCTGTGGTTCCTGCTGGCCGGCTGCGGTTATCTGCTGCTCCTGCTGGCCGAGGGGCGCGACCGGCTCTCCCAGTGGGGCCGGGTCTTCGCGGGGGCTGCGAGACCCCGGGGCGGCGGTTCGTCCGCCGGGGCCGACGCCTCGGGCGGCCGGGCGCTCGCCCCGGTGCGCACGGGGCGGCGGATCGGCGCGCTGGCCCTCGGGATCGCGCTGGTCGTGCCGGCGGCGCTGCCCGCGCTCGACAGCGGGCTGCTGACGGGTACGGGCAGCGGGGGCGGCAAGGGAGGCGGGGGCGGCACCATCTCCGCGGTGAACCCCCTGGTCTCGCTGCAGGACAACCTCAACCAGCCGGAGAACCGGCAGGTCATGTCGTACCGCACCAACACCGGCAGCCCGGGCGACTTCTATCTGCGCATCCTGGCCCTGGACCGGTTCGACGGCAACGAGTGGCGGGCCTCGACGCGCCGGCTGCAGGACGTGCCGAAGCGGTTCCCGACGCCGGCCGGCCTCTCCCCCGCCGTCACGGTCACGGAGGTCAGAACGACCGTGTCGGCCTCCGGCTCGTACCGGCAGACCTATCTGCCGCTGCCCTATCCGGCGGCCGAGGTCCGGGTCGGCGGGCGGTGGCGCTTCGAACCGGAGGGCCGCACGCTCGTCGGGGACGACGGGGAGACCACCAGCGGCGCGCAGTACTCGGTGACCAGCCTCGAAGTGCAGCCGACGTCGGAACAGCTGGCCCGTGCGGGCGTGGTCCCCGCTGAGCTGCTGCGCGAGTACACCCAGGTTCCCGATTCGCTGCCGAAGGTGGTCGCGGAGACCGCCGACCGGGTCACGAAGGGCGCGGGCAACGCCTACGAGCGGGCGGTGAAGCTCCAGGACTACTTCTCCACCGACGGCGGGTTCACGTACGACACCTCGGTCGGTTCGGGTACGGGCACCGCCGCGATCGCCCGTTTCCTCAAGGACAAGGAGGGTTTCTGCGTCCACTTCTCGTTCGCGATGGCCGCGATGGCCCGGACGCTGGGGATTCCGGCCCGGGTCGCGGTGGGCTTCACCCCGGGCACCGCGCAGTCGGACGGTTCGTACTCGGTCGGGCTGCGGGACGCGCACGCCTGGCCCGAGCTGTACTTCGAGGGCACCGGCTGGACCCGCTTCGAGCCGACGCCGACGCGTGGCTCGGTCCCGTCGTACACCCTGCCCGACGCTCCGACCGGTGACACGGCGGACCCGGCCCGGCCGGAGGCGGACGCCTCGGTGCCGGCGGCGGCCGCCCCGTCCGCGTCGGACAGCTGCCCGGCGCAGATGCGCAAGCAGGGCGAGTGCGGTCAGAGCGCGATGCCGGGGGCCGCGGCGCCGACGGACACGGGGACCCCTGCGGGCACCGTGCTCGGCATCGTCCTGGCGGCCGTGCTGGTCCTGCTGCTGCCCCTGTTGCCGATGTGCTGGCGGCTGCGGGCGCGGGCCCGCAGGCTGGGCTCCTCGGCCGGACGCACCCCCGCCGACACGACCGCGAGGACGCTGGCGGTGTGGCGGGAGGTCACCGACACGGCGTGGGACCACGGCATCCCGCCGGACGAGGCGCAGACCCCGCGCAGGGCCGCCGAGCGGCTGGTGCGCCTGGGCCGGCTGGACACGGACGCGGCGGACGCGGTGCACCGGGTCGCGGGGGCGGTGGAGCAGGTGCTGTACGCGCCGCAGCCGCGACCGGTGGCGGGTCTCGCCGCGGACGAGAGGCCCAGCCCGGCCCGCCCGGCCTGGACCCGCCGGCCGTCCCGCCAGGAGGGGTGAGGCCGGGCCGGGGCCGGGGCGGATCGCCCCCGCCCCGGCTCAAGGCCCGCCGCTTCACGCCCACGGTCCCGCCGCTTCACCGAGTCCGTATCCCCACCGCACGCGTGAGGGGCGGTCGCGATGTCCGCGACCGCCCCTCACGCATAAGCGCTGTGTACGTCTGCTGCGTCTACTGACCCTGCTCGTCACGGCGGCGCTGCCACCGCTGCTCGATCCGGTTCATCACGGACCGGCGCTGTCGGGACTGCCGGCGCTCGCCCGCACCGCCGGTGCGCACCGCCTGTTGTTCGCCCGGCTTGGGTGCCTTGCGCCAACCGGTGACCGCGAGCACCGCGCAGCCCAGCATGACGAGGAAGCCCACCACACTGATCCAGATCTGCTGGGCGACCATTCCGGCCATGAGGAGCGCGATACCCACCAGAAAGCCAGCGACTGCCTGGTAGACCCGTCGCCGGGTGTACGTACGCAGCCCACTTCCCTCGAGCGCTGTCGCGAACTTGGGATCTTCGGCGTACAGCGCTCGCTCCATTTGCTCGAGCATTCGCTGCTCGTGCTCCGAGAGCGGCACGGAGTCCTCCTCGTCGTCGGCCGCGGGGGGCGGCCGGTTTGCGGCCCTTCCAGGATAGGCAGGGAATCGTCCCCGTGAAACCCGCCCTCATTGCCAATCAGCCAGTCCGGGCCGCCACGACGGCTCAGCTGCTGAGGCGTTGATTCCCCAACCTCCGATCCGTCATGCCGGATGGTGTACCCCGATCATACGGGGCCGGAACCCCGAACGGGGCTGCTGGTGCGTACTCCGTCTGCCGCTGCGTCGCTGATCAACCGCGCTGCCGCCGGTAACCCCCGGGGGGTCTCAGCCGCGCTTGGTGCCCAGGACGTGCAGCTGGGTGGCCACCGAGTGGAACGCGGGCAGTTCGGCGGCGGCGGCCTCCAGCTTGAGCAGGGCCTCCATCGCACCGGGCTCGGTGTCCACCAGGACGCCGGGGACGAGGTCGGCGAAGACGCGGACGCCGTGGACAGCGCCGACCTCCACGTCGGCGCCGGCGACCAGGCCGGTGAGCTGTTCGGCCGTGTACCGCCGGGGCATCGGGTCGCCCTCGCCCCACCGCCCCTCCGGGTCGCCGAGCGCGTGCCTGGCCTCGGTGAAGTGGCCGGCGAGCGCGCGGGCCAGGACGGCGCCGCCCAGCCCGGCGGCGAGCAGGCTCAGGGCGCCGGCCGGGCGCAGGGCCCCGACCGCGTGCCGCACACCCTCGGCGGGGTCGTCCACGTACTCCAGGACGCCGTGGCAGAGCACCGCGTCGTAGCCACCGCGCTCCACCACGTCGAACAGGCCGAGGATGTCGCCCTGCACCCCGCGCACCCGGTCGGCGACCCCGGCCTCGGCGGCCCGGCGCTCCAGCGCGAACAGGGCGTTGGGGCTGGGGTCGACGACGGTGACCCGGTGGCCCAGACGGGCGACGGGCACGGCGAAATTGCCCGTGCCGCCGCCGGTGTCCAGCACGTCCAGGGCGTCCCTGCCGGTCGCCTTGACCCGGCGGTCGAGGGCGTCCTTGAGGACCTCCCAGACCACAGCGGTACGGAGGGAGGCGCGGGGGCGCAGCTGGTCCGACACGGCAGTTGACTCCTCGGCACGGGCCGCCGGCGGGGGCGGAGCGTGAACAGCGCAGGTGATAGGTCCCGTCCACCCTATTGCCTGGCGCCGCCCCCGCCGTCATCCCGCGTCGGGCCGCTCCCCGCGGGGCTGCGGCAGCACCGGCTGGAGCACGAGCAGCCGCTCGACCAGGCGCAGGAACATCGCCGCGTCCCGCAGCAGGTCGTCCGCGTCCCGCCGGCCGGCCGCGCCGGGTATCCCCGCCTCCGCGCGGGCCCGCCGGGCGGCGCCGGCGGCGAAGAGGGCGCTCCACTCGGCGAGCTCGGGGGCCAGCTCCGGCAGGATCTCCCAGGCGCTGCGGATCCTCTCCCGGCGCCGGCGCGAGGTCTCGGGGCGTCCCCGGACGGCGAGGACGGCCGCTGCGGTGCGCAGGGCCGCGAGGTGTGCGGTGGCGTACCGCTCGTTGGGCACGTCGAGAACAGCTGCCTCCGCCAGGCCGGCGCGGGCCTGGGCGAGGAGATCGAGGGCGGCGGGCGGCGCGGTGGTGCGCCGGACGACGGGGTGGACATCCTGGGCCGGGCCGGTCGGTGAGGGAGCAGGGCCGTCTGCGCGGCGTCGCGGAGCGGCGGCTGCGGACGAGTGGGCCATGACAGAACCTCCTGTCTCGGTAACGGCTTCGTGGCCGTCTGTATCCATCGTGACGGCCCCCACTGACAATCGACCTCGATCGGTCGCTGACCTGGGCTTTTGCTTCGATCGCGAGTTCGGGCTACCTTTTTGCACTGACCAGTCAGTTCAAAGAAGTCCGCAGAAGGGGAGGGGTTCCGTGGACAGTCCGCACGGGGCAGCCGTCAGGGCCGAGGGCCTCGGGCTCGAAGGGCCGCGCGGCTGGGCCTTCCGCGACGTGACCTTCGACGCCGGGCCCGGCTCCCTGATCGCGGTCGAGGGCCCGTCCGGCTCCGGCCGTACCTGTCTTCTGCTCGCCCTCACCGGCCGTATGCGTCCCACCGAGGGCGAAGCCTCGACCGGGGGCCTCGCCCTGCCGCGCCGGGCCGCCGCCGTACGCGGTGTCGCGGCCCTGGGCCCGGTGCCGGGGGTCAGTGAGCTCGACCCGGCGTTCACGGTCGCCGAGCACCTGCGCGAGCGGGTCCTGCTCCAGCGCCGCTACGGCGGCTCCGTGCGTGCCCTGCTGCGGTCGCCCCGGGAGCGGGCCGCCGCTGCGCGGGCCCGGATCGACGCCGCACTGGACGCCGCCGGGCTCGACCCGGCCACGCTGCCGAAGGCCGAGCGGACCGCCGTACGGGACCTGGAGCGGCTGGAGGCGCTGCGGCTGTCCGTCGCCCTCGCGCTGATCGGGCGGCCCCGGTTGCTCGCGGTGGACGACGCCGACCTCAAGCTGTCCGACGCCGAGCGGGCCGGGGCCTGGGAGCTGCTGCGTTCCGTGGCCGGCGCCGGCACGACCGTGCTGGCCGTCTGCAGCGAGGCCCCCGAGGACGCCGTCACCGTACGCACCGGCACCGCGCGCACGGACACCGCGTCCGGCACCACCACCGACGCCGAAGGGCCGGCGAAGGCCGAGCAGTCCGTCACGACCACGCACGAGGAAGGGACGGCCGATGCGTTCGCCGAGACTGGCCGCGCTTGAGCTGAGGCGCTTCGGCAGGGGGCGGCTGCCGCGCGCCGCCCTCGCCGCGCTGCTGCTGCTCCCGCTGCTCTACGGCGCCCTGTACCTGTGGTCCTTCTGGGACCCGTACGGCCGCCTGGACCGCATCCCGGTCGCCCTGGTCAACGACGACAAGGGCGCCACCGCCGACGGCAGGCGCATCGCCGCGGGCGACGAGATCACCGGCAAGCTGCTCGACTCCAAGGTCTTCGCCTGGCACGAGGTGAGCGCCGCCGATGCGGACAGGGGCGTCGAGGACGGCACGTACTACCTCTCGCTGCGCATGCCCTCCGACTTCAGCGAGCGCATCGCCTCCAGCGCGGGCGACTCCCCCGAGACCGGCGCGCTCCAGGTGCGTACCAACGACGCGAACAACTACATCGTCGGGCAGATCTCCCGGACGGTGTTCTCCGAGGTCCGCACGGCCGCGTCGGCCAACGCCTCGCGCGGATTCCTCGACCGGATCTTCATCAGCTTCTCCGACCTCCACGACCAGACGGCGAAGGCCGCCAAGGGCGCCGCCGACCTCGAGAGCGGGATCGGCAGGGCGAAGAAGGGCTCGAAGGACCTCGCGGACGGGCTGAAGGACGCGAAGTCCGGCAGCAGCGAGCTGGCCGGCGGCATCGTGAAGCTGGACAAGGGCGCGGGCGACCTGGAGACCGGCTCGCGCCAGGTCGCCGACGGCACCCAGCTGCTGGCCGACAAGGTCAACGGGGTCGCCGCCGACGTACGCCCGTTCCTGAAGGACAACGGCAAGGCCATCGGGGACACCGCCCGGCTCGTCGCCGACTCCTCCAAGACCGTGCGCGACAACCTCGACCTGCTCGTGAAGGCCGCGCCCACCGCCGCGAGCGCCGCGCACACCGCCGCCGACGACCTCGCCGAGGTCCACCGCACCCGGTGCGAGGAGCAGCCGGACCCCGACCCCGCCGTGTGCCCGCCGCTCAAGCGTGCCGTGACGGCGGCGGCCGATGTCGCGGCCGTGGCCGACGACGTGAACGCCCTGGTCGAGAACCAGAACGGCGACCTCAAGAAGCTGCGCACCCAGCTGACCACCCTGGAGAAGCAGGCGAAGGCCCTCGCCGCGCGCTCCCCGCACCTGGACGAGGACCTGGAAGCCGCCGTCAAGAAGGTCAACGCGCTCAACACCGGCGCCCACAAGGTCGCCAAGGGCGCGGACCGGCTGCACACCGGGCTGGCCACGGCCAAGACCGGTTCGGCCGACCTGAAAACCGGCGTCGGCAAGCTCGACAAGGGCGCGACGAGCCTGGACAAGGGGATGGTCCGGCTCAGCGACGGCTCCGCCACGCTCGCCCAGGGCCTCGGCGACGGCGTCGACAAGATCCCCGACTACGGCAAGAAGGACCGCGACGCCCGTACTGAGGTCATGGCCGACCCGGTGCGGCTGGCCTCCCAGTCGCTGCACCCCGCCCCCAACTACGGCACCGGCTTCGCGCCCTACTTCATCCCGCTCTCGCTCTGGGTCGGCGCGATGGTGGCGTACATGCTGATCCAGCCGCTCAGCCGGCGCGCCCTGGCCGCCGGGGCACCGGCCCGGCGGATCGCCCTCGCGGGCTGGCTGCCGGTGGCCGCGGTCGGGCTGCTCCAGGTGGCCGCGCTGATGAGCGTCCTGTACCTGGGGCCGGGCCTGCGGATGGCGCACACCGCCGGGACGCTCGGATTCCTGGCCCTGGTCACCTGCTGCTTCGCGGCGATCGTGCAGTGGCTGAACGCCTGCTTCGGGGCGGCGGGGCGCATCCTCGTCCTCGCGCTGCTGATGCTCCAGCTGACCTCGGCAGGCGGCACGTACCCCGTACAGACCAGTCCGGGCTTCTTCAACGCGATCCACCCCTACCTGCCGATGAGCTATGTCGTCGAGGGGCTGCGCCGGCTGATCACGGGCGGCGGACCGGGCCCGGTCTGGCAGGGCTGCGCGGTCCTCGTGGCCTTCACCACCGGGGCGCTCGCGCTGACCGCGCTGTCCGCGCGCCGCAAGCAGATGTGGACGCTGGAGCGGCTGCATCCGGAGCTGAGCCTGTGAGCCTGCCCGGACCTGTGAGAATCAGGAGCATGGAAAGCAGTAGCAGCACGCGCCGCCAGGCCACCCGGCAGAAGCTCTACGAAGCGGCCGTCACCCTCATCGCCGAGAAGGGCTTCTCGGCGACCACGGTGGACGAGATCGCCGACCGCGCCGGGGTCGCGAAGGGCACGGTCTACTACAACTTCAAGAGCAAGACCGAGCTCTTCGAGGAGCTGCTGCGCCACGGCGTCGGGCTGCTCACCGCGTCCCTGCGGACGGCGGCCGAGGAGACCGGTGCGCGCGGCGGCAGCCGGGTCGAGGCGCTGGACGCCATGATCCGGGCCGGTCTGGTCTTCATCGACCGCTATCCCGCCTTCACCCAGCTGTACGTGGCCGAGCTGTGGCGCACCAACCGTGCCTGGCAGTCCACCCTGCTGGTGGTGCGCCGCGACGCCGTCGCCGTGGTGGAGGGCGTCATCGCGGAAGGCGTGGCGAGCGGTGAGCTGAGCGAGGAGATCGACGTGCCGCTGACGGCGGCGGCGCTGGTCGGGATGGTGCTGGTGGCGGCGCTGGACTGGCAGGCGTTCCAGCCGGAGCGCTCGATCGACGACGTGCACTCGGCACTGTCCCTGCTGCTGCGCGGCCGCGTCAGCGGCCACTGAGGCCGCCCGCCCCCTCGTGCGCACGAAGGCGCCGGTCCGGCGGGGCCCGATCCTTCCGAGCCCGCCCGACCGGCGCCTTCCGTGCTGCCGCAGGACCTTCCCCCGTGACCCCGTGTCCCCCGTGGTCCCGAGTCCTCCGCCGCGCACCCCCGTTCGGAAGGGAGTGCCGCTCCGGTACCGCCGCCCCGTGCCGGCGGGTGCCGGGGCAGTGCCCCTTCCGTGGCGACCACTCTGCCGTTCGGACAGGTCGCGGCCCATCCGTGCGGCTACTCATCCCGGCTTCTGAGTACGGGTACTCAGAGCTGGGCGTCCGGGCCCTGCCGCGATGTCCGACCTCCTCGCTACGATCGCGTCCGTGTCCGTACTCCCCCTGGTGTTCACAAGCGGCTGGGCGAGCGGGATCAACGCGTACGCGGTGGTCCTCCTGCTCGGCGTCTTCGGCGCGACCGGCGTCAGCGACGAGGTGCCCGCCTCGCTCCAGCGCACCGACGTGCTCGTGGTCGTCGCCGTGCTCTTCCTCTTCGAGGTGGTCGCGGACAAGATCCCGTACGTCGACACGGTCTGGGACTCGGTGCACACCGTCGTCAGACCGGTGGCGGGCGCGGTCGTGGCGGCGCTGCTGGCGGGGGAGAGCGGTTCGCTGCCCCAGATCGCGGCCGGTGCCATCGGGGGTTCCACCGCGCTGGTGAGCCATCTGGTGAAGGCCGGTACGCGGATGGCGGTCAACACCTCCCCCGAGCCGTTCAGCAACATCGCGCTGAGCGCGGCCGAGGACCTGGGCGTCGCCGGGGTCGTCACCTTCGCGATATTCCACCCGTGGATCGCGGCGGCCATCGCCGGGACGCTGCTGTTGCTCGGCGTGGTGATACTGGTCTTCCTGGCCTCCCGCATCCGCCGGTTCCTGCGCCGCAGGGCGCAGCGCCGCGAGGAGAAGCGGCAGGCCCGGGCGGCTGCCTTCTGGCCGCCGACCTGACGGCCGGGCTGCCGGTGGCGGCCGTTAAGGTCGCATCCATGGCACGAATTGCGGTGATCGGCGCCGGGATGGGCGCGATGGCGGCGGCGGCCCGGCTGGCCGTGGCAGGCCACCGGGTGACGGTGTACGAGCGGTCGCAGACGTACGGCGGCTCGCTCGGCCGGCACGCCGATGAGGGCTTCGCGTTCGACACCGGGCCCGGTCTGCTCCATCTCCCCGCGGTCTACCGGGACCTGTTCGTGAAGACCGGCAAGGAGCCGCTGGAGCGGTGCGTCACGCTGGCCCAGGTGGACCCGGCGAGCCGTCATGTCTTCGCTGACGGGACCGCGGTGTCCCTGCCGAACGCGTCGCGTGCCGGGACCGTCGCCGCCCTGGACGCCGCGCTCGGCGGCGGGGCGGGCACGAAGTGGGGGGCCTTCCTCGACCGGGCCCGGGATGCCTGGGACCGCTCCCGCCGGCCGCTCCTGGAGGAGCCGCTGCGCCCCGACTGGCAGGTGCTGGCCCGCGATCCGTATCCGGCCGAGGAGCGGCGGCGGCTGCTGCGCCCGGCCCGGCGGGCGGGGACGGTGGCGGAGATCGGCGCCTGGGAGCTGGCGGACCCCCGGCTGGCGGCCCTGCTCGACGGATACGCGCTCGGCTACGGCCTGGACCCCCTGCGCGCCCCGGCGAGCGCGGCCCTCCTGCCGTACATGGAGGAGACGTTCGGCAGCTGGTACGTCATGGGCGGCATGCGCGCGCTGGCGCGGGCGGTGTACGAGCGGTGCCTGGCGCGGAAGGTGGAGTTCGCCTTCGGAGCCGAGGTGGCCCGGGTCGTGGAGAAGGACGGCCGGGCGGCGGGGGTGGAGCTGGCGGACGGGACGGTCGCGGAGGCCGACCGCGTGGTGCTGGGCGCACGGCCGCGCCCGGACCTGGTGCCGGGTCAGGAGCTGTGGGACGAGGGCGATGTGACGGTGCAGCCGAGGGCGGGCGGTGCCGGTGCGGCCGGCCGGTTCGTGGTCCTGCTGGCGCTGCGCGGGGGCCGGCCGGCGGACGCCGTGCACCGGACGGTGGTGCATCCGGCGGACGGGGCGGCCGAGCGCGCGGCGGTGTTCGGGGGCCGGACCGCCGCGCACCCCACGGTGACCGTGCTGCGCCCTGACGACCCCTCGACCCGACCCGACGCGGCGCACGAGGCGGTGACGCTGACGGCGACGGTCGCCCCGCACGGCCCGGTGGACTGGACGGACGAGGCGCTGCGCGCGCGGTACGCGGACACGCTGATCGACGCGGCGGGCGCGGCCGTGCCGGGTCTGCGCGAGCGGGTGCTGCACACGTGGGTGCGGACGCCCGTCGAGACGGCCGCGGACACGGGCGCGGAGGGCGGCGCCGTTCCCGCACCGGCGCTGGCGGGTGCCGGGGGCGGGTTCCTCCACGCCGCCAACCGCACCCGGCTGCCTGGGCTGTTGCTGGCGGGCGGCTGGTCGCATCCGGGCGGTGGCCTGGCGCACGCGGGCATGTCCGGGGCGCTGGTCGCGGGGACCGTGGTCGAGGGGGACGGCTTCCGCGGGTCGCAGTGACCCGTCGGCCGACGAGCCGTCAGTAGCGGTACTGGTCGTTGTAGCCGGTGTCGTAGCCGTTGGGGTACGGGGCCGGCCGGGCGGCGGGCTGCTCCGCCGGGTACTGCTCGCTCTCGCGCTGCTGCGGCACCCAGACACCGCCCGGCGGGGTCTCCGAGCCGTACGTCTCGGACTGCGCGTACGCCCCGGGGTGCTGCTGCTGGTCGCCGTAGGCGTCGTAGTTCCCGTAGCCGTCGTAGGTGCCGTACTGCGGGGTGCTCGCGGTGGTGCCGATGTACGGGTCGGAGTAGGCGGCGTACTGCTGCTGGTCCGTGCCGTAGTCGTACGGGCCGGCCCCGGCGTAGGTGTCCTGGCCCTGGGGCTGCGGCTGGTGGGCCGGGTGGCCGGCGTAGGGGTCGTACGCGTCGTACTGCGGTGCGGCCTGGGGTTCCTGCTGCGGCTGCTGCGGCTGCTGCGGCTGCGCGGTGCAGACGCCGTACTGCCCGGTGTCCTCGGGCATCGGCTCCGTCTCGTAGACCGCGGCGGCGGACGGCGGGGCCATCGGGGCGTCGCCCTCGTGCTCCGCCTCCAGGCCGGAGACCTCCAGCGTGGGCTTGCGGTCGCCTCCGCCGCGCCGGCGGCGGCTCTCCCCGGGCTTGCCCCCTACCGCCCAGCCGGTCGAGAAGCCCTTGCGGAACGAGAGCGTGACGTAGGTCTGGCCGGTGGCGAAGGCCACCGCGCCGAGGGCGATGACGGGCACGGACGGCATCAGCACGCCGATGACCACACCGAGGAAGCCGGTGAAGGCGAGCAGACGCCAGCGGAGCCGGGCCTTGTACTGCAGCAGTACCTCGCCGAGCAGCCACAGCGCGACGACACCGAACGCGATGTAGAGGACCGTCCAGCCCATGCCCGCCCCCTTCTACGGCCACCGCCCCGGGTGGTGGCGGGTACGGCCGGTCACGACTGCTTGTGCAGTCCGAGATTCTCGTAGATCTCGAGCGTCGCAGTCGAGTTGTTCAACGTGATGAAGTGCAGTCCGGGCACACCCTCGGACAGCAGCTTCGCGCAGAACCGCGTTGCGAAGTCGATGCCAATGGAGCGTACAGCCGCGGGGTCGTCCTTGGCGGCGAGGATGCGCTCTTTCAGCTCGGCGGGCAGCGTCGCGTTGCTGAGCTGGGCGAATCGCTCCAACTGCCGGACGCTGGTGACCGGCATGACCTCGGGGATGATCGGGGTGTCGCAACCCGCGGCGACCACCCGGTCACGCATCCGCAGATACGCCTCCGGGTCGAAGAACATCTGTGTGATCGCGTAGTCGGCGCCCGCGCGGCACTTGTCCACGAAGTACCGGACGTCGGTGTCCCAGTCGGCGGAGCGCGGGTGCCTCTCGGGGAACGCCGCGACGCCGACGCAGAAGTCGCCGGCCTCCTTGATCAGCCGGACCAGGTCGGCCGCGTACTTCACGCCCTGCGGGTGCTCGACCCACGGGCCCATCGGATCGCCCGGCGGGTCCCCGCGCACGGCGAGGATGTTCCGGATGCCGGCGTCCGCGTACTGGCCGACCATGTTGCGCAGTTCGGCGACGGAGTGGTTGACCGCCGTGAGGTGGGCGACCGGGGTGAGCGTGGATTCGGCGGCGATGTCCTGGGTGGCCTTCACCGTCCCGGCGCGGGTGGAGCCGCCGGCCCCGTACGTCACGGAGACGAAGCTCGGCCCGACCGCCTCGACCCGGCGCAGCGCGTTCCACAGGTTGCGCTCGCCCTTCTCGGTCTTGGGCGCCCAGAACTCGAACGAGTACGAGGTCTCGCCGGTCGCGAGCATCTCACGCACGGTGCGCGCGTGATCTGTCCTGGTGGAGGGTGTGCCAAGGGCCATACCGGCAGGTTAACCAGGGCGGAGCGGCCTCCCAACCGAACCGGGGACATTTGCCGGAATTGACTGATTCTTGTCCACCCTTCGGACAGATCTGTCCCAGACCCGCCGTTCCGGACGCGACCGTCCCGTCAGGCCCCGGCGCGCTCGCGGACCCTGCGTGCCAGTTCAGCGGCGGCGGCGCCCGGATCGGACGCCTCGGTGAGGGCCCGTACGACGACGATCCGGCGGGCTCCGGCGTCCAGCACCTGGTCAAGGTTGTCCGCGTCGATCCCGCCGATGGCGAACCACGGGCGGGCGGGGGCGAGCGAGGCCGCGTAGCGCACGAGGTCCAGCCCGGGGGCGTGCCGCCCGGGCTTGGTCGGGGTGGGCCAGCAGGGGCCGGTGCAGAAGTAGTCGACGCCGGGCTCGGCGACGGCCGCGTCGACCTCGGGCTCGGCGTGCGTGGAGCGGCCGATGACCGCGTCCGGGCCGATGACCGCGCGGGCGGCGGGCACCGGAAGGTCGCCCTGGCCCAGGTGCAGCACGTCCGAGCCGATGGCGTGGGCGACGTCCGCCCGGTCGTTGACCGCGAGGAGCTTGCCGTGGCGCTTGCAGGCGTCGGCGAGGACGGCGAGGTGGTCGAGCTCCTCGGCCGCCTCCATGCCCTTGTCGCGCAGCTGGACGATGTCCACCCCGCCCGAGAGCACCGCGTCGAGGAACTCGGAAAGGTCGCCCTGGCGCCTGCGGGCGTCCGTGCACAGGTAGAGCCGGGCATCGGACAGTGTCGCGCGAGGCGTGGACATGGTGCGGTTCCCCCCGGGGAAGGCGATGGCGGCGGATCGGTGGTGCGGCGCGGGAACGCGGGCCGCCCGTGCGGTGCGGCCCGCGTTCCCGGTACTGCGGTCGGTCAGACGGCGAGCGCCTGGGCGCGGCGCTTCACCTCCGTGCCGCGATTCTCACTCAGTGCCTGCGCGGGGGTGCCGGGCAGGGTCGGGTCGGGGGTGAAGAGCCATTCGAGCATCTCCTCGTCGGAGTAGCCGTCGTCCTTCAGGAGCGTCAGGGTCCCGGAGAGGCCCTTGACCACCCGGCTGCCGTCGATGAAGGCGGCCGGCACCTGGAGCGCCCGGTTCTCCCCACGGCGTACGGCGATGAGCTGGCCCTCCTTGACCAGCTGCCGCACACGCGTCACCTCGACATCGAGCATTTCCGCGATGTCGGGCAGGTGGAGCCAGGCGGGGACGAGTGCATCGATCTTTGCGTCAATCTCGGTCACGGGGACAAGCCTGCCATCCCGGACTGACAGCGGAAACCCGGACGCGGCCCTTCAGGGGCGCGCGCTCACGGCAGCACCGCCGACTTCAGCGGTACGGACGGGTCGCCGGCCCGTTCCGTATCGAGCCGGGCCCCCGCCTCGATGAGCCGGCGCCCCTGGGCCAGGTCGCGCGGCCGGCCGACGGCGAGCACGGCGGCCAGGACGCCGCCCCGCAGCCAGCACACCGACCAGGCGGGATCGGCCGGGTCGCCGCGCCACAGCAGGGTGTCGGCGTCCGCGTGGTGGCCCGCGTACTGGACGAACCGGCCGAACTGCTCGGACCAGAAGTAGGGCACGGGGTCGTAGGGCGGGATCTCCGCCGCGCCGTCGGCCGCCTGCGCCCCGCCCTGTTCCGCGCCGTCGGCCGCCGGCGCCCCGCCCTGTTCCGCGATGTGGGCGGCGGCGGTCCGGGGGCCCTGGAGGGCGTTATCCCAGTGGTGGACGACCAGGCGGGTGCCGTAGCGGGCGGAGGGGAAGGAGGCGCAGTCGCCGACCGCGTACACATCGGGCTGCGAGGTGCGCAGCGCCGCGTCGGCGGTCACCGATCCTTCGGGGCCGAGCGCGATCCCGGAGTCCGCGAGCCAGCCGGTGGCGGGCCGGGCGCCGATGCCGACGACGACCGCGTCGGCGGGCAGGGTGCGGCCGTCTGCGAGGACCACCGCGCCGGGCTCGACGCGGGCCACCCGGGCCCCGGTGAGGAGCCGGGCGCCGCTCTCCTCGTACCAGGCGGCCATCGGGGCGGTGACCTCGGCGGGCAGCGCGCCGGCCAGGGGGCGGTCGGCGGCCTCGACGACGGTGACCGCGCAGCCGGCGGCGCGGGCGGCGGTGGCGAATTCGGCGCCGATCCAGCCGGCGCCGACGACCACGACGGCGTGGCCCGCCGCGAGGACGGGGCGCAGCCGGGCCGCGTCGTCCAGGGTGCGCAGGAGATGGACGCCGGGCACCCCGTCCGAGCCGGGCAGGGCGACGGGTTCGGCGCCGGTGGCGAGGACCAGGACGTCGTAGGGGACCGGGCCCGCCGAGGTGTCCAGTTCGTGGGCGCCGGTGCGCACCCCGGTCACCTCGCAGCCCAGGCGCAGGGCGATGCCGAGCCCTTCGAAGTCGATGTCGAAGGCGGACTCCTCGGCCTTGCCGAGCAGCACCGCCTTGGACAGCGGGGGCCGGTCGTAGGGCCGGTGGGGTTCGGCGCCGATCAGGGTGACGGGCCCGGTGAAGCCCTGTTCCCGCAGGGCGACCGCGGTCTGCACGCCCGCCATGCCCGCGCCGGCGATGACGACCCGGCGCTCCGTCCGCTCGTCGGGCCGCTCGGCCCGCTGCTGCTCGCTCACCTGTCCACCTTACGCATCTGACGGGGCGTCAGGAAAGTGGTGGCCGCAGCCACCGCCCTCCCTGCCCGCTCCGCGGGCGAGGTCGTTAGGGTGGCCACCGTAAGACACTCGCGGGAGCCCGGACGCACCGGGCTGAGAGGGAGGCTGGCGGCCTCCGACCGTACGAACCTGATCCGGGTCATGCCGGCGAAGGGAGGGGCTGGACGCCCATGCGCACCCATCGCACCGACGGGTCCGACGTCCTCGTCATCGGGGGCGGCATCATCGGCCTGGTCACCGCTTGGCGGGCCGCACAGCGCGGCCTGTCCACCGCGCTCGCCGATCCCGAGCCGGGCGGCGGAGCGGCCCGGGTGGCGGCCGGGATGCTGGCCGCCGTCACCGAGCTGCACTACGGCGAGGAGATGCTGCTCGGGCTCAACCTCGCCTCGGCCCGGCGCTATCCGTCGTTCACGGCCGAGCTGGAGGCGGCGAGCGGACAGGACATCGGCTTCCGCGCCTGCGGCACCCTGGCCGTCGCGCTGGACGCCGACGACCGCGCCCATCTGCGCGAACTCCACGAGCTGCAACGCCGCTCCGGGCTGGAGTCGGAGTGGCTGACCGGGCGCGAGTGCCGCCGCCTGGAGCCGATGCTCGCGCCGGGCGTGCGCGGGGGTCTGCGGGTGGACGGCGACCACCAGGTCGACCCGCGCCGGCTGGCCGCCGCACTGCTCACGGCCTGCGAACGGGCCGGCGTCGTCTTCCACCGCCACCGGGCCGACCGCCTCTCGGTGGCCGCCGACCGGGCCACCGGCGCCGTCCTGGACGACGGTACCCAGGTGGCCGCCGATCAGGTCGTGCTCGCCGCCGGCAGCCTGAGCGGCCGGCTCGCCGGGGTGCCCGCCCACGTCCAGCCGCCGGTCCGCCCGGTGAAGGGCCAGGTCCTGCGGCTGACCGTGCCCCCGGCGTACGCCCCCTTCCTCTCGCGCACCGTGCGGGCGGTCGTCCGGGGCAGCCACGTCTATCTCGTACCACGCGAGAACGGCGAGCTGGTCGTCGGCGCCACCAGCGAGGAGAT
Source organism: Streptomyces sp. A1277 (assembly GCF_004795015.1). Taxonomy (GTDB): domain Bacteria; phylum Actinomycetota; class Actinomycetes; order Streptomycetales; family Streptomycetaceae; genus Streptomyces. Next base: position 81,752 of record NZ_SSBI01000003.1, on the reverse strand, counting down.
GGGCTGGGACACCACCGTCACGGCCGGCGGGGTCTACGAGCTGCTGCGCGACGCCCACGAGCTGGTGCCCGGCATCACCGAGCTGCCGCTCACCGAGACCCGGGCCGGCCTGCGCCCCGCCTCCCCCGACAACGCCCCGCTGCTCGGCCGCACCGCGCTGCCCGGCCTCCACCTCGCCACCGGCCACCACCGCAACGGCGTGCTGCTCACCCCCGTCACCGGAGACGCCATGGCGTCGCTGCTGGCCGACGGCGAGCTGCCCGAGGCGGCCCGCCCCTTCTCCCCCGCCCGGTTCTCACCCGCCGCACCCGCACCCCAGGAGCAGCCCGCATGACCGAGTCCACCCCGCTAACCGTGTCCGTCAACGGCGAGCCGGTCGCCGTCGCCGCGGGCACCACCCTGGACGCCCTCGTCGCGACCCTGACCGGGGCGCCGACCGGCGTGGCGGCCGCCCTCAACGAGACCGTGGTGCCGCGCGGGCAGTGGCCCGCCGCCGCGCTCACCGACGGCGACCGGGTCGAGGTCCTGACCGCGGTCCAGGGAGGCTGACCGTGTCCGACGACCTCTTCACCCTCGGCGGCACCGACTTCACCTCCCGGCTGATCATGGGGACCGGCGGGGCGCCCAGCCTGGACGTGCTGGAGCGGTCCCTGACCGCGTCCGGCACCGAGCTGACCACCGTCGCGATGCGCCGCCTCGACCCGACCGTGCAGGGCTCCGTGCTCTCCGTACTGGAGAAGCTCTCCATCCGGGTGCTGCCGAACACGGCCGGCTGCTACACGGCCGGCGAGGCCGTGCTCACCGCCCGGCTGGCCCGCGAGGCGCTCGGGACCGACTGGGTCAAGCTGGAGGTGGTGGCCGACGAGCGCACCCTGCTGCCCGACCCGGTCGAGCTGCTGGACGCCGCCGAGACGCTGGTGGACGACGGTTTCACCGTGCTGCCGTACACCAACGACGACCCGGTCCTCGCCCGGAAGCTGGAGGACGTGGGGTGCGCGGCGGTCATGCCGCTCGGCTCCCCCATCGGCTCGGGCCTGGGCATCCGCAACCCGCACAACTTCCAGCTGATCACCGAGCAGGCCCGGGTCCCCGTGATCCTGGACGCGGGCGCCGGGACCGCGTCGGACGCGGCGCTCGCCATGGAACTGGGCTGCGCGGCCGTGATGCTCGCTTCGGCGGTGACCCGCGCCCAGGAGCCCGAGCTGATGGCCGCCGCGATGCGGCACGCGGTTCAGGGCGGACGCCTCGCGTACCGCGCCGGGCGCATCCCGCGCCGCCACTTCGCGGAGGCGTCGTCGCCGGTGGCGGGGCGTGCGGTGCTCGATCCGGAGCGGCCGGCGTTCTGAGAGCGGCCGGCGTTCTGAGAGCGGCCGGCGTTCTGAGAGGGGCCGCCGGACCGCGGGAACCCGGGATTCCGGCCCGCGGCCCGCATGTCCCTGTCACGGCTCGGCTCCAGTCCGGCGCCGGGTTCGCCCCGGACCGTCGGGCGTGTCGGTGGCGGCTCGTAGACTCGCATGGTGGATACGACCCTCCAGGACCCCCTCGTCGGGCAGCTGCTCGACGGCCGCTACCGCGTCGATGCCCGCATCGCCGTGGGCGGCATGGCCACGGTCTACCGGGCCATGGACACCCGGCTCGACCGGGTGCTCGCCCTCAAGGTGATGCACCCGGCGCTCGCGACCGACGCCTCGTTCGTCGAGCGCTTCATCCGCGAGGCCAAGTCGGTGGCGCACCTCGCCCACCCCAACGTCGTCGCGGTCTTCGACCAGGGCGCCCAGGGGCAGTACGTCTACCTGGCCATGGAGTACGTCGCCGGGTGCACGCTGCGCGATGTGCTGAGCGAGCGCGGCGCGCTCCGGCCGAGGGCCGCGCTGGACATCCTGGAGTCGGTGCTCGCGGCGCTCGGCGCGGCGCACCGGGCGGGCTTCGTGCACCGCGACATGAAGCCGGAGAACGTGCTGATCGGGGACGACGGCCGGGTCAAGGTCGCCGACTTCGGCCTGGTCAGGGCCGTGGACGCGGTGACGAACACCACCGGGACGATCCTCGGCACCGTCTCCTACCTCGCCCCCGAGCAGATCGAGCACGGCACGGCCGACACCCGCGCCGACGTGTACGCCTGCGGTGTGGTGCTGTACGAGATGCTGACCGGCGACAAGCCGCGTGACGGCGATTCGGCCGCCCAGATCATCTACCAGCACCTGAACGAGGACGTGGCGCCCCCGTCCGCCGCCGTCCCCGGGCTCGCCCCCGAACTGGACGAGCTGGTGGCGAGCGCCACCGCCCGGGACCCGGAGGCCCGCCCGTTCGACGCGGTGGCGCTGCTCGCCGAGGCCCGCGGGGCGCGCGACGCCCTCACGGACGCGCAGCTCGACGCCGTACCCCCGCAGGCCCGCACCGGGGCGCGGGACGAGGCCGAGGCGGGCGGGGACACCGAGAAGACCGACGCGCGTACGACGGTGCTCCCCCGGGTCCTCCCGCAGGAGCTGGGCACCGCCCACCACACCGACCGGCTGGAGATGCCCCCGCCCCCGGAGGACCCGCTGCCGCCCCGCCGGACCGGGCTGCGCGGCGGACCCCGGCGCGGCCTGATCGCGGCGGTCCTCGCGGTGCTGCTGGTCCTGGGCGTCGGCGGCGGCGTCTGGTACATCAACTCGGGGCAGTTCACCAAGGTCCCCTCACTGCTCGGCCAGACCGAGAAGACCGCCCGGCAGCGGCTCTCGGACAGCGGTCTCGACGTGAAGGGCGTCGAGCGCGCCTACAGCGACACCGTCGACCGGGGCAAGGTGATCAGCAGCGACCCGAAGTCGGGCGCGCGGATCAGGGACAACGGCTCGGTCGCGCTCGTCGTCTCGCGCGGGCCGGAGATCGTGGAGGTGCCCGACGTCGAGGGCATCCGCCTGGCCGACGCCAAGCGGCAGCTGAAGAAGGCGGGCCTGCTCCCCGGCATGGTCACCAAGGAGTTCAGCGACGACGTGGCGGCCGGCGAGGTGGTGCGCACGGACCCCGAGGCGGGCACCGAGCGCCATCCGGACTCGGCGGTCGCGCTCGTGGTCTCCAAGGGCAGCCCCGTGGACGTCCCCGACGTCACCGGGCTCTCCGTCGAGGACGCCACCGACGCGCTGGCCGACGAGGGGCTGAAGGCCGAGGTCGCGCCCGGCCGGGTGCACTCGCCCGAGGACAAGGGCGATGTCGCCCGCCAGTCGCCGGCCGAGGGCACCGAGGCGGCCGAGGGCGACACCGTCACGCTGACCGTGTCCGACGGGCCCCGGATGATCGAGGTGCCGGACGTCACCGGCAAGGACGCGGACGACGCCCGCGGCGAGCTGGAGGCGGCGGGCTTCGAGGTCAAGGTCGACCGCCCGTTCCTCTCCTTCAGCGACAAGATCGCGAGCCAGTCCGTGGACGGCGGCGACAAGGCCCCCGAGGGCAGCACCATCACCATCAAGACCAAGGGACTGTAGATCCGTATGCGCAACCCTGTCGGCGGCCATGTGCCGGTGGCCGGCGGCCTCGCCGAGGTCGGCCTCTCCTACGCCCGCGAGATGGGCGCGGAGGCCGTCCAGGTCTTCGTCGCCAACCCGCGCGGCTGGGCCACCCCGACCGGCAACCCGGCGCAGGACGCGCTGTTCCGCGCCGAGTGCGCCGCCGCCTCCATACCGGCGTACGTGCACGCCCCGTACCTGATCAACTTCGGCTCGCACACGCCGGCCACGGTGGAGCGGTCCGTTGAGTCGCTGCGCCACTCGCTGCGCCGGGCCCGCGAGATCGGCGCCCTGGGCGTCGTGGTGCACACCGGCTCGGCCACCGGCGGGCGGCCCCGCGAGGAGGCCCTGGCCCAGGTGCGTACGTACCTGCGACCGTTGCTGGACGAGCTGACGCACGACGACGACCCGTTCCTGCTGCTGGAGTCGACCGCGGGCCAGGGCTCCTCGCTCTGCTCGCGGACCTGGGACTTCGGCCCGTACTTCGATGCGCTGGACGCCCACCCGAAGCTCGGCGTCTGCCTGGACACCTGCCACATCTTCGCGGCGGGGCACGACCTCGCGGGCCCCGGCGGCATGAAGGAGACGCTGGACCTGCTGGTGGAGACGGTCGGCGAGGGCAGGCTGAAGCTGATCCACGCCAACGACTCCAAGGACGTGGCCGGCGCCCACAAGGACCGGCACGAGAACATCGGGGCGGGTCACATCGGCGAGGAGCCGTTCCGCGAGCTGTTCACGCACCCCGCGACCGAGGGCGTCGCGCTGGTCATCGAGACCCCGGGCGGCAAGGAGGGGCACGCCACCGACGTGGCCCGGCTCCAGGCGCTGCGCGACGGGCGCTGCGCGACGGGGGCTGACCGGGCGAGGGCTGACCGGGCGGGGGCGCGGGCGCTGCGCCCGGGCGGTCAGAGCCCGGGCGGTCAGAGCTCGGGGCCGTCCCCGGGCTCCTCCTGGTAGGAGTAGCGCTGTTCCTTCCAGGGGTCGCCGACGTTGTGGTAGCCGCGCTCCTCCCAGAAGCCCCGGCGGTCGACCGTCATGTACTCGACGCCCCGGACCCACTTGGGACCCTTCCAGGCGTACAGGTGCGGGACGACGAGCCGGAGGGGGAAGCCGTGCTCGGCGGTCAGCAGTTCGCCGCCCTTGTGGGTGGCGAACACGGCCCGCTCGGAGGCGAAGTCGTCCAGCCGGAGATTCGAACTGAATCCGTACTCGGCCCACACCATCACATGGGTGACCTGAGGGGCGGGCGGCGCGAGAGCCACGACGTCGCGGGCGAGCACGCCGCCCCATTCGGCGCCGAGCATGCTGAATTTCGTCACGCAATGCAGATCGGCGACGACCGTGGAGAACGGCAGCGCCGAGAATTCCTCGTGGTTCCAGCAGTGCTTCTCGCCGTCGGCCGTGGCGCCGAAAACGCGGAACTCCCAGCGGTCGGGTTTGAACTTGGGCACCGGTCCGTAATGGGTGACCGGCCATCCGCGCTGCAGTCGCTGGCCCGGCGGAAGCTCGGACTGCTCTGATGCGCGGTGTTCCCGGCTTTCCGGCTGACCCATGACTCCATGGTGACAGACAGGCGGGGGTGGTCGTGACCAGGGCCGGGCCGATTGGGGCAACTCGCACTAAGCGTGCACTTACTGGACGGCCAACGGGCGCGATGCGAGGATGCGGCCAACGTGCCCAGTTCACCGGTTGGAAGGAGCCTCTGCGATGCAGGGCGACCCCGAGGTCATCGAGTTCCTCAACGAACAGCTGACCGCCGAATTGACTGCCATCAACCAGTACTTCCTGCACGCGAAGATGCAGGACAACTTCGGCTGGACGAAGCTCGCGAAATACACGCGCGCGGAGTCCTTCGACGAGATGAAGCACGCCGAGATCCTGACCGACCGCATTCTCTTTCTCGACGGCCTGCCGAACTATCAGCGGCTCTTCCACGTGCGTGTCGGCCAGACGGTCACCGAGATGTTCCAGGCGGACCGGCAGATCGAGGTGGAGGCGATCGACCGTCTCAAGCGCGGTATCGAGCTGATGCGCAACAAGGGCGACATCACCTCGGCGAACATCTTCGAGTCGATCCTCGCGGACGAGGAGCACCACATCGACTACCTCGACACGCAGCTGGACCTGGTCGAGAAGCTCGGTGAGCCGCTGTACATCGCCCAGCTGATCGAGCAGCCGGACAGCTGACCGGCCCCGGAGGCCGGCGCCGCGCTCAGGCGGCTTCGGGAAAAGCCGCCGCCGGGTCGGAGACGGGCGCGGAACCAGCGGCGGCGGCGGGCGTCTGCTTGCTGTCGAGGAGCTCGCGGCGCGGGCAGGAGCCCCGGCCGAGCATCGCCTGAATGGTACGGACGCAGCCGCCGCAGTCGGTGCCCGCCTTGGAGGCGGAGGCGATCTGGCGGGGCGTGCGGGCCCCGGCGGCCGCATGGTCCTTGACCTGCTGCTCCGTAACGCCGAAGCACGAGCAGACGTACATGCGGTTCACCTCCCGGCGGGGACGGATCGTGGGCGCCGCCCCGATGATCGGTGAGGCTAACCTAACCTTACCCGCCGCCCCGGGGCGGTAAAAGCCCGGGAACGCCCTGTGGGGCACGGATCACATTCGATCCGTGCCCCACAGTCGTACGGGTGCTGCCCGAGGCGACGCCTACTGGTCGCGGTACATCTCGGCGACCAGGAACGCCAGGTCGAGCGACTGGCTGCGGTTGAGCCGGGGGTCGCAGGCCGTCTCGTAGCGCTGGTGGAGGTCGTCCACGAAGATCTCGTGGCCGCCGCCGACGCACTCGGTGACGTCGTCACCGGTCAGCTCGACGTGGATGCCGCCCGGGTGCGTACCGAGGCCCTTGTGCACCTCGAAGAAGCCCTTCACCTCGTCCAGGACGTCGTCGAAGCGGCGCGTCTTGTGGCCGGAGGCGGCCTCGAAGGTGTTGCCGTGCATCGGGTCGGTCACCCAGGCCACGGTGGCGCCGGAGGCGGTGACCTTCTCGACCAGCTCGGGCAGCTTGTCGCGGACCTTGTCGGCGCCCATCCGGACGATGAAGGTCAGCCGGCCGGGCTCGCGCTCGGGGTCGAGGCGCTCGATGTAGCCGAGGGCCTCGTCCACGGTGGTCGTCGGGCCGAGCTTGATGCCGATGGGGTTGCGGATCTTCGAGGCGAACTCGATGTGCGCCCCGTCCATCTGGCGGGTGCGCTCACCGATCCACACCATGTGGCCCGAGGTGTCGTACAGCTGGCCGGTGCGCGAGTCGGTGCGGGTCAGCGCCGTCTCGTAGTCCAGCAGCAGCGCCTCGTGCGAGGCGTAGAACTCGACGGCCTTGAACTCGGCCGGGTCGGTGCCGCACGCCTTCATGAAGTTCAGCGCGTTGTCGATCTCGCGGGCCAGGGCCTCGTAGCGCTGGCCCGAGGGGGACGACTTCACGAAGTCCTGGTTCCAGGCGTGCACCTGGCGCAGGTCGGCGTAGCCGCCGGTGGTGAAGGCGCGCACGAGGTTCAGCGTGGAGGCGGAGGCGTGGTACATCCGCTTCAGCCGCTCCGGGTCGGGGATCCGGTCGGCCTCGGTGAAGGCGAAGCCGTTGACGGAGTCGCCGCGGTAGGTCGGCAGGGTCACGCCGTCGCGGGTCTCGGTCGGCTTGGAGCGCGGCTTGGAGTACTGACCGGCGATCCGGCCGACCTTGACGACGGGCACGGAGGCCGCGTAGGTCAGGACGGCGCTCATCTGGAGCAGCGTCTTCAGCTTGGCCCGGATGTGCTCGGCCGACACGCCGTCGAATGCCTCGGCGCAGTCGCCGCCCTGCAACAGGAACGCCTCGCCCTTGGCGACGGCTCCCATACGGGCACGCAGCTGGTCGCACTCGCCTGCGAAGACGAGCGGCGGATACGACGCGAGGTCCGCGAGTGCATCGCGCAGGGCCTCGGAGTCGGGGTACTCGGGCTGCTGCGCCGCGGGAAGGTCTCGCCAGGTGTTGCCACCGGCGACGGAGGTATTGGCGTTCACGGTCACGGATCCCACATTACGGGGTCGCGCCCCCTGCTTTTCCGGTTGCTCAATGACTGAGACGGACGTCTCGGCGCGGCCGCCGCCGGGCCCGGCGGCGGGGCCTGCTAGCCTCACGTTTTTCAGCGTTGGACAAGTGGACAACAGGGGTGGGGACTTGAAGCGGAATCACCGTAGGGACCTCGGGAAGAGACGGCTGCTGTTCGGCGCCGGTGCCGCTGTCGTCGCCACCGCGACGATCGGCACCCTGGCGATGGCCTCCCAGGACCCCGCGTCCACGGGCGCCGGGCCGGTCTCGGCGTCCGCGGTGCTCCAGGCCCAGTTCGAGGACGCGGCCCGCGAGTTCGACGTGCCGCAGAGCGTGCTGATGGCGGTCTCGTACCGGCAGACGCGGTGGGAGAGCCACGACGGCGAGCCGAGCACCAGCGGGGCGTACAACGTCATGGGGCTGACCAGTGTGTCGCCCAAGGACGTGGAGCAGCCGGACGACGAGGAACGTCTGGCGCACATGAACATGAGCGGCCGGCCGGAGATCGAGAAGACCTTCGACGCCGCGAAGGCGCTGCGCTCGCTGCCGAAGAAGACGGTCGACACCTCCGACCCCCGGCTGCACACGCTGGACAAGGCCGCCGAGCTGATCGACACGGACACGACGTCGGTCCGCGACGACACCGAGGACAGCATCCGCGCGGGCGCGGCCCTGCTCGCCGAGTACCAGCGCGAGGCGAAGGGCTCGCTGTCGGACGACGCCTCCCAGTGGTATCCGGCGGTGGCGCGGTTCAGCCAGTCCCCGGACAAGAAGGGCGCCGACCTCTTCGCGAAGCGCGTCTTCGAGTCGATCCGCACGGGCGAGAGCGCGCTCACCCAGGACGGCCAGCAGGTCTCGCTGCCCGCCGCCCCCTCCGTCCAGCCGGTCAAGCCGGCGAACGTGCCGCTCGCCGCGAGCTTCGCGAGCACCGCCGCGGCTCCCACGCCGGAGTGCCCGTCCGGTCTGAACTGCGACTTCGTGCAGGCCAAGACGTCGAGCACGGGCAAGCGCGGCTACACCCCCGCCGTGCGGCCCGCGCAGGGCGTCGACATCCGGCAGATCGTGATCCACGACACCGAGGGCGACTACGCGAGCTCGCTCGCCACGCTCACGAACCCGGACTCGGCCGCGAGCGCGAACTACCTGGTGCGCGCCTCGGACGGGCTGGTCACGCAGATGGTCGAGAACAAGGACCTGGCGTGGCACGCGGGCAACTGGACCCTGAACATGCACTCCATCGGCGTGGAGCACGAGGGCTACGCCATCAAGGAGGGCAGCTGGTACAGCGAGTCGCAGTACGAGTCGACCGCGGCGCTGGTGAAGTTCCTGGCCGACAAGTACGGCATCCCGCTGGACCGTGAGCACATCATCGGCCACGACGAGGTGCCCGTTCAGCTGGACCGGAACATCTCGGGGACGCACTGGGACCCGGGCCCGTTCTGGGACTGGAACCACTTCATGGGCCTGATGGGGGCCCCGACGGGCGCGAGCGGCGCCGGCGGCCCGGTCAAGGCGGGCCAGCTGGTGCGCGTGGTGCCGCCGTTCACCACGGCCAACCAGCCGAAGCTGACGTACGGCACCAAGGCGGTCACCGCGCGGCCGGCCAACTTCGGCTACCTCTACACCTCGCCGTCCACGACGGCGTCCACGCTGACCGACCCCTACTTCTCGGCGCTGTGGAGCGAGGGCTCGAACTGGTCCGACAAGGTCCGCGCGGGCGACACCTATGTCGTCGCCGAGGCGAAGGGCGACTGGACGGCGATCTGGTACGGCGGGAAGAAAGCCTGGTTCTACAACCCCGGCGGCCAGTACACCGTGCCGCTCGCCGCTGCCCCGCGCGTGGTGAAGGCCAAGGCCGGGGTGACGGTCCGGATCTACGGGCGCTCCTACCCGGAGACCGCCGCCTACGACGCCGCGGGCCTGGAGGCCCCGACGGACAACCCGGACTACCTGACGAAGTACACGCTGCCCGCGGGCCAGGCGTACACGCTGGCCGGCGCCGAGGTGAAGGGCGACGACTGGTTCGGCTCCGCCCAGCGCAACGTCGTCGGCTCCGCCGGCTACCTTCCGATCCGCTACAACCACCGCATGGCGTGGGTGAAGGCGAGCGACGTCCAGACCTCCACGAGCGTCGCACCGGACGCCGGGACCGACCGGTACGACATGATCGGCCGGGACAGCGCCGGACGCATCTGGCAGTACCAGGGCACCGGCAGCGCCTCCTCGCCGTACTACCGCCGCTACCAGGCCGGCTACGGCTGGGGCAGCTACACGGCGATGACCGCCATGACCGCGCTGCGGGCGGACGGCACGGGCGACTTCGTGGCCCGCGACAAGGACGGCGTGCTCTGGTACTACCGGGGCAGCGGCAACCCGGACAAGCCGTACATGGCCCGGCTCAAGACCGGCAGCGGCTGGAACCAGTACGACAGCCTGACCGGCATGCGCGACCTCGACGGTGACGGCAAGGCCGACCTGATCGCCCGCAACGCCGCCGGCGACATCTACTTCTACAAGGGCACGGGCACCCCGGAGAAGCCCTTCGCCCCCAAGGCCAAGATCGGCACCGGCTGGCAGATCTACGACCAGATCGTCTCCACCGGCGACCTCAACGGCGACGGCAAGGCGGACTTCGTGGCCCGGGACAAGTCCGGGACGCTGTGGATCTACACGGGCACCGGCTCGGCCTCGGCCCCGTACGACAAGCGGGTCAAGATCGGTACCGGCTGGGGCAAGTACAAGCTGCTGCTCGGCCCGAGCGACCTGGACCGTGACGGCCGGGGCGACCTGGTCGGCGTGGACGCGGCCGGAGATTTCTGGTTCTACCACTCCACCGGCAAGGTGACGGCTCCGTTCGCGACGAAGTCGCAGGTCGGGAACGGCTGGCAGATCTACGACATGCTGTTCTAGCCGACAGCACGTCCTGTGCGCGCGGGGCCCTTTCCCATCCGGCCGGGTGGGAAAGGGCCCCGCCACCGTCCGGCGTGGGTTAGGGTACGGGGCATGTTCGCGCACTCGACCCGCAACTGGTGGTGGACCGCTCATCCGGCGGCCCACTGATCGCGCGTACACACTGACGCAGAGGCCGCCCGAGGGGCGGCCTTTTCCGTGTCCGCGGGCCGTTCCTCCCAGCTGATCCCCCTGGAAGGAACCGAACCCCATGAGCATCGACAGACTCCTGAGCGACGACTGCCCGCCCTTCGCCCTGCTGCGCCGCCGCACCCCCGGCCACGACCACGACACCGTCGAGGTGCTGATCGGCCGGGTGCACGAGGCGGACCGGCTCGCCGAGATCCCCGTCGGTGAGCGGCCCTCGCTGGCGCTGGTGCCGTTCCGGCAGATCGCGGAACGCGGCTTCGACGTACGCGACGACGGCACACCGCTGTCCGTCCTGGTCGCCGACGAGTCGTACACCCTGCCCCTCGACGAGGCACTGGAGCGGCTTCCGCGCCATGAAGTCCACGTGGCGGACGGGGAGTTCGACGTCAGCGACGAGGAGTACGCCGGGACCGTGCGGCGGGTCATCGAGGACGAGATCGGCCGGGGCGAGGGCGCGAACTTCGTGATCCGGCGGACGTTCCGGGGACGGATCGAGGGGTTCGGCCGGGCGGACGCGCTGGCCCTGTTCCGGCGGCTGCTGGCCGGGGAGCGCGGGGCGTACTGGACGTTCGTCGTGCACACCGGGACCAGGACGCTGGTCGGCGCGAGCCCCGAGGTGCATGTGCGGATGTCCGGCGGGACCGTCGTGATGAATCCGATCAGCGGCACCTACCGCTACCCCGTCGAGGGGCCGACCGCCGAGGACCTGCTCGCCTTCCTCGGCGACCGCAAGGAGACCGAGGAGCTCTCCATGGTGGTCGACGAGGAGCTGAAGATGATGTGCACGGTCGGCGACATGGGCGGGGTGGTGATCGGCCCCCGCCTCAAGGAGATGGCCCATCTCGCGCACACCGAGTACGAGTTGCGCGGGCGCTCCTCGCTGGACGTACGCGAGGTGCTGAAGGAGACCATGTTCGCGGCGACCGTCACCGGCTCCCCCGTGCAGAACGCCTGCCGGGTCATCGAGCGGTACGAGGCCGGCGGGCGCGGCTACTACGCGGGCGCGCTGGCCCTGCTGCGCCGGGCGCCGGACGGCACGCAGACCCTGGACTCGCCGATCCTGATCCGCACCGCCGACATCGCGGCCGACGGCGGGCTGCGCGTGCCCGTCGGGGCGACGCTGGTGCGCCACTCCGACCCGGACGGCGAGGTCGCCGAGACCCATGCGAAGGCGGCCGGGGTGCTGGCCGCGCTGGGCGTGCGGCCGGCCCGGCCCGACTCGGAGCGGGAGCGGCCCCGGCTGGCCGCCGATCCGCGGGTGCGGGCCGCTCTGGACGCCCGGCGGGACGGGCTCGCCCCGTTCTGGCTGCGGATGCAGGAGCGCACCGCCGAACACCTGGGCCATGCACTGGTGGTGGACGGGGAGGACACGTTCACGGCGATGCTGGGGCACCTGCTGCGTGCCTCGGGGCTCGACGTCACCGTGCGCCGCTACGACGAGCCGGGGCTGCGCGAAGCGGTGCGGGCGCACGAGGGGCCCGTGGTGCTCGGCCCCGGCCCCGGGAATCCGGGTGACGCGGCCGACCCGAAGATGCGGCTGCTGCGGGCGATGGCCGCCGAGCTGGTGCGGGAGCACCGGCACGGGCTGCTCGGGGTGTGCCTGGGCCATGAGCTGATCGCGGCGGAACTGGGCCTGGAGATCGTCCGCAAGGCGGTGCCGTACCAGGGTGCGCAGACCCGTATCGATCTGTTCGGGCGGCCGGAGACGGTCGGCTTCTACAACAGCTTCACCGCGCGCTGCGACGACTCGGGGGCGGCCGGGCTGGCGGCGCGGGGCATCGAGGCGAGCCGGGACGCGGCGAGCGGGGAGCTGCACGCGCTGCGCGGGGGCGGTTTCGCCTCGGTGCAGTTCCACCCGGAGTCGGTGCTGACGCTGCGCGGGTCGGCGATCGTGTCGGAGCTGCTGGCGGGGCTGCCGGTGCACGGCTGAGGCGCGGCCCCCGGGTCCTGGCCGGGCGGGGTCAGGGCCCGGGGCGCGCGGGCACCAGGACGTTGTCGCCGTGGCGGCCGGCCAGGTAGTCGTCGACGTTCCGCACGGTGGCGTCGATGATCTGGCCCACCGCGTCCTCGGTGTAGTACGCCTGGTGCGAGGTGACGATGACGTTCGGGAAGGTGACGAGCCGGGCCAGGGTGTCGTCGTCCACGCCCTCCAGGGACTTGTCGAGGAAGAAGAGCCCGGCCTCCGCCTCGTACACGTCGAGCCCGACGCCCAGGAACCGGCCCGCGCGCAGCTCACCGACCAGGGCCGAGGTGTCGACGAGGCCGCCCCGGCTGGAGTTGACCAGGATCGCGTCGTCCTTCATCCGGGCGAGCGCGGCCTCGTCGATGAGGTGGTGGGTCGAGGGCAGCAGCGGCACGTGCAGGCTGATCAGGTCGGACTCGGCGAGCAGCTGCTCCTTGTCGACGTAGCGCATGCCGAGTTCGACGCAGGCCGGGTTCTCGGCGACGTCCCAGCCGAGCAGCTTCATGCCGAAGCCGCGGGCGATCCGGGTGAACGCCTCGCCGATCTTGCCCGTGCCGATGACGCCGGCCGTGCGGCCGTGCATGTCGCGGCCGAGGAGCCCGTCGAGCCGGAAGTCGAAGTCGCGGGTGCGTCCGGCGGCCCGGATCACCCGGCGGTTGACCGCCATGGCGAGCGTCCAGGCGAACTCGGCGACCGAGTAAGGGGAGTAGTAGGAGACCCGGGAGACGCGCAGGGCGAGGCGCTCGGCGACGTCCAGGTCGATGTTGTTGAAGCCGGTGGAGCGCTGGGCGATCATCTGCGTGCCGCCGGCCGCGAGGGTCTGCAGCACGCCGCCGCCCAGGTCGGCGTTGACGCTGGTGGAGATGATCTCGTAGCCGGCCGCGATGGGCGCGGTGTCCCGGTTCAGGAAGACGTCCAGGCACCGGACGTCGTGCTTGCCGGCGAATGCCTTCTCGATCAGCGGCTTCTCGTCGGACTGCACTCCGAAGGCCAGGATCTCCACGACGTCTCCCCTGCTCTCTGCGCGTGGCCGGTCACCGCGAATATACGGCGGAGTGCCCCGCCGTGCCGCTCAGGCGTCGTCCAGGCCGCGCTCTATGGCGTACCGCACCAGCTCGACCCGGTTGTGCAGCTGGAGCTTGCCCAGGGTGTTCTGGACGTGGTTCTGGACGGTGCGGTGCGAGATGACGAGCCGTTCGGCGATCTGCTTGTACGAGAGCCCCTTGGCGACCAGCCGCAGCACCTCGGTCTCCCGGTCGGTGAGTTCGGGGGCCTTCGGCTCGTCGGAGGCGACCGGTGCCGGTTCGGAGGCGAGCCTGCGGTACTCGCCGAGCACCAGACCGGCGAGGCCCGGCGTGAAGACCGCGTCGCCGGCGGCGGTGCGGCGGACTGCGTCGGTCAGCTCCTGGGTGCTCGCCGACTTCATCAGATAGCCGGTGGCGCCGGACTTGACCGCCTCCAGGACGTCGGCGTGCTCACCGCTGGCCGAGAGGACCAGCACCCGCAGCCCGGGCTGCGCGCCGACGAGGGTCTTGCAGACCTGGACCCCGGGCATGCCGGGCAGGTTGAGGTCGAGGACCAGGACGTCGGGCGTGACGGCACCGGCCCGGCGGACGGCCTGCGGCCCGTCGCCGGCGGTCGCCACCACGTCGAAGCCGGCCTCGGCGAGGTCGCGGGCCACGGCGTCGCGCCACATCGGATGGTCGTCGACCACCATCACCCTGATCGCCCGCTGCCCGGTGCCCTCTTCGTGTGTCGCGCTCATCGGACCGAACCCGCCTTCCCCCGTGAAACCTTCGGAACCTTCAATTCGACCTCGGTGCCCTGGCCGGGCACCGAGATCAGTTCTGCCGTGCCGCCCAGGTCGCGCAGCCGCCCGCGGATCGACAGGGCGACGCCGAGCCGTCCCTCGCCCTCGGCCTGCGCGAGGCGCCCCTCCGGGATGCCTGGGCCGTCGTCCCGGACCGTCACGATCACCTCGTCCGGCCAGTCCTCCAGCAGGATCCACGCCTGGGCGCCCTCCCCCGCGTGCACCCGGACATTGTCCAGGGCCGCGCCGACGGCCGCCGCCAGTTCCGCGGCCGCCGGGGCCGGGAGCAGCACCGGGGCGCCGGGCTCCGCGAAGCTGACCCGGGAGCCGGCGTGCGGGGTGAGGAGCGTACGCAGATCCCGCTCGCCGCCGTCCGCGTCGCCCGGCTCGTCGTCGTCCGTGTCGACGGTCCGTACGACGGCGCCCTCGGAGGCGTCCTCGGAGACCCGGGTCGGGGGGACCAGGCCGCTGGAGACCAGGGTGCGCAGGGCGACCTCCTGCTCCCCGGCCATCCGGCCCAGCTCCGCCGCCTCCCCGCCGAGCGCGGCGCCCCGCCGCTGCACCATCGCGAGGACCTGGAGCACGCCGTCGTGGATGTCCCGGGCCAGCCGTTCCCGTTCGCGGGTGGCGGCCTCGATCTCCAGGGCGCGGGCGAGGGTGCGCTCACTGGCGCGGGCCACCTCCACGACGTATCCGATGGCGATGGAGGCGACCCAGACCAGCATCACGTTGTGCAGGGTGTCGCGGCTGGGCTCGCCGCGCTCGATGAGGTTGGCGACGGCGACGAGGCTGGAGGCGAAGCCGGCCCAGCGCCAGCCGCCCTTGATCGCGAAGGCCAGGACGGAACCGGCGGTCCAGATGGACGGCAGGGTCGGCCCGTCGACGTGCTGGGCCTGGAGGTCGGCGAGCGGGGTGACGATGATGCCGGTGAGGGCGATGGCCAGGTCCGCGCCGAGGAAGCGCTTGGTGCAGGCGGCGGCGCTGCCCACCTTGGGCAGGGTGACCAGCGTCCAGAGGACCATCAGCGACAGGAAGGTGATCGCTATCCAGGGCCGCTCGTAGTCGTGCCGGGCGAAGGCGGCGAGCAGGACCGCGTAGAGCATCGTCAGGACGCGGTACGCCGTCAGGGCGCGCCACAGCGGCTGCTCGACCGACATCCGTACCACGCGTACGCGCTTGACCATGCTGTTCTCCCCCACCCCCGGCGGACCGCCGCGCCGTCAGGCGCCGTCGTGGTCCGCTTCCGTGCCCGACGGCGTCTTCTTCGCCGCCTCGGCCCGCCGCTTGGCCTCGTCGGCGATCTGCCGCTTGGCGGCGGTCGCGTAGATGTCGACGTACTCCTGGCCCGAGAGCTTCATGATCTCGTACATCACCTCGTCGGTGACCGAGCGCAGGATGAAGCGGTCGCCCTCCATGCCGTGGTAGCGGCTGAAGTCGAGTGGCTTGCCGATGCGGATGCCCGGGCGCATCAGCTTGGGCATCACCTGGCCGGGCGGCTGGATCTTCTCCGTGTCGATCATCGCGACGGGGATGACCGGCGCCCCGGTGGCGAGCGCGACCCGGGCGAGCCCGCCGGGCTTGCCCCGGTAGAGCCGGCCGTCGGGCGACCGGGTGCCCTCGGGGTAGATGCCGAAGAGGCCGCCGCTCTCGATGACCTGGATGCCCGCCCGGATCGCCGCCTCGCCGGCGCCGCGCGCGCCGGAGCGGTCCACGGGGAGCTGGCCGACGCCCTTGAAGAACGCGGCGGTGAGCCTGCCCTTGACGCCGGGCGCGGTGAAGTACTCGGCCTTCGCGATGAAGGTGACCTTGCGGTCCAGGACGGCCGGCAGGAAGAAGGAGTCGGAGAACGACAGGTGGTTGCTGGCGAGGATCGCGGGCCCGCGCGCGGGGATGTTCTCCAGGCCCTCCACCCACGGCCTGAAGGCGAGCTTCAGAGAGCCGCCGATGGAGAACTTCATAGCGCCGTAGATCAACTCGGTTGCCTCCTGTGTGCTGTCCGACAGACCTTAACCCGATGTGCCTCCTCTTCCCTCCCGGCACGTGCGGGGTGCCCGCGCCTCGGCCGGTGACGGCCCTGGTCGGTGTCGGCCCGGTCGCGTACGGTGAAGTAATCCTTGCGCACTCCCCCCTTTCGCTCCCCGCGAGCCTCACGAACAGGAGACCCCGGTGCCGGTCCTTCCCGGAGCCGAGCCGTTCCGCCACGAGGGCGGAGAGGTCGGCGTCCTCCTCTGTCACGGATTCACCGGTACCCCGCAGTCGCTGCGCCCCTGGGCCGGGTATCTGGCCGAGCGCGGTCTCACGGTCTCGCTCCCGCTGCTGCCCGGGCACGGCACCCGCTGGCAGGACATGCAGGTGACCGGGTGGCAGGACTGGTACGCGGAGGTGGACCGGGAGCTGCGCGGACTGCTGGAGCGCTGCGAGCGGGTGTTCGTCTTCGGGCTGTCCATGGGCGGCGCGCTGGCGCTGCGGCTGGCGGCGAAGCACGGGGACGCGGTCAGCGGCCTGGTCCTGGTCAACCCGGCCAACAAGGTGCACGGCCTCTCGGCGCACGCGCTGCCGGTGGTCCGCCATCTGGTGCCGACGACGAAGGGGCTGGTCAGCGACATCGCGCTGGAGGGCTCGAAGGAGGTGGGCTACGACCGGGTCCCGCTGCACGCGGCTCACTCGGTGCGCAGGTTCTTCCGGCTGGTCGACGGCGAACTGCCGCAGGTCACCCAGCCGCTCCTGCTGCTGCACAGCCCGCAGGACCACGTGGTGTCACCCGCCGACTCGGCCCGCATCCTGAGCCGGGTCTCCTCGACGGATGTCCGGGAGGTCCTGCTGGAACAGAGCTACCACGTGGCGACGTTGGACCATGATGCGAAGCGGATCTTCGACGAGAGCCATGCGTTCATCGGCCGCCTCGCTCCGACCGGGAAGAAGGGGAGCACGTCCGGTGGCTGAGCACGACGCGGAACGCGCGGGCAGCGAGGAGGAGCGCGAGCCGCTCCCCGCCGAGGGGGCGGCCGTCCCCGACGACGGCGGTGCCGCGGTGCCCGACGCCCCGGCCCCGGCGGCCGGCGGCGAGGGGGAGAAGCAACTGGACGAGGAGGCCGCCTGGCGGGCCATCGTCGCGGGGTACGGCCAGGAGCCGCCGGACCCGCCGGGCTCCCGGCCGTTCCGTTCGATCGAGGACCTGGCGCTGCCGGACGACGGGCCGCTGACCGCCCTGGACCCGGACAAGGGTTTCGGCAAGAAGCCGCCCAAGCCGGAGCCGGACCGGCCGCTCGGCAGCTCCGTGGTGTTCGCGCCCGGCGTCGGCCCGCGCGACTTCACACCGGCCGATCCCGACGCCGAGGGCAGCGGGGACGAGGGGCACTTCGTGCCGCCGGAGCCGCCGCCGCTGCCGGAGGCCGACGTCACGGCGAAGTTCGCCTGGCTCGCGGTGGTCGGCGGGCCGGTGCTGATGCTGCTCGCGGTGCTGCTGTCCTGGGAGATGACCTGGTGGCTGACGACGGTCTGCGTCGGCGGCTTCCTGGGCGGATTCGTGACGCTGGTGGCGCGGATGGAGTCCGACGACGAGGACGACGACGACCCCGGCCGCGGCGCGGTGGTCTGAGCCGGCCGGTTCAGACGGCCCGCGCCGCCGGCACCCGGAGCGCGGCCAGCACCGGCAGGTGGTCGGTCGCGGCCCGCAGGTCGGTGGCGAGTACGCCGGGGAGCCCGCTCGGGACCCCGCAGCCGAGCACCTCGACGCCGTCGGTCGCGAAGACGGCGTCGAGCCGCCGGCGCGGGTCGTGCGCGGGGAAGGTGTACTCGCCGCCCTGCGGCCGCGCCTCCCAGCAGTCCTGGTAGCGCCCGGCCAGCTTCCGGAAGGCCCGCCCGCTGGGTACGTCGTTGAGGTCGCCGGCGACCACGGCGTGCTCCACGCCCAGCGCCTCCACGGTCTCCACCAGCCGCTCCGCCTGGGCCAGCCGCTCCTGCCGCTGGAGGCTCAGGTGGCAGCTCGCCACCCCGAGCCGGGCGCCCGCGAACCGGACGACGGCGGTGGCGAAACCCCGCCGGTGCAGCCCCGGGGTGCGCGGCAGCAGGACGTCCTCGGTGCGCTCCACCGTGGCCCGCAGCGAGCACAGCAGCAGCGGCCCGGCGGCGGTGGCGCCCCCGCCGAGTACCACCAGGTCGGTGGCGGCGGCGAGCCGGGCGGCGTACTTGCGCCAGCGGAAGAACCGCGGCGCCTCCTGGACCAGGACCAGATCGGGGGCGCAGGCGCGGATGACCCGGGCGAGGGCCGCGCGGTCGTCGCGCATCGACCGGATGTTGTAGCTGAGCACCCTGATGACGGCGGTGCCGTCCTGCTCGGTGCGGGAATCGGGCAGCGACATCGTGGCCATGCCCTCACGATACGGCGGACGCCCGCCGTCCCCCGAGGGGGCACGACGGGCGTCCGGCGTTTCGGTGTGTGCCGGCGGCTCAGCCCTGGCGGGCCAGGTCCGCCGCGCCGACGAGCCCTGCCTTGCCGCCCAGTTGGGCCGCGAGCACCTGGGCGTGCGGGCGCCACTCGCCGCCGATCAGCCAGCGTCGGAACGACTTGCGGATCGGGTCGAGGACGAGTTCGCCCTCGTCCGAGACGCCGCCGCCGACGATGAACGCGGACGGGTCGAACAGCGAGGCGAGGTCGGCCAGTCCGGCGCCGGCCCAGCGGGCCAGCTCGCGGAACGAGTCGACGGCCACCGGGCAGCCCTGGCGGGCGGCCTCGCTGATGTGCTTGCCCTCGATGCCCTCGACGGTGCCGTCACCGAGCGCCAGCAGGATCGTGGCGTTCTCCGGGGTGGCGTTGGCGCGCTGCTTCGCGTACCGCACGAGGGCGCGGCCGGAGGCGTACTGCTCCCAGCAGCCCTGGCTGCCGCAGCCGCAGAGCAGACCGTCCGGGACGACCCGGATGTGGCCGAACTCGGCGGCCACGCCGAAGCGTCCGCGGCGCAGCTTGTTGCCGATGATGACGCCGCCGCCGAGGCCGGTGCCCAGCGTGATGCAGATGACGTCGTCGTGGCCCTGGCCGGCGCCGAAGCGGTATTCGCCCCAGGCCGCCGCGTTGGCGTCGTTCTCGACGACGACGGGGAGGCCGACGCGCTGCTCGACCTTGTCCTTGAGCGGCTCGTGGCGCCAGTTGATGTTGGGTGCGAAGAGCACCGTGGCCCGCTTGTCGTCGACGTATCCGGCCGCGCCGATGCCGACCGCCTCGACCGGGTGCCCCTCGCTCGCGCCGGACACCGCCGCCGCGATCGCGTCCACGATGCCTTCGGCCGTCGGCGGGGTCGGCACCTTGAAGGTCGAGAGGATCTGGCCCTCTTCGTCGACCACTCCAGCTGCGATCTTCGTGCCGCCGATATCGACGCCGATGGTGAGTCCCATGAATCCCTCAGTTTCGGTCGAGCCCCGCTGAGCCAACCGTACCCGAGGCCGGGCCCCGTCCTGTCGGCGCCGGTCAGTCCAGGTCGATGTGTTCGCCGGCTCCGGACCCCTCGTCGCGGGGGTCGGCGGGGTCATCCGCCTTCTTTTCGGTGCCTGCGGGGTCCCCCGCGCCCTGGGTCCAGCGGCCTTCCTGGCCCTGGACCGCCGAGCGGTAGGCGGCGAGCAGTTCGCTGCCGGCTGCCGCGATGTGATCGAAAACGTCCGGATTGCGCTCGATCACGGGCTCCACGGCGGCCTTGGCCTGCTGGATGACCTGCTGCACGGCGCCCTGGGCGGCGAGGCCGAGCAGGGGCGTCTGGAGCGATCCGAGCTTGTCGGCGACCGCGTCCACCAGTTTGCGCAGCTCCTCGGCGGCGGAGCCGGGCGGCGGCCCGTACGCGGCGCGGCGGCGGGCCTTCTCGGCGGCCAGGTCCTCGGCGCAGGCATGGGCCCACGCGTCGTCGTCGGCGGGACGATCGGTGGCTTCGCTCATGGCGGACTCCTGCGGCAGGGACGGCCGGCCCGGCATTCCGGACACGTACCTTCGACGGTACCCGAACGGTGGTACGGCCTTCAGCCCGTCCGGGGCCACAGCGCGGGGTCGGGCGTGAAACGGACCCGCAGCACCCCGTCGGTGAGCGCGGCGCCGGTGACGGTGCAGCGGCGCAGCGCGGGCTCCAGCGGGACGATGCGGTGGAAAGGGCCGACGGTCAGCAGGAGTTCGCCGCCGCGCCGGACCAGCTGGAGGTCCTTCTTGGCCGCGCCGGGCAGCGGCAGGCACCAGACGAGTACCCCGCCCCCGTCCGCTTCCTCCGGGGCGCCGGCCTCCTCGATCCACCAGGGGTCCTCGGCCCTGCCCGACTCGTGGCCGGTACGGGAGACGGTCAGCGCGCCGTCCGGCCCGGCGAGGGCCAGGAGGTCGCCGGGGCCCTGCGGGTCGCGGCCGAGGTGCGCCACCCGGACCGGGGCGGGCCCCTCCTCGCCCCAGCGGCCGATGACCTTCTCCTGCTGGGCGGCGAGCGCGGCGAAGAACGGGTCGGGGGAGTCGCCGGGGAGCACCCGGTTGGCCACCAGCGCGTCGGTGCGCAGCCCGTGCAGGGCGAGTCCGGTGCGGGCGGTGCGCAGGGCGTCCTCGGCGGCCGGACCCGGTTCGGCGACCAGCCGGAGGGTGGTGGCGCGGTCCTCGACCAGCGCCTGGACCTGGGCCAGCTCGGCGTCGCGCCGGGCGGCGGCCTCGTACAGCCACTGGGCGGGCATGGGCACGCCGGCCAGCTGGGCCAGCATCGGGCGCAGGGCGCGGGCCGCCTGGCGCTCCTGGGGCAGCAGCCGGCGCAGGTAGCGGCGCAGCTGCTCGGGCAGGACGAGCAGGGCGAGGGCCTCGCGCAGGGGCGGCAGGTCGACGACGAGGAGGTCGTACGCCTCGCGGGACCAGTCGCCGTGGGCGGCGCGGCGCAGCGCGTGCAGGAGGGCGAGTTCGGCGCTGCCGGGGAGTTCGGTCAGCTCCTCGCCGTCCAGCGGGTTGCCGCCGAGCAGTTCGAGCATCCCGGACAACTGCTGCTGGAGGGCGGTCAGTTCGCTGCGGAAGTGGGCGCCGGAGTCGAGCCGGACGGACCACAGGCCCTCGGTGACCCGGGTGGGCGCGGTGGCGGTGGGGAAGCCGGGTACGGGGTCGGCGGAGATCAGCAGGGTGCGGGCGCCGTCGCGGGCGGCGGCCAGCGCGGTCGCCGCGGCGAGCGTGGTACGGCCGGCTCCGCCGGGTCCGGTGACCAGGACCGTACGCACGGGCTCAGCCCTTCGGGACGGACTCGACGCGCTTCTTGAGACCGGCCAGCGCTCGGTCGATGATGACCTTCTCCGCCTTGCGCTTGATCATGCCGAGCATCGGGATCTTGACGTCGACGGTGAGCCGGTAGGTGACCTCGGTGCGGTCGCCGTCGCCGAGCGGCGCGAGCGCGTAGGAGCCGTCGATGGCGCGGAGCATCTGCGACTTGACCAGGGTCCAGCTGACCTCGTAGTCGCCGATCCAGGTGTAGGCGAGGGTGTGGTCGTCCTTGATCGCGCCGGCGTCCAGGACGAGGCGGACCTTCTCGGCGCGGCCGCGCTCGTCGGTGCCGAGGACCTCGGCCTCCTTGACCTCTCCGGTCCATTCCGGATAGCGCTCGAAGTCGGCGATCACACCCATGACGTCGGCCGGCGCCGCCTCGATCGTGATGCTCGAGCTGGTGTGTTCAGCCATCGCTGTGGCCCTCCAGTGCGGTGTACCGGTCCATCGGCAGAAGCCTGCCGCCAGAAGGCTATCGCGTGTACCCGGCGGCCCGTCCCAGGGCCCGGCCCGCGATGCCGGGGCGGACCCTCACCACTCCAGCGCCCAGGGCCGGCCGGTGGAGGCGAAGTGGCCGACGTTCACGCACTCGGTGGCGCCGATCCGCATCCGCCGGGCCAGCGGCTGGTGGACGTGGCCGAAAAGCGCGTAGCGCGGGCGGGTGCGGCGGATGGCGTCGAGCAGGGCCCGGCTGCCGCGCTCGAAGCGGCGCGCGACGGTGTCGTAGACCAGCTCCGGCACCTCGGGCGGGATGTGGGTGCAGACCACGTCCACCTCGCCGATCGCCTCGATCTTGGCGGCGTACTCCTCGTCGTCGATCTCGTGCGGGGTGCGCATCGGGGTGCGCAGGCCGCCGCCGACGAAGCCGAAGACGCGGCCGCCGATCTCGACGCGCTCGCCGTCCAGGACGGTGGTGCCGGGGCCGGCGTACTCGGGCCACAGGGCGGGGATGTCGACGTTGCCGTAGGTGGCGTACGTCGGGGTGGGCAGCGCGGCGAACATCTCGGCGTACTGCTTGCGCACCGCCCCGGTGATCGCGGCGTCGCGGTCCATGCCCTGCCACAGGGCGCGGCCGAAGTCGCGGGCCTCGTCGAAGCGGCGCTCGGTGCGCAGGGCGACGATCCGGTCGGCGTTCCCGACGCCGAAGAGGTCGGGGAAGATGCCGCGCGAATGGTCGGCGTAGTCGAGGAAGAGGACCAGGTCACCGAGGCAGATCAGGGCGTCCGCGCCCTCCCCGGCGCGGGCCAGCGCCTCCGTGTTGCCGTGTACGTCGCTGACCACGTGAACGCGGGTGCGCCGCCCGGCGGCGGCCCCCCGGCTGTTGTCTCCTGCTCGCATGAAGATCAGCCTAGGACGACCGCTCTCACCTGGGTAGAGGCCCCGGACCTGCGGTTACTTCCGGGTGTGTGCACGGGTGGACTACTGTGCGCGAAAGGACGACCGATATGTGTGACGCATAAGACATCTGGCCGGACCCCCCTATCCGGAATCGAGTACTGGTGGGTAACGTCCGGGCAGTCCAGTCGTGCTCACCCCACTGAGCACCCGCCATCTTGGACCGCGCCGGTGCATCACACAGAGTCGTGGCACCGGAGCCCGATGAGGAGCAGCAGTCTTGCGCGAGTTCAGCCTTCCGGCCCTGTACGAGGTTCCCTCGGACGGCAACCTGACGGATCTCATCCGCCGCAATGCCGCTCAGCATCCCGATGTCGCGGTGATGAGCCGCAAAGTGGCCGGTGTCTGGACCGACGTCACCGCCACGCAGTTCCTGGCCGAGGTCCGGACGGCCGCCAAGGGCCTGATCGCGGCGGGCGTCGAGCCCGGTGACCGGGTGGCCCTGATGTCGCGTACCCGTTACGAGTGGGTGCTGCTGGACTTCGCGATCTGGAGCGCGGGCGCGGTCACCGTCCCGGTCTACGAGACCAGCTCCCCCGAGCAGGTGCAGTGGATCCTCGGCGACTCGGGGGCCGTCGCGGTGCTGGTGGAGAGCGACGCGCACGCCGACGCCGTCGCCTCCGTGCGCGACCGGCTGCCCCTGCTGCGCCACGTCTGGCAGATCGAGAAGGGCGCCGTCGACGCGCTCCGGACGCAGGGCGCGGAGGTCTCCGAGGAGACCGTGGACCTGCGCAGCGCGGCGGCCAAGGCGGACGACCCGGCGACCATCGTCTACACCTCGGGCACCACGGGCCGCCCCAAGGGCTGTGTGCTGACGCACCGCAGCTTCTTCGCGGAGTGCGGCAACGTGGTGGAGCGGCTCAAGCCCCTGTTCCGGACCGGCGAGTGCTCCGTCCTGCTCTTCCTGCCCGCCGCCCACGTCTTCGGACGCCTGGTCGAGGTGGCCTCGGTGATGGCCCCGATCAAGCTCGGCTGCGTCCCGGACATCAAGAACCTCACCGACGAACTGGCCGCGTTCCGGCCGACCCTGGTCCTCGGTGTGCCGCGCGTCTTCGAGAAGGTCTACAACGCGGCGCGCGCCAAGGCGCAGGCCGACGGCAAGGGCAAGATCTTCGACCGGGCCGCGAACACGGCGATCGCCTACAGCCGCGCGCTGGGCACCCCGCAGGGCCCGTCGATCGGCCTGAAGGTCAGGCACAAGGTCTTCGACCGGCTGGTCTACGGCAAGCTGCGGGCGGTGCTCGGCGGGCGCGGCGAGTACGCGATCTCCGGCGGCGCCCCGCTCGGCGAGCGTCTTGGCCACTTCTACCGGGGCATCGGCTTCACCGTCCTGGAGGGCTACGGCCTGACCGAGACCTGCGCGGCGACCGCCTTCAACCCCTGGGACCGGCAGAAGATCGGTACGGTCGGCCAGCCGCTGCCCGGCTCCGTGGTGCGGATCGCCGACGACGGCGAGGTGCTGCTGCACGGCGAGCACCTGTTCTCCGGCTACTGGAACAACGAGGCGGCGACGGCCGAGGCGCTGGCCGACGGCTGGTTCCACACCGGTGACATCGGCACGCTGGACGAGGACGGCTACCTCGCGATCACCGGCCGCAAGAAGGAGATCATCGTCACGGCCGGCGGCAAGAACGTCGCCCCCGCCGTCATCGAGGACCGCATCCGCGGCCACGCCCTGGTGGCGGAGTGCATGGTGGTCGGCGACGGGCGCCCGTTCGTGGGCGCGCTGGTGACGCTGGACGAGGAGTTCCTGGGCCGCTGGGCCGAGGGGCACGGCAAGCCGGCCGGCTCGACCGCCCTGTCGCTGCGCGAGGACCCGGAGCTGCTGGCCGAGGTGCAGCGCGCGGTGGACGACGGCAACGCGGCGGTCTCCAAGGCCGAGTCGGTCCGCAAGTTCCGCGTCCTGGGCGCCCAGTTCACCGAGGAGGCGGGTCACATCACGCCCTCGCTGAAGCTGAAGCGGAACGTGGTGGCGAAGGACTTCGCGGACGAGGTGGAGTCGATCTACCGCTCGTGAGCGCGTGACGCGTACGGGCCCGCACCACCTCGGGTGCGGGCCCGTACCCGTTTCAGAGCAGCTCCTTGAGCCTTTCGGCCAGCAGGTCCCAGCGCCACTTCTCCTCGACCCAGGCCCGGCCCCGCTCCCCCATCCGCCGCCGCAACTCCGCGTCGCCGAGCAGCGCGGTGATCCGCTCCGCCGCCTCATCGGCCGAGCCGCCGCGCACCACCCAGCCCGTCTCGCCGTCGAGCACCGCGTCCGGGGCGCCGCCCGAGTCGCCCGCCACCACCGGCAGCCCCGTCGCGGACGCCTCCAGGTAGACGATGCCCAGGCCCTCCACGTCGAGGCCGCCGCGCCGGGTCCGGCAGGGCATCGCGAAGACGTCGCCGGCCCCGTAGTGCGCGGGCAGCTGCGCCCAGGGCACCGGCCCGGTGAACCGCACGGAGTCCTGGACCCCGGTCCGCGCGGCGAGCTTGCGCAACTGCCCCTCGTAGGGCCCGCCGCCCACGATCAGCAGCACGGCGTCCGGCTGCTCGGCCAGGATCGCGGGCATCGCGAGGATCATGGTGTCCTGGCCCTTGCGGGGCACCAGCCGGGACACGCAGACCACGACCGGCCGGTCGGTGAGGCCGAGCCCGGCCCGCACCAGACCGCCGCCGGAGTCCGGGTGGAAGGTCTTCTCGTCCACGCCCGGGGGCAGCTGGACCATGCGGCCGGCGGCGGCGGGGGTGAGCGCGGCGGCGATCCGGGACCGGGTGTACTCACCGAGGTAGGTCAGCGTGTCGGTGCCCTCGCCGATCCGCCGCAGCAGCTGCCGGGCCGCGGGCAGCTGGGCCCAGCCGGCCTCGTGGCCGTGCGTGGTGGCGACCAGCCGCCGGGCGCCCGCCTCGCGCAGCGCCGGGCCCATCAGCCCGAGCGGGGCGGCCGCCCCGAACCAGACCGACGAGCAGCCGTGGGCGCGCAGCAGTCCGGCGGCGCGCCGGGTCACGCGCGGGGTCGGCAGCAGCATCGTCGTACGGTCGCGGACCACGGTGAAGGGCTGCTCGGCGTCGAAGGCGGCGGTGGCGGCCTCCCCCTCGGCCCCGCGCCTCCAGGTGGAGGCGTAGACGACGACCCGGTCGGGGTCCAGGCGCAGCGCCATGTTGTGCAGGAACGCCTGGATGCCGCCGGGGCGGGGCGGGAAGTCATTGGTCACGATCAAGGTCTTGTCCATCGCCGCCGACAGTACCGGCCCGGCCCCGCCTGATGGATCGTGCACAGGCCGGACGGGCATCATGGCTCCTCGTACGAGCAAGGCGACGGGTGAGGCGGGTCATGACGGGTTCGAGCGGCACACGTCCGGCGGCCTTCGCGGTGTGGGCGCTCAGCAGGGCGCTGCTGCTGCTCTGGGTGAGCAAGGTGATCATCCCGCCGGGGCTCGACGTGACGAGTGACGTGTCGGTGATCTACCACGGCTGGTACGACGTGCTGCGCTCGGGCACCTACCCCGAGTCCGACGTCACCTGGCAGTACCCGCCGGTGGCCGCCCTCGCGATCCTCTCCCCCGCCCTGCTGCCGTTCCTGGACTACGCCACGGCCTTCTACGTCCTGGCGTTCCTGTGCGACGCGCTGGTCATGGGCCTGCTGCTGCGCGCGAGCCGGGGCCCGGGCCGGCGGGCGGCCGGGGTGTGGGTGTGGGTGGCGGGGGTGCCGCTGCTCGGCACGACGGCGTACGCCCGGTACGACGTGATGGTGACGGCGGTGGCGGTGGCGGCGCTGCTGGCCGGGCTGCGCCACCCCCGGGTGCTGGGGGCGCTGGCGGCGTTCGGGGCGCTGTTGAAGGTGTGGCCCGCGCTGCTGCTCGCCGGTACGGCCCGGGGGCGGCAGACCCGGCTGGCGTGGGCGACGGCGGCCGGGGTGGCGGCCGGGCTGCTGGTGCTGTGCGCGGCGGCGGCGCCGGGGTCGCTGGCGTTCCTGGGCTTCCAGCGCGAGCGGGGCACCGAGGTCGAGTCGCTGGGGGCGCTGGTCTTCCACGTGGCGCGGCAGTTCGGCTGGCAGGGCCGGGTGGAGCTGCACTACGGCTCGCTTGAGTTCCTGGGCCCGCACGTGGGTCTGGTGAGCACGCTGGCGCTGGGGCTGAGCCTGGTCGCGTTCGGCTGGCTGCTGCTGTGGCGGCTGCGGGCGCGCACGTTCGGGGTGAGTACGCCGGCGGACGCGGCGTTCACGGCGGTGCTGCTGTTCACGACGACGAGCCGGGTGATCAGCCCGCAGTACATGCTGTGGCTGGTCGGGCTCGCGGCGGTGTGCCTGGTGCTGCGCGAGAGCCGGATGGGATGGCCGGCCGTCCTGGTGGTGGTGGCCACGGGCATCACGCAGCTGGAGTTCCCCATCGGCTTCGTCCACGTCGTGACGAGCGACGCGTCGGGCGTGACGCTGATGTTCCTGCGCAACGGGCTGCTGGTGGCCGCGTCCGTGCTCGCGGCCCTGCGGCTGTGGCGGGACACGGTACGGGCGCCGGAGGCGGCGCCCGCCGTGCGCGAGGTGCCGGACGCGCCCGCGCTCAGCCGAGCCGGTCGCGCAGATACACCCGCCAGCGCGCCGTGAAGTCCTGCGCGGTGGTGCCCAGCACCTCGTGCAGGGCGTCCTCCACCGCGCCGTCCCTGGCCCGGTGGCCGCCGACGGCCCGGTAGAACGCGAACAGCTTCGCCTCGCCCCAGTGGCCGGCGATCAGCTCGCAGGCCAGCCAGCCGCCCTCGTACGCCTTCGCCAGCCGGGCCGCGTCGCCCGCGAAGGCGAAGTCGTCGTCCTCCGGCAGCGCGGCCGGCCCGTCGCCCGCCCGGACGGCGTCGGCCAGCTCGGGCGCGATCTCCTCGGCGGTGCGCTCCTGGTCCCGGTAGGCCGCCCAGTCCGCGAAGCCCTCGGAGAGCCAGGTCGGGGTGGCCGCCGAGGTCCGGGTGCGGGTGGCCACGTGGGCGGTCTCGTGGGTGAGGACGACGTGCTGCCCGAAGTCGCCGAGCAGGGCGTACGCCTCCGGGTTGACGATCACCCGGTCGGCGGGCGCCTTCCCCGAGCCGCCGGTCTCGCCGGTGGTGACGGCCGCTATGCCCCGGTAGTTCGCGGCGGGCGACCCGAGCAGCTCGCCCATCTCCTGCACGCTGTCCGGCACCAGCACCACCACGCGTCCGGCCCAGCGCTCGGGCCAGGCGGCGGTGACGGCCGGCACCGCCTCGTCCGCGGTGGCGGCGATCTTGTCCAGCTCCTCCCGCGAGCGCCCGACACCGAGCACCAGGCTGTGCGCCCCGCGCACCACCTCGATGTCGCCCTGCTCCCACAGCTGCCGGACGCCACCGTCCGCCGCCCGGTCCGCGGTGACGTACCAGCGGCCGTCCGCCGGTCCCCGGGCCAGCTCCACGACCCGGTCGACGGAGACGGGGGCGCTGTCGTAGCCCTTGATCCGGTAGCCGAGCCGGACGTCGGCGGTGGCCCGGTCGCTGCCGTGCGGGGAGACGTCGGTCAGCCGGTACGTCCAGGAGCCGAGCGGCACGTCCGCCAGCCGGGCGATCTCGCGGCGCTGGGCGCTGCGCAGGGCCGTGGCGTCCGGGGCGACCACCGCGACGTAGGCCGCCGCGTCGTGGTGCAGCACGGCGGCGGCGCGCCGGTCCAGGGTGGCTCGGATGTCGCGGGCGGTGGTGTCCGGCGCCTCGTCGGCCGGGGCCGAGCAGCCGGCCGCGCACAGCAGCGCGGCGAGCACGGCACCCGCCGCCCGCCGCCACCCGCCGCGCGCCCGCCCCGCGGTGCGCACCTGATCCGCCACATGACGAGCGTAAGGGCTGTCACACGCGGGTGACCGAGGAGACGGGCATCATGCCGACGGGGTCGTAGCGGACCGGGGCGCCGGGGTACGGGGCGTGGATGACCTGGCCGTTGCCGACGTACATCGCGATGTGGCCGGCGTCCGCGCGGTAGGCGACGAGGTCGCCGGGGCGGGCCTGGGACAGCGGCACCATGCGGCCGGCGTACCGCTGGGCCTGGGAGGTGCGCGGCAGGCTTACCCCGGCCTGGGCGTAGGCCCACTGCATCAGCCCGGAGCAGTCGAAGCCGGACGGCCCGTTCGCGCCCCAGACGTACGGGCGGCCGAGCGCCCGCTGGACGGCCAGGACGGCGGCCGCCGCGCGGGACGAGCCCGCGGGCAGTCCGGCCATGGGTCCGGCGCCCGTGTCGCGGCCGTCGCGGGAGGCCCGTGCGTAGGCGGCCCGCTCGGCGCCGGGCAGTGACTTCAGCACCTGCCGGGCCTGGGACAGCTTGCGTTGGACGGTCCGCTTGTGGCGGCTGACCGCCTCCCGGCCGCGCTCCAGGCCCGCGAGCGAACGGGCGGCCTCAGCGCGGGTCTGGGCGAGCGCCCGCTGGGCCTTGCGCAGGTCGGCCAGGGCGGTGGCGCGGTGGGCGTCGGCCCGGTCCACGGCGGCGGCCCGGTCGAGGTAGCTGTCCGGGTCGGAGGTGAGCAGCAGGGCGAGCGAGGGGTCGATGCCGCCGGAGCGGTACTGCGCCCTGGCCGCCGAGCCGAGCTCCTCGCGCATGCGGTTGATGCGCTCCTGGCCCCGGGCGGCGCGGTCCTGGGCCCGGCTCACCTCGCCGCGCAGCCGCGCCACGTCCTCGCCGGCCTTGTTGTACTGCTCGGTGGCGCGCTCGGCCTCGGTGTAGAGGCGGTCGACGCGGGCCCCGGCGGCCTGCGGGGTGTCCTGCGGCTCGGCGTTCGCGGTGGCCGCGCCGAGCGTCGCGGCGGCGGTCGCCGCCGCGGCCGTCAGGACGGTGACCCGGGCCCGGGCACTGAGGCCGGCCCCGGGCTGTGTGGAACGGCGATGGGATCCCACAGGACGCCGCACTCCCTTCCGCTGTACGCAGACGCGCGCAGCCCTGCCGCCCGGGCGGGCGGACCGACGTACGGGAGCTGCGCGGCAGGCAGACAGTAACCGTGTGATCACGGAGCGGACAAAGACACGCCGGGGCGGCGGGGAGCACACACAGTGACGCCCCGCCGGTGACCTGTGGTCTCCGGCGGGGCGGCCGTCAGTACGGGGCGCGGGAATTCGCCCGTTCGGGCGCGGTCAGATGCGCACCGCGCCGTAGATGCTGCCGATGGTGCTCATCGACTCGTAGCGGACGTACGCGCCGGGGTACGGGGCGTGCAGGACGGTGCCGTTGCCCGCGTAGAGGCCCACGTGCGAGTTGCCGTTGAAGAAGACCAGGTCGCCGGGCTTCAGCTGGCCGACCCCGATCCGGGTGCCCTGGTTGATCTGGGTGTACGTGGTGCGGGTGATGTTGGCGCCGGCCTGGGCGTAGGCCCACATGGTCAGGCCCGAGCAGTCGAAGGAGTTGGGGCCGACGGCCGACTTGACGTACGGCATGCCCACACGGGTGGCGGCGGCGTTGAGGGCCTTGGCGCCGAGGGCGGAGGCGGGGGCCTCGTTGCCGAGTTCGACCCGGGTCCCGGCGTCGCGGCTCGCGCGGGCCTCGTCCTGCTGAATCTTCTGGCGCTCGGCGGCGGTGAGGGTGTTGAGCACCTGGCGCGCCTCGGCGAGCTTGCCCTGCTGCTGCTTCTTCTTCTTGCCGAGCGTCTTGCGGACGTCGGCGAGGTCGCTCAGCTTGTCCTGGGCCTCCTTGCGCTGCTGCGCGAGGACCCGCTGCTTCTCCTGGACCTTCGACAGCGCCTCGGTCTGCTTGGCCGTCAGCTGGTCGAGCGCGGACGCCTGGTCGAGGAAGCTGTCCGGGTCGGAGGAGAGGAAGAGCTGCACGGAGGGGTCGATACCTCCGGAGCGGTACTGCGCGGCGGCGAGGGAACCGAGGCCGGAACGCAGCCCGTTGAGCTCCTGCTGACCGCGGGCCACCTTGTCCTGCAGCGCGCTGATCTGCTTCTCGAGCTTCTCCTGCTTCTCCTTGGCCCCGTTGTACTGCTCGGTGGCCACCTCTGCCTCGTGGTAGAGCTTGTCGACCTTCGCCTTGACCTCGCTCTTGGTCGGCTTGGGGTCGGCGTGGGCGGCCTGGGCGGACAGGGCCACGGCCGCGGCGGCGGTCGCGGTGAGCACGGTCACACGAGTGCGGCTCGGCTGCTTGGGACGACGGTGGGACGCCACGAAGGCGAGCTCCTTCTTCCTCGAGCCGCCTACCGGGCCATGGGGGGGGAGATGAATCCCCGGCTCCGTGCACGTCACGGACTCGGCGGTTCCTTCGCCGTCACCCCGGATGGGCGATCGACCGTGCGAAGGTTCGAGGCTGACCATAGTGACCATCCTGTGATCAGTTCAAATCCTCACAGGAAAAATCTCGTCACACGGGGCACTTCTTTGCCCACATCACACCCGGTGTAGCGGTGACTTGACGGACCGTTCCGTGATCTCCGGCAAGTCACCGCAAGGCGCCCTAAACCCGCGAAAGCCGCTTCAGGAGCAAGGCGGACGCAACGGGCCTGGCCCCCGCCTTCGCCACTCCGTCGGCCACCTCGCGGTCGGTGGAGACCACCACCACGGGCCGTCCCGGCGGTTCCGCGCGCGCGAGTTGACGGATGAGCTCGTCGGCGGTGACGCCCGGCTTGCTGAACAGCACCCGCACCCCGCGCGGCGGCGCCAGCAGCACCGGCGCGGCCAGTTCGGCCCCGTCGAACACACAGGTCATCTCGGCGCCCGTACGCGCCGCCAGCACCGAGAGGCCGCCGAGCAGCCGCAGCCGCTGCTTCTCCAGCGGCATCTGCGGATAGCCGGTCTTGGTGACGTTGTAGCCGTCCACGATCAAGTGGGCCTGCGGCAGCGCGAGCAGCTGGTCGAGCAGCGCCGGATCGGTCTCCGAAAGGGCCCTGGCCGCAATGTCCTTGGGCGACATCCGGCCCGGCTCGACCGCGTCCACACTGTCCGCCGGCCGCATCGACGAGGGCGGCAGCGCCAGTTCGCGCCGCAGCCCGCCGGCCGCTTCCAGCACCGTGTCCAGCAGCAGCCGCAGCCGCATGTCCTCGACCGAGCGCCCCTCGCGGGCGGCCCGGCGGCTCGCCTCGACGGACGCCTCGGCCTCCCCGAGCCTCGCCCGCAGCCGCCGGGTCTCGCTCTCGGCCGCGGAGACCTGGGCGGCCGCCTCGGCGCGTACGGCGTCGGTCTCGGCCCTGCCCCGGCGCAGCGCCGCCTCGCCGCGCTTGACCTCGCTGACCGCGCTGCGCAGCTTGCGCTGGAGGGACTCGGCCTCCTTGCGGGCCGCCTCCAGCTCGGCACGGAGCCGTTCCGTCTCACTCCTCGTCTGGGCCCGGGCCAGGGCGAGTTCCTCGCGCATCCGGTCCAGCTCGCGCCGGGTCTCCTCGTCGGCCCGCTCGGCGTCGGCCCGCTGGACCTCCTCGCCGGCCGCCGCGACGAGCTTCACCCAGCCGTCCGGGCGCAGCACGTAGGCGGCCGCCGCCACCTCCACCGGGTCGGCGGCGGCGGGCGGCGCCCCGGCCTCCAGGGCGCCCGCCAGCTCCGGCTGGGCCTCCCGGAGCCGGTCGCCGATGCGGCGGCGGAACACCGCGTCGCCCGCCAGCGCGGCCGCCATCGCGTTCCCCGCGAACTTGGCGCGCCGGGTCGGCGTGAAACGCGCGTACTGTCTCAGCTGCGCGGGCAGCTCGGTGACCGTGAGACCGCCGAACGCGTCCGAGACCAGCGCGACGACCCGGCGCCGCACTCCTTCGGGCAGCGGGCGGTCGAGCGCCTCCACGGCGTCGTCGGCCCCGTCGGCCGACGCGGCGCCGCCCGCGGGCTGCTCCACCATCCGTCACCTCATGTGTTGTCTCCGCACGGCCCCGTCAGGAGTCGGCACCCGGCCTGTCCACCAGCTCGATCTGGTCCACCGCGTTGCACCAACGACAGCGCACCGACTCGATGGTCTCACTGACCACCTCACGTTCCTCGACGCTCGACTCCCCGGCCAGGTCGAGATGGACGTACTCGACCACCTTGGACGAGCGCGTCACGTCGAAACGCGTGAGGTTTCCGCAGAGCGTGCAGCGCCAGCGGGTCGTGTCGGTCGGCTGGGGAACGGTCGTCATCGGTGCGTCCTCTTTCGTCGAGCCGTGAGCTGCCGGACAAGGGTCTCGCGGTGCGCCGTCGAACTGCGGATGTCCACCCGTAACCCTACGGCCTCGGTGCTCGCCCCCGGCACGGCGAGGCGGCCTGTCCCGTTCGCTCCCCTTGCGTCATGCTCTGTTCATGATCGATCGGCGGACTGCGGTCGGCAGGCTCCTGCGCGCGGCTACTTCGGGCGGGCCGCCGGTGACGTACGCCCTCATCGCCCTGTGCTGCGCGGTGTTCGTCGTCAGCCCGCTCTCCGGCTTCGTCCCGGTGCGCGGTGGCGCGGACGCCCTGCTCGCCGCCCAGGCGGGGTACTTCGAACGGTGGGGTGTCATCCCGAGCGAGCTGTGGGACGGCTCGGCGCACGCCCTGCTCACCCCGCTCACCGCACTCTTCGTGCACGGCAGCTGGCTGCACCTGCTCGGCAACATGCTCTTCCTGTACGTGTTCGGCGCGATGGCCGAGGAGCGCATGGGGCACACGGAGTTCGCCCTGTTCTACCTCGGCTGCGGCTATCTCGCCCTGCTCGCCTACGCGGCCGCGCACGCCACGTCCGACCAGACGCTCGTCGGCGCGTCGGGGGCGATCTCCGCGGTGCTGGGGGCGTTCCTCTACCTCTTCCCCCGGGCCCGGGTCACCAGCCTCTTCCCATTCCTGCTCTTCCTGCCGCTGCGCTTCCCCGCCTGGGTGGTGCTGATCTTCTGGTTCGTCCTGCAGTGGCTGGCCGCCGAGGGCGCGGGCAGCGGCCCGGGGGTGGCCTACCTCGCCCATGTCGTCGGCTTCGCCACCGGCTTCCTCTACGCCTGGGGGCGCTACGGGCGTGATGCCAAAGGCCCTAGAGTGAAGGCTCCAGCCACGGCCACCGAGGGAGAAAGCCAGCCGTGATCACCGCGATCGTGCTCATCAAGACCAGCGTGGACCGGATTCCCGAGATCGCCGAGGCCATCGCCGCGCTGGACAGCGTCAGCGAGGTCTTCTCGGTCACCGGTACCTACGACCTGATCGCCATGGTCCGGGTGTCCAAGCACGACGATCTCGCCGAGGTCATCCCCGGCCGGATCAGCAAGATCCCCGGTGTCGAGGGGACCGACACCCACGTCGCCTTCCGTACGTACTCCCAGCACGACCTGGAGGCGGCCTTCTCCATCGGCCTGGACGCGTAGGGACGTACACGCGCCGCTGCGGCCGGGTACGGGGTTCCGTACCCGGCCGCAGCGGCACGCGGGCCGTCCTCAGACCTGGGCGGCGCCCCGGTCCGGGACGCAACGGCCGTCCTCGGTGCGGTACTTCCAGCGGGCCCCGTCGCTCACCAGCTCCCGTACCGCCCGCAGGAAGCGCTCGATGTGCTCGTCCGGCGTGCCGGCGCCGAAGCTGACCCGGATGGCGTTCAGCGACCGCTCCCCCGGCTCGGCCTCCGGCGCCCCGCACTCGCCGGCCTCGCCCGGGTCGCTGCCGAGCAGAGTGCGCACGAGCGGGTGGGCGCAGAAGAGGCCGTCGCGCACCCCGATGCCGTACTCGGCGGACAGGGCGGCGGCGAAGTGGGAGCTGTTCCAGCCCTCCACCACGAACGAGATCACGCCGACCCGCGGGGCGTCGTCGCCGAACAGCGAGAGCACCTTCACCTCGGGGACCTCGGCGAGCCCGGTCAGCACCTCGCCGACGAGGTGCTGCTCGCGGGCGACCAGCCGGTCGAAGCCTGCCTCGGTGAGCGCCTTGCAGGCGGAGGCGATGGAGTGGACGCCGATGACGTTGGGCGAACCGGCCTCATGGCGGGCGGCGGTGGTGTGCCACTCGACGTCGACCCCGCCGTCCGCGCGCCGGGCGACCTTGCGGGAGGCGCCGCCCCCGGCGAGGTAGGGCTCGGCGTCGCGCAGCCAGTCGGAGCGGCCGGCCAGGACGCCCGAGCCGAACGGCGCGTACAGCTTGTGCCCGGAGAAGGCGGCCCAGTCCACGTCCAGCCCGGCGATGTCGACGGGGTGGTGCGGGGCGAGCTGGGCGGCGTCCAGGACGATCCGCGCACCGTGGGCGTGCGCGGCGGCGGCCAGCTCCTTGACGGGCCACAGCTCGCCGGTGACGTTGGACGCGCCGGTGACGCAGACCAGCGCGGGACCGTAGGGCTCGCGGTCGGCGAGGGCCCGCTCCAGGGTGGCGACGGCCTGGGCGGGGGTGCGCGGGGCGTTCAGGTAGGTCACCCGGGCGTCGCGCCAGGGCAGCAGCGAGGCGTGGTGCTCGGTCTCGAAGACGAACACCTGGCAGTCGGCGGGCAGCGCGGCGGCCAGCAGGTTCAGCGAGTCGGTGGTGGACCGGGTGAAGACCACCTGGTCCCCGGGGCGGCAGCCCAGGAACTCCGCCACCGTGGCACGGCTGGACTCGAAGAGGTCCGTGGAGAGCTGCGAGAGGTAGCCGGCCCCGCGGTGGACGCTGCCGTAGTACGGGGCGTACGCGGCCACGTCGTCCCACACCCGCTTCAGCGCCGGCGCGCTCGCGGCGTAGTCCAGCGCGGCGTACCCGACCTCTCCGCCGGTGACCAGCGGGACGAGGACATCCTCGCCCAGAACCGGCAGAGGGGCACAAAGGGACTGGTCGGCGGCAGCGGTGAAGACAGACATGACGGACTCCCGTTACAGGCAGGCGAATTCCGCGTGCCTGCGGGTACGCGGCAGCACGGAGTGGAGAGAAGAGGGGTACGCGGAACAGGGCCGAGGGCCCTAACGCATTCGCTTGCTCACAAGAGGCTCCCTGAGGACCAAGGACCCCACGGGCGGACGTCACGCGACGTCAAGGGGTCCGCGCTTGCCGCAGACCTCGCTGCCTGCGGCCTGGTCTTCACCCGGGGCACCCCGCCACGGACGGAGGGTTGCCGGACAGCGGGCCGGGGCCGTAGTCGCCGTCACTCATGACCTGCGCAGCATCCTGCCATACGTACGGGAACGCGCAAGGCGCAGTCCGGAATCCGGACTGCGCCCTGCCTCACACCCGTGCGCTCACGCGTTGCTGGCGACGACCCATCTCTCCAGCGCCCGCCCGGCCGCCCCCGAGTCGATGGACTCGGCGGCCCTCGCCATACCCGCGCGGATCTGCTCGGTGAGCGTGCCCTCGCCCGGGTCCAGCGCGACCAGCGCGGCCGCCGAGTTGAGCAGGACGGCATCCCGTACCGGGCCCGTCTCACCGGCCAGCAGCCGGCGGGCCACATCGGCGTTGTACGAGGCGTCGGCGCCGCGCAGCGCCTCCACCGGGACCAGGTCCAGGCCGACGTCGCGCGGGTCGAAGGGCTCCTCGCGCACCACGCCGTCCCGGGCCACCCACACCCGCGAGGTCGCGGTCGTGGTCAGCTCGTCCAGCCCGTCGTCGCCCCGGAAGACCAGGGCCGAGTTGCCGCGTTCGGCGAGGACGCCGGCGACGATGGGGGCCATCCGCAGATCGGCCACCCCGATGGCCTGCGAGCGCACCTTGGCCGGATTGGTCAGCGGCCCGAGGATGTTGAAGGTGGTCGGCGCGCCCAGCTCCGCCCGGGCCTTCGCCGCGTGGCGCAGGGCCGGATGGAACTTCACCGCGAAGCAGAAGGTGATGCCGGCCTCCTCGGCCACCTCCACCACGCGCCGCGGGGACAGCTCCAGGTTGACGCCGAGCTTCCCGAGGACGTCGGAGGAGCCGCTGGCCGACGACGAGGCGCGGCTGCCGTGCTTGACGACCTTGGCGCCGGTCCCGGCCACGACGATCGCGGACATGGTGGAGATGTTGACCGTCTTGGCCATGTCGCCGCCGGTGCCGACGATGTCGACGGTCCGGCCGGGCACCTCGATGGTCGTGGCGTGCCGGTACATCGCGCGGACCAGGCCGGAGACCTCCGTGACCGTCTCGCCCTTGGCGCGCAGCGCCACCGCGAAACCGGCGATCTGCACGTCGGTCGCCTCGCCGCTCATGATGCGGTCCATCGCCCAGGCGGTGGCGTCGGCGCTCAGGTCCTCGCCGCGCAGCAGGGGGGTCAGCACGCCGGGCCAGGAAGGGGCCGCCACGCTGTCGCCGCCGTCCGGGGTCACAACGTTCATGGTCCGCTCCTGGGGGTCCACAGCCGATAAAGGGATCGCGACCACCCTATCGAGCCCCGCAGACGGCAAAGAGCCCCGTCCAGCGAATGGACGGGGCTCTCGCCGTGGCGATCAGAACGGGTGATCAGTGGTGGCCGTGGCCGCTGGTGATCTCCTTGTACTCCTCGGCGGTGGGCTTGGCGATCTGGTTGTCCTCGCCGTACAGGCTCTTGCTGAGCCTGACCCGGGCCTTCTGGAGCGTGGACACCTTGCGCTCCACGCCGTTCTCGTCGACCGTCGGGCCGATCTCGAGCGGCTTGTACTGCTCGTGCGCGGTGAGGGCGTGCAGCATCTCCGGCGAGAGCGGCTCGTGGACCTCGACGAACTCACCGTGCGGCAGGCGCTTGATGAGCCCGGACTCGCGCCCGTGCAGCACCTTCTCCTTGTCGCGGCGCTGGAGGCCGAGGCAGATCCGCCGGGTGGCGACGAACGCCAGGACGGGTCCGACGAAGAAGGCGATCCGGACGAACCAGCTGATCGCGTTGAGCGACAGGCTGAAGTGCGTCGCCCAGATGTCGTTGCCGCCACCGATCAGCATGACGAAGTAGATCGTCACCCAGGCGACACCGAGCGCCGTCCGGGTCGGGGCGTTGCGCGGCTTGTCCAGGATGTGGTGCTCGCGCTTGTCCCCGGTGATCCAGGACTCGATGAACGGCCAGAGCGCCAGGACGCCGAGGATCAGACCGAAGACGACCAGCGGGATGAGCACGCCCAGGACCAGCGTGTGGCCCCAGAGGTTGATCTCCCAGCCCGGCATCACACGGACGAAGCCTTCGGCGAAGCCCATGTACCAGTCCGGCTGGGCGCCCGTGGACACCTGGTCGGGTCGGTACGGGCCGAGCGCCCAGATCGGGTTGATCGAGGCGATCGCCGCGATGATCGCGATGAAGCCGAAGACCAGGAAGAAGAACCCGCCGGCCTTCGCCATGTACACCGGCAGCAGGGGCATGCCGACGACGTTCTTGTTCGTCTTGCCCGGACCCGCGAACTGCGTGTGCTTGTGGTAGAAGACCAGGATGAGGTGGCCGACCACGAGCCCGAGCATGATGCCCGGCAGCAGCAGGATGTGGATCGAGTAGAACCTCGCGATGATGTCGCCGCCGGGGAACTCCCCGCCGAACAGGAACATCGAGATGTACGTACCGACGACGGGCATCGACAGGATCGCGCCCTGGGTGAAGCGCACACCCGTACCGGAGAGCAGGTCGTCCGGGAGCGAGTAACCGGTGAACCCGGTGAACATGCCGAGGACGAACAGCAGGAAGCCGAACAGCCAGTTGATCTCGCGCGGCTTGCGGTACGCGCCGGTGAAGAACACCCGGAACATGTGCACGAACATGCCGGCCAGGAAGATGACCGCGGCCCAGTGGTGGATCTGCCGGACCAGCAGACCACCGCGGACGTCGAAGCTGATGTCCAGCGTCGAGGCGTACGCCTCGGACATCCGGATGCCCTGCATGGGCTCGTACGGGCCGTGGTAGACGACCTCGTTCATGCTCGGGTGGAAGAACAGCGTCAGGTACACACCCGTGAGGATGATGATGATGAAGCTGTAGAGGCAGATCTCACCGAGCATGAAGGACCAGTGGTCCGGGAAGATCTTCCGCATGTTGGCCTTGGCGAGGGAGTAGATCCCCAGCCGGCCGTCCGCCCAGTCGGCCACCCGCTCACCGGCGGGCGCCTTGCGGTTGCCCGGCGCGGCGGCACCGGGTGTGTTCGTCGCAGTACTCATCCGCGCTCCCAGAATGCAGGACCGACGGGCTCTTCGAAGTCACCGAGCGCCTCGAGGTTGCCCTCGCTGTTCACACCGATCCGCAGCTGCGGGAGGGAGTGACCGGCCGGACCGAAGATGACGCGGGCGCCGTCGGAGAGGTCGAAGGTGGACTGGTGGCACGGGCAGAGCACGTGGTGCGTCTGCTGCTCGTACAGGCTGATCGGGCAGCCCACGTGGGTGCAGATCTTCGAGAAGGCCACGATGCCCTCGTGGGCCCACTCGCGCTCGCGCTTGTCCTTGATGTCGTCCGGCTCGATGCGGATGATCATCAGCGCGGCCTTGGCGATCTGCGTCTGGAAGTCGTGCGAGTCCTCCTCCAGGCCCTCGGGCATGGCGAAGGTCAGCGAACCGACGACGACGTCCTCGGGGCGCAGCGGCTCCATGGTGTTCATGTTGACGAGCTGCTTGCCCTTGGCCCACAGGGTGTTGCGGAGCTTCTTCTCCGGCAGCGGACCCAGGTCGCGCAGCAGCACCACACCGGAGAGCGGCACCAGGGCCAGCGCGCCGAACATGGTGTTGCGGATCAGCTTGCGCCGGCCGAGAGCGGACTCCCGGGCGCCGTCCGCGAAGTCGGCCAGAACCTTGGCCTTGACCTCGGGCGCCGCCTCGATGGGGTGCCGCTCGTCGGCGACCTCGACGTCGGACATCAGCGTGCGCGCCCAGTGGACGGCACCCGCGCCGATCAGGAAGAGCGCCAGGCCCAGGGTCAGCCCCAGGGAGAAGTTGAGCGCGCTCACATGACCGAACGGGAAGATGAAGACGATCTTGTCGACCGGGAAGATGACATAGGAGGCGATGAAGCCCACCGTCGCCAGCATGGACAACAGGAACATGGTCGCGACGACGCGCTCGGAGCGCTTCGCGGCCCGCTCGTCGATGTCCTGGATGCGCGGCTTGTGCGCCGGCAGTCCCGGGTCGGCGAACGGGTCGTTCGCCTTGTCCACCGCGTCGTGCGCGGCACCCTGCTCTTCCGGCAGGTTCTCTTCTGGAATCTCTTGGCTACTCATGACTTCTTGGCCTTAGCGGTGTGGGCCGCGACCCAAATGGCAACTGCGATCAGACCGCCCAGCCCGAAGATCCAGCCGAACAGACCCTCGCTGACCGGACCCAGACCTCCGAGGCTGAGGCCGCCGGGGGTCTCGGCTTCGGAGCCGTTCACGGTCTTGATGTAGGCGATGATGTCCCGCTTCTGCTGGTTGGGCATCGTCGAGTCCGGGAAGGACGGCATGCTCTGCGGGCCGGTCAGCATGGCCTCGTAGATGTGCTTCGGGTCCACGCCGTCGAGGTCGGGCGCGTACTTGCCGTTCGTCAGCGCGCCGCCCTTGCCGGTGAAGTTGTGGCACTGGGCGCAGTTGGTACGGAACAGGTCGCCACCCTTGGCGATGTCCGCACCCTCCGGGCTGACCTGGCTCTTGGTCGGTACGACCGGGCCGGCGCCGAGCGACGCGACGTAGGCCGCGAGCTGGTCGATCTCGGCCTGGTTGTAGATGACCTTCTTCTTCGGTACCTGGGCGCCCGGCTGCTGCGCGGGCATACGGCCCGTACCGACCTGGAAGTCCACGGCGGCGGAGCCCACGCCGACAAGCTGGGGCCCGTCGGTGGTGCCCTGACCGCCGGTTCCGTGGCAGCTGGCGCAACCGACGGAGTACAGCTTCTTGCCCTCTTCGATGGCGAGGGACTGGGCGGTGTCGTCGGCCTGCGCCTTACTCGCGGGCGCAAACGCGGCGTACAGCCCCCCGGTGGCCGCCAGCGCGAGGAGTAGTACGACGACCGCCGCCAACGGATGGCGTCGTCGTGCGGAGAGCTTTTTCACGGATTACCCCGGTGTCAGGATCTTCTGCGTCGATGCTGGATGTGGTTCGGGCTCGGGCCCGGTTACTTGATCAAGTAGATCGTGGCGAAGAGGCCGATCCACACAACATCGACGAAGTGCCAGTAATAGGACACGACGATGGCAGCGGTCGCCTGTTCATGGGTGAACCTCTTGGCCGCGTATGTTCTGCCCAGGACGAGCAGGAAGGCGATGAGACCGCCTGTCACATGCAGACCGTGGAAGCCGGTGGTCAGGTAGAACACCGAGCCGTACGGGTCCGAGGACAGCGAGATGCCGTCCTCCTTCACCAGCTCGGTGTACTCGAAGATCTGGCCTCCGATGAAGATCGCACCCATCACGAAAGTGATCACGAACCAGGCGCGGAGCTTCTTCACATCGCCCCGCTCCGCGGCGAAGACGCCGAGCTGGCAGGTGAGTGAGGAGAGCACCAGGATGGTCGTGTTCGTCGCCGAGAACGGAACGTTCAGGGACGACGCCATTTCCTTCCAGTGATCTGGTCCGGTCACCGATCGCAGGGTGAAGTACATCGCGAAGAGGGCCGCGAAGAACATCAGCTCGGAGCTCAACCAGATGATGGTTCCGACGCTGGTGAGGTTCGGCCGATTGACCGACGGGTGCGCGTGCCCGGTTTCTACTGTCGTTGCTGTCGCCACGACCGACATTATGTCGGTCGCTTATCCCGCCCTCACTCCGGGGGGTGCTGTTCGGTGTGTCAGGGGGGTGTGTCCTGCCCGAACGGCCCATGCGTCCGCTGTCCGGACCGGTGCTGACAGGCTGTCGGTCGGAGTACGATCCGCGCATCGGACCGCTCTCGTACACCGAGCGCCCCGAGTGCCCCGAAGACACGGATGTCACGGAGGAACAATGCAGCCGACCGCCACGGTCCTGGTCTACAGCGACAACGCGCACACCCGTGAGCAGGTGAGGCTGGCAGCAGGGCGCAGGCCCGCGGCGGACGTGCCGCCGGTGGAGTTCCTGGAGTGCGCCACCCTGCCCGCCGTCCTGGACGCCCTGGAGCACGGGGGTGTCGACGTCTGCGTGCTGGACGGCGAGACGGCCCCGGCGGGCGGGATGGGTGTCTGCCGGCAGATCAAGGACGAGATCTTCCGGTGCCCGCCCGTCCTGGTGCTGATCGGGCGCCCGCAGGACGCCTGGCTGGCCACCTGGAGCCGTGCGGACGCCGCGGTGACCCTGCCGGTCGAGCCGGTGGAGTTCGCGGACTCCCTGGCCGCCCTGCTGCGCACCAGGCTCTCCGTGGGGGCCTGAGCCCCCGCCAGTCGGCCTCCTGGAGGGGCGGCGCACCCCCGGCCGTCAGACCTGGGGGCGCAGCCGCGCCGCCCGGACCGTGTCGACGCGCGGTGCGGTGGTGTCGTTGTGCAGCGCGCTGCCCTTCTGCCACTTGGCCCAGGACAGGTTCCAGTCGCCGTAGCCGTTGTCGAACGGTGTCATGGTCTCGCCGTCGCTGCCGACGACGCTGACGATGTCGCCCTCGCGCACGGTGTTGAAGAACCACTCGGCCTCGCTGGTGCTCATGCCGGTGCAGCCGTGGCTGACGTTCGCCGACCCCTGCGATCCGGTGGACCAGGGGGCCGCGTGCACGTACTCGCCGCTCCAGGTGACCCGGGTGGCGTAGTAGACGTCGAGGTCGTAGGAGTCCGAGGAGCCCTCGGCGATGCCGATGGACTCCCCGCGCATACGTACGTAGTACTCCTTGCCCAGCACGACCTTGACGCCGTTGCGCGTGTCGAAGCCGGGCTTCCCGGTGGTCACCGGAATGGTGTTGATCACTTCGCCGTTGCGCAGCACCGTCATGGAGTGCTCCGAGGCGTCGGTGACGGCCTCGATGCGGTCGCCGGTGGTGATCTTCAGCGCTTTCGCGGGCGCGCCGTAGAGCGCGTTGGTCACCTTGATGCCGGTCAGGTTGCTGCTGACCTCGATGGTGGCCTTGGCCGGCCAGTACTCCTTGGGCCGGTAGTGCAGCGTCTTGTCGTCGACCCAGTACCAGGAGCCGGTGACCGCGGGCGTGGAGCGCACCCTCAGGCCGCGCTCGACGGTGGCGCGGGAGGCGTTGTCGGTGACCGGGGCGCTGAGCTGGGCCGTGAGGGGCTGCCCGACGCCGTAGGTGCCCGTCTGGGGGCCGAAGGTGACCTTCAGGAACTTCTTGGCCGCGGCGGTGTCGAAGGACATCGTGCGGGTGCCCGGGGCGCCGTCGTCGTCCTCCATGCGGACCTTGACGGTGTAGCGGGTCCCTGCGGCCAGCGGAGCCGTGGAGTGCCAGCGGTGGCCGTCGGCGGCGAGTTCGCCCGCCAGATGGCGTCCTGCGGCGTCCACGGCCGACA
This sequence comes from Streptomyces sp. A1277, assembly GCF_004795015.1. Taxonomy (GTDB): domain Bacteria; phylum Actinomycetota; class Actinomycetes; order Streptomycetales; family Streptomycetaceae; genus Streptomyces. The sequence goes on along the minus strand of NZ_SSBI01000003.1, from coordinate 38,635 downwards.
CGTCGGTGATCCGGCCGTCGTCGCTGTCGACGGTGACTTCGAGGGGCTTGTCGGGATCGACCTTCTTGCCGCCGTCGGGAGTGCTGAAGGAGATCTCGTCGGCCGCGTCGAACGGCTGGGCCGAGAGCGGATGACCATCGGACTCCCCGCAGGCTGCCGCCCCGGCGACCAGGGTCGCGGCCAGCAGAGTGCAGCTCACTACGGGACGGATGCGCGGCGTGTGGTTCATGAACTCACGCTAAGAAGATTCATCCGTTTCAGCGCGTCGGATGACTGCAAACGGGGGCCGGCACTCCGCTCGGAAGTGCCGGCCCCCCGTCAGGTGGAGCGGTGTGTCACCGGTGGTCCGGCGTCACTGGGTGCGGTTCTCACCCCGGTAGTACTCGAACACCCAGCCGAACAGACCGATCAGCAGGATCGGGGCCGAGAAGAAGAGCAGCCACCAGCCGAAGGCCACTCCCATGAAGGCGAACGCGCCTCCGATCGCCAGCGCGAGCGGCTGCCAGCTGTGCGGGGAGAAGAACCCCACCTCGCCGGCCTCGTCCGCCACGTCGGCTTCCTTGTTGTCCTGCGCCAGCGCGTCGACCCGCCGGGCCGTGAAGGCCAGGTAGAAGCCGATCATGACGCTCAGGCCGAAGGCGAGGAGCAGTGCGGTGGTGCCGACGGGCTCCTTGGACCACACGCCGTACGTGATGGCGATGATCAGGATGAACAGCGCCAGACCGAGGAACATCTTGCCCTGGATCTTCACTTGCCCGCCTCCTTGCCACCGGCGAGGGCCTTGTCACCCTCGGAGAGGTGGTCCAGCTGCTCCAGAGCGGTGATCTCCGGGTGGTGCAGGTCGAACGCCGGGGATTCGGAACGGATGCGCGGCAGCGTGATGAAGTTGTGCCGCGGCGGCGGGCAGGAGGTCGCCCACTCCAGCGAACGCCCGTAGCCCCACGGGTCGTCCACCTCGATCTTCTTGCCGTACTTGGCGGTCTTCCACACGTTGTAGAAGAACGGCAGGATCGACAGGCCGAGCAGGAACGAGGAGATCGTCGAGATGGTGTTCAGCGCGGTGAAGCCGTCCGCGGCGAGGTAGTCCGCGTAACGCCGCGGCATGCCCTCCGCGCCCAGCCAGTGCTGCACCAGGAACGTGCCGTGGAAGCCCACGAACAGCGTCCAGAAGGTGATCTTGCCGAGCCGCTCGTCCAGCATCTTGCCGGTGAACTTCGGCCACCAGAAGTGGAATCCGGAGAACATCGCGAACACCACGGTGCCGAAGACGACGTAGTGGAAGTGCGCGACCACGAAGTACGAGTCGGAGACGTGGAAGTCCATCGGCGGCGAGGCCAGGATGACGCCGGTCAGCCCGCCGAAGGTGAAGGTGATCAGGAAGCCGATCGCCCAGAGCATCGGTGTCTCGAAGGACAGCGAGCCCTTCCACATCGTGCCGATCCAGTTGAAGAACTTCACCCCGGTCGGCACCGCGATGAGGAACGTCATGAAGGAGAAGAACGGCAGCAGCACACCGCCGGTGACGTACATGTGGTGGGCCCACACGGTCACCGAGAGGCCGGCGATGGAGATCGTCGCGGCCACCAGGCCGATGTAACCGAACATCGGCTTGCGGCTGAACACCGGGATCACTTCCGAGATGATCCCGAAGAACGGCAAGGCGATGATGTACACCTCTGGATGCCCGAAGAACCAGAAGAGGTGTTGCCAGAGCAACGCGCCGCCGTTGGCCGCGTCGAAGACGTGCGCACCGAACTTGCGGTCCGCCTCCAGGGCGAACAGCGCGGCCGCCAGCACCGGGAAGGCCAGCAGGACCAGCACACCGGTCAGCAGGACATTCCAGACGAAGATCGGCATGCGGAACATCGTCATGCCGGGAGCGCGCATGCAGATGATCGTGGTGATGAAGTTGACCGAACCGAGGATCGTGCCGAAGCCGGAGAAGGCCAGACCCATGATCCACATGTCGGCGCCGACACCCGGCGAACGGACGGCGTCCGAGAGCGGGGAGTAGGCGAACCAGCCGAAGTCGGCGGCACCCTGCGGGGTGAGGAAGCCGGCCACCGCGATGATCGAGCCGAAGAGGTACAGCCAGTACGCGAACATGTTCAGCCGCGGGAACGCCACGTCGGGCGCGCCGATCTGCAGCGGCATGATCCAGTTCGCGAATCCGGCGAACAGCGGCGTCGCGAACATCAGCAGCATGATCGTGCCGTGCATCGTGAACGCCTGGTTGAACTGCTCGTTCGACATGATCTGCGTGCCCGGACGGGCCAGCTCGGCGCGCATGAAGAGCGCCATCAGACCGCCGATGCAGAAGAAGGCGAACGATGTGACCAGGTACATCGTGCCGATCGTCTTGTGGTCAGTGGTGGTCAGCCACTTGATGACGACGTTTCCCGGCTGCTTGCGCCGGACCGGCAGCTCGTCCTCGTACGAGTCGTCTGCTGCCGCGGCACCCTGAGGTTCGTTGAGGATGCTCACAGTTTGTTCGTCTCCGCATTCCTGGCCGGGTCAGTCTGCTCGATGCCGGCCGGCACGTAGCCCGTCTGGCCCTTCTTGGCCAGCTCCTTGAGGTGCGCCTGATAGCGCTCCGGGGAGACGACCTTGACGTTGAAGAGCATCCGGGAGTGGTCGACGCCGCAGAGCTCGGCGCACTTGCCCAGGAAGGTGCCCTCCTGGTTGGGAGTCACCTCGAAGGCGTTGGTGTGGCCCGGAATGACGTCCTGCTTCATGAGGAACGGCACCACCCAGAAGGAGTGGATGACGTCACGCGAAGTCAGGATGAAACGGACCGTCTCACCCTTGGGCAGCCAGAGGGTCGGCCCCGGGTTGCCGGTCTGCGGGTTCCGGTCCCCCGGGATGCCGGCGTCGTAGACGCCGTCCGCGTTCTTGGGGAACGCCTCACGGAACCTGTTCGGGATGGCGTCGAGCTCCTTGGGGACCTCGTTGCCCGTGGCGGCGGAGCCGTCCACGTTCTCGATGTAGTTGAAGGCCCAGCTCCACTGGTAGCCGACCACGTTGATGGTGTGGGCGGGCTTGGGGGAGAGCGTGAGGAGCTTCGTCTCGTCCCGTGCGGTGAAGTAGAACAGCACCGAGACGATGATCAGGGGGACCACGGTGTACAGCGCCTCGATGGGCATGTTGTACCGGGTCTGCGGAGGTACCTCCACCTTGGTGCGGCTGCGCCGGTGGAAGATGACGCTCCACAGGATCAGGCCCCAGACCAGCACGCCCGTGGCGAGCGCTGCCGCCCACGAGCCCTGCCAGAGGGAAAGGATCCGAGGGGCCTCTTCCGTTACCGGCGTAGGCATACCGAGGCGGGGGAAGTCCTTGTACGTGCAACCGGTGGCGGTCGCCAGGATCAGGCCCGCAGTCAGCACCTGCGGCAGCTTCCGCCGCATCGGGCGCCGCGACGAGCGGTCGGAGCCGTTGGGACTCACGTAGCGCCTTCCCGAGAGTCTCGCCCGCACGGTCGGCGCGTCCGTCTCGCTGGTCGGTCGCCGGCCCTGTGCGGGCAGGGGTTTGGATGTTTATGCGGACCAAACCCTACTGGACGCTATTTGGGGTCGCGCGGGGAGGGTGCCCAACGCGCCGCCCGACACCCCGAAGGGGTGGAATTCGCGCCTCCGGCCGCCAACTGACGCCCCCTCTCCCACGGCGGGACCCGGCCGGGTCCGGGGCCCGGGGCCCGGCCGGGCTAGCGTGGCCGGGTGCCCTACTTCGACGCGGCGTCGGCCGCCCCCCTGCATCCCGTCGCCCGCCAGGCGCTGCTTGCCGCGCTGGACGAAGGGTGGGCCGACCCGGCCAGGCTCTACCGCGAGGGGCGGCGCGCCCGGCTACTGCTGGACGCGGCCAGGGAGGCCGCCGCCGAGGCCGTCGGATGCCGTCCCGATGAACTGACCTTCACCTCGTCGGGCACCCGTGCGGTGCATTCCGGAATTTCCGGGGCGCTCGCCGGGCGTCGGCGTGTCGGCCGCCATCTGGTGGTGTCGGCGGTCGAACACTCGTCGGTGCTGCACGCGGCGACGGACCACGAGGACAAGGGCGGGACGGTCACCCGGGTACCGGTGGAGCGGACCGGCGCGGTGGACGCACAGACGTTCGGGGAGTCGCTGCGCGAGGACACCGCGCTGGCCTGTCTGCAGTCCGCCAGCCACGAGGTCGGCACCGAGCAGCCGGTGGCCGAGGTGGCCGGATCGTGCCGGGCGGCGGGGGTGCCCCTCCTGGTGGACGCGGCCCAGTCGCTCACCTGGGGCCCGGTGCCGGAGGGGTGGTCGCTGCTCGCGGGCAGCGCGCACAAGTGGGGCGGGCCGGCCGGGGTCGGGCTGCTCGCGGTGCGCAAGGGTGTCCGGTTCGCACCCCAAGGCCCGTCCGACGGACGGGAGTCGGGGCGGGCGCCGGGGTTCGAGAACCTGCCGGCGATCGTCGCGGCGGCGGCGTCCCTGCGCGCGGTGCGGGCGGAGGCGGACGCCGAGGCGGTGCGGCTGCGGTCACTGGTGGACCGGATCCGGACCCGGGTGCCCGAACTGGTGCCCGATGTGGAGGTGGTCGGCGACCCGGTGCGGCGGCTGCCGCATCTGGTGACCTTCTCCTGCCTCTATGTCGACGGGGAGACTCTGCTCCAGGAGCTGGACCGGTCCGGTTTCTCCGTTTCGTCCGGTTCGTCCTGCACGAGCAGCACGCTGACGCCGAGCCATGTGCTCAAGGCGATGGGGGTGCTCTCGGAGGGCAACGTCCGCGTGTCGCTGCCGCGGGGCACCACGGACGAAGAGGTCGACCGCTTCCTGGACGTGCTGCCGGGCCTGGTCGCGGGCGTACGCGAGCAGCTGGACGCGCCGACGACCCCGGCCCCCTCCCCCGCCTCGGACGAGTCCCTGGTGGTCGACGCGCTGGGCAAGCGGTGCCCCGTACCCGTGATCGAACTCGCCAAGGTGATCGGCGGGGTGCCCGTGGGCGGGACGGTGACCGTGCTCTCCGACGACGAGGCGGCCCGGCTGGACATCCCGGCCTGGTGCGCGATGCGGGAGCAGGAGTACGTGGGCGAGGAGCCGGCGGACCGGGGCGCGGCCTATGTGGTCCGCCGGCTCTCCTGACGGGGCTCTTTTGACGGGACGCGTCAGACGAGGTGCGTGCGGACCTCGGCGGCGGCCTCGTGGCCGTACGCCTTGGTGAAGCGGTCCATGAAGTGGTTGCGGTGCAGGGTGTACTCCTGGGTGCCCACGGTCTCGATGACGAGCGTGGCGAGCATGCAGCCGACCTGGGCGGCGCGCTCCAGGCCGACGCCCCAGGCGAGACCGGAGAGGAAACCGGCCCGGAAGGCGTCGCCGACGCCGGTCGGGTCGGCCTTGACGTTCTCCTCGGGGCAGCCGACCTCGATCGGCTCCTCGCCGGCCCGCTCGATGCGCACGCCCTGGGCGCCGAGCGTGGTGACCCGGTGGCCGACCTTGCCCAGGATCTCCGCGTCGGTCCAGCCGGTCTTGGACTCGATGAGCCCCTTCTCGTACTCGTTGGAGAAGAGGTAGGTGGCGCCTTCGAGGAGGATGCGGATCTCGTCGCCGTCCATCCGGGCGATCTGCTGCGAGAAGTCCGCGGCGAACGGGATGCCGCGCGTACGGCACTCCTCGGTGTGGCGGAGCATCCCCTCCGGGTCGTCGGCGCCGATGGAGACGAGGTCGAGCCCGCCCACCCGGTTGGCGACGGCCTTCAGCTCGATCAGCCGGGCCTCGCTCATGGCGCCGGTGTAGAAGGAGCCGATCTGGTTGTGGTCGGCGTCCGTCGTGCAGACGAAGCGGGCGGTGTGCAGGACCTCGGAGATCCGCACCGAGCCGGTGTCGACGCCGTGGCGGTCGAGCCAGGCACGGTACTCGTCGAAGTCGGAGCCGGCCGCCCCGACCAGGATCGGCCGGGTGCCGAGCAGGCCCATGCCGAAGCAGATGTTGGCGGCGACACCTCCCCGGCGCACGTCCAGGTTGTCGACCAGGAAGGAGAGCGAGACCGTGTGCAGCTGGTCGGCGACCAGCTGGTCGGCGAAGCGGCCGGGGAAGGTCATGAGGTGGTCGGTGGCGATGGAGCCGGTGACTGCGATACGCACGGGGAGACGTCTCCTGCGGAGGTCGAGGGGAACGGATGTCCGCGTCCCGGGGGTGACGTGACAGTTCACGCTACCCGCTCCCGCATGCTCCGAAGCGGAAAAACTACCCGATAGTAGGGCTTTCTTCCCGAGCTCCGTGGTGCCTACGGTGCCGTTATGTCGAACCACATCGCCCCGCGCGAGTCCGAGACCGGCCTGGCCGAGCTGCGCGGAGACTGCGCACGGATGGCTCCGCACTGGGTGGTACCCGCGAGGATCACCCCTGCCCCGGTCGCCCCGGCCCTGATCCACGGGGTGACCGTGCCGGCCGCCTCGGCCCGGCTGATCGACTCCATGGCCGAGTACGGGGACTGAGACCGCGCCTCCCCCGCCCCGGGGGAACCGTGCGCCCCTTCGTCCCGTCCCACCCGTGTCCCCCCCCGCAGGGGCGGGCCGTATGCCGGCCAGGCGTACGACGGCGATGCAGGCGAAGGAGCGATCCGGTGAGCACCGAGCGACCCGACAACGACGTGACCACTTCCCGACGGCGTTCGCCGCTGGTCGCGGCCTCGGTGGCGGCGGCCGTACTGCTGGCCGGCGGCGGCGGAGCCTACTGGGCCGCGACCGCGGCGGACGGCGGCGACGATGCGCGGAGCGCGGCGGCCGACGGTGACCGCACTCCGCCACCCCTCGCGCTGGACGGCGCCGCCTCACCGGTCTCCCCCTCGTCCCACTCCTCCGGCCCGCCCGAGGGCATCGCGCCCGGCGAGCCCGATCCGCACGGCGGCCGGCTGGTCTACCGCGCCCCCGGCAAGCTGCCGGACGGCCCGGACAGGGCCGCCGTCCAGCGCGCCGAGGGGTCCGTCACGGCCGCCGAGGTGACCCGGCTGGCGAAGGCGCTGGGGCTGGCGGGCACCCCGCAGTCCGAGGCCACCTCCTGGAAGGTGGGCTCCGACGGGGACGGCTCGGGCCCGGTGCTGCGCGTGAACAAGCAGGCGCCCGGGAGCTGGACCTTCACCCGGTACGGCACCGGCGGGACGGACGACTGCAAGAAGGGGGCCGTCTGCTCGTCGGCGCCCGGCGGCTCCGGTCAGCCCGTGGACGAGAAGGCCGCGAAGGCCGCCGCCGCGCCGGTGCTCAAGGCGGCGGGCCAGGACGACGCGGCGCTCGACGCCCGGCAGCTCATGGGCTCGGCCCGGGTGGTGAACGCCGATCCGGTGGTGGACGGGCTGCCCACGTACGGCTGGGCGACCGGCATCCAGGTGGGCCCGGACGGGCAGGTGATTGGCGGCGCCGGAATGCTGAAGGGGCTGGAGAAGGGCGACGCCTATCCGGTGATCGGCGCGGCCGAGGCGCTGAAGCGGCTCAACGCGGCCCAGCCCCCGGCGGGCGGGAAGACCGGCGACTGCGCATCGCCGGCCCCGCTGGAGAACGGCACGAAGCCGTCCGGGGCCGACTGCGGTTCCGGCAGTGGCTCGGCGCGGCCGGCGACGACGGTGACGGTGAAGAAGGCGGCCTTCGGTCTGGCGGTGCACACCGCGGGCGGCAAGCAGCTGCTCGTACCGTCCTGGATCTTCTCGGTGCAGCCGGCCGGTGGTGTGGGTGACACGGTCACCCAGGTGGCCGTGGACCCGGAGTACCTGACGCGGGAGCCGTCGCCGGGCAAGACCCCGGACGGCGGCGGGGCGACGAAGGCCCGCACGGTCCCGTCGTACAGCGCGAGCGGGCGGGCCCTGTCGGTGACGTTCTGGGGCGGCGTGTGCAGTACGTACTCGGTGAGCGCGCGTGAGGACGGCGAAACGGTACGGGTGACCGTGTCCGAGAAGAAGGACGCGGGCAAGGTCTGCGTGATGGCCGCGAAGGAGCTGACCCGTACGGTCACGCTGGAGCGGCCGCTGGATGGACGCGAGGTGGTCGACGCGGCCTCCGGCTCCCTGGTGCCGCGCGGCTGAGCCCTCCTCGTACACATGGACACAGGACACGACAACGGCGGCGGCCCCGGGAAAGGATCCCGGGGCCGCCGCCGTGACGCTGTGGGACGGCTCAGCTGAAGGAGTCGCCGCAGGCGCAGGAACCCGTGGCGTTCGGGTTGTCGATGGTGAAGCCCTGCTTCTCGATGGTGTCGACGAAGTCGACCGAGGCGCCGCCCAGGTACGGGGCGCTCATGCGGTCGGTGACGACCTTGACGCCGTCGAAGTCCTTCACGACGTCGCCGTCGAGGGAACGCTCGTCGAAGAAGAGCTGGTAACGCAGGCCCGAGCAGCCGCCGGGCTGGACGGCGACGCGCAGAGCCAGGTCCTCGCGGCCTTCCTGCTCCAGCAGCGCCTTGACCTTGGCTGCGGCGGCGTCGGACAGGAGGATGCCGTCGCTCACGGTGGTGGTCTCGTCCGATACGGACATCTGCTTCTCTCCCGGGTTGTACGGAGACTGCTTGCCGACGTTGCAACCGACGGGACCGCGGATTCATTCCGGGCCGAGCGCTTGCCTGTTCCCTTCATGCTCGCACACCGGTCCCGGGTGCGGATGCGTCACATTGACGCTATCGGCATCGTCAAAGTGACGTGAAGCGGCTATGATAGATAGCGTCAATTAGACGAAAAGGCTTTCTCCATAGAGAACTCCGCAGAAGAAAGGGTGCGTGACGTGACCACGGCCCACCCCGTCCAGGACCTCGATGTCCAGCCGACGCCCCTCGCCCTGCTCCTGCTCGGCCGCGACGCCGACCCCAGGAGCGAGCGTGGTGTCGAGTGCCCCGGCGACCTGCCCTCCCCGTCCGACCCGGACCTGGTGGAGCGCGCCCGCGCGGCCAAGGAGAAGCTGGGGGAGAAGGTCTTCGTCCTCGGGCACCACTACCAGCGCGACGAGGTCATCCAGTTCGCGGACGTGACCGGCGACTCCTTCAAGCTCGCCCGTGACGCGGCGGCCCGCCCGGAGGCCGAGTACATCGTCTTCTGCGGTGTGCACTTCATGGCCGAGTCCGCGGACATCCTGACCACCGACGACCAGAAGGTCGTGCTGCCGGACCTGGCGGCGGGCTGCTCGATGGCCGACATGGCCACCGCCGAGCAGGTCGCCGAGTGCTGGGACGTGCTGACCGAGGCGGGCGTCGCCGAGCAGGTCGTGCCCGTCTCGTACATGAACTCCTCCGCCGACATCAAGGCGTTCACCGGCCGCCACGGCGGCACGATCTGCACCTCGTCCAACGCGAAGCGGGCCCTGGAGTGGGCCTTCGATCAGGGGGAGCCCTCGGCAGTCAAGGTCCTCTTCCTGCCCGACCAGCACCTGGGCCGCAACACCGCCGTCCGGGACATGGGCATGTCCCTGGAGGACTGCGTCCTCTACAACCCGCACAAGCCGAACGGCGGCCTCACCGCCGAGGAGCTGCGCGACGCGAAGATGATCCTGTGGCGCGGGCACTGCTCGGTGCACGGCCGCTTCTCGGTGGAGTCCGTCAACGACGTGCGCGCCCGGATACCCGGCGTCAACGTGCTGGTGCACCCGGAGTGCAAGCACGAGGTCGTGGCCGCCGCGGACTACGTCGGATCGACGGAGTACATCATCAAGGCCCTGGAGGCGGCCCCGGCCGGCTCCAAGTGGGCGATCGGCACCGAGCTGAACCTCGTGCGCCGCCTGGCGAACCGTTTCGCCGCCGAGGACAAGGAGATCGTCTTCCTCGACAAGACGGTGTGCTTCTGCTCCACGATGAACCGCATCGACCTGCCGCACCTGGTGTGGACGCTGGAGTCGCTCGCGGAGGGGAAGCTCGTCAACCGGATCGTGGTGGACCCGGAGACGGAGAAGTACGCGAAGCTGGCACTGGAGCGGATGCTGGCGCTGCCGTAGCGGCCGCCCCCATCCGGACGGCCGCCGCGCCCGGGACACCGGCGCGGCGGCCTCGGAGCGGGCCGCCTCTGCCGGCGGCGGTTCAAGCCCCGCCGGTGCCGGCTCCCGGGCCCGCCGGGCAAGCCCTGGTTTCCTCGGCCTCCGCAGGCGTGAGGGCGGGAGCCAGCCGGTATCCCCGGCTCTCCGCGATCCGCAAGGCGTCCCGCAACGACTCCGCCAGCCGCACCCCGGTGAACCGCAACTCGCGCGTCCCCACCCCCGTTTCCGCGAGGAGCGCCCGCGCCTCGGTCAGGACGTACTGGGCCGAGTCGAGCAAATCCGTCTCCACCTCGTCGGCCAGCCGTGACATCCGGCCGCCGGGGTCGTCGGTGCTCAGGTAGCACGGCGCCCCGCTGTCGCCGACCCATGGGAGCAGCCGCATCGGGCTCCCCTGCGCGTCGAACATCATGTCGTCTCCGCCTCCGTTCGGGGAGCACTCTGGCCCCCGGCCACACCCGCTGGTTACGGTGTGTGCCGCAATCGTCGCGCTGCGGCGGGTTTCCCCAACAGGACCGCCGCGTCCCGACGTTCAGCACGGGACACACGGAAGGCCCGCTCCATGACGTTCACGTCCCAGCCGCTCTCCCCCTTCGCCTCCGCTCGCCACTACTTCGGCTCGGAGCTGCGCCGCCATCGCGAGCGCGCGAAGCTCTCCCTCGTACAGCTGGCGGACATCGTCAACTCCAGCAAGAGCACGCTCGCCCGGATCGAGACGGCGGAACTGATGCCGCCGCCGGACATTCCCAGCTGTCTGGACATCGCCTTCGGGACGGACCGGCACTTCACGGGGCTCTACGGGCTCGCCAAGCAGGAGATCCATCCCGACAAGTACAAGCGGTACATGAACTTCGAGGCCCGGGCCGAGGTCATAGAGCAGTACGGCGCGCAAGCGCTGCCCGGCTTGTTCCAGACCGAGCAGTACGCCCGGGAGTTACTCCGTCGTCAGGAACACCTGACCGCCGAAATGGTCGATGAGCGCGTCACCGCCCGCATGTCCCGACAGGAGCGGCAACACTCGGCGAATCCGCCGTTCCGCTGGGCGATCATCGACGAGGCCGTACTGCGGCGGCAGGTGGGCAGCCGGTCCTGCATGCACCAGCAACTGGCCTCGCTGTTGGAGCGGGTGGATACTCCGGACAGTAAGGTTCAGGTGATGCCGTTCAGTGCGGGGCCGCACTCGCTGCTGGGGGGCGCGCTGACTCTGCTGACCCTGCCTGACGGCACCTCGGTGGCGTACGAGGAGAGCATCCAGACCGGTCACCTCTACGAGGACCCGGACGCGGTGAAGAATTGGCGGCGGCGGTACGACGTACTGCGCGCCAACTCGCACTCCCTGGCCGAGTCGGCGGAACTGATCCGTACCGCGATGGAGGACTACCGACCATGACCCACTCCCCCGAGCTGAGTTCCGCCCGCTGGCGCCGCAGCAGCTACAGCAACACCGACGGGGGCGAATGCGTCGAGATCAGCGACGACTTCCCCGGCCTCGTCCCCGTACGCGACAGCAAGAACCCCACCGGCCCCTCACTCGTCGTCCGGGCCGCCGCCTGGAGCGGCTTCGTCGCTTCCCTCAAGTAGGGGCTCGGAAACAGCGGAACGGCCTGTCCCACACGCGGGTGTGGGACAGGCCGTCTTCCTTTGCGGCCGGCACCGAACTCGCCCTTACCACCCGAGGGCTGGAAACGGCCGAGTTTGTCCGGACCGGCCCCGGGGCGCCCCATCCGTGCATACCCTGCTGTCTTCATCGGCGGCGTGAGTACGGGGCGGGCCCGCATGCACAGCGCAGCGGGTCCGGCGATCCGGTGATGACCGCTCTGGTGCTGGTACGGGAAGGCGAAGCGAACGATGGCGTATGAGGCGGGCGTGGTGGACGACGAGGGACACGAGCCCGCGGGAACGGCGCTGTGCGTGGTGTGCGAGGAGTACGCCGACGAGCGGAGCTTCCCCCGGCTGACCGGGGCGGTGGCCCAGATGGAGGGCATCGCGGGACTGCTGGAGGCGCTGGGGATCGCGCCGCGGGTGGTGGACGGCGGGAACCCGTCCTGGGCGGCCTTCGACAACGCCCTCACCGCCTGGAGCGAGGGATGGCGGGCATCCGGGGCACCGAAGCCCGCGATCATCGTCTGGTCGGGGCACGGCGTGCTGATCGACGGCGAACTGCGCCTCGCCCTCAGCGATTTGGATCTCGGCGCCGATCACGTGACGCGTGAGGCACGCGCCCTCAGGCGGGGCGTCGCGGCCGAGACGCTGGTCAATGAGGCGGTGGCCTCGGGCGCCGACCACATTCTGATGGTCATCGACACCTGCCATGCGGGAGACGCGGTGGGCCGGGGCCTGGAGAAGGCGCTGCGGCGGTGGGAGGCCACGTCCACGCCGCCCGGCCGGGTCCAGTGGTTCGGGATCATGGCGAGCTGCCGGCCCGGGGAGACGTCGGACGGCGACGGCCCGCTGCTCGACGCGCTGACGGAGGTGCTGAGGGCGGGTCCGGCCACCACCGAGTACCGCTCGGCGTGGAGCGCGCACAACGCGTGGATCAGTGGCCCGGACCTGCTGGACGCGCTGGGTGAGCGCTGGCGCGGCGAGGGCCAGACGCCGGTGCCCGCCACCGTGGGCACCGGGCGGCCGGTCTTCCCGAACCCGCGCCATGTGCCCGGGGCCCCGGCCCGGCTGGTGGAGCACCTGGTGCTCGCCGCGCGCGGGGTCGGCTACCGCGAGGAGGGCTGGTTCTTCACGGGCCGCAAGGAGGTGCTGGGCCGGATCGTCGCCTGGCTGGAGGCGGAGGAGGCCGGGCTCTTCCTGGTGACCGGTCCGGCGGGCAGCGGCAAGTCGGCCGTGCTCGGGCGGATCGCGACGCTCACCGATCCCGTGCAGCGCAAGGAGACCGAGGCCCGGGGCGGCCTGCGCGAGGACGACCCGGACCCGGGCCCGCGCCCCGAGCGCTCCCTCGCCTCGGTGCATCTGCGCGGCCTGAGCCCGCTCCAGGCGGCCTCGGAGCTGGCCCGGCAGCTCGGGCTGCCGGAGCCCCGCAACACGGACGACTTCCGGGGCGAGCTCCGCGAGTTGCCCCGGCAGCCGGTGCTGGTGCTCGACGGCCTGGACGAGGTGCCCGCCGAGCACCTGCGCGCCATGATCGAGGAGCTGGTCTTCCCACTCGGGCGGGCGGTCCCGGTCCTGCTCGGCTCCCGCGAACGCGCGTTCCGCAGCCGCCTGTCGGACGGCGGGCACCAGGACGAGACCCTGCCGGACGCGCTGGCCAGGCTGATCGGGGCGGGCGTCACCACCGCGGACCTGGAGCGGGAGCCGCACACGCAGGAGGACATCGCCGAGTACGTGTTCCGCAGGTGCGCGGCGGCCGGTGTCCCGGAGGACCGGGCGCGGGAGACGGGCGACGCGGTCGCCTCGCGTGCCACGGCGGTGGACGGCGGGTTCCTGTTCGCCCGGCTGGTGACGGGCTCGCTGCTGGCGCGGGGGCGGGCCGCCGGGGAGGACGGTTGGCAGGACGGTCTGCCGGGCTCCATCGAGGCCGCGTTCGAGGACGACCTTCGGGCGGGTCCGGTCCGGGTCCTGTCGGACGGCACCGAACTGCCGTCCGCCGCCCGGGATCTGCTGACCGCGCTGGCGTGGACGGTGGGGCGCGGCATGCCCGCCGGTGGCGTCTGGGAGGAGGTCGCCGGTGCGCTGGGCGGCCGTGACGTGCCGTACGACGAGAGGGACGTGGACTGGGTGCTGTCCGCGTACGGGCGTTACATCGTCGAGGACTCGGAGGGCGGGCAGGCGGTGTACCGGCTGTACCACCGGGAGTTCGTGTCCCACCTCGCGGACCGGGAGGCGCCGGGGGGCGCGGAGGCCGCGGAAGTGGTACTCGCCGCGCTCGTCGCGCACGCCGAGCGGCGCGCGGCGGACGGCAGCTGGGGGGCGGTCGATCCGTACGTGGTGCGGGGGCTGTCGCGGCACGCGGTGCGGGCGGGTGAGCCGGGGATCGGGATGCTGCGGGAACTGGCGGCGCGGGTCGGGCCGAGCGCGGTGCCGGTTCTGGCCCAGGCGTTGCACGGCTTCTCCACCCGCCTCGGGGCGGACGGGGACCTGGATGGGGCGCTGAGTGCGGCGCGGCAGGCCGCCGGCCTCTACGGGGCGCTGGAGGAGGCCGCTCCCGGGTCCTGCACGACGGGACTGGTCCACACGCTCATCACCGTCGCCAACCGGTGCGCCGACATCGGCGACCGCGAAGGGGCGCTGGCTCCGGCGCGTGAGGCGGTCGCGCTCCAACGGAGCCTCGCCGGCGCGGGAGGCAGTGAGGCCCGGCCCGACCTGGCCCTCGCCCTCGCCACGCTCGGCCGACGCGTCCACGACATCGGTGACCGCGAGGGAGCGCTCACGCTCACGCGGGCCGCCGTCGACATGTTCCGGCAGCTCGCCGAAGGCGAACCGGCGGCCTTCCGGCCACGACTCGCCGACGCGCTGACCAACCTGTCGGTGAGTCTGTCAGCCGTCGGGGAACGCCGGGCCGCCGTTGCCCCGGCGCAGGAGGCCGTGGAGATGTACACCGAGCTCGCCGCCGCGCACCCCGATGAGTTCCTGGCCCCTCTCGCCTCTTCCCTCACCAATCTGGCGAGCAGCCTCAAGTCCATCGGACGTCATGAGGAGGCGCTGCCGCACGCGGTGGCGGCGGTCCAGGTCAACCGGAAGCTGGCCGACCGCCATCCCACCGCCCTGCGGGCCGCACTGGCGGGCTCCCTGACCAACGTGTCCGTGCACCGGGCGGACGTGGGTGACCTGCCGGGTTGCCTCGCACCCGCGCGGGAGGCCGTGGAGATCTGCCGGGAACTCGTCGCGCGTCACCCGGCCGCCTTCCAGCCCGACCTGGCCGGCGCCCTCCACAATCTGGCGGACCGGCTCTCCGCCTCCGGGGACGACGAGGGCGCGCTCGCTCCGGCACGTGAGGCCGCGCGCATGTTCGCCGGGCTCGCCAAGCAGCACCCCGACGTCTTCCAGCCGGATCTCGCCCGGTCCCTGACCTCCCTGGCCAACAAGACCGCTGCCGCGGGAGACCGGGCGTCGGCGGTGCTGTTCGCCCGCGAGGCCGTCCGCCTCCAGCGCGATCTGGTCCGGAACCGCCCGGCGGCCTCAGCGCCGGGGCTGGCCGCGATGCTCAACAACCTCGCGATGCACCTCGGCACCGCGGGTGGGCCCGGGGAGGCCCTGCCCCACTCCGAGGAGGCGGTCGCGCTCTACGGGCGCCTCGCCACCGAGGACCGGGACGCCTTCCTGGCGGAGTTCGCGGTGGCCCTCAACAACCTCGGCAACTTCCGCGCGGCCCTGGGCGACATGTCGGGGGCGCTCGCCGCCGGCCGGGAAGCGGTCGCCATCCGCCGTGAACTCGCCGCACAGCAGCCCGCCGTCTTCCGGCAGGAGCTGGCCACCGCACTCACCAATCTCGCCGCCCACCTGAACAGGGCCCAGGAACCGGCGGAGGGGCTGCGGGCATCGGAGGAGTCCGTCGCGCTCCTGCGTGAACTCGTCCCCCAGGCGCCCGCCCTCCGCCCCTCCCTCGCGGGCTCGCTCGGCACCCTGGCCCAGAACCTCGCCGGAACCGGCAATCCGGAGCAGGCTCTGACAGCGGCCCGCGAAGGCGTCGGGCTCTGGCACGAGCTCGTGGACGGGCACAGCGGCGCCCACCTCCCCGGCCTGGCTCTCGCCCTGCGGAATCTCGGCAAGCTCCTGGAGATGAACCAGGACCCCGAAGGGGCCGTGAGCGCGGCCGGGGACGCGGTCACCGCCTACCGGACCGTGGCGCTGGACGACCCACGGGCCTTCGCGAACGACCTGCTGCACGCCCTCGGCGACCTGGCCCGGGCGCTCGCCCGCACCAACGACCACACCTCGGCGGTCGAGGCATTCGAGGCGGTCGCGGCGGAGTTCGCCGACGTGCACCCCGAGACCGCCCGGCGCCTCGGTGTCGAGCGGAGCATCTTCCTGCTGGGCTGCCCCGGCACCCGCCCCTCGGACGGCGTGCGGGAACTCGTGTCGTTCCTCGGCGCGGACGGGGGCGCCGAGCCGGAGAGCGGCCCGGACACGGTGACCGTACGGGCCCGGCAGGCGCTTCGCGACCACGCCGACACCGAGGCCGTACGCGCCGCGTGGGAGGCGGAGACGTTCGGCCCGCCCCCCGGCTGGCTCACCCTGTCGGCCAAGACGCTGGAGCTGGTCGCCTCCTGGATGTTCTCGCCCGACTGGCCCGCTTCACGCGACTTCTGGTCCCGCAACGCCGACGCGCTCGGCGGCGAGGAGACGGCGACGGCCCTTGAGGAGCTGGCGCTCCTGGACCCCGGCACCGCGCAGCAGCACGCCGCGCTCCGCGAGGCGGTGCTCGCCCTCGGCGTCACCGCCGCCTACGACCCGCTGATCCTCGCGGATCAGATGGACGAGTGGGTCCGCTGTGCCTCCTGGGCGGAGTCGCGGGCCTTCCTCCAGGACCACCCGCGCCTCCTGGGGGCCCGGCCGGCCCAGGACACCCCGCTCTCGCACGTCGCCCTCCTCGATGTCTCCCGCTCGGACGGGCTGGACGCCGCCTACCGGCTCGTCGAGGACCGCGACGCCCTCCACGCCTATGTGGAGAGGGCGATGGCGGCCGGGGACGGCAACGCGCTGATGCACGCGGCGGCCATCGAGGGGCAGGTCTTCAACGACTCGTTGTCCTCCCTGACCCACGCGCAGGCGGGCATGGTGCTCGCCGGAGCCGTCGAGGGCGTCGAACCGAGCGAGCTGGCCACCCTGATCCCCCGCTCTCGCGAGGAGATCCGGGTCCGGCTGCTGAGGGAGATCGCCGGCCTCAGCGTCCAGCACGCCCATCCGCACGGCGAGCTGTGGCTTCGCATGGTCCAGGCGCTCAGCGGGGCCGCCTGACAACCACCGCCGAACCCGAAGGGGCCTGTTCCGCACGCCGGTGCGGAACAGGCCCCTGGTCATGCCGGGCGGACCGGATCAGGCCCTTCCCGGATCATGCCTTGGCCGGCTCCGGTTCGTCGGAGGAGGACTCCTGCGACTCGTCCGGGGCGGGGAGGCCCGCCTTCCTGGCCCGCTTGGCGGCCTTCTTCCTGGCCCGGCGTTCCTTGCGGAGCTCGACCATCGCGTACAGCGTCGGCACCAGGAGGAGCGTCAGCAGGGTCGAGGTGATCAGGCCGCCGATGACGACCACGGCCAGCGGCTGGGAGATGAAGCCGCCCTCGCCGGTGACGCCGAGCGCCATCGGGAGGAGGGCGAAGATCGTCGCCAGGGCGGTCATGAGGATCGGGCGCAGACGGTGGCGGCCGCCCTCGACAACCGCTTCGACGACGCCCATGCCCTGGGTGCGGTACTGGTTGATCAGGTCGATCAGCACGATCGCGTTGGTCACCACGATGCCGATCAGCATCAGCATGCCGATCATCGCCGGGACGCCCATCGGGGTGCCGGTGACGATGAGCAGACCGAGCGCGCCGGTGGCCGCGAACGGGATGGAGACCAGCAGGATCAGCGGCTGGATCAGCGACCGGAAGGTGGCGACCAGCAGCATGAAGACGATCGCGATGGCGGCCAGCATGGCCAGGCCCAGGTTCACGAAGGCGTCGTCCTGGTCCTCGGAGACGCCGCCGATGGTGGCGGTGGCACCGTCCGGGAGGTCCAAGTCGTTGATCTTCGTCTGGAGCGAGGTGCTGACCGCGCCGGTGTTGTCACCCGTGGGGCGCGCGGTGATGGTCGCGGCGCGCTGGCCGTCGATGCGGGTCATGGAGACCGGACCGGGGACCAGCTTCACCTCGGCGATCGAGCCGAGCTTGGTCCCGCCGAGCGGAAGGTCCTTCAGCTCCTGCATCGTGGTGGCCGGGTGGGCCGACTTGATGACGACGTCGCGCTCGGTGTCGTCCATGACCGCCTTGCCGGACGGGGTGCCGCGCACCGCTCCGGCGACGGCCGCGCCCAGCGTCGCCTGGGTGTAACCGGCGTCGGCGGCCTTGTCGTTGGCCTTGACCGAGATCCGCGGGACGCTCTGCGCCAGGTCGCTTTGGACGTCGGTGACGTCCTTGAGCTTGGCGACCTCGGCACGCACCTGCTCGGACGCCTTCTTCAGGGTGTCCGCGTCGGCCGACTTGACCACGACGCTCAGGTCCTGGCTGCCGAAGCCGCCGCCGGCGCTGATGGTGGTGTCACCGATGCCGTCGAGCTTGGCGAGGCCCTTCTCGATGCGTTCCTGGGTGGCCTCGAAGCCGGCCGAGTCCTTCAGGGTGACCTGGTAGGAAGCCTGATTGGCGCCGGTACCGCCGCCGAAGGCGGCCATGAAGCCGGACGAGCCGACGGTGACCTGGTAGTCCTTGACGCCCTTGTCGTCGGTGAGGAGCTTCTCGACCTTCTTGGCCGCCTCGTCGGCGGCCGCCAGGCTGGTGCCCGGGGTCAGCTCCTGCTTGATGGACAGGACTTCCTGCTCACCCTGGTCGAAGAAGTTGGTCTTCAGCAGCGGGGCCATGCCGAAGGTGCCGAACAGGACGGCGACAGCGATGACGACACTGGTGATGCGGCGCCGGGTGGCGAAGCGCAGCACCGGGACGTAGATCCGCTGGAGCCGGCTGCGGGTTTCCTTCTCCTCGGCCTCGCGGCGCGCCTTGTCCGGGTCCTCGGCGGCGCCCTTGGGGGCGCGCAGGAACCAGTACGACAGGACGGGGACCACGGTCAGCGAGACGAGCAGCGAGGCCAGCAGGGCCGCGGTGACGGTCAGCGAGAAGGAGCCGAACAGCTCGCCGACCATGCCGCCGACGAGGCCGATCGGCAGGAAGACGGCGACGGTGGTGAGCGTGGACGAGGTGACCGCGCCGGCCACCTCCTTCACCGCGGTGAGGATCGCCGACTGGCGCTCCTCGCCGTAGCCGAGGTGCCGCTTGATGTTCTCCAGGACGACGATCGAGTCGTCCACGACCCGGCCGATCGCGATGGTGAGCGCGCCCAGGGTCAGCATGTTGAGCGAGAGGTCACGGGTCCAGAGCACGATCAGCGCGAGGACCACGGAGAGCGGGATGGAGACCGCGGTGACCAGGGTGGAACGGAGCGAGCCCAGGAAGACCAGGATCACGATGACCGCGAAGACCAGGCCGAGCGCGCCCTCGGTGGTCAGGCCGGAGATCGCCTTGGAGACGGCGGGGCCCTGGTCGGAGACGACGGTCAGCTCGGCGCCGGAGCCGAGGTCCTTGCGCAGGTCCGGGAGCTTGTCCTCGACCGCGTTCGAGATGGCGACGGCGCTGCCGTCCTTGTCCATCGTCGCCATGACGGCGAGGCTCGGCCTGCCGTTCGTCCGGGTGATGGAGTCCGCGGTGGCGGGCTCCTGCTTCACCGTCGCGATGTCACCGATGCGCACCGGCTTGCCGGGCTTGCCGGACGCCGGGTCCTGACCGGTGACCCGCAGGTCCTCGATCTGCTTCAGCGAGGAGAAGGCGCCGCCCACCTGGATGGTGCGGCTCTTGCCGGACTCGGAGAAGGCGCCGGCGGGAACGGTCGCGCCGCCCGCCTGGAGGGCCTGGGAGAGCGAGGCGGCGTTCAGTCCGGCGGCGGCGAGCTTCTTGTCGTCGGGGGTGACGGAGATCTGGAGGTCCCGGACACCGTCGACGGAGACCTGGCCGACGCCGTCGATGTCCTCCAGGGCGGGGACGACGGTGCGGTCCAGCTGGTCGGCGAGCGCCTGCTGGTCCTTGTCGGAGGTGACGGCGAGGACGACGGTCGGGATGTCGTCCGTCGAGCCGGCGATGACCTGCGGGTCGACGCTGTCGGGCAGTTGCACGCGGGCGCGGTTCACGGCCTGCTGGATGTCGGCGACGAGCTGCTTGGTGCCCTCGGAACCGAAGTCGAATGACGCCATGATGACGGCGCTGCCCTCGCTGGCGGTCGACGTGATGCCGGTGACGCCGTCGACGGCCTTGATCGAATTCTCGAGCGGTTCGACGACCTGCTTCTCGACCACATCGGGGGACGCACCCTGGTAGGGGGCGAGCACCGACACCATCGGAAGTTCGATGGTGGGCAGCAACTGCTGCTTGAGCTGCGGGATCGCGATCGCTCCGAAAACGAGCGCGACGATCGAGATCAGCCCGATCAGGGCCCTTTGCGCGAGGCTGAATCTGGACAGCCAGGACATGGGTGGGTCTCTCTTCTGTGGCTTACGCGGCAGGTGGGCGGGTGACGGGGACAGACCCGGCCCACCTATACGATCACCGATCCCCGGGGGCAAAAGCGTCGGCCCCAGGGTCGCTTTCTCATGCCGCGCATACCGCAGCTGGAGTACGCCCCGGCTGCACCCTCACTCCGCGCGAGGGCGCACCAGGCCCGATTCGTACGCGATTACCACCAGTTGGGCGCGGTCCCGGGCGCCCAGCTTCGCCATCGCCCTGTTCACATGTGTCTTGACGGTGAGTGGGCTGACGACCAGGCGCTCGGCGATCTCGTCGTTGGACAGCCCGCCCGCGACCAGGACCAGCACCTCGCGCTCCCGGCCGGTGAGGGCCGCCAGCCGCTCCGAGTACACCGCGGCGCCCGGCCCCTCACCGGCCACGTTCCCGCTCTGCGCGAGGAACGTGGCGATCAGGCCCTTGGTCGCGGCCGGCGAGAGCAGCGCCTCGCCCCCGGCCGCGATCCGGATGGCGTTGAGGAGTTCGTCCGGTTCGGCGCCCTTGCCGAGGAAGCCCGAGGCACCGGCGCGCAGCGACTGCACCACGTACTCGTCCACTTCGAAGGTGGTGAGCATGACCACGCGGACGTCCGCGAGATCCGGGTCCGCGCTGATCATCCGGGTCGCGGTCAGCCCGTCCGTACCGGGCATGCGGATGTCCATCAGCACCACGTCGGGCCGCTCGGCGCGGGCCGCCTCCACGGCCTGCGCCCCGTCCGCCGCCTCGCCCACCACCCGCATGTCGGGCTCCGAGTCGACCAGCACCCGGAACGCGCTGCGCAGCAGCGCCTGGTCGTCGACGAGCAGGACCTTGATGGCCGGTGTCATGCGTTCTCCCCCGTCCGGTCCGCCGCGCCCGGCCGACCGGGCTCCTGCGCGCGGGCCTCGACGGGCAGGATCGCATGGACGCGGAATCCGCCCCCGTAGCGGGGGCCGGCGGTGAGGGTGCCGCCGAGCGCGGTGACGCGTTCGCGCATCCCGAGCAGGCCGTGGCCGCCGCCGGGCGCGGCCTGCGGGGCGCCGGCGGCGTTCCCCCGGCCGTTGTCCAGCACCATGACCTCGGCCGTGGCTCCGACCCGTACGACGCTCACCTCTGCCTTGGCGCCCGGCCCCGCGTGCTTGCGCACATTGGTCAGGGCCTCCTGGATCACCCGGTACGCGGCCAGGTCGACGGCGGAGGGCAGCGGCGGGTCCTCCCCCGCCGCGCAGGCCACCTCGACGGGCAGGCCCGCCTGGCGCACGCTCGCGACGAGTTCGCCGAGGAGGGCGAGGCCGGGGGCCGGTTCGGTGGGGGCCTCCGGGTCGCCGGACTGGCGCAGCAGCCCGACGGTGGCGCGCAGCTCGTTGAGCGCCGAGCGGCTCGCCTCGCGGACGTGGGCGAGGGCCTGTTTGGCCTGGTCGGGGCGCTTGTCCATGACGTGGGCCGCGACCCCGGCCTGCACGTTGACCAGGGCGATGTGGTGGGCGACGACGTCGTGCAGGTCGCGGGCGATGCGCAGCCGCTCCTCGGCCACCCGGCGGCGGGCCTCCTCCTCGCGGGTGCGCTCGGCCCGTTCGGCGCGTTCGCGGATCGCGTCGACGAACGCGCGCCGGGAGCGGACCGCGTCGCCCGCGGCGCCGGCCATGCCGGTCCAGGCGAAGACGCCCAGGTTCTCCTGGCTGTACCAGGGGGCCGAGCCGAAGAGCATCGCGGCGGCGGTGAGCGCGGCCATGGTGAGCAGCCCGACCCGCCAGGTGGTGGGCCGGTCGGTCCGGGCGGCGACGGTGTACAGGGCGATGACCGCGCTCATCACGACGGGGGCCGGCGGGTCGGCCGTGACCAGCTCGACGACGGTCAGCGCGCCGGTGGCTGCCAGCACGGCCATCGGTTCGCGGCGCCGCCGGACGAGGGCCAGGGCGCCCAGCGTCATCAGCAGCAGGCTGCTCGCCGCGGGGGTGCGGGTGCCGAAGGTGGGCACGTCGTGCCCGCCCGGATCGGCGAACGATCCGATGGTCATGGCCACGAGCACGGCCAGGGCGAGCGCGCCGTCCAGCGCGAGGGGATGGGCGCGCAGCCACTGGCGCATGCGCAGGACCCCGGTTCCGAGGGTGGTCACGTAGAGCTACGTTACGGCGTGTCGCTCGCGGGCCGGTCCGGCCGCCCGGGAGCCGCGGGCGTGGGCGCCGCTGTGCCCCGCGTCCGGTGGGCCGGGCGCGGGGCACAGGGGTGCGGGTGCTGGAGAGCTGCCGGTGTCAGCCGGGGATCAGGCCGTCGTCGCTGAGCATGGCGCGTACCTCTTCGAGGGTCGCGTCGGGCGACGGCAGGATCAGCTCGGACGGCTCCAGGGAGTCGTCGGGCAGGGGTGTGCCGAGCTCGCGCACCCGGGCCAGGAGCGCGTGGAGCGTGGTGCGGAAGCCCGGCCCGTCACCGTTCTCCATCTCGGTGAGCAAGGCGTCGTCGAGCTTGTCGAGCTCGGCGAGATGACTGTCGGCCAGGACTGCCTGGCCCTCCCCCATGATCCGTACGATCATGACGCCGCCTTAATTCTTGTCGAACTTGTGCGACTGGCCGGACTGCTGCTGGGCGTCCTGCGGGCCGCCCTCGATCGCCTGCTGCGAGGAGGAGCCGCCGGCCAGTTCGGCCTTCATGCGCTGAAGCTCCAGCTCCACATCCGTACCACCGGAGATCCGGTCCAGCTCGGCGGCGATGTCGTCCTTCGCCGTGCCGCTCGGGTCGTCCAGGGCGCCGGAGGCGAGCAGCTCGTCGATCGCGCCCGCGCGCGCCTGCAGCTGCTGGGTCTTGTCCTCGGCCCGCTGAATGGCCAGGCCGACGTCGCCCATCTCCTCGGAGATGCCGGAGAACGCCTCCCCGATCCGGGTCTGCGCCTGGGCCGCCGTGTAGGTGGCCTTGATGGTCTCCTTCTTCGTCCGGAAGGCGTCCACCTTGGCCTGCAGCCGCTGGGCCGCGAGAGTGAGCTTCTCCTCCTCGCCCTGCAGCGTGGTGTGCTGCGTCTCCAGGTCGGTGACCTGCTGCTGGAGGGCGGCGCGGCGCGACAGCGCCTCGCGCGCCAGGTCCTCGCGGCCGAGCGCGAGTGCCTTGCGGCCCTGGTCCTCCAGCTTCGAGGACTGGCCCTGCAGCTGGTTCAGCTGCAGCTCCAGCCGCTTGCGCGAGGTCGCCACATCGGCGACGCCGCGGCGCACCTTCTGAAGCAGCTCCAGCTGCTTCTGGTACGAGTAATCGAGGGTCTCGCGCGGATCCTCGGCCCGGTCAAGGGCCTTGTTTGCCTTCGCGCGGAAGATCATCCCCATACGCTTCATGACACCGCTCATGGGCTTCGCGCGCCCCCTTCTGACTCAACTGGGCTCCAGCACTCCAACAGAACCCACAGTACGGGCCCTGCCTCTATTACCGCACTGTTCGAGCGTGGATGGGGTCCTCCCCAAGGACGACTGCGCCCTCGGCACGCTCCGGCCCAGGGAGTAGGTGACGCCCGTATCGTCCGCTCATACACCGGCAAGGACGCAGGCCGTTGCCGGATCGTTCCCGGCCGGCCTGCGGGTACCCGCGATCGACCCCGTACCCTTGGGCCTTGTGTTCCGTAGCCGCTCCAAGGAAGAGAAGGCCCCCACCGACAAGGTGACGGCGGACCTCTCCAAGACGTCCCGCGACCCGCAGGCACCCAAGGGTCGCCCCACCCCCAAGCGCAGCGAGGCCCAGTCGCAGCGCCGTCGTGCCTCCAGTGGCGCGCCGCTCGACCGCAAGGAGGCCATGAAGCGCCAGCGCGAAGCGCGGCGCGTGGACATGGCCAAGCAGCGGGAGGCGCTCGCCAATGGTGACGAGCGCTATCTGCCGGCGCGCGACAAGGGGCCGGTGCGCCGCTTCGTCCGCGACTTCGTGGACTCGCGCTTCTGCATCGCGGAGTTCTTCCTGCCGCTCGCCGTGATCATCCTGATCCTCAGCGTGGTCCAGGTGCAGGGCATCCAGAACATCTCGCTGCTGCTCTGGCTCATCGTGATCGTGCTGATCGTGCTCGACTCGATCGGGCTCGCGTTCCGGCTGCGCAAGCAGCTGAACACGCGCTTCCCGGACACCCCGAAGCGCGGCGCGGTCGCCTACGGACTGATGCGGACGCTGCAGATGCGCCGGCTTCGCCTGCCGAAGCCGCAGGCCAAGCGCGGAGAGCGGCCCTGAGTACGGACTTCTCCGGCTCGGTCGACGGCGTGTCCGCCGACCGGCCGGCCGGTGCGGTCTCCGGTTTCGCCGGGGCCTCGTCGGCATGGACGAAGGGGCTCTCGGGCCTGCGCAACACCGTGCGCCAGGAGCTGGTCGCCCGGCAGCTGGACGAGCAGATAGCCGCCCGTTTCCCGGTGGGGCAGCGGCTGCGCATCCTGGACGTCGGCATGGGCCAGGGCACCCAGGCCCTGCGCCTCGCCCGGGCCGGCCACACGGTGACCGGTCTCGAGTCCGACGCGGAGATGCTGCGGATCGCCCGTGAGGCGCTGGGCGGCGAGCCCGCGGGCATCCGCGAGCGGGTCCGCCTCATCGAGGGCAACGGCCAGGACACCGGGGTGCACTTTCTGCCCGGCAGCTTCGACGTGGTGCTCTGCCACGGCGTCCTGATGTACGTGCAGGAGCCGGACGCCATGGTCGCCGGCCTGGCCCGGATGCTGGCACCGGGCGGGCTGCTGTCCCTGCTCGTGCGGAACGCGGACGCGCTGGCGATGCGGCCCGGGACGGCGGGCGACTGGGACGGGGCGCTGGCGGCGTTCGACAGCGACCGGTACACCAACCGCCTCGGGCTGTCCGTGCGTGCGGACCGGCTCGACGCCCTCACGGCGACGCTCGCCTCGATCGCGGCGCCGCTGCACGCCTGGTACGGGGTGCGGATCTTCACGGACAACGTGAGCAACGACGTCGAGCTGCCGCCCGCGGCCGAGCTTGAGCGGGTGCTCGCGGCGGAGGACCGGGCGGGGCGGACGGACCCCTACCGCGGGGTGGCCGCGCTGCTGCACCTGTGCGGGGTGCGGGGGTAGAACCTCCCGTCCGGGTAGAGCCTCCCGTCCGGGACGGGCCTCCCGTCCGGGACGGGCCTCGGGCGGTGCCCCGGTGGATGCGCTCAACAGGCCACCCATGGGGTCAAAAGTAATAATCCGGACATGGATGCCCTTCACTCCCGCCGCCGTGTGCGCCGGCTGCTGCTGCCCCTGTCCGCCGGCGTCTGCGCGATCGCGCTGGCAAGCGGCTGTTCCGGCTCGAACGCCGCCGCCGCGAAGCCCGACGCGACGAAGTCCGGATCGGCCCAGCCGGGCTCGGCCTCCAGGGCCTCCGGTGACCTGCAGAGCGAGTACCAGTCCGTCATCAACGACGTGCTGCCCTCCGTCGTGCAGATCGACGCCTCAAACAGCCTCGGCTCCGGCGTCGTCTACGACACCAAGGGCCACATCGTCACCAACGCCCACGTCGTCGGCGACGAGAAGTCCTTCAAGGTCACGGTGGCCACCGGCGAGAAGGTGCTCAAGGCGTCGCTGGTCGCCGCCTATCCCGAGCAGGACCTCGCCGTCATCAAGCTCGACAACGTGCCCGACGGGCTGCGGGCCGCCAAGTTCGGCGACTCGGAGAAGGTCGCGGTGGGACAGATCGTGCTGGCGATGGGCTCGCCGCTCGGCCTGTCCAGCAGCGTCACCCAGGGCATCGTCTCGGCGCTCGGCCGGACCGTGAGCGAGAGCAGCTCGGGCGGCGGCACCGGCGCGACCATCGCCAACATGGTCCAGACGTCGGCGGCGATCAACCCGGGCAACAGCGGCGGCGCCCTCGTCAACCTGAACAGCCAGGTCATCGGCATCCCGACGCTCGCCGCCTCCGACCCGCAGATGGGCGACAGCGCCGCGCCCGGGATCGGCTTCGCCATCCCGGCCTCGATGGTGCGGACGGTCGCGGACCAGATCATCAAGAACGGCAAGGTCACCGACTCGGGCCGGGCGGCCCTGGACATCACGGGCCGCACCGTCGTCAACGACAGCTACCAGCCCGCGGGCGTCGCGATCGTCAGCGTGAAGAAGGGCGGCGCGGCCGCCGAGGCGGGACTGCGGTCCGGCGACATCATCACCAAGGTCGACGACGCGCCCGTCACCACGATCACCTCGCTCTCGGAGGCCCTGGCCGGGAACAAGCCGGGCGAGAAGGTGACCGTGACCTACATGCGCGGCGAGGCGCGGAAGACGGCCGGGGTCACGCTCGGCGAGATCTGAGGGAGACGAAGCGGCGACGGCCGCCGGGCGGGCCCGCGGGGGCTCACCCGGCGGCCGTCGCCGCGTCCCGTCAGCCTGCCGCGTCGGCCTGGAGGCTCATCGGGCCGTAGATCTTCGTCCCGTCCTTGAACAGCGTCACCTGGTCCGCCCCGCCGTCCAGGAGTTCCTTCCAGTACTCACCGATCCAGGACTCCGCGTCACCCTGCGTCGTGAACTCCTCCGGCTGCAGGGCCGGCTCCGTCTCCGTACCGTCGGACTTCTCGAACCGCCACGTCCACGCCATGTCCGCCTCCTGGGTCACTTGTTACGGTCCGCAGCCTAATGGCTCCGGACCGGGGCGGGAGGGGTACGGCCGCACCCGGCGCACCCCACGTCGCGCACCTCCCGCGCGCACGCGGGAGGATTCGGAGCGTGGAACTGACTCTGCTCGGCACCGGAGCCCCCGACGGGCTGCCGCGGCCCGACTGCCCCTGCGCCGCGTGCGCCACCGCCCGCTCCGCCGGCAGCCGGGCCGCGACCGCCCTCCTGGTGGACGACGCGCTGCTGCTCGACCTCACACCCGGGGCGGTGTTCGCCGCCGCCCGCGCGGGACACTCGCTCACCGGCGTACGCCAGGTGCTCCTGACCCATCCGCACGACGGGCCCGCCGTCGAACTGCCCGCCGGGCTGCCTCCGGCGGGCCGGGTGCCGGACGGGCGGGTGCTCACGCTGATCAGCGGGCACCGGGTGCGGGCCGTGCCGATGGACGCGCCGGGCACGGGGTACGAGGTGACCTCGCCGGAGGGCGCCCGCCTGCTCTACCTGCCGCCCGGCGGCGCACCGGCCGGCCTCGCCGAGCCGGTCGCGCAGCCGTACGACCTGGTGGCCGGGGACGTCGTGGGGCGGCCCGACGCGGTGGCGCGGCTGCGGGCCGTCGAGGCGATCGGGCCGGGCACCGAGCTGATCGCCGTCCACCTGGACCACGACGCGCCGCCGGGGCCCGAGCTGGAGCGCCGGCTCGCCGCGGCCGGGGCGCGGGCCGTGCCGGACGGTACGACGCTGGCCGTCGGCGGCTACCGCACCCCGCCCGCCGTGTCCCGGCGCACGCTGGTCACCGGCGGCGCCCGCTCCGGGAAGTCGGTCGAGGCCGAACGGCGCCTGGAGACGTACCCCGAGGTCGTGTACGTGGCGACGGGCGGCCGCCGGGACGGGGACGCGGAGTGGGCGGCCCGGGTCGGGCTGCACCGGGAGCGCCGGCCGGCGGCCTGGCGCACCGAGGAGACGTGCGAGGTGGCGGAGCTGCTGTCCTCGGACGGGCCGCCGCTGCTGATCGACTGCCTGTCGCTCTGGCTGACGGACGCGATGGACCGGGTGGACGCCTGGGACGACGCGGCGTGGGCGCGGGGCGGCGAGCGGGCGCTGCGGGCCAGGACCGCCGAGCTGGTCGCCGCGGTGCGCGGGACGCGGCGCACCGTCGTCCTGGTGACCAACGAGACCGGCTCCGGGGTGGTTCCGGCGACGGCGGCCGGGCGGCGGTTCCGGGACGAACTGGGGCGGCTGAACGCGGCGGTGGCCGAGGAGTGCGAGCAGGTGCTGCTGGTGGTGGCCGGGCAGGTGCTGCCCCTGCGCGGCTGACCGCGGGGGCGCGGGGGCGCGGACTCGACCGGCTCCTCGCTCTCGGTGCGGTGCCGACCCGACCGCGCGTGCGCGGGGGCGCGAGTGCGCGGCGGCGCGGGGCGCGGCGGTGTGTGACTCGCCGCGGTGTGTGACTCGACGCGGCGCGCCCGGCCGGTGCCGGGCGACCGGGGCCGCGCATCGGCGGGGGCCGGAAAACACGGCGGGTACTGTTCCGCAGTGAGCCCGCCGCCGGGCTCCCCGGCCCCACCCCACGTATCGACCCGCGAGGCAGACCCCCGTGAATCTGGACGACTTCTCCGACCTGATCGAACGCCCCGACGGGGGTGTACGGCGAGACGCCGAGGAACGCCGGGAGCGGTTCAGCGTGCCTCCGGGTGCCCTCGGCCGCCTGGACGAGCTGGGCGAGTGGCTCTCGGCCGCCCAGCAGGCCGTGCCGGTGCGGACCGTCGAGCAGCCGCGCGTGGTGCTGTTCGCCGGTGACCACGGGGTGGCGGAGCTGGACGTGTCCGGGCGCAGCGCCGGCACCGCCCACGAGCTGGTCCGGGCCACGCTGGACGGGGCGACCCCGCTGGCGGTGCTGGCCCGCCGGTTCTCCGTACCGGTGCGGATCGTCGACGCCGGTCTCGACTGCGATCCGGAGCTGCTGCCGGAAGCGGTGGTACGGACCCGGGTGCGGCGCGGCAGCGGCCGGATCGACGTCGAGGACGCGCTGACGGCCGAGGAGGCCGAAGCGGCGGTGCGGCTCGGGATCGCGGTGGCCGACGAGGAGGCCGACTCGGGCACCGACCTGGTGGTGCTCGGCGACCTGAGCGTCGGCGGGACGACGGCCGCGGCCACCCTGATCGCGGCGCTGTGCGGCACGGACGCCTCGGTGGTCACCGGGCGCGGCGGTGCGGGGATCGACGACCTGGCGTGGATGCGCAAGTGCGCGGCGGTGCGCGACTCGCTGCGGCGGGCCCGGCCGGTGCTGGGCGACCAGCTGGAGCTGCTGGCCGCGGTGGGCGGCGCCGACCTGGCCGCGATGACCGGCTTCCTGCTGCAGTGCGCGGTGCGCCGGCTCCCGGTGATCCTGGACGGGGTGGTCGGCGCGGCCGCAGCGCTGGTCGGCCAGCGGGCCGCGTTCCGGGCGCCGGACTGGTGGCTGGCGGGCCAGCTGAGCGGTGAACCGGCGCAGGCGAAGGCGCTCGACCGGATGGCGCTCAACCCGCTGCTGGACCACGGCGTCATCGTCGGTGAGGGGTGCGGGGCGCTGCTCGCCCTGCCGTTCGTCCAGGCCGCTGCCGCGCTGGCGGCGGAGCTGCCCGAGCGCGAGCCGGTGGCGGAAGAGGGCGGCACGGACGGTGGGAAGGACGACGCGGAGGACTGACGGCGGGCAGGCCGCCGCCTTGCTCCGCGGCTGCCGGACACCGGCCGCGGAGCAGCCCCTCATGAAGCGTGATGCCCCATAAGATCGCTTTTCATGGGAGAGGTCCAGATGGTCGGCGAGGAGTTCGAGCGGGGTGCCGTCCGCAAGCCCAGCACCGGGCGTTCACGACGCGGCGCGGCCCTGGCCATCTGGTACCTGCGCGTCGTGTCCTTCATCAACTTCCTGAGCGCCGTCTGGGTCACCTTCGGCCAGGATCTGCGCCGCCACAACACGGACGACTACTTCACCCCGTACCTGCTCACCGCGGGCTTCTCCTCGGGCGTGGTCGCGCTCTTCCTGGCCGTCACCATGCGGCGGCGAAAGCGGGCCGCCTGGATCGTCAACCTGGTGCTGAGCGGCCTGACGCTGCTGCTGTGCGCCGCCGTGATCGGGTTCCCGGAGGTCCGGCGGTACCCGCAGAACTGGATCTCGCTGGCGCTGACCGCCATGTTCGTGGCGGCGCTGCTGCTCGGCCGGCGCGAGTTCTACGCGAAGGGCGACCGGTCCAACCCGAAGCTGGCCGCGCTGGTGGCGGTCGGCGGGCTGCTGGTCACCTCGCTGCTCGCGGCCGGCCTGGTCACGGTCACCAACACCGCGCACGACGACTACCGTTCGACGTTCCTGGACCGCTGGGGCTACGGCGCGCTGCGGCTGGTGTCCGTCGCGGCCAGCGACTACCGGTTCCCCGGCATCACCGCGCCCGGCTGGGTGAACGTCGCCATCAACGTCCTGTCCACGCTGCTGCTGATCGCCGTCGTGTACGCGGCCTTCCGCTCCCGCCGCGCGGTCGACCCGATCACCCCCGAGGACGAGGCGGCGCTGCGGGCGCTGCTCGACAAGCACGGCGAACGGGACTCGCTCGGCTACTTCGCGCTGCGCCGCGAGAAGAGCGCCGTCTGGTCGCCGACCCGCAAGGCGGCCGTCGCCTACCGGGTCGTCGGCGGGGTCTCCCTGGCGTCCGGCGACCCGATCGGGGACCCGGAAGCCTGGCCGGGGGCGATCACGCCGTGGCTGGCCGAGGCCCGTGAACACGGCTGGATCCCGGCCGTGATGGGGGCGGGCGAGGAGGCAGGCACGGTCTACGCCCGGCACGGCCTCGACGCCCTGGAGCTGGGCGACGAGGCGATCGTGGAGACGGCCGAATTCACCCTGGAGGGCCGGGCGATGCGGACCGTGCGCCAGGCGTACAACCGGGTGAAGCGGGCGGGTTACGAGGTGACGGTGCGCCGACACGCCGACATCCCGGAGGCCGAGATGGCGGAGCTGGTGCGGCGGGCCGACGACTGGCGCGACGGGGCCACCGAACGCGGATTCTCGATGGCGCTGGGCCGGCTCGGCGATCCGGCCGACGGGCAGTGCGTGATGCTCGAGTGCCGCGACGCCTCGCCCGGCGAGGACGGCGCCCGGGGCGAGTTGCGGGCCCTGCTGAGCTTCGTACCGTGGGGCCCCAAGGGCCTTTCGCTCGACCTGATGCGGCGTGACCGGGACGCCGAGAACGGGCTGATGGAGTTCATGGTCATCGAACTCCTGCAGCGGGCCGGGAAGATCGGCGTGACGCAGGTGTCGCTGAACTTCGCGATGTTCCGCTCGGTCTTCGAGCGGGGGTCGCGGCTGGGCGCGGGGCCGGTGCTGCGGATGTGGCGGTCGCTGCTCAGCTTCTTCTCGCGGTGGTGGCAGATCGAGTCGCTCTACCGCGCCAACGCCAAGTACCGCCCGATCTGGGAGCCCCGGTTCCTGCTCTTCGAAAAGAGCGCGGACCTGCTGCGCATCGGCATCGCGGCGGGCCGCGCCGAAGGGTTCCTGGAGGCTCCGGGCCTGCCCAAGTGGCTGCACCGCTCGCGGCTGGGCCGGGGCCGCGACCTCCCGTCCGGACCGCGTGGATGAGAGCCGTGCGCGCGCTCGGCCGGGCGGCCCGCCGCGAGTGGGGCCCGCTCCGGTCGGCCGTACGGGCGCCGCTCGCCGCCGACGGGCTGCGGGCCGTGCCGGTGACGCTGGCGGCGGTGTGCCTGACGGGGCTGCTCCAGGTGGTGCAGAACCGGCCCTGGGGCTACGGGCCGGTGCAGACGCTCGGCGCGGTCCGGGCCCAGGACCCGCTGGGCATGGCCCTGCTGCGTACCCCGCTGTCGCTGTTCGTACCCGCGCTGGACCTGCCGGTGTGGGGCGCGTTGGTGCAGATGCTGGTGGTGTTCGGGGTCGCGGAGGTCTGCCTCGGCCGGTGGCGGACCCTGCTGATCGCGTACGCGGCGACGCTGGCCGGGACGCTGTACGCGCGGATCGGCATCGCCGCCGGGCCCGACGGGTTCTTCGGACTGCCCGCGTCGGACGCCCGGATCGTGGACACCGGTCCGTCGGCGGCGGTCGTCGCGCTGGCCGTCTGCGTCTGCTGGGCCTATCGGGCCCGGGTCACCGGGGCGCTGGTGATCGTGGCGATGGCGGCCGAGGCCGTGGTGAAGGACAACCTGGCGGGCCGGGAGCACCTGGCGGCCATCGTGGCGGCCCTCGTGCTGTGCGCGGTCCCGGTGCCGGGCGGGAGGCGGCCGGGCGGTCAGGGCTTGGGCGAGGGTGCGGGGACCCGGTCCGGTGCGCCGCCGATGAGGTCCTGAAACCTGCGGCGCGGCCCGGCCCAGCGGACGTCGTGGTGGTAGGCGCGCAGCACCGCGCGGGAGCGGGCGCGGTGCCGGTCGCGGTAGAACCGCTTGGCCCACACCGAGGTCGGCCGGGCCAGCCGGACCGCGCCGACCAGGGCGACGAACGGGACCAGGGTGCCGACCACCGCCATCCGCGCCTTGCCCTTGAACAGGGCGATCAGCACGAAGCAGAAGTTGACCACGACGGTGGCCACGGCCCCGGACCGGCCCTGTTGCTGATCGTCGCTCAGACCGTCCACGCCGAGCGGCGAGAACCCGCCGAGCACCAGCAGCACCAGGGCCGCCGTGAGCACCACGATCTCCACGCTCCGGCGCCCCTCCTCGGTCCAGTACACGTCGTCCAGGTGCACGATCAGGGCGAACTCGTCCAGCACCAGGCCCGCGCCCATCCCGAAGACGACCGCGCAGACCGCGGCCGTGACGCCGTGCCGTCCGCTCGCCACCGCGCCGAAGCCGCCGACGACGCTGAGCACCACGCCGGGCACCACGTGGTGGACGTGGACGCCGCCGGGCGTGATGTTGCGGAACGGTCCCTTCCCGGCCCGGATCATCCGGGTGATGACCCGGGTGGCCCCGAACGTCAGCACGAACGCGGCCAGGGCCAGGAGCAGGGGCAGCTTCCCCGGCTCGATGAAGTTCTGATCGAACCAGTGACCCATGCCACGCACTCCCGCCCGTCCACTTCTGCCCCGCTATGCGGTATTTCTGACAATCTAACGGCCGCCCCCACCGATTAGCCTGCGCGCCGTGACCTCCCTGAACAGCCACGGCGTACGTTTCGCCTTCGGCACCCTGACCGTGCTCCCCGTCCGCGTGACCCGCTGGGACCGCGAGGCCGCCCGGGCCGGGATGCTGTGCGCGCCAGTGGCCGGGCTCGTCGTCGGCGTCCTCGCGGCGGTCCCGGGCAGTCTGCTGCTGTGGGGCGGCGCGGGGCCGCTGCTCGCCGCGGTCGCCTCCGCCGCGGTGCCGGCCGCCCTCACCCGGGGGCTCCACCTGGACGGCCTCGCGGACACCGCCGACGGCCTGGGCAGCGGCAAGCCGGCCGACGACGCGCTGCGGATCATGAAGCAGTCGGACATCGGCCCCTTCGGCGTGATCACCCTGCTGTTCGTCCTGCTCGCCCAGGTGGCGGTCCTTCAGCAGCTGTACGCGCAGGGCTGGGCGCACGGAGCCCTGGCGGCCGTCGCCTCCGCCGTCACCGCCCGGCTCGCGCTCACCCTGGCCTCCCGGCGCGGCGTCCCGGCCGCCCGCCCGGAGGGGCTGGGCGCGGCCGTCGCCGGCACGGTCCCGGTGGCCGGCGCGGTGGCCGTCGCGCTCGTGGTGGTGGCGGCCAGGCCGGTGGCCGCCGCGCTGCTGCTGCGGCACTGCGTGCGGCGGTTCGGCGGGGTGACCGGGGACGTGTTCGGGGCGCTGGCGGAGACGGCGGCGACGGTGACGCTGGTGGCACTGGCGCTCGGCTGAGCCGGCCCGTCAGCCCTGGGCGCAGGTCTCACGCTCGACGCCGAGTTCGTACTCCTTGCGCAGCGAGCTGAGCCCCAGCTTCCGGGACCGCGCGCAGAACCGCGCCGCCGGCAGCTCGTACTCCACGTGGAAGACCGCCTTGCCCGCCTGCACGAACGGGGTGAGCTCCTCGCACTCCTCGTACTGGGCGCACTGCTCGTTGACCGCGAAGTCGAAGTCCGCGATCAGCTCCGGGATCTGCGGGAGGTCGTTCTTCAGACCGACGGCCATGCCGTGGCGGTGGACCAGGCGGGCGATGAGCCGGTTGTAGCGCAGCTGGTCGGCGGCGGTCAGCGGGAAGCCGCTCGTGTTGCGGTAGCCGTCCATGTTGTCCGGCTCCACCGCGTCGAAGCCCTTCTTCGCGCACATCGCGATCCGGGTCTCCATCAGCGGCTCCAGGACCTCGGTGCGCCGGATGTCGAGCCAGCGCTCACCCTTCCAGCCGTTGCCCTTGCCGAGGACGGCGGTGGGGAAACGGGCCGCGTCCGGGCGGAAGTCCTCCCAGGCGCCGGTGGACAGGTAGCAGATGACCTTGCGCCCCTTGCCGTGCAGCGCCTGGACATCGGCCGCGTCCCGGTCGAAGCCGTCGATGTCGTACACCGGGGCGTCCACCGTCGTGTCGAGCTTCCCCGACAGCTGCCACTGCCAGTCCGTGCCCGGCTTCGGCTGCCAGCGCGCTGCGGCGGGCCGCGCGGAGGCGGACGCCTTCCCCGCCGGGGGCGGCCCGGGCTCCGAGGAGCAGCCGGTGAGCACCACCAGCACCATCAGTACGGTGACGGCGAGAGCGCTGCGCCCTCCGGTCACCCGAGCGGCCGTCCAGTCGCGCATCGTTCCCCCATGTTCACCGGGCCCCCGCCAACGCCGCTGCGCTCGGGACCCGTTCCACCGGGACGATCTTCCCGGGACCACCACCGTACGACGCCCGCGGGGGTCCGACGGCCCGCCGCCGTGATCAGGCGGTAAAGGCGCGCGTAGGCTCATTCCCGGCGCATTGCGGCGGCGTCTACGATGCGCCGGGCACGGTCGGCCCACCCCTTCGACCGGAAAAGAACTCAACGGAAGCGAGATTTCACCACCGTGACTGCTCTCACTCTCAGCACTGCCGGTGCGGCTACGCTGCGCGCCGACGCCCTCGTCGTGGGCGTCGCCAAGGGCGCTGGATCCAAGCCTGGGGACCTCGTCCTCGCACCGGGCGCCGAGGCCGTGGACAAGGCGTTCGGCGGGAAGCTCGCCGCCGTCCTGGCGACCCTGGGCGCCTCGGGTGCCGAGGGCGAACTGACGAAGGTCCCCGCGCCCGGGGGCCTCAAGGCCCCGGTCGTCGTCGCGGCCGGTCTCGGCCCGGCCCCGGAGAAGAACGGCGCGTACGACGCCGAGGCGCTGCGCCGGGCCGCCGGTGCGGCCGCCCGCTCGCTGGCCGGTGCCAAGAAGGCCGGCTTCGCGCTGCCCATCGCCTCCGTCGAGGACGCCGAGGCCATCGCGGAGGGCGCGCTGCTGGGCGCGTACGCCTTCACCGCCTACCAGGCCGGCGAGAACAAGCTCGCCCCCAAGGACGCCAAGGCCGGTGGCCCGAAGCTGCCGCTCGCCGAGGTCGCCGTACTCGGCGCCAAGCCGCGCGACAAGGCGTTCAAGGCCGCCGCCGAGCGCGCCCTCGCCGTCGCCGAGGAGATCAACCGCGCCCGCGACCTGGTGAACACCCCGCCGAACGACCTGTACCCCGAGTCCTTC
Organism: Streptomyces sp. A1277; assembly: GCF_004795015.1. Lineage (GTDB taxonomy): Bacteria > Actinomycetota > Actinomycetes > Streptomycetales > Streptomycetaceae > Streptomyces. The sequence goes on along the minus strand of NZ_SSBI01000003.1, from coordinate 3,374 downwards.
GCCGCCGTGGCCACCGCCGCCGGCAAGGAGCACGGCGTCAAGGTGCAGGTGCTCGACGAGAAGGCGCTCGTCAAGGGCGGCTTCGGCGGCATCCTCGGCGTCGGCCAGGGCGCGGCCCGCGGCCCGCGCCTGGTCAAGCTCGCCTACACGCACCCGAAGGCGGAGAAGACCCTCGCCCTCGTCGGCAAGGGCATCACCTACGACTCGGGCGGCATCTCGCTGAAGCCGGCCGGCCACAACGAGACGATGAAGTGCGACATGGCCGGCGCCGCCGCCGTGTTCGCGACCGTCCTCTCGGCCGCCCGCCTGGGCCTGCGCGTCAACGTCACCGGCTGGCTGGCGCTCGCCGAGAACATGCCTTCGGGCAGCGCCACCCGCCCCGGTGACGTCCTGCGCATGTACAGCGGCAAGACCGTCGAGGTCCTCAACACCGACGCCGAGGGCCGGCTCGTCCTCGCCGACGCGCTGACCCGCGCCTCGGAGGAGAACCCGGACGCGATCGTCGACGTGGCGACCCTGACCGGCGCGATGGTGCTGGCCCTGGGCAACCGCACCTTCGGCATCATGGCCAACGACGACGCCTTCCGGACCTCGATCCACGAGATCGCCGACGAGGTCGGCGAGGCGTCCTGGCCGATGCCGCTCCCGGCCGACCTGCGCAAGGGCATGGACTCGCCGACCGCCGACATCGCCAACATGGGCGAGCGGATGGGCGGCGGCCTGGTGGCCGGCCTGTTCCTGAAGGAGTTCGTGGGCGAGGGCATCGCCTGGGCGCACCTGGACATCGCCGGCCCCGCCTTCCACGAGGGCGCCCCGTACGGCTACACGCCGAAGGGCGGCACCGGCTCGGCGATCCGCACCCTGGTCAAGCTGGCGGAGCGCACCGCCGCCGGCGACCTCGGCTGAGACAGCGGCTGCGCTACGGCCCCGGGCATACGTCCGGGGCCGTACGCGTTCCCCCCACGGCACCGCGGCCGGGACGGGGACGGTTTCGCTCTCGACGAAATCCCCTGTTTCCTACTCCGCGGTAATCCACCGGGACGGACGATCATCCGTCCCGGACACGGGCCCCGCGTCCCGCCCACCGTCAACAAGTGCGAAGATGGGTTCTCGGCAGGACAGGGCCCCCACCACAGGGCCGAAGACAAAGCGGCCGCACACCAGCCGACCGGCCGGTCACACCCCGAGGACGGGGCCCGGCGTACGGCGCACATGCATGGAGGACGTGACGTGGCGAACGACGCCAGCACCGTTTTCGACCTAGTGATCCTCGGCGGTGGCAGCGGCGGGTACGCCGCGGCCCTGCGCGGAGCGCAGCTGGGCCTGGACGTCGCTCTGATCGAGAAGGGCAAGGTCGGCGGCACCTGCCTGCACAACGGCTGCATCCCCACGAAGGCCCTGCTGCACGCCGGCGAGATCGCGGACCAGGCCCGCGAGGCCGGCCAGTTCGGCGTGAAGGCGACCTTCGAGGGCGTCGACATGGCGGCCGTCCACAAGTACAAGGACGACGTGATCTCGGGCCTGTACAAGGGCCTGCAGGGTCTCGTCGCCTCCCGCAAGGTGCACTACATCGAGGGCGAGGGCCGGCTCTCCTCCCCCACCTCGGTGGACGTGAACGGCCAGCGCATCCAGGGCCGCCACGTGCTCCTGGCGACCGGCTCCGTGCCGAAGTCGCTCCCGGGCCTGGAGATCGACGGCAACCGCATCATCTCCTCGGACCACGCGCTGAAGCTGGACCGCGTCCCGAAGTCCGCGATCGTGCTGGGCGGCGGCGTCATCGGCGTCGAGTTCGCCTCCGCGTGGACCTCCTTCGGCACCGACGTGACGATCATCGAGGGCCTGAAGCACCTCGTCCCGGTCGAGGACGAGAACAGCTCGAAGCTTCTTGAGCGCGCGTTCCGCAAGCGCGGCATCAAGTTCAACCTCGGCACCTTCTTCCAGAGCGCCGAGTACACGCAGGACGGCGTCCGCGTGACCCTCGCCGACGGCAAGACCTTCGAGGCGGAGGTGCTGCTGGTCGCGATCGGCCGCGGCCCGGTCTCGCAGGGCCTGGGCTACGAGGAGGCCGGGGTCGCCATGGACCGCGGCTACGTCCTGGTCGACGAGTACATGCGGACCAACGTCCCGACGATCTCGGCCGTGGGCGACCTGGTCCCGACGCTCCAGCTGGCGCACGTCGGCTTCGCCGAGGGCATCCTCGTGGCGGAGCGGCTGGCCGGTCTGCAGACCGTCCCGGTCGACTACGACGGTGTCCCCCGGGTGACGTACTGCCACCCCGAGGTCGCCTCCGTCGGCATCACCGAGGCCAAGGCCAAGGAGCTCTACGGCGCGGACAAGGTCGTCGCGCTGAAGTACAACCTCGCGGGCAACGGCAAGAGCAAGATCCTCAAGACCGCGGGCGAGATCAAGCTCGTCCAGGTCAAGGACGGTGCCGTGGTCGGCGTCCACATGGTCGGTGACCGTATGGGCGAGCAGGTCGGCGAAGCCCAGCTGATCTACAACTGGGAAGCGCTGCCGGCCGAGGTCGCCCAGCTCATCCACGCCCACCCGACCCAGAGCGAGGCGCTCGGCGAGGCCCACCTGGCCCTGGCCGGCAAGCCCCTGCACTCCCACGACTGACCAGTCGACCGGGCGCGACGACCGACCACTTCCGTATTTTCGTTAGGAGCAACTGAAACCATGTCGGTTTCCGTAACCCTTCCGGCGCTCGGCGAGAGCGTCACCGAGGGCACTGTCACCCGCTGGCTGAAGGCCGAGGGCGAGCGCGTCGAGGCCGACGAGCCGCTGCTCGAGGTCTCGACCGACAAGGTCGACACCGAGATCCCGGCCCCCGCCTCCGGCATCCTGTCGTCCATCAAGGTCGCCGAGGACGAGACCGTCGAGGTCGGCGCCGAGCTGGCCGTCATCGACGACGGCTCGGGCGCTCCGGCCACCGACGAGGCCCCGGCCGCCGACGAGGCCCCGGCCGCCGAGCCGGCCGCGGTTCCCGCCCCGGCCGCCGACGAGGCCCCGACCGCCCCGTCGACCGAGACCCAGGCCCCGGCCGAGGCGCCGAGCGCCGAGGCCACCACCGGCGCCTCCTCCGCCTCCGGCACCGACGTCACCCTGCCGGCGCTCGGCGAGAGCGTCACCGAGGGCACCGTCACCCGCTGGCTGAAGGAGGTCGGCGAGGAGGTCACGGAGGACGAGCCGCTGCTCGAGGTCTCCACGGACAAGGTCGACACCGAGATCCCGGCCCCGGTCTCCGGCGTGCTGCTGGAGATCGTGGTCGGCGAGGACGAGACCGCCGAGGTCGGCGCCAAGCTCGCCGTCATCGGTGCGCCCGGTGCCGCCCCGGCCGAGGCCAAGGCCCCGGCCGCCCCGGCGCCGGCCGC
>NZ_SSBI01000039.1 GCF_004795015.1 Streptomyces sp. A1277 | reverse complement strand
AGCTCCGACAGCAGACCGTCGACATCCTCACGATCCAACGTCAGGTCATCGGCGAAATGCCGGTCACCGGTCGCGTCGGGCACGTACTTCACACAGACAACGATCCTCAAGCTCACGCCGGCTCTCCCTGTACCTGGTGGTGTCCTGCGGGAATCCTATGGCACTCAGTACCCTTCGTAAAGGTACCCAGTGTCGGCGGGGTGGTTCCGGTGTTACGTTTCCGGCATGACCGATGACCGTGGACCGGCCAAGAAGCCCCCCATGCGTGACGTGCTCGCCGAGGCGGCCTTCGGGCTCTTCATGGAGCGCGGGTTCGAGCGGACCACGGTGGACGACATCGTCGCGAGGGCGGGGGTGGGGCGGCGCTCGTTCTTCCGCTACTTCCCCTCGAAGGAGGACGCGGTCTTCCCCGATCACGAGCGGTGCCTCGCGGACATGACCGCGTTCCTGGCGGCGGCCGCCGACGGCGACCCGGTCGCCACCGTCTGCGACGCGGCGCGCCTGGTGCTGCGGATGTACGCGGAGAACCCGGAGTTCTCCGTGCAGCGCTACCGGCTCACCCGGGAGGTGCCCGGACTGCGCACCTACGAACTCTCCGTCGTGCGCCGCTACGAGCGGACCCTCGCCGGCTACCTGGAGCGGCGGTGGGCCGAGGACCCGGACGCGGCCCCGGACGCCGCGCTGCGCGCCGAGGTGATCGCGGCCTCGGTCGTCGCGGCGCACAACAACGGGCTGCGGTCCTGGCTGCGTTCGGGCGGCGAGGGCGACGCGGGGGCGGAGGTGGACCGGGCGCTGGAGCTGGTGCGCGCGGTGTGGGGCGAGGCGGACGGACGCCCCGTCACCCCGGCGCCGGAGCCCGCCCCCGTCACCACGTCCGCCTCCACGGGCGAGGACGAGGTGATCGTCATGGTCGCGCGCAAGGGGGCGCCGATGTGGCGCGTGGTGCAGCACATCGAGTCCGCGCTCGGCGGCGCGTGACGGCGCGACGAGGGCCGCGTCACCTCCTTGCGGCACTCAGTGCCTTTACTTCATGGAACTAAGTGCCATACGGTGCCGGTGTGCCGTCGCCGAGGGTGCGGCGCACCGAGTCGAGCGCGGGAGGCGGAACGTGTTCAGTACCGGAATCGACGTGGGGCCGCCGGCCCGCGAAGCAGTTCAGCCGCACACCCGGGAGGGGCTGGTCTACCAGGTGTGCCGGTGGTGCGGCACGGCTTCCTTCCGCAAACTCCTGTGCCCGGTCTGCGCGTCGAGCGACCTCGAATCCGAGCACAGCGACGGACACGGTGTCGTCGTGCGCTCCAACGTCGTGAACCGCTACTCGCGGGTGATGCGCAACGAGTCCCTGGTCCGCTTCCCCGAGGGCTTCGTCTACCGGTGCCGCATCGTGGGCGCGGCCCCGCACCTGGTGAACGTCGGCGACCGGGTCCGGCCGGTCGGCGGCCGGACCTCCGAGGCCGGCGAAGTGGTGCTGGAACTCTGCGACCCGCCCGGCTCCACCGGCTGGCACTGAGGAAGCCGCCCGGTACCACGGCTGGTACTGAGGAAGCCGGCCGGCTCCACCGGCTGGCACTGAGGAAGCCGCCCGGCACCGACGCGTATGCGGGGCTCGCCGTGGGCCCCGCGCTTGGCCCTGCCCAAGTCATCCGATGAACTTTGCGTCCTCCCTTCTCCCGGCGGGGTGGCGCCGCTACCATCGGGACGCGAAATGGGAGCGCTCCCACATCCGTTCACGCCCTTACCGCCGTTGTCGGCGGTCCTGTTCGGAGAGGACGTTTCCGTGCGCTCAAGCGCAAGACCCTTTGCCGCCCTGGTGGCAGCACTCACTCTCACCGCCGGGCTCTTCGCCGCCGGTGCCCCGGCGTCGGCGAGAGCCAACGACGCCACTACCACGGCCCAGGCATCCGATGTGTCCCTCGCCGCGGACACGTACGACTGGAAGAACGTCCGCATCGACGGCGGCGGCTTCGTCCCCGGCATCGTCTTCAACCGGTCGGAGAAGAACCTCGCCTTCGCCCGCACCGACATCGGCGGCGCCTACCGCTGGGACCAGGCGGGCAAGCGGTGGACCCCGTTGCTCGACTGGGTGGACTGGGACCACTGGGGCTGGACCGGGGTGGTGAGCCTCGCCTCGGACTCCGTCGATCCGGACAACGTGTACGCCGCCGTGGGTACGTACACCAACGACTGGGACCCCACCAACGGCGCGGTGCTGCGCTCCTCGGACCGGGGCGCCAGCTGGAAGGCGAGCACCCTGCCGTTCAAGCTCGGCGGCAACATGCCGGGCCGCGGTATGGGTGAGCGCCTCGCCGTGGACCCGAACAAGAACTCCGTGCTGTACCTCGGCGCGCCCAGCGGCAAGGGCCTGTGGCGGTCCACCGACTCCGGGGCGACCTGGTCCGAGGTGACCGCCTTCCCCAACCCGGGCGACTACGCCCAGGACCCGACCGACACCAGCGGCTACGGCAACGACAACCAGGGCATCGTCTGGGTGACGTTCGACGAGCGCACCGGCAGCGCGGGCAGCGCGACCCAGGACGTCTACGTCGGGGTCGCCGACAAGGACAACACCGTTTACCGCTCCACGGACGGCGGGACCACCTGGTCGCGGATCGCCGGGCAGCCGACCGGATACCTGGCCCACAAGGGCGTACTCGACTCCGAGAACGGCTACCTCTACCTGACGCTCAGCGACACCGGCGGCCCCTACGACGGCGGCAAGGGGCAGATCTGGCGGTACACCACCGCGACCGGCGAGTGGAAGGACGTCAGCCCGGTCGCCGAGGCCGACACCTACTACGGCTTCAGCGGGCTGACCGTGGACCGGCAGCACCCCGGCACGGTGATGGCGACCGCGTACAGCTCCTGGTGGCCGGACACCCAGATCTTCCGCTCCACGGACAGCGGGGCGACCTGGACCCAGGCATGGGACTACGGCAGCTACCCGAACCGCACCGACCGCTTCACCCAGGACGTCTCCTCGGTGCCGTGGCTGACGTGGGGCGCCAGCCCGGCGCCGCCGGAGACCACGCCGAAGCTGGGCTGGATGACCGAGGCGCTGGAGATCGACCCGTTCGACTCGGACCGGATGATGTATGGCACCGGCGCGACGATCTACGGCACCGAGAACCTCACCAAGTGGGACTCCGGCAGCCAGTTCAAGATCACTCCCATGGTGAAGGGCCTTGAGGAGACGGCCGTCAACGACCTGGCGAGCCCGCCGTCCGGGGCCCCGCTGCTCAGCGCGCTCGGTGACATCGGGGGCTTCAGGCACACCGATCTCGACGCCGTGCCGGACATGATGTTCACCTCGCCGAACCTCACCTCCACCACCAGCATCGACTTCGCCGAGACCAGCCCGAACACGGTCGTCCGGGTCGGCAGCGCCGACGCCGCCCCGCACATCGGCTTCTCCACGGACAACGGGTCCGACTGGTTCCAGGGCTCCGAGCCCTCCGGGGTGACCGGCGGCGGCACGGTCGCGGCGGCGGCCGACGGCAGCGGATTCGTGTGGAGCCCGGAGGGCACGGGCGTGTACCGCACCACCGGGTACGGGAGTTCGTGGTCGGCGTCCACCGGGATACCGGACGGGGCGACGGTCGAGTCGGACCGGAAGAACCCGAAGAAGTTCTACGGGTACAAGGCCGGCACCTTCTACCTCTCGACGGACGGCGGCGCGACCTTCACGGCGAAGGCGTCCAGCGGCCTGCCCGCCGAGGGCAACGTCCGCTTCAAGGCGGTGCCCGGCACCGAGGGCGACATCTGGCTCGCGGGCGGCAGCACCGAGGGAGCGTACGGTCTGTGGCACTCCACCGACTCGGGGGCGACCTTCACCAAGCTGACCGGGGTGGAGCAGGCGGACTCGGTCGGCTTCGGCAAGGCGGCGGCGGGAGCCTCGTACCAGACGCTCTTCGTCACCGCGAAGATCGGCGGGGTGCGCGGCGTCTTCCGGTCCACCGACGCGGGTGCCACCTGGACCCGGATCAACGACGACGCGCACCAGTGGGGCTGGATCGGCGCCTCGATCACGGGTGACCCGCGCGTCTACGGCCGGGTGTACGTCTCGACCAACGGGCGCGGGATCATGTACGGCGACTCCTCGGACAGCGACGGGGGCGGCACGGACCCGGGTACGGACCCGGGAACCGACCCCGGCACCGACCCGGGCAACCCGCCCGGTGACGCGGCCTGTTCGGTGACGTACAAGGTCACCAACGAGTGGCCCGGCGGCTTCCAGGCCGATGTGACCCTCACCAACACCGGCAGCGCCGAGCTGGACGGCTGGAAGCTCGCCTGGACCTTCCCGGACGGGCAGCGGGTCGGCCAGATGTGGAACGCGACGCCCACGCAGGACGGGGCGAAGGTGACGGCCGCCAGCGTCTCCTGGAACGGCAGGGTGGCGCCGGGGGCCTCGGCGGGCTTCGGCTTCACCGGCACGCTGACCGGCGGCAACGCGGCACCGGACGCCTTCTCGCTGGGCGACGAGGTCTGCGCCACCGGCTGACGCGGGGCGCGGGGACCTGCGGGTGAGGGGCGGGCCGGGCAGCCGGGCCCGCCCCTCGACACGCTCTTACTGGCCCCGTACAGGTTCGTCGGCCATACTGCCCGCCGTGGAGCAGCGCATAGATCCGAAGACTCAGCCCGCGTACGCCGCAGGGACCGACCCGGCGTACATCCCCGGTCTCACGACCCCTCGACCCGCCGCGACGGCGCAGGAGGAGCCGGAGAGCGCCGAGGAGCCCGCAGCCGCCGACGCGGCCGCCGAGCCGGCGACCGACGACGCGCAGCCCGTCGATGGACCGGCGGCGGACGACGAGAAGGCCGAGGAGGCCGAGCAGGACGAGGAGTCCGGGAACGACGAGAACGGGGAAGAGGCCGCCGACGGACCGTCGTTCGAGGTGAGCGACCGGCGCGGTTCGATCTCCGCCGACCGCGCGGGCGTCCGGTTCACGCTGGACGACCAGCAGGCCGACTTCGGCTGGGACGAGATCGGCGCGGTCGAACTGAAGCCGGCCCGCTTCGGCCGCAGGTTCACGGTCACCGTCCACCTGTCGACCAGGCGCTGGTTCAACGCGGAGGTCGAGGCGGCGGCCCGCAGCAACCTCAAGGAGTGGACGGAGGGCTTCGACGCGGTCCTGGACGCCTACTTCGAGGAGTCCTGACCCGGCCCTGACCAGGCGTCACCGTGCTGCCCGCGCGCGCCGGTCCGGCGCGCGCGGGCACGGAGCCGCGCCTCGGCGGCGTCCGCCACGGGATCAGGCGTCGGCCAGGACCACCGAGCGGGTCAGGTGGCGCGGGCTGTCCGGGTCGAGGCCGCGGGCCGTGGCGCGGGCGACGGCCAGGCGCTGGACGCGGACCAGGTCGGCCAGCGGGTCCAGGTCGCTCTCCACCCAGCGGGCGCCGGTCTCCAGGAGCTGCTCGCGCAGGCCCTCGGGGGCGGTGCCGAACATCCAGGTGGCGGTGGAGTCGGTGGCGATGCTGATGGGGCCGTGGCGGTACTCCATCGCGGCGTACGACTCGGTCCAGGAGAGCGATGCCTCCTTCATCTTCAGCGCCGCCTCGTTGGCGAGACCGGCCGTCCAGCCGCTGCCGAGGAAGGTGAACTGGGTGCAGTCCACGAGACCTTCCGGCAGCGGCTCGGCGAGCGCCTTCTCCGCGTCGCCGGCGACCGCGTCGGTGTGCAGGCCGAGGTGGGCGCGCAGCAGCGTCAGCAGCGTGGTGGCGAACCGGGTCTGCACGACGGACTGTTCGTCGGCGAAGTCGAGGACGACGACCGCGTCGGCGACGGTCATCACCGGGGTCTTCGGGTCGGCCGTGATCGCCACCGTGGGCGTGGTCCCACGCAGCCGGCCGAGGAGTTCGAGCACCTCGGTCGTCGTGCCGGAGCGGGTGAGCGCCACGACCCGGTCGTAGCGGCGGCGGGCGGGGAACTCCGACGCGGCGAAGGCATCGGTCTCGCCCTGCCCGGACTCCTCACGGAGCGAGGCGTATGCCTGAGCCATGTAGAACGAGGTGCCGCAGCCGACCACGGCGACGCGCTCGCCGGGCGCGGGCAGCGCGGCCGCGTGACTCGGGGCCAGCTCCGCGGCACGGCGCCAGCACTCCGGCTGACTGGCGATCTCGATCTCGACAAATGACACTTTTGCACTCCGTACTGGTGATGGGATGCTCGTTTACGCACGTTATCCGCGATGTGCGAGCATTATCAAGCATTCCGTTTGCAGGGGGCTTGACTCGCCGGAGCCTTGTGCGACGCTTGCGCCCTGTCCGGTGATCGCACCCGAGGGGATGGGCGCACCCAGCCCGGACCTGTGAGGAGAAGTCTCTTGTCCAGGGATTCCCGGTGGAACGCACTGCTGGAACTCGTCGGTAAGCACGGCCGGGTGGACGTCGAGGACGCCGCGAAGACGCTGGACGTCTCGGCCGCGACCATCCGGCGGGACCTGGACCAACTCGCCGAGCAGCAACTGCTCACCCGGACCAGGGGCGGCGCGGTCGCCCACGGCGTCAGTTACGAGCTGGCCCTGCGGTACAAGACCGGTCGCAACGCTCCCGAGAAGCAGGCCATCGGCCGGGCCGTCGCCGAACTGGTCGCGGTCGGCGAGGTGGTCGGGCTCACCGGCGGCACCACCATCACCGAGGTGGCCCGCTCGCTCGCCGTCCGTTCGGACCTGGTGGGCGAGGGCGCGGGAGGGGTGGCCGGGCAGCCGACGCTGACGGTCGTGACCAACGCCCTCAACATCGCCAACGAGCTGGTGATCCGGCCGCAGATCAAGATCGTGGTGACCGGCGGGGTCGCCAGGCCCCAGTCGTACGAGCTGACCGGTCCGCTGGCCAGTGGGGTGCTGGGCGAGATCACGCTGGACGTGGCCGTCCTCGGCGTCAACGCCATCGACACTGAACGGGGCGCGTACGTGCACCACGAGGGCGAGGCCAGCATCAACCGGCTGCTCGCGCAGCAGGCCCAGCGTGTGGTGGTCGCCGCCGACTCCTCGAAGATCGGTAAGCGGGCGTTCGCGCGGGTCTTCGACCTCTCGCTGGTCGACTTCCTGGTCACCGACCGGGGGATCGCGCCCGAGGCGTCCGCCCGCTTCACGGAGGCCGGCGTCACGGTCATCGCCGTCTGACCGGCCCCTCCTCGCCCATGACGGGCCGCCGCACACCCGCGTGCGGCGGCCCGCCGTTCTGTGTGCGCAGCCCCGCGAAGTGGCTATTGTCTGGCCGTAGATGTTCATTAACCTCAAGAAATGAACAACTCTTGCCATCCGCGTGCGCGGTCGTGAACTATGTGTATGTCGCCGCGTAGCGGCGGTGGCCCCCTGGGCGCCTACGTCCAGTCGCGCCGAGTCCGAGGTGTCGCTCGCCGGCAAGCCGAGTGTGAGGCGTCGCTCGCCGGTAAGTGGTCTCCGCCCGCACGACCCGCACCGCCTAGAAGGGACTCCCGTGTCAGACCTGCGACTCGGTGTCATCGGGCTCGGCCTGCGCCGGTCCATCGCGACGTCGGCCCACCACCCCGGAAAGGGATCGGCGATCACCGCCGTCTGCGACCTCGACCCGGAGGTGCGCCGGCGCGAGGCCGAGCGCTTCGGCGCCGAGATCGCCGTCGAGGACTACAAGCTCCTCCTCGGCCGGGACGACCTGGACGCGCTCATCGTCGCCACCCCGGACGACACCCACGAGGCCATCGCCGTCGACGCCCTGCGCGCCGGCAAGGCGGTCTTCGTCGAGAAGCCCCTCGGCATCACCGTCGAGAGCTGCGACGCCATCCTGCGCGCCGCGTACGAGACCGGGACCCGGCTCTACGTCGGCCACAACATGCGCCACACGGGCGTCGTCAGGCTGATGCGCGACATCATCGCGCGCGGCGACATCGGCGAGCCCAAGGCCGTCTGGGTACGGCACTTCGTCGGCTACGGCGGCGACTACTACTTCAAGGACTGGCACGCCGACCGGACCCGCACCACCGGGCTGCTCCTCCAGAAGGCCGCCCACGACATCGACGTGCTGCACTGGCTGGCCGGCGGCTACACGCGGCGCGTCAACGCGCTGGGCGACCTGCTCGTCTACGGCGGCCTGCCGCGCCGCGAGCCGGACACCCCGCGCCCCGACAACTGGCTGCGCGAGTTCGACTGGCCGCCCACGGCCCGAAAGGACCTGCACCACATCGTGGACGTCGAGGACGTCTCGGTGATGAACATGCAGCTGGACAACGGGGTCGTGGCCGCCTACCAGCAGTGCCACTTCACCCCCGACTACTGGCGCAACTACACGGTCATCGGTACCGAGGGCCGGCTGGAGAACTTCGGCGACGGCCCCGGTGACGAGGTCAAGGTCTGGAACACCGGCCCCAGCGGCTACCGCGCCGACGCCGACATCACCTACCGCGTCCCGGAGGCCAAGGGCTCCCACGGCGGCGGTGACGGCCGGGTCATGGAGGAGTTCTGCCGGTTCGTGCGTGACGGGGGCGTCACCGACACCTCCCCGGTCGCCGCCCGGATGAGCGTCGCCGCCGGTGTCCTCGCGACCCGCTCCCTGCGCGAGGGCGGTGCGCCCCACGAGGTGCCCGCCCTCGACCCGGAGCTGGTCGCGTACTTCGAACGCGGCCAGGTCCGTTCCTGAGGGATCTGACCGGGAAAGGCCGGAGCGGGGCCCCCACGGCCCTGCTCCGGGCAGGAGCACGGATCCCCTTCCCCCCATCAGAAGCAGGTGCACCGCATGAGACTGCGCCACTTGTTCAGCACCGCCACCGCCACCGCCGCGGCAGCCGCTCTCGCGCTGCTCGGCACGGCACCCCCCACCCAGGCCGCGGGGCCCGGCACGACTCCCGGCACCTACACCGACTACGCCTTCTCGGGCGCCCCGGTCCTGACCGACGTCACCTGGTCCACCACCGTCCAGCACGACCCCGGTTACCGGGCCGACGTCTTCTGGAGCCATCAGTTCGGCTTCGACAAGGGCAACGGCGCCTACCTCGGGATGCAGTCCGACGGCGGCTCGAAGCGGACGCTCCTGTTCTCCGTCTGGGACGTCTCCGAGGCGAAGACCGGCTCCGACGGGAGCTGGTGCCTCGCCTTCGGCGGCGAGGGCGAGGGCATGAGCTGCCGGATGAACCTCGACTGGACCGCCGGCCACCGCTACACGTTCGAGGTCGCCGCCGAGGGCGACGGCTGGTTCGGCGCCACCGTCGCGGACACCGCCACCGGCGCCTCGTACAAGCTCGGCTCCATCAAGACCCCGGCCACCGCCATCTCGCCGCGCGGCATGGTCGACTGGACCGAGTACTTCGAGTGGAACGACTCCCGCGCCACCTGCTACGACCAGCCCTTCAGCGACGCCCGGTTCGGGGTGCCGACCGGCAACGGCGGTACGGTCACCGCCTCGGTCTCGGGGACGTCCCACAGCGACAACGCCTGCGCGTCGATGACCCGGACCGATGTCGCCGCCGACTCCACGGTCCAGAACCTCGCGATCGGCAACTCGGCGCGCGGCGCGGTGACCGGGCAGGCCGGAAAGTGCCTGGACGCCCTCGGGGGCGTCACGGACGGGACGGTGGCCGACCTCTTCCCCTGCTCGGGTGGCGCGAACCAGGCATGGGTACGGGCGGCAGACGGCTCGCTGCGACTGCCGTCCGACTACTGCCTGACCGCCGAAGGCACCGGCAACGGGGCGGCCGTACGGGTGCGCGACTGCGCCGGCACGGGGGCGGGCGGGGCCGTCACGGACGCGGCCCGGCAGTGGACGTACAGCACGAGCGCGCACACCCTCGTCAACAAGGCGTCCGGCCGCTGCCTCGACGTCCCCGGCGGTGACACCTCGGACGGCACCGCGCTGATCCTGTGGGACTGCTCCGGCAGCGCCAACCAGCAGTGGAACGTCCCCGCGACCTACTAGGCGCACCTGAGTCACAACTCCCCGGCGGGCCGCCCCACGCGGTCCCGCCGGGGAGCTGCGCAGTGGCTGTTTTCAGCCATGCTCGGTGGGTAATCGGCCTCTTCCGGTTTGACGGCGGCCTGTCGCGTACCGGTGACCGAAGCAGTCAGCCCCGCCCGCTTTCTCCCGTTGTATCGCCATACATTCCGTACGATGACGGACCCGCACGCTCTCGTACGGTCACCGGCCAGTGACCTCGGAGGCTGGTCAAGGGCTGTTTTGCGCCAATCACGCGTCCAGATGGCAGGGTTCGAACGCACGGCCGGAAAGTGGTCGGCATAATCGCGTCCATGTCGATCACGGTTGGGCACGTCGTTGACCTGGGCCGGGGCCTGTACGCATGGCTCCCGCCGAAGCGTGGTTGGGGGCTGGCCAACTGCGGCCTACTGGTCTCGCCCCGTGGCGCGCTCTGGATCGACACCCCGTACGATCCGGTCCTCGCGGGCCAGTTCCTCGCCGAGAGCACCAAGCGGCTGCCCGCCGGGGTCTCCATCGACCGCGTGATCGTCACGCATGCCAACGGCGACCACTTCTGGGGCGCGGGCGTGCTCCCGGACGCCGAGATCATCGTGACGCGCGAGGCCAGGGAGCACATCCACTACGAGCCCTCGCCGCAGCAGCAGCACGCGCTCGTCACCGGCGGCGACCGGTCCACCCCGCTCGGCGCCTACCTCGGACGGCACTTCGGCCCGTTCGACTGGTCGCAGACCGAACCGGTCAGCCCCACCACCTACTTCACCGGCGAACTCGAACTGAGCCTCGGCGACTACCCGGTGCAGATCACCTCGCTCGCGCCGGCGCACACCACCGGCGACCTGATGGTCCACCTGCCCGCCCAGTCCGTCGTGTTCAGCGGCGACATCATCTTCTCGTCGTCCCCGGAGCAGCCCGGCGACCACCCGATCCACTGGGAAGGCCCGCTGAGCAACATCATCGGCGCCTGCGAACAGGTGCTGGCCACCGGCGCCGAGACCGTCGTCCCGGGCCACGGCCCCCTGCTCGACCGGGCTGGAGTGCGGGAGCACATCGGCTACCTCGAGTACATCCGCGAGCGCGCCCACGCCTTCCACGCCGCCGGTGTGCCGTCCATCGACGCGGCCCGCCGGGTCATCGCCGAGGGGCGTCACCCCGGCCTGGGGCTGCCCGAGCGGCTGGTGGTGACCATCGGCAGCGAGTACCGGCAGCTCGACGGTTCCGAACGGCGCAGCGTGGTCGAGGTCATGACCGACGTCGCCACCGTCGCGGAAGAAGTGGAGCAGGCCCGTGAGACGGCAGGCAGAGCCGGCTGACCTCGCGGTCCCGCGCCGCGCCCGCCCGCGGACCGACCCGACGACAGAAACGCGGTAGCGGCATGGCATGGATCGTGGCAGTGGTCGCCGTCGTCGTCGCGGTGGCGGCGGCCTCCCGCGCCTACCGGGCCGGCCTCTTCGAACAGCAGGCCGCGACCCGCGCCGAACTCGCCGAGCGCCAGGCGAAGGCCGCCGAGGCCCGCACCGCCGCCCTCCTGGACGAGATCCGGCAGCTCGCGCGCAGGCGGATACCCGCCGCCGCCCTCGCCCTCTCCCACCCGAGCGCCACCGTCCCCGGACTGCGCGAGGCGGCCGAGGTCGACGGCGGCGCCGCCCTCCTGCTCACCGAGGCCGTCCAGGCCGCGCGCACCGCCGTCCTGGAGGAGCGCGGCCGCGTCGACGCGGCGGCCCGCGCCGCGATGCGCGGCACATCGGCCAAGATCCAGTCCCTGCTGAACCAGTCCCAGCAACTGCTGCACGAGCTCCAGCACGAGTACGACGACCCGCGCATCCTCCAGCTCGACTTCCGCAACGAACTGGCGCTGCGCCGCACCCAGGCCACCGCCGTGCTCTGCGACGCCTGGCCCGGCCTCGCCCGGCAGAACTCACCGCTGGTCGAGATCGTGCTCGGCGCCCAGTCGCGGGTCGCCGGCTACGAGCGGATCAAGGTCGCCAACCACCTGCGCGACGAACGGCTCGCGCTCGCCGCCCGGGCCGCCGAACCCCTCGCGATCGCCCTCGCCGAACTGCTGGCCAACGCCACCGCGTACTCCCACCCCGACACCGACGTCCAGGTCACCATCCAGCAGAGCGGTGGCCGCGGCGCGTTCCTGGTGGTGGACGACGCGGGCATCGGCATGGACGAGGACGCGCTGGAGCGGGCCCGGGCCCTGCTCGCCGGCCCCTCAGAGGTGCTCCTGACCGAGCTGGGCGACCCGCCGCAGACCGGCTTCGCGGTCGTCGGCCGCCTCGTCGTGCAGTACGGCTTCCACTGCCACATCGAGGCGTCCCCGTTCGGCGGGATGCGCACGATGCTGCGCGTCCCGGCCCACCTGCTGACCGTGCTGGACGAGGACCGCGACCTCTCCGCCCTCGCCCCGGCGCCCGTATCGGCCGCCGCCCCGGCGGAGCCGGCCGCCGCGGCCCGCACCGGAGCCGGGACGCCCGCGCAGAGCCCGGCCGAGCCCTCGGGGCTGCCCAGCCGGCGCCGGCGCGCACCGCGCCGTACGCCCGCGACGGCCGCCGCCAAGGCTCCCGAGCCGTCCGCCGGGCAGGTGCCCCGTACACCGGAAGCGGCCGGGGCTTCCTGGGCGGCCCTCCAGCAGGGCACCCTCAACGGCAGGAGCGTCACCGGGCGGAACCCCGCACCGGACACCGGCGCCCACGACCACCAGGACGACCAAGGAGACGACGAGACGTGAGCGCCCCCAGTCCCACCTCAGGCGACCTCGCATGGGTGCTGACCCCGCTGCTGGAACTGCCCGGAGTCCAGCACGCCGTGGTCGCCACCGGTGACGGCCTTGTCGAAGGCGCGTCGCCCGGCCTCGACCGGGCCTCCGGCGAACGGGTCGCCGCGATGACCGCCACGCTGCACGCCGCGGCGCGAGCCTTCACGACCGCCTTCACCGACGTCGAGGCCCCGCAACTGGCCCAGACCGTCGTGGAATCGGACCTGGGCTTCGCCATCGTCGTACCGGCGGGACGCAACACGACGCTCGCCCTGTTCGCCGAACCCGGCGCCAAACTCGGCGACATCGCCTATCAGATGCAGGTGCAGGTCACCGCGCTCACCCGGGCGATGCACGCAGCCGCCCGCGAGCCGGACACCGCCGCCCGGCCATGACCCCCGGCCCAGCACGCCGCCTGATCCCCGCCTATCTGGTCACCGGCGGCCGGACCCGGCCCGCCGGCCCCGCGCTCGACCGGCTCGCCGTCCTCGTGCGCACCGACGCCCCCGTGCCCGACGACGCCGGATCGCAGGCGCGCAGGCTCTGCGCCCTGCTGGAACCGGGCGCGCTCACCGTCGTCGAGTGCGCGGCCCACCTGGACCTGCCGGTCAGCGCCACCGTCTTCCTGGCCACGGACCTCGCGGCCACCGGACTTCTGCTCACCCGACCGCCGATACCCAGTGCCGGGGAGATCGACCGGTCGCTCGTCGAGAGGCTGCTCGTTGGACTCCGCTCCCTGCCCTGACCGGACCGGCGTCGGCTATCTGCCGGCCGCCGCCCGGACCCTGATGAAACTCGTCGTCACGGGTCCCTTCGGCGTGGGCAAGACGACCCTGATCCGTACGCTGTCGGAGATCGCCACGCTCCACACCGAAGAGGCGATGACCCAGTCCAGTACGCGGATCGACTCCACCGCCGGGCTCCCCGAGAAGACCACCACCACGGTCGCCATCGACTTCGGGCGCCTGACCGTCCCGGACGACCTGGTGCTCTACATGTTCGGCACGCCCGGACAGGAGCGGTTCCTGCCGCTGTGGGAGGACATCGCCCGGGGCGCGCTCGGCGCGCTCGTCCTGGTCGACACCCGGCGGCTCGCCGACTCCTTCGCCGTCATGGACATGGTCGAGGAGCAGGGCCTGCCGTACGCCGTCGCGGTGAACCGTTTCCCCGACGCCCCCGCGCACAGCGACGAGGTCCTGCGCAAGCACCTCGACCTGGACGACGCGACCCCGCTGATCCAGTGCGACGCGCGCGAGCGCCGCGGCAGCATCGACGCCCTGATCGCACTGGCCGAACACGTGCTGACCCGCATGCCGCGGCCCGAGGACGCCTCATGACCACGTACGCGCCGCCGCCGCGGCCCCTCGCGCTGTTCGGCCCCGCCTTCGCGGCCGACCCGCAGGGCCACTACCGCGCCCTGCGCGAGCACGGCCCGCTCGCACCGGTGCGGATCGCCCCCGACGTCGAGGCGATGCTCGTCACCGACTACCAGGCCGCCATCGACCTGCTGCGCGACACCCACACCTTCAGCAAGGACCCGCGCGCCTGGCAGGCGACCATTCCGCCGGACTCGCCGGTGCTGCCCGTGCTCGGCCACCGCCCCACCGCACTGTTCAGCGACGGCGCGGTGCACGCCCGCTACCGCCAGGCCATCAACGACAGCCTGGCCCTGATCGAACCGCACGTACTGCGCGCCGAGGTGGCCCGCGTCGCCCGGCAGCTGATCGGCAGGTTCGCCGCCACCGGAAGCGGCGACCTCATCGCCCAGTACGCCCGGCGCCTGCCGATGCACATCTTCGTCACCTGGTTCGGCGCCGACCCCGAGGACGGCGAGCGCATCGTCGACGGGATCGCCGGGATGATGAACTCGGCCGAGGACGCCGCCGCCGCGTACGCCGACCTCATCGACGTCGTCACCCGCCTCGTCGCAGACCGGCGCGCGAGGCCGCGCCGCGACCTGACCTCGTACTTCCTGGCCCACCCGGCCGGGCTCGACAACGACGAGACCGTGCGTCAGATCTCCCTGGTGATGAGCGCGGGCAACGACCCCATGACCAACCTGATCGGCAACTCGATCCTCCACATGCTCACCGACGAGCGGTACGCGGGATCGCTGCACGGCGGCGCGATGACGGCCCACGAGGCGATCAACGAGGTGCTGTGGCGCGACCCGCCGCTCGCCAACCTGGCGGCCCACTACCCGCGCCACGACACCGAGTTCCACGGGGTGCGGCTGCGCGCCGGACAACTCGTCCTCGTCTCCTACGCGGCCGCCAACACCCAGTCCGCGCCGCCCGTCTCCGACGACGGGGTCCGCTCCGGGGCCAGCGCCCACCTGTCCTGGTCGGCCGGGCCCCACCGGTGCCCCGCCAAGCAACCCGCCCTGCTCATCGCGATGACGGCCATCGAGCAGGTCACCAGCCTCCTGTGCGACGCGGAGCTCGCCGTGCCGGCCGCCGAACTGCTCTGGCGGCCGGGCCCGTTCCACCGCGCGCTGGCGCACCTGCCGATCCGGTTCACCCCTCTCGACACCACGGTGACCGCGAGCCCGTCCGCCGCCTCCGCGGGCCCTTCGGACATGATTCCGGCGGGGTCGGTCGATTCCTGAGCCGTGTCGCTCGTAGGCCGAACGGGTGAGGGAGGGGACAATCGCCCGATGAACAGTGAGCGCAGCCGGCACAACGCCGACCGATGTGCGGACGGGGTGGTCCGGTGAGCAGGTACGACAGGTACGACGTCACGGACGAGCAGTGGGAGGGGCTGGCCCAGGTCGTACCGCTGCGCAGCCGCAACGAGTGGCCCTCCCGGGTGGATCACCACACCCTCCCGGACGAGGGCGAGAGCGCCGAGCAGCGGCGCATGGTGGTGCTGCGGGTCCAGGTGTTCGCCGACGCCCGCGAGGTCGCCGAATACCTGGTCGCCCAGGTGCCGGTGCTGCTCGACCTGACGAGCGCGGAGGGCGATGTGGCCAAGCGCGTCCTGGACTTCACCAGCGGTGTCGTCTTCGGCCTCGGCAGCGGGATGCACCGGGTGGACCGCAACGTCTTCCTGCTGTCGCCCGTCGGCATGGAGGTCGAGGGCACCACGGCTGCGGGGGTACCGGGCGCGTAGAGCCGGTACGAGAGGGTGCCGTCCCGGTCCGCTGGACGGCCGGGGCGGCTGGTAGACCTGGTGCCGTGACGGAACTCGACGTACGCACCCTGCAGCAACGGCTCGCCGCCTTCGCGGCCGCACGCGACTGGGAGCAGTACCACACCCCGAAGAACCTGGCCTCGGCGCTGAGCGTCGAGGCCGCCGAACTCGTTGAGATCTTCCAGTGGCTGACGCCCGACCAGTCGGCACGGGTGATGGAGGACCCGGCGACCGCGCCGAGGGTGGCCGACGAGGTCGCGGACGTGCTCGCTTACCTGCTCCAGTTCTGCGAGGTGCTCGGCATCGACGTGCTGGCGGCGCTGGCGGCCAAGATCGAGCGGAACGAGGGGCGATTCCCGGTTCCGGAGTCAGCGGCACGCCAAGATCGTCACTCTTCGGAGTGATCGATTTCTTCACACTTGATTGAGTATCCACAGATTTCCGAAATCCTCTGGTCTTTCGGTACCGCCGCCCTCACTGTGGGTAATGGAAGTGGTGAGCGGGTTTTCGCATCGAACGGGGGCAATCGATGGAAGCGGAGCGGCTGGTAGCGGTCATCAGGCAGGCCCTGGCACAGAGCCGGGAGACGCCGGACATCATCGCCGAGGCATGGCAGGCCCAGGCTCTGGCACAGGCGGTCGGCAGCCGGCTGGCCGTGAGCGGCCCCAAGGGGTTACGGGGCGAGGCGCGCGCCCTCAGCGAGATCGGCGGCCGGAGCAGCGGCGCGCTGGACCACCCGGCGGCCCGCGCAGGGATCGCCCGCGCGGCGCGGCTGTCCGAGGTCTCCGATCCGCGCGCGGCACTGACCGGCCTGGGCGCGCTGCTCGGGGAGGTGGGGATAGCCCTGGTCGGGGTGGCGTGCGAGACCGACGAGCAGAGCCTGTACTGGCAGTGCATGGAGGCGATCGACGCCGCCGACGAGTCGACGGACCGGGTGCGCGGCATGCTTCGGCTGCTGGACGAGCGGGACCGGGAGCAGCGGGAGGACCTGGAGCGCGGCAGGGAGCGGGACGGCCCGCACGGCGTGCTCCACGGCCCGGGCCCGGTCACCGGCATCCAGTGAACGGGCCGGCCGGGGACGCGGCGGCGTGCGGAGGGGACCGGAGAGAGGCGAGCGGGGCACGCGGGTGCAGGATGGAGGCATGGATCTTCGCATCTTCACCGAGCCCCAGCAAGGGGCGAGCTACGACACCCTTCTCACCGTCGCCAAGGCCACCGAGGAGCTCGGCTTCGACGCCTTCTACCGCTCCGACCACTATCTGCGCATGGGGCAGGGCGACGGACTTCCCGGCCCCACGGACGCCTGGATCACGCTGGCCGGGCTGGCCCGGGAGACCAAGCGCATCCGCCTCGGCACGCTGATGACGGCGGGCACGTTCCGGCTCCCCGGTGTCCTCGCCATCCAGGTCGCACAGGTCGACCAGATGTCCGGCGGCCGCGTCGAGCTGGGCCTGGGCGCGGGCTGGTTCGAGGAGGAGCACAAGGCGTACGGCATCCCGTTCCCCAAGGAGAAGTTCGGCCGGCTGGAGGAGCAGCTGGCGATCGTCACCGGGCTGTGGGCGACCGAGGCCGGCAAGACGTTCAGCTACGACGGCACGTACTACCAGCTGACGGACTCGCCGGCGCTGCCCAAGCCGGCGCAGGCCAAGGTGCCGGTGCTGATCGGCGGGCACGGCGCGAAGCGCACGCCGCGCCTCGCAGCTCAGTACGCCGACGAGTTCAACATCCCCTTCGCGGGGCTGGAGGACTCCGAGAAGCAGTTCGGCCGGGTCCGGGAGGCGGCCGAGGCGGCGGGCCGCCGGGCGGACGACCTGGTGTACTCCAACGCGCTGGTGGTCTGCGTCGGCCGGGACGACGCGGAGGTCGCCCGCAGGGCCGCCGTCATCGGCCGTGATGTGGCCGAGCTGAAGGCCAACGGTCTGGCCGGGTCGCCCGCCGAAGTGGTCGACAAGATCGGCCGGTACGCGGCGATCGGGGCGTCCCGGATCTACCTCCAGGTGCTCGACCTCGACGACCTGGACCATCTGGAGCTGATCTCCGCACAGGTCCAGTCCCAGCTGACCTGAGGCACCTGAGGTCTCAGGCGCCTGAGGCACCGGGGGCGCCTGAGGCGCCGGGACGCCTGAGACAAGGAGGCCCTGATGTCACCCGCCCGCGGTCCCGGCCCGGCCGCCGGGATGCCGTCCCGCCCGCTCGCCGCCGCCCTCGCCGAGGGGACGGTCCTGCTCGACGGCGGGCTCTCCAACCAGTTGGAGGCGCAGGGCTGCGATCTCTCCGACGCGCTGTGGTCCGCCCGGCTGCTCGCCGACGGGCCCGGACAGATCGAGGCGGCGCACGCGGCCTATGTGCGGGCGGGTGCGCAGGTGCTGATCTCGGCCAGTTACCAGGCGAGCTTCGAGGGGTTCGAGCGGCGCGGGATCGGGCGGGCGGAGGCGGCCGGGCTCTTCGCCCGCAGCATGGAGCCGGCCCGGCGCGCGGCCGGCGCGGTGGAGCGGGACGTCTGGGTGGCGGCCTCGGTCGGCCCGTACGGGGCGGTGACGGCGGACGGCGCGGAGTACCGGGGCCGCTACGGGCTCACCATCCGGGAGCTGGAGCGCTTTCACCGCCCCCGGATCGAGGCGCTGGCCGCCGCCGGCCCGGACGTGCTGGCCCTGGAGACGGTGCCGGACATGGAAGAGGCGCGGGCGTTGCTGCGGGCGGCGGGGGAGTGCGGGCTGCCGGTCTGGCTCTCCTACACCGTGGCCGGGGACCGGACCCGGGCCGGGCAGCCGCTGGACGAGGCGTTCGCCCTGGCCGGGGCGTGCGACCAGGTGATCGCGGTCGGGGTCAACTGCTGCGACCCGGCCGACGCGGACGCCGCCGTCCGGACGGCGGCGCGGACCACCGGGAAACCGGTCGTGGTCTATCCCAACAGCGGCGAGCACTGGGACGCCGCGGCCGGGAGCTGGACCGGGGACGCCACGTTCGACCCCGGCCGGGCCGAGGCGTGGCGGGAGGCCGGCGCCCGGCTGGTCGGCGGCTGCTGCCGGGTCGGCCCGGCAACGATCGCGGAGCTGGCCGCCGTGCTGGGGGAGGGAGACGGCGGCCCCGGGCGGACACCGGAGTGACATTGGCGGGCGGCGGGCGGCGGGCGGCGGGGAGGGGGGAGGGGGGAGGGGGGACAACAGGGGGGGCGGGGAAGGGGGACAGGGAGCGGGGGCAAGGGTGGGGGCGAAATTGCCTGGAGGGGGGAGACCGAGCGGATCGTACTCAAACGCGTGTTCCTGACGATCAGTACAACCGGCACCCCGGAGCGTCCCGCGACCGATCTCGGTTTCCTGCTGCACAAGCACCCCGAGAAGGCGCAGACGTTCTCCACCTCCACGGCACCGCGCACGTCTTCTATCCCGAGGCGTCCGAGGAGCGGTGCACGGCGGCGCTGCTCCTGGAGGTGGATCCCGTCGCCTTGGTGCGGCGGGGCAAGGGCAAGGGCCGGGGCGGCGCCCCCGACGCGGCGCTCGCCCAGTACGTCAACGACCGCCCCTACGCCGCCTCCTCGCTGCTGTCCGTCGCGATGAGCACCGTCTTCAAGTCCGCGCTGAGCGGTGTCTGCAAGGCGATGCCCGAGCGGGCCGAGGCCCCGATGGAGCTGCGGATCGAGGTGCCCGCCCTGCCGGCCCGTGGTGGTGCCGAGCTGGTGCGGAAGCTCTTCGGGCCGCTCGGCTGGTCGCGGGTGGAGGCGGTGGCCGTGCCGCTGGACGAGGAGTTCCCGGAGTGGGGCGACTCGCGGTACGTGCGGCTTGGTGCTGGAGGGGGAGCTGCGGCTCGCGGACGCGTTGCGCCAGCTGTACGTCCTGCTGCCGGTGCTCGACGACGCCAAGCACTACTGGGTGGCGCCGGACGAGGTGGACAAGTTGCTGCGGGCTGGTGAAGGGTGGCTCGCCGAGCACCCGGAGCAGGGGCTCATCACCAGCCGGTACCTGTCGCGGCGCTGGGGACTGACCCGGCAGGCGATGCAGCGGCTGGAGCTGGTGCGGCTCGCGGAGTCGGGCGCCCTCGGCCTGGAGGCCCTGGACCGGCTCGCCGAGGGGGAGCCGCTGTGGCGGGTCCACGAGGCGGTCTTCGCGGTCCTGGCCCTGGAGTCGGAACCGGTGGACCCCCGGCTCTGAGCTCGGAGCCGGTGGACCCCCGGCTCTGAGCTAGGCGGGAACAGGCTGGCGATTCGCCGGGTGAACGGCGCGCCGCGCGGTGAGGATGTGGGCATGGGATTCCATGTCGACTCCGAGGCCGGGCGGCTGCGCCGCGTCATCCTGCACCGCCCCGATCTGGAACTGAAACGGCTCACGCCGAGCAACAAGGACGCGCTGCTCTTCGACGACGTGCTCTGGGTGCGCCGGGCCCGTCAGGAGCACGACGGCTTCGCGGACGTGCTGCGCGACCGCGGGGTGGAGGTGCACCTCTTCGGCGACCTGCTCCGCGAGTCGCTGGAGATCCCCGTCGCCCGGCGGCTCGTGCTCGACCGGGTCTTCGCGGAGAAGGAGTACGGCCCGCTGGCCACCGAGCACCTGCGGGCCGCCTTCGAGGAGTTGTCCGCCGCCGAGCTGTGCGAGGCGCTGGTCGGCGGGATGACCAAACGGGAGTTCCTCCAGCGGCACCGGGAGCCGGTCTCGGTGCGCTTCCACGTCATGGACCTGGACGACTTCCTGCTCGGGCCGCTGCCGAACCACCTGTTCACCCGGGACACCTCGGCGTGGATCTACGACGGGGTCTCCATCAACGCGATGCGCTGGCCGGCCCGGCAGCGCGAGACCGTCCACTTCGAGGCGATCTACCGCCACCACCCGCTGTTCACCGGCCCGGAGGCGGGCGCCTTCCACCACTGGTCCCAGGGGCAGGACGACTACCCCTCCACCATCGAGGGCGGCGACGTCCTCGTCATCGGCAACGGTGCCGTCCTCATCGGCATGAGCGAGCGCACCACCCCGCAGGCCGTGGAGATGCTCGCCCGGGGCCTGTTCGACGCAGGTTCGGCCCGGACCATCGTGGCGCTCGACATGCCCAAGAGCCGGGCGTTCATGCACCTGGACACCGTGATGACCATGGTCGACGGCGACACCTTCACCAAGTACGCGGGCCTCGGCATGCTCCGCTCGTACACGATCGAGCCGGGCGACGGCCCGCGCGACCTCAAGGTCACCGACCACCCGCCCGAGCAGATGCACACCGCCATCGCCCACGCGCTCGGCCTCGGCTCGATCAGGGTGCTCACCGCCACCCAGGACGTGCACGCGGCCGAGCGGGAGCAGTGGGACGACGGCTGCAACGTCCTGGCCGTCGAGCCGGGCGTCGTCGTCGCCTACGAGCGCAACGCCACCACCAACACGCACCTGCGCCAGGAGGGCATCGAGGTCATCGAGATCCGCGGCAGCGAGCTGGGCCGGGGCCGGGGCGGGCCCCGCTGCATGAGCTGCCCGGTGGTGCGGGAGGCCGTGTGACGGGCGACGGGGGCGCTGTATAGCAATGCATTGCGTCGTATAGGGTTCCAGGGTTACCGTATGCGTCCCCCCGCCCGACCCAGGAGCAGTCACCATGGCCATAGACCTCGCAGGCCGCCACTTCCTCAAGGAGCTGGACTTCACGGCCGCGGAGTTCCGCGGCCTGATCGAGCTGGCCGCCGAGCTCAAGGCCGCCAAGAAGTCGGGGACCGAGACGCAGCGGCTGCGCGGCCGGAACATCGCGCTGATCTTCGAGAAGACCTCGACCCGCACCCGGTGCGCCTTCGAGGTCGCCGCCGCCGACCAGGGCGCCTCCACCACGTACCTCGCCCCCTCCGGGTCCCAGATGGGGCACAAGGAGTCGGTCAAGGACACCGCGCGCGTCCTCGGGCGGATGTACGACGGGATCGAGTACCGGGGGGACAGCCAGGCGGCCGTCGAGGAGCTGGCCGCGTACGCCGGGGTGCCGGTCTTCAACGGGCTCACCGACGACTGGCACCCCACCCAGATGCTCGCCGACGTCCTGACGATGACCGAGCACAGCGCGAAGCCGCCGGCGGAGATCGCCTTCGCCTACCTGGGCGACGCCCGGTTCAACATGGGCAACTCCTACCTGGTCACCGCAGCCCTGCTCGGCATGGACGTGCGTATCGTCGCGCCCGAGGCGTACTGGCCCGCCGCGACGGTCATCGCGCAGGCCCGCGCACTCGCCGAGACGTCCGGGGCGAGGGTCACGCTCACCGAGGACGTGGCCGAGGGCGTGCGCGGCGCCGACTTCGTCGCCACCGACGTCTGGGTCTCGATGGGCGAGCCCAAGGAGGTCTGGGACACGCGCATCGCCGCCCTCGCGCCGTACGCGGTCACCATGGACGTCCTGCGGGCCACCGGCAACGCCGACGTGAAGTTCATGCACTGCCTGCCCGCGTTCCACGACCTCGGCACCGCGGTCGGGCGCGAGATCCACGAGCGCCACGGGCTGACCGAGCTGGAGGTCAGCGACGAGGTGTTCGAGTCCGCGCACTCCGTCGTCTTCGACGAGGCGGAGAACCGTATGCACACCATCAAGGCCGTCCTCGTGGCGACGATGGCCAAGGACTGACCCACACGGGCGTACGCATGGACATGCACCCATTTGGGTGAACATGCAGGCGAGTGCCTATGATGGTTCCGATTGGTGGGGTTCGAGCTCGCACGCTCGAACCCCCTTTTCGTGCGCGCGACGGCCCCCACCGCCCGAGCCGCACCACCCCCACGTGTTCCACCAGAGATGAGACCCCCGCCGTGAGCCCCCTGCGCCTCCCCGGCCCGCCCCACCGCGTCAAGGACCCCCACAGGCTGATCGCCGAATCGGGCGCCGACCTGGAGGGCCACGGCCTCAAGCGCACCATGGGCCTGTTCCAGCTGGTGTGCTTCGGGATCGGCGCCGTCGTCGGGACCGGCATCTTCGTGGGCCTGTCCGACAGCGTGGCCGAGGCCGGTCCCGCCGTCGTGGTCTCCTTCGTCCTCGCGGCGGTCACCTGCGTCTTCACCGCGTTCTCGTTCGCCGAGCTGGGCAGCGCGATCCCCGTCTCCGGCAGCTCGTACTCCTTCGCCTACGCCACGCTCGGCGAGCGCCTCGCCTTCCTCGTCGGCTGGTGCCTGCTCCTGGAGTACGGGGTCTCGGTCTCCGCCGTCGCGGTGGGCTGGAGCCAGTACGTCAACGAACTCCTCGACAGCCTCTTCGGGCACCAGCTGCCCGCCGCGCTCTCCGCAGGACCCGGTGACGGCGGCGTCGTCAACCTGCCCGCCGTGATCGTCGTCATGATGGCCGCCACCCTGCTGGTGCGCGGCGTCCGCGAGAGCGCCGGCGCCACCGCGGCGATGGCCGTCCTCAAGCTCACGGTCCTCGCCCTGTTCTGCGTCATCGCCTTCACCGCTTTCGAGCGCGGCCACCTCACCCCGTTCGCCGCCCAGGGCGCGGGCGGCGTCACGGCGGGCGCGTCCCTGGCGTTCTTCTCGTACATCGGCTTCGACGCGATCACCACCGCCGGCGAGGAGGTCAGGAACCCGCGTCGCAACATCCCCTTCGCGATCATGATCTGCCTCGGCCTGGTCACCCTGCTCTACTGCGCGGTCGCCCTCGCCGCGATCGGCGCGCTCGGCCCGGACGCCGTCTCCGGCAAGCCCGCCGCGCTCTCGCTGATCGTCGACCGGGCCACCGGCTCCTCCGTCGGCGGCGGCGTCATCGCCTTCGGCGCGGTCGTCGCCATCGCCTCAGTCGTCCTCGCGGTGATGTACGGACAGACCCGCATCCTGATGTCGATGTCCCGCGACGGCCTCGTGCCGAGGGTCTTCGAGCGGGTCTCGCCGCGCACCTCGACCCCGGTCGCCAACACCTGGATCGTCGCCGCCGTCTTCGCCGTCCCCGCGGCCTTCTCCTCGCTCGGCATGGTGGTGAACCTGACCACCATCGGGACGCTCGCCACCATGGTCGCCGTCAACACCGCCGTGCTCGTGCTGCGCCGCCGCAACCCCGAGGTGAAGGGCTCCTTCCGGGTCCCGCTCTACCCGCTCAGCCCGCTGCTGGGCGTCGGCTTCTGCGTCTACCTGATGTACGGGACCGGCTGGACGACCTGGGTGCAGTTCGCCCTCTTCCTCGCCGTCGGGGCCCTCGTGTACGCGGGCTACGGGCGCGGCCGCTCCAGGCTGGCGGCCGGTTCTTAGCGCCCGGCCAGGCTCACTTCGGCGGCAGGGTGAACCAGACCGCCTTGCCGCGCTCCGTCGTGCGGTGGCCGCAGGACGAGCTGAGCGTACGGATCAGGAGCAGCCCCCGGCCGTGCTCCTGCCACGGGTCCGGTACGTCGCCCGGCCCCGGGCGGGACAGATCCCCGGGCGGGGCCGGATCGCCGTCGTGCACCTCCACCTGGCAACCGCTGGCCAGCAACTCCACCACCAGCTCTATGGGCTCGTCACCGGGCGTGTGCTCCACGGCGTTGGCGACCAGCTCGGCGGTCAGCAGCTCGGCGGTGTCGCTGTCCGCGGGCGCGTCGATGTCCGCCAGGACCGTACGGATCAACGCGCGGGCGATCGGCACGGCGGCCGTGGAGTGCGGCAGGGTGATGCGCCAGGAGGGGGGTGGAGGGCCGCCGGGGGGCACGGGTTTCCGTTCGGGTGGGCGCGGGTGTCCTGGGCTCAGACGTTTCCGTGCTCAAGACTTCTTGGCCTCAACCTTACGGAGCCGCGCGACGCGGACAAGAGCCTGCCGGCCGGTACGAAGGGGACGGTGACACCCTGCCCGAACAGTTCGCGACCGCGCTGGGCAACCTCCTCACCGCCCTGCGCGCGGCCGGCGGCTCTCCGGCGGGCCTGGCCCGGGGCACGGTGTACGCCACCGATGTCGCCGACCACCGGGCGCACGCCGCCGGACTGGGCCGGATCTGGCGCCGGCTGGCGGGGCGCGACTACCCGGCCGTGGCCGTCATCGGGGCGGTGCGGCTCTGTGACGAACAGGCCCTGGTCGAGATCGACGGCATGGCGGTCCTGCCCTGAGCGGCGCGGACCGCACGGCGCCCGGGAGCGAAGCGGCCCCGGCCGGCCGGGAAGTCCGGGCCGGCCGGGGCGAGCGGCAGCGGGCGGTGCGGCTGTGCCGCGGGTGGAGCAGCGGATCAGTACGGCTGCACCAGCACGTGGGCCGCGCCCGGGATGCCCACCTTCAGCAGCTCATCCTCCTCGGGCGTGGTCTCTCCCCCCGTCTCCTGCTTGAGCACGGCGCGCGACATCGCCTGCACCCACATGGCACGGGGACGGCGCCGGGCCTCCCAGGCGGCGAGGGCGGCCGGGACGTCCGCCTCGGCGTCCAGCGACTCGGCGAGCACGAGAGCGTCCTCCACGGCCATCGCCGCGCCCTGCGCGATGTGCGGGGTGCTCGCGTGCGCGGCGTCACCGGCCAGGACCACCCGGCCGACGTGCCACGGTCCCTCGACGGTCACCTGGGAGATCCGCGAGTACACGACCGCCTCCGGACCGGTGACCGCGGCCAGCGCCTCGCCGACCGGACCGGAGAACATCACCAGCCGCTCCTTGAGCTGTTCGTGCGCCCTCGTAGGGTCCGGCCGGAAGTCCGCGGCCTCGGGGAACACCGTGCCCAGGTACATCAGCTCCTCCGTGATCGGGGTGAGCAGCGCCTTGGCGGCCTGGCCCGCGGTGCCCATCACGACGCCCCGCACCTGCTCCTGACGGGGCACGGTGACACGCCAGTTGGCGAAGCCGGTGTACTCGGGGACGTAGCGGTCGCCGTACAGCCGGGTGCGCAGCGGCGAGCCGATGCCGTCGAAGCCGACGACGAGGTCCCAGCGGCCGGCCGAACCGTCGGAGAGGGTGACGTCCACGCCCTCGCCGTCGTCGGTGAGCTCGGCGATGGTCGTACCGAAGCGGATCTTCGCACCGGCCGAGGTGGCCGCCGCGCCCAGCACCTGGGCGAGCGCCGGGCGGGGGATGCCGTTGTTGGACGGGACGTCGCCCATGCGGGGCTGGGGTATCGCGGCCAGGGTGTTGCCGGCCGGGTCCGCGATGGTCAGGACCTCCCACTCGAAGCCCGCCGCGAGGCAGTCGTCGAGCACCCCGATCTCGCGCATGACGTGCAGGGCGTTGGAGGGCTGGATGATGCCGACGCCCAGGGCGTCGAGCTCGTCGCGGAGTTCGGCGACCTCGACGGTGTGGCCGCGCCGGGCCAGAGCGGTGGCGAGCGTCAGCCCGCCGATGCCGCCGCCGTGGATCAGGACGCGCAGAGGTGTTGCCATGTCTGTGTCTCCAGAGCGAGAGGTAGGAGGAAGGCGAGGAATCGGACCGGCGCGGTTTCAGCCGGCTGCCACGGGCAGGCTCATCAGGTGGTCCACGAGGGCCAGCAGCACATCACGGCCGAAGGGCCGCTCGCGTACGTCACCGACCAGCAGCGGGACATGCGGGTCGAGGTCGAGAGCGGCCCGGATCTCCTCCGCGGTACGGGTGTTGTGGCCGTGGAAACAGTTGATCGCGACGACGAAGGGGATGTCCCGGCTCTCGAAGAAGTCGATCGAGGCGAAGCTGGTCTCCAGCCGCCGGGTGTCGGCGATCACGACACCGCCGAGGGCGCCGTTGACCAGGTCGTTCCACATGAACCAGAAGCGCTCCTGGCCCGGGGTGCCGAACAGGTAGACGACGAGCTCCGGACTGACCGTGATCCGGCCGAAGTCCAGGGCCACGGTGGTCGTGTCCTTCTGTCCGATGCCGGCCAGGTCGTCGACGCCGACGCTGGCCTGGGTGAGGAGCTCCTCGGTGCGCAGCGGAGCGACCTCGCTGACTGCGCCGACGAGGGTGGTCTTGCCGACGCCGAAGCCGCCGGCGATCAGGATCTTCACGGCGGTGGGCGCCGCCTGACTGGTGGTCATCTTGGCTCAGAGTCTCCGGAGTCCGTCGCGAACAGCGGCCAGTACGCTCATGTGGGCACCGCCGGACGCCCGGGCCACCGACAGCGGGGCCCGGGCGATCAGAAGGCCGGAGGCGACCAGGTCCGCCAGAAGGATCTTGGTCACCGAGACCGGCAGATCGAGGTCCGCCGATACCTCGGCGACCGCGGCGGGGCGCCGGCAGCGCTCCAGGATCAGCCGGTGCTCCGGCTGGAGCCGGCCCGGACGGACCGGCGCTCCGTGTGCGTCCCGCGGATCGTGCGCGGTCGTCAGCACGGTGATGAGGGTGAGGTCGTCCCGCTCGGGCGCGGTCCGGCCGTGGGTGATGGTGTACGGGCGCACCATCGTGCCCGCCCCGTCCTCCCCGTCGTCGAACTCGTCCTCGCGGTAGGGCCAGTGCGTGGTCACGCGCGCGGCCCGTTCCCGGTGCCGAAGGCGTCGAAGTCGCTGCGCGCCGGGGTACTGAGCTTCTGGCCGACCTGCAGGACGAGGTTGTGCATGGCGAGCGACATGACCTCGGCGTCCACCTCCTGCGAGGCGACGACGGCCAGGTGCGTGCCCTGGCCCGCCGAGATGATGAAGAGCCACAGGTCCGACAGCTCGACGATCACCTGGTGTACGCCGCCGCCGCCGAAGAGCTGGCCCACACCGCGGGCCAGGCTCTGCTGGCCGGTGCAGATCGCTGCCAGCCGTTCGGCGTCGGCCCGTTGGACGGTGCGCGAGTGGCTCACCACCAGGCCGTCGTCGGAGAGCAGCACGGCGTTCCGGGTCTCGGCCACCGAGTCCACCAGGCCGTCGAGCAGCCAGTCGAGGTCCTGGCGAGTGGCGGTTGTGCGTGTCATGTCCGTTCTTCTCTCGTGAAGAGGGGGGCGGAGGGATCGGGCTGCTTCGGCGGCTCGTCGGTCGCGCGCGCGGCGCGGGACCGGCGCTGGAATGCCCCGATGGCGGCACCGGCGCGGTGGGGGGCCGCGCGGGGCGGCGGGTTTTCGGAGCGGCTCGACGGTGGGGCCGCGCCGGCCGGGGCGGCCGGGGCGATCCGCAGTTCGTCCGCGAGGCTGGCCTGGCGGACCCGGCGCGGCAGCGGGGGCTCACCGGCGGGCGGAACCGGGCGGTCGGGTTCGGCCGGCGGCGGGCCGGCCTGTCCGGTGGCCGGTTCCGGCTGCCGGGGCCCGGGCAGCGGGAAGCCGGCCGCGTCCGAGGTGCCCGTCACATACGTGCCCGGGTAGGGCCGCTGGGGAGCCGCGAACGGATCTTCGGACTCCGGATACGGCTGGTGCGGCACCGGGTACTGGCCCTCGGCCGTCATGTACGGCTGCTCGGCGTCCGCGTACGCGTCGGCGTGGGAGCCGTAAGCGGTGCCGTCGTACGTGTCCTGGTGGCCGACGCCGTACCCGCTGTCGTCCTGGTGGCCGTACGCGCGGCCGTCCGTCCCGTCGTACGGGGAGTCGGCCGCGGTGTGGCCGTACGCACCGGCGTAGGACGGGTCCTGGTGCTCCAGGTCGCCGAACGGATGGTCGACGGGGGCCGGCGGCGTCTGCTCCTGCCGGTCGTGGGAGGGCTCCTCTGCCGCTGCGTGAGGCGGGCCGGCGGTCTCGAACGGCGCGCGCGGCGCGTGCAGGGCCGTGACCCCGGCGAGGGCCTGGCCGCGGCCCCGGCTGGGCAGGGCTTCGGTGTCGCGGAGCGGGGCGGGGGCCGGGGCGGTGTCCTCGGCCCCGGGGGACGGGACGGCCACCGGGCCGGAGTGCGGACCGGGGACGGTGAGCGCGTCGGGGACGAGCACGACGACCCGGGTTCCGCCGAAGGCCGAGTTGCGGAACTCCACCCGCAGGCCGTACTGGCCGGCGAGGCGCGCGATCACGTAGAGGCCCAGCCGGATGTCGTCGGCGTGCGCCAGCACGTCCATCCGGGGCGGCCGGCTCATCAGCTCGTTGGCCGCGGCGAGCTGGTCCTCCTCCATGCCGAGCCCGCGGTCCTCGACCTCGATGGCCAGGCCCCGGCTCACCCGGGCCGCCCTGACCTCGACGGGGCTGGGCGGCCCGGAGAAGGTGAGGGCGTTCTCGATCAGCTCAGCCAGCACGTGGGAGACCGGTCCCACGGCCCGCTCGGCGAGCCACGGGGAGCCGTCCAGGTCCAGCACCACGCGCCGGTAGTCCTGCACCTCGCCCTGGGCGGACCGCATGACGTCCAGCAGCGGTACGGGCTTGCGCCAGCGCCGGTGCGGGGAGCCGCCCGCGAGGATCACGAGGTTCTCCTCGTAGCGCCGGAGCCTGGCGGTGAGGTGGTCGAGGTCGAAGAGGCCGTCCAGCACCTCGGGGTCCTCGTGCTTGCGCTCCAGCTCGTCCAGCTTCTTCAGCTGCTGGCCGATCAGCTGCTGCGTGCGTCGCGCGATGCGTTGCAGCAGCCGCTCGAAGCCGCGGTGCTGGTCGGCCTGGTCGACGGCCGCCCGCAGGGCGCTGGTGCGGGCCAGGTCGAGCGCGTTGCCGAGCTGGGCCAGCTCGTCCGACGTACCGCTCCCGCCTTCCTGCCCGATGGCTCGGGCTTCGGCCTCGACGTCGATGCGTTCGCCCCTGCCGAGCCGCTCGACGACGTCGGGCAGCGCTCGCTCCAGCTCCTCGGCCCGCTCCTGGAGCCGGCTGATCCGGCGGCGCAGATTGCGGGAGAGACGCCAGGTGAACCAGATGACCGCGATGACGGCGGCGAGGCCGACGACCGTGGTGACGACGACCTTGATCAGCAGCGAGACGACACTGTCCTTGCCCTCCGCGACCACCCCGTCGGTGCGCTGCTCCATCAGCTTCACCAGCTGGGGCGTGACCTCGTCCATCGCTGCGCGCCAGTCCGCCTCCTTCGCGCCGAGGGGGACGAAGCCGGCGTCCGGGGCGGCCGGCCGCAGCACCTGGGTCTCCACCCGGGTCTTGGCCTTCCAGGCGGAGCTGTCGAAGACCTCCTGCCACCTGGCCTTCTCGTCCGCCGGAAGGTAGGGGACGATCTGGGTCGAGTACTGGAAGGACTGGGCGGAGACCGCCTGCCGGACCTCCTGGAGATCCGCGGTGCTCAGCTTGCCGCCGGCCCATCCGCGGGCGAGCAGGGCATCCGAGCGCGAGATCATCTCCTTCGCCCAGAAGAGGTCGACCAGCGGCTGCGAGACCGTGGTGACCCGGCCGTTGTCCACATGGCTGAGCGCGGTGAAGAGCTTCAGGTCCACGGCGATCAGGTCCGTGTAGTAGCCGTACACGGCCTTCTGCTGGTCGTTGTCGCCCTCGTCGACGAGGGTGCGCTGCGCCGGGAGTTGGGTGATCGCCGAACGGGCCTCACCGACCGCGTCCCGCACCTCGCCGGGGGCGTCGTCGGTGGCGATGTCGGAGAGGGACTGGAAGCCGGCGATCGCGTCGTCGGTCAGCTTGCGCTGCTTGCGCAGCGCGTCGGTGGCACCCCCGCCGCGGGCCAGCGCCTCGGCGCTGAGCCGCCGCTCCTCCTGCAGGTTGTAGTACACGATGTTGGACGGCTGGCCGGCCTTCTGGGCCAACTGCCCCTGGGCTGCCTGCTTCTGGAAGTCGAGCAGAGTCTGACCACTGGTGACGGCCCAGAGGGCGGCCAGGGCTACACCGGGGACGACGGCCAGTACGAGCAGGGCCGTCCTCAGTGACATGGTGGTCGAGCTGCTCCGCCGTGACACGCGCGTGCGCAGGGCATGCTCCTTGACGTGGTGCCAGCCTTACGACTGGTCAAATCCATTGAGAACTAGGACGGATAGATATTAGTCACAGTGCAAAAAGGGAATGAAAGTGGGCTCACATGTGCAACACCGGTCGAGCACACCATCATCACGCATGCGCGCATCCGCCGAGCGTGTGACTCCGTGACCCTTCGCTGCCGCACATGCGGTGCGCCGAGCGACCGCCCCGCCGGCCACCGCAACCGATCCAGCGGGCCGCCCGGGGTGCGGCGCGCCGTACGGGTGAAGCGGGCCCGGGGATATATCTGTATTTAGTGCTCCTTGTCCGCTCTGTAGTCCCGCGCACCCTGCCACCCGCCGCCGCGCCCCGCCTCCCTGCCGCATGACCGCGCTCATCGTCAGCCACTTCCTCCTCGCGGCCTGCGCGCGTCCGCTGGTGCGATGGCTGGGGACGCGCGCCTTCCTCGTCCTCGCGCTGCCGCCCGCCGCCACCACCTGCTGGGCCTTCACCCAGTGGGACACGGCCGCGTCCGGCGCCTCGGTCACCTGGTCGTGGGCGTGGATGCCCGACTACGGGGTCTCCGTGGACCTGCGCCTGGACGCCCTCGCCGAACTGATGGTGCTGCTCGCGGCCGGCGTCGGCACGCTCGTCCTGCTCTACTGCGCCTCCTACTTCAGCGACGACACCCCGCGGCTGGCCGGATTCGCCGGGAACCTGCTCGCCTTCGCCGGGGCCATGCTCGCCCTCGTCCTCAGCGACGACCTGATCTCGCTCTACGTCTTCTGGGAGCTGACCACCGTCTTCTCGTACCTGCTCATCGGGTACGACAGCGAGCAGCGGCACAGCCGCCGCTCCGCCCTCCAGGCGCTGACCGTCACCACACTCGGCGGGCTCGCCATGCTGATCGGCTTCCTGATCGTCGGTCAGGAGGCCGGTACCTACCGGATCTCCGCGATCCTGGCCGACCCGCCCCCGGCCGGCGCCGCCGTCGAGGCCGCCGTCCTGCTGATCCTGTGCGGGGCGCTGTCCAAGTCGGCGGTCTGGCCGTTCAGCCTCTGGCTCCCCAACGCCATGGCGGCCCCCACCCCCGTCAGCGCCTATCTGCACGCCGCCGCCATGGTGAAGGCCGGTGTCTACCTGGTCGCCCGGCTCGCCCCCGGCTTCGCCGACGTGCCCGCCTGGCGGCCCGTCGTGATGGTCCTCGGCGGCGCGACGATGCTGCTGGGCGGCTGGCGGGCGCTGCGGCTGAACGACCTGAAGATCGTCCTCGCCTACGGAACCGTCAGCCAGCTCGGCTTCCTCACCCTGCTCGCCGGCATCGGCAACCGCGACCTCGCGCTGGCCGCCGCCGCGATGATCCTCGGGCACGCCCTGTTCAAGGCCCCGCTCTTCCTCGTCACCGGCATCGTCGACCACGCGGCCGGCACCCGCGACCTGCGCAGACTCTCCGGCGTCGGACGCGCGCTGCCGCACGTCTGCGCCGTCGCCGTGCTCGCCGCCGCCTCCATGGCCGCGCTGCCCCCGCTGCTCGGCTTCGCCGCGAAGGAGGCGGCGTTCGAGGCGCTGCTGCACGGCGACGCGGCGGACCGCTGGGCGCTGGGCGTCGCGGTGGTGGGGTCGATGCTGACCGTCGCGTACACCGTCCGGTTCGTCTGGGGCGGCTTCCTGCGCAAGCCGGGCGTGCCCGACACCCCGGTCCACCGGATCGGCCCGGCCTTCCTCGCCCCGCCCGCCGTGCTCGCCCTGTGCGGGCTGGTGCTCGGGGCCGGCGCCGGCTGGACCGACCGGCTGCTGAGCGCCTACGCCGACGCCTTCCCCGCCTCCCACCACCCCTACCACCTCGCGCTCTGGCACGGCTGGGGCACCGCCCTGCTGCTCTCGGCCGTCGCCGTGGCCGGCGGCGCGCTCCTCTTCGCCGGACGCGACACGGTCACCCGGCTCTCCCGGCGCATCGCCTGGCCCACCGCCGACAGCGTCTTCGGCCATGTGCTCCTGGGCCTGGAACGCCTCTCCCTCCAGGTCACCGGCTTCGTCCAGCGCGGCTCGCTCTCCGTGTACCTCGCCACCACCCTGCTGGTGATGCTCGCAGGACAGCTCGCCGTGCTCGTCGCCGACCGCCCCTGGCACGGCGCGAGGGCCCCCCGGCTCTGGGACGTACCGCTGCAGGGCGCCGTCGCGGTGCTGACCTGCGCGGCGGCCCTGCTCTGCCTGACCGTCAGACGGCGCATGAAGGCCGTGGTGCTGGCCGGACTCACCGGATACGGCACCGCGCTGCTGTTCGTCGTCCAGGGCGGCCCGGACCTCGCGCTCACCCAGTTCTGCGTGGAGACCGTGTCCATGATCGTCTTCGTGCTGGTGCTGCGGCGGATGCCGGTGCACTTCCAGGAATCGGTCAGCTCCTGGCGGCGGGCCGTGCGCATCCCGGTTGCCCTCGCCGCCGCCGCGACCCTCGGCGTGGTCGTCTGGGTCGCGGGCGCCGCGCGCACCGCGCCCCCGGCGGGCGCCGCCATGGTCGAGGAGACCGCGCACCACGGCCTCAAGGACGTGGTCGCCACGATCCTGGTCGACCTGCGCGCCTGGGACACGATGGGCGAGTCAGCCGTCCTCGCCGCCGCCGCGATCGGCGTGACCAGCCTCATCTACCTGCACCGCCGCGCCGAGGGAACGGCGGCGCCCCAGGAGGTACGGGGGCGCACCGCCTGGTCGGTGACCGCCGCCCCGCTGACCGGGGTGCCCCGGGGCGACGAGGGGGCGCCCGAACGCGGCTGGCTGGCGGCCGGCGGCACCCTCGCACCCGAGCACCGGTCGGTCGTCTTCGAGGTGGTGACGCGGCTGCTGTTCCACCCGGTCCTGGTGCTCTCGGTGTACCTGCTGTTCTGCGCCGAGAACATGCCCGGCGGCGGTTTCGTCGGCGGCCTGGTCGCGGGCCTCGCCCTGATCACCCGGTACCTGGCCGGCGGCCGCTTCGAACTCGCCGAGGCCGCGCCCCTGCAACCCGGCCTGTTCACCGGCCTCGGCCTCTTCCTCTCCACCGGGGTGGCCCTGCTCGGCCTCACTGACGGAACGGTCCTGCACGCCTGGACCCACCACGGCCACCTGCCGCTGATCGGCGACTACGAGTTCGGTACGCCGGTGATCTTCGACTGCGGGGTCTATCTGCTGGTCCTGGGCGTCGTCCTCGACATCGTGCGGGCCCTCGGCGCGAAGATCGACCGCCAGATCGAGCGGGCGGCCGCCGAGAAGGCCGCGGGCCGCGCCGCCGGACCCGAGCACGGGACGGGGGAGGCCACCCCATGACCGTCAGCGCCTCGCTCCTCGCCACCGCCGCGGTCCTGTGCGCGGTCGGCGGCATCCTCATGCTCACCCGGCCCCTCACCCGCATCCTGCTCGGCGCGGTCATCGCGGGCAACGGCATCAACCTGCTCATCCTGTCCGCCACCGGGTCGGCCGGACGCGAACCGCTGCTCTACGGCGTCGACCTCGCCCGGGTCACCGACCCCCTGCCCCAGGCCATCGCCCTCACCGCGATCGTCATCACCCTCGCCACCACCGCGTTCCTCCTCGCCATGGCCTACCGCGCCCACCAGCTCACCGGCACCGACGAGGTCCACGACGACCTGGAGGACCGGCGCATCGTGCTGCGCGCCGAGGTGCTGGGGGAGCGCGACGAACTGCGCGAGCGCTTCCGGGCCGACGGCGACCGCTCGGCCGAGACCCGCCGCCGCTACCGCGAGGACCGCCGCAGGCTGCGGGCCCGGCTGCGCGCCGACCGCGCCCTCCAGGCCAGGGGCCGCGACGCCACCGGCGACCTGTGGCACGACGTCCTCGGCGCGGACCCGGAGGACTACGCCGAACGGGACGAGGGCCCGGCGCCCGACACTGAGAACGCGGCAGACCCCGGTGCCGGCAGCCCGGGTGACCCCGGTTCCGAGAACCCCGGAGACCCCGACTCCGAGAGCCCAGGAGGCACCGGATGAACGCGATCGTCCCGCTGCCGGTGCTGCTCCCGCTCTGCGCCACCGGGCTGAGCCTCGCCTTCGGCACCCGGCTCAAGCGGTTCCAGCGCTTCATCAGCGTCGCCGTGCTCACCGCCGTCCTCGGGCTCTCGGTCACCCTGATGATCGCCGCCGACACCGAGGGCCCGCTCTCCGTCCACCTCGGCGACTTCGCGCCGCCGCTCGGCATCACCCTCGTCGCGGACCGGCTCTCCGGCCTCATGCTGACGATCTCCTCGGCCGTCACCCTGTGCGTCCTCGTCTACTCCCTGGGCCAGGGCATGGCCGACCGCGACGAGGAGACACCCGTAGCGGTCTTCCACCCGGCCTACCTGATCCTGGTCGCCGGGGTGTCGTGCACCTTCCTCGCCGGCGACCTGGTCAACCTCTACGTCGGCTTCGAGATCATGCTCGTCGCCAGCTTCGTCCTGCTGACCCTCGGCGGCACGGGGCCCCGCATCCGGGCGGGCTCCACCTACGTGATCATCTCGCTGTTCTCCTCGATGCTCTTCCTCACCGCCATCGCCATGACGTACGCGGCGACCGGCACCGCCAACTTCGCCCAGCTCGCCGGGCGCCTCGCGGACCTCCCGCTGGGCGTCCAGACGCTGATCCAGGCCATGCTGCTGACGGTCTTCGCCATCAAGGCCGCCGTCTTCCCGCTCGCCGCCTGGCTCCCCGACTCCTACCCGACCGCTCCCGCCCCGGTCACCGCCGTCTTCGCCGGGCTGCTCACCAAGGTCGGCGTCTACTGCATGCTGCGCACCGAGACCCTGCTCTTCCCCGGCAACCGGCTCGGCGACCTGCTGATGGCGGCGGCGCTCGCCTCGATGGTCGTCGGCATCCTGGGGGCCGTCGCGCAGACCGACCTCAAGCGGCTGCTCTCCTTCACCCTCATCAGCCACATCGGCTACATGGTCTTCGGGATCGGCCTCGCCACCCGGGAGGCGTACGGCGGGGCGATCGTCTACGTCGTCCACCACATCACCGTCCAGACGACGCTGTTCCTGGTCGCCGGGCTGATCGAACGCCGGGGCGGCACCACCGAACTGACCCGCCTCGGCGGCATCGCCCGCGCGGCCCCCGCGCTCGCCGTCCTCTTCTTCGTCCCCGCGATGAACCTGGCAGGCATCCCGCCGCTCTCCGGCTTCATCGGCAAGCTCGGCCTGATGCGCGCGGGCATCGCCGACGGCGGGGTCTGGGCCTGGATCCTGGTCATCGGCGCCACCGCGACCAGCCTGCTGACGCTGTACGTCATGGCCAAGGTCTGGAACCTGGCCTTCTGGCGGGCCGCGCCCCCGGGCCAGGCCGCCGCCGGCACGGTCCTGGAGTCCGACGACGACAGCGACGACGACGACTCCGACGAGGGCCCCGACCGGATGCCCGGCACCGGCGACGAGGGCGTACGCGTGCGCCACCAGCCGGCCGGGCTCGCGGTCGCGGCGACCCTGCACGGCCGCGCCGTCACCACCACCAGTGTGCTGCCCCGCCCGATGACCTGGGCCACCGCCGCCGCGGTCGCGCTCGGGCTCGCCTTCACCGTGTTCGCCGGACCGCTGACCTCGTACACCGACCGCTCGGCCGCCGAACTCCTCGCCCGTACCCCCTACATCGAGGAGGTGCTCGGCCGGTGAGACGCCTCGTCACCTTCTCCTTCCGGAACAAGGACCTGCCGCCCTTCAGCGCCGCCTTCGGCCGTCGCCGGGTGCTCGACCTCCCGCTCGTCGCCTGGCTCACCGTCATCTGGGTGCTGCTCTGGTCCAGCCCGAACTGGGCCAACCTGCTCACCGGGGCCGTGGTCGCGGTGGCCGTCTGCCTGGCCTTCCCGCTGCCCAAGGTCGACCTCGGACTGCGGCTGCACCCCTGGGGCATCCTGCGGCTGAGCGGCTATCTGCTCTACGACATGTACACCTCCGGCGTGAAGGTGACCCGGCAGATCCACGGCCGGCACCCGCGCCGGGCGGCCGTCATCGCCGTACCGCTGCGCTGCCGCTCGGACCTGATGCTCACCGCGGTCGCCGTCGCGGTGTCCAACGTGCCCGACGGATCGGTCGTCGAGGTGCGCCGCGCCACCGCCACCGTCTTCGTGCACATCCTGGACGGCCGCCCCACCGAGCTGGCGGCGGCCAGGCGGTCCGTCTGGCGCATGGAGGAGCTGATCGTACGGGCCTTCGGCACCCGCGACGAGATCGAGCGGGTCGCCGCACCGCCCCCGGAACCGCAGCACACCGGCGAGCGGCCGGGAGACCAGGAGGAGGGCACATGAGCGCGCCGGAGACCGTGGACCGGGTGCTGCTCGTCGCAGCGGTCGTCGTGACCGTCGTCGCGGGCGCGGCCCTGCTGGCGCGCATCTGGCGCGGCCCCTCGATGCTGGACCGGGCCATCGCGCTGGACGTCTGCGCAGCCCTCATCATCGCCGGGCTCGGCGCCAAGTCGGCCTTCGCGCGCGACCCGTTCTACTTCCCGATCATGCTGGTGCTGGCCTTCCTCGGCTTCACCGGTTCGGTCGGCATCGCGCGCTTCATCGCCGTACGCGACCGGCCGCCGGGCCACCCGCACGGGGAGCGGGCCCGGCACGGCGGCGAGGAGCGGCCATGAGCGTCTGGCTCCAGATCCTCGACACGGCGGGTGCGGCACTGGTGCTGATCGGCGCCGCCATCTGCCTGCTCGGCGTGATCGGCATGCTGAAGCTGCCGGACGTACTCTCCCGCAGCCATGCCGCGACCAAACCGCAGGCCCTGGGCATGCTGATCGTCCTGGCCGGTGTGGCGCTGCGGCTGCGCAGCGGCATGGACCTCGCCACGCTCGCGCTCATCGGCTTCTTCCAGCTGATGACCGGACCGGTGGCGGCGCACCTGGTCGCGCGCTCCGCCTACCGGACCGGGCAGGTCGACCACGACGAGCTGCTCTTCGACGAACTCGACGAGCAGCTCACCGAGGAGCGCTGACCCGGCGCCCGGCTGCGACAGGGCCTACGGCGAACCGGCCGGGCGGATGTTGGCGAGCCCCAGTCCGAGGTCGCGCCCGGTACCGCGCACCCGGCGGGCCGTTCCGTCCTCCATCACCCGGGCGAGGAGGGCGAGCGCGTCGGCGACCCGGGCCCGGTCGTCGCCGAGCCCGGCCAGCAGCTCGGACTCGATGTCCACCTGGCGCGGGAAGATCGCGTCGATCGCCGCCTTGCCGGACTCCGTGATGGTCACCAGAGCGGCCCGCCGGTCGGCCGGGTTCGGGGTCCGCTCGATGTGGCCGCGCTTCTCCAGCTTGGCCAGCGTCTTGCTGACCCCGGCCCGCGACAACCCCATGTCGTCGGCCAGCCGGCGGGCGATGGCGGGCTCCGTGGCGTACCGCAGCGGAATGAGCAGGTCCGCCTCGGGGGCGGTCAGCGGGGCGCCCTCGTAGAGCGGTTCCAGGGCGCGGTCGAACAGCGCGGAGACCTGTTTGACCAGGGCCACGACCTCCATGGCGGAGACGTCTAGCCCGGGATTGTGGCTGACCCACGCATCGCGTACGCCGTCGGTATGGGGCTGCACCGGCACTCCTTCGTCGAGCGGCGAGCCTACCGAACCGCCACTTTGTCAACTAGTGAACCATCGGTTACCTTTTTCGTCATGCTCTCCCGTCCCCCCGCCTCCGACGAGGCGATACAGCAGCCCGCACCACCCGTGCCCCCCGGCCGGACCTCCGCCCTGATCGCCGTTCTCGGCGCGCTCACCGCCGTCGCCCCGCTCGCCACCGACATGTACGTGCCCGGCTTCCCCGCCATGGGCGACGCGCTGCACGCCGGCGGCTCGGCCGTACAGCTCACGCTCACCGCGTTCCTGGTCGGCATGGTCGTGGGCCAGCTGCTCATCGGCCCGGTCAGCGACGGCTGGGGCCGCCGCCGGCTCCTCATCGCCGGAGCGGGCGGCTTCGTCCTCTTCTCCCTGCTGTGCGCCGTAGCCCCGAACGTGGAACTGCTCACCGCGGCCCGCTTCCTCCAGGGCTTCGCGGGAGCCGCCGGCATGGTGCTCGCCCGCGCCGTGATCACCGACTGCTTCCACGGCGCCGACGTGCCCCGCTACTTCGCGCTGCTCTCCCAGATCCTCGGCATCGCGCCGATCGTCGCACCCGTCGTCGGCGGCGCGGTCCTCTCGGCGTCGACCTGGCGCGCGGTCTTCGTCGTCCTCGCCGTGATCGGCGCGCTGCTGTTCGCCGCCGTGGTCAGGAAGGTCCCCGAGACGCTGCCGCCCGAGCGGCGGCACGGCGGGGGCCTCGCCGGCACGTTCCGCACGATGGGCACGCTGCTCACCCGCCGCGCGTTCATGGGGTACGTGCTCGTGCTCGGCTTCACATCGGCGGCGCTGTTCGCCTACATCAGCGGCTCCAGCTTCGTCTTCCAGAACGTGCACGGCGTATCGCCGACCGTCTACTCGCTGATCTTCGCGTCGAACGCCGTGGGCATGCTGATCGGCGGGGTCACCTTCGCGCGGCTCGCCGCCAGGGTCCGCCTGAACACACTCCTGATCCTCGGACTCGCCGTCTCCGGCACCGGGGCCGTCGCCCTGCTCGTGGTCCCCGCCCTGGCCGGGCAGAGCCTCGCCGTCAGCTGGATCTGCCTGTTCGTCGCCATGTCAGGCGTCGCGCTGATCTTCCCCGCCACCATGAGCATCGGCCAGAACCTCGGCCGGGAAGCGCCCGGGGCC
This sequence comes from Streptomyces sp. A1277, assembly GCF_004795015.1. Taxonomy (GTDB): domain Bacteria; phylum Actinomycetota; class Actinomycetes; order Streptomycetales; family Streptomycetaceae; genus Streptomyces. The sequence goes on along the minus strand of NZ_SSBI01000039.1, from coordinate 40,161 downwards.
GCCTCGGCGCTCATCGGCGGCCTCCAGTTCCTTTTCGGCGCCGCCGCCTCCCCGCTCGTCGGCCTCTTCGGTGAGGACACCGCGACCCCCATGGCCGTCATCATGCTCGCCGCCCTCGCCCTGGCCGGCCTCGCCCTCGTCCTGCTCGCCCAGCCGTGGCGGGCGCACGGCGAGGTCACCGCCGAGCCGCGCGGCGACGGCCTGCACTGACGGCCTCGGCGCGCGGGGGGCCGTACCGGCCTTGCCCGCGCGCCGGCAGGGGCGCCCTACCGCCCGGCCGGCTGCGGGGCCGGGCGCTCCAGCGGTGTGCGCCGGATGCCGGTGATGACCCAGGTGCCGCCCTGTTTGGCCAGGCTCACCGTGCGGTGCTCGGTGTACGGGGTGCCCACCGCGAGCCCGCCCTTCTTGAGGTAACCCGGGTCTCCCGCGGTGAACTCGAAGACGGTGTCCATCTCGGCCTTGGCGGTCCTGCGGTCCCGGTAGACGGTGGACCGGTACCAGGCGACCTTCTCCTGACGGGTGGCCAGCTTGTTGTCCCGGAAGAGCGCGGTCACCTCGGCGCCGTAGTCCTGGGCCTCCAGGGACTTGCGGAACGCGGCGCCGTAGAAGGCGAACTCGCTCTTCACGCTCCCGGCCACCGATGTGCTGCTGCGGTCGTCGACCGTGCCCGAGTGGAGCACCACGGTCCGGCGGATCGCGGTGACGTCGGGGTCGTCGTCCGCCAGGGTTTCGAGGGACTCGCCCCCGTCCCCGATGAGCGTCCAGAGCGACCGGTTCTCCGGGCCGGTGGGCGGTCCGGCCTGTGCTGTGGCGGGCGGTCCGGCCTGTGGTGTGGCGGGGGAGTGCGCCGCGTCCGGGCCCCCGGCGTCACAGCCACTGGCGAGCAGCAGGGCGAGCGCGGGCAGGACGAGACGGGCGGCGGGACGGAGGGCGTGGCGGCGTGCGCGCATGGGCGGAGCTCCTGGGTGGGGGCGCGCCCCGGTGCCCGGGGCGCGCCGTGGTGGGTCAGCGGTGGCTCACGGCGCCGGTTCGGGCGTCCACTGGCTCGTCCAGTAGCCCGCCGGTACGTTGCCCTGCTCGACGTATCCGGTCAGGCCCTCGGTGTGCGCGTAGCCGCCGGTCGCGCGGTTCCTCAGGCGCAGGTAGCCGGCCTCGGACTCCTCCGTCCAGTCGGCCTCGGCCGCGCCGGAGGCAGCCGCGCCGTAGTGGACGTAGCCGTCGGACGCCGACGTCCGCAGGTAGTCGCCCGTCCACCGGTTGCGGAGGCGGGTGTAGCCGGCCGCCGTGGTCTGCGGCGCCCACTGGGAGCTCCAGGCGGTGGCGGGCACGCTGCCGTACTCCGCCTTCCCGGTCTTGTTCTCGATGTGCAGGTACTGCGAGGTCTGGCGGTTCTTCAGCCGCTCGTACCCGCTGTCGCCGTATCCGCCGTCCTTCTTCCACACGCGCAGGTAGTCCACGCTCCAGGACTTGGGCCAGACGTCGTTGTGCTGGCCCGACCCGGCGTCCGTGTAGATGCCCATGATCATGCCCATGGGCATGTTGGGGGCGTCGTTGATGGTCTTGTACAGCTGGTTGTCGTAGTAGAAGTTGAGCTGCGTGGGCGTCCAGTCCATGCCGTAGACGTGGTACTCCTCGGTGGGCTCACCGCTGGGCACCGGGTCCTCGTGCGACACCCAGGAGCCGAGGAAGTTCGGATCGCCCCAGCCGTACGCGGCGATGCGCCAGGTGTCCGGCTTGCTGAAGAACGTCTCGATCATGTCGATCTCGGCATTGGCCGACGCGCTGCTCGTGTCCTTCGTGCCGACCAGCCACAGTGCCTGGTGGCCTCCGCCGCCGGTGTCGGAGAGTCTGGCGCGGGTCTCGATGTAGCCGTACTGCGTGGTGTAGCCGTTGAAGTCGGCCTCGTGGTGGTCATTGGGCATCGCGTAGTTGAAGCGGTGCCACCAGTCCTTGTCGTACGTCTGGATGCTGGAGATCTTCACGGTGCCGTCGTAGGCGGGGTTCCAGGCGGGCGTGTCCTGGTCGACGCGCTCGGTGAGCACCCCGCCCGCGACGGTGTACCGCGCCTTGGCCTTCTCGCGGTCGGAGGCCCAGTGCGGGAGGTAGTACGGCAGCCACTTGTCGGTGTCCAGGGAAGTGCCGTTGAACTCCTCCTGGAAGTCCAGCGTGTACCCGGGCTTGGCCACCGGATTGGCGGGGAAGTCGGCGGCCGATGCGGCCGGGGCACCGGTGAGCATGCCCAGCGCGCCGAGCGCGGCGGCCAGCACCCCCACCAGTGGGGCGCGCAGGCGACGGTGTCTCAACTTGGCTCCTTCGGGACGGAGTTCGGCAGGCCCCGGCTGCCGCTGCGAAGGCAGGCCGTCGCAACCGGGCACTTTCGAAAGAAAGTTTCCTGCGTAATGTGCCGTCAGAGGTACCGGGTGTCAACAGTCGTGCCGACGTGAACCGCCTTCCGCTCCCGGCCGCCGCCGCGCGTATCGGCCGTCGCTCTCAGCCGCCGGGCGTCTCAGCCGCCGGGCGTCCCGGCCGTCGCTCGTCTCAGCCGCCGGGCTGGTCCGTGGCGAACAGCCGGCCGCGCGCCAGGTCCCGGGCGGCCTCCACGCCCCCCACGGCCACCGCGCCCGCGGTGAGCGCGCCGAGCGTCAGGGGCGGGACCTCGTAACAGATGCCGGAGAGCTGTTCGCGTACCGCCTCCAGGACGGCCGGGCCCGCTCCGGCCAGCGCGCCGCCGAGCACGATCAGCTGCGGGTCGACGGCGAGGACCATGGCGCCGATGCCGTCCGCCACCGCGCGGGCGTAGCTGTCCACGGTGGCCCGGGCGGCCGGGTCGCCGTGCCGGGCGCGGGTGAACACCATGTGGCGGGCCTCTCCCGGGCCGCCGCCGAGCTTGGCGGGGGTGTCCTTCCAGCCCAGCCTGGGATGCCTGCCGATCTCGCCCGCCGCTCCCGTGCGCCCGGTGAACGGCCGGCCGTCGACCAGGATGCCCACCCCGAGCCGGTTGTCCAGGTGGACGTAGAGCACGTCGGACGTGCCGCGGGCGGCGCCGGTCCGGTGTTCGGCCAGGACGGCCAGGTTGGTGTCCTTCATCGCCACGACCGGGCAGCGCAGCAACTCGTGGAGCTGGTCGGCGAGGTGGACGCCCGACCACTGGGGGATGGCCACGCTCAGCCGTACGGAGCCCCGCGCGTCCACGATCCCCGGTGTCCCGACGCCGGCGGCCCACAGGGGCGGGCCGTCCGCCGGAAGGTGCTCGCGCACCAGGCCGGCCGCCTCCCGCAGGCGCTCGTCGGGGTCGAGCGCGGCGGGGATGGGGCGGTGGGCCTCCGCCAGTGGTGTCCCGCCGAGATCGGTGATGCGCACACCGATGCCGTCGGAGTCGATGTGGATGCCGGCCAGGCGCCCGGCGTCGAAGTCGAAGGCGTAGCGCTGGGCGGGCCGGCCGCCGGTCCGTGTCGCGTCCTGGCCGTCGAGGGCGAGGCGGCGCTCGGTCACCAGCGCGGTGACGATGCCGCGCACCGTGGGGCGGGACAGGGCGGTGACCTGGGCTATCGCGTTGGTGGTGAGCGGCGTTCCCTCGTAGAGCAGTTGCAGGACGCGGCTGGTGTTGAGGTGGCGCAGAGCGCTCTGGTCCCCGCCCGGCAGGACGTCCGAGTTCTTCATGTCCCCCACTCGCTGCGTGCTTTCCATGTCACGGATCGACATACCCTCCCTTTCCCTCTTGACGGGCGGAGTGGCGTGTCTGATCCTTTCGAAGGAAAGTTTCCTTCGAAACTCGCTGGCTGGCAACCTCGGCTCGACATCCTGCCACACCAGCGATTCCTTCCCGTGTTCACAGGAGAGCAGCGCGATGAAGATCAGCAGAGTCCTGGCAGGAGCCGTCCTGGTGGCGTTGTGCGGGACCGCGTGCGCCCCCGGCGCCTCGTCCGACACCACGGCGGCAGAGCCGTCCGGCCCGGTCAAGAAGGGTGCGGGCGACGAGAAGGTCACGCTCAAGCTGGTCTCCACGCCCGAGTCGGGAGCGGCGGTCAAGTCGGTCATCAAGGCGTTCGAGGCCAAGTACCCCCAGGTCACGATCGACTACGAGGACAACAACGTCGACGACTACAACAAGGCGCTGAACCTCTCGCTCGCCTCCGACCAGGCACCCGACATCGCCCTGCTCAACTCGGTCGGCACCACGGTCAAGGACGGCCTGGTCATCGACCTGTCCCGGTACGCGAAGGCGTACGACTGGGACAAGACGTACCCCAGCACCCAGCTCAACCAGTGGCGGGTCGCCGAGGACGGCAGCACGCTCGGCACCGGCGGCCTGTACGCGGCCCCGGCCGGCTTCTCGCTCGTCGGCGTCTACTACAACAAGGCGAAGGCGGCCGAGGCGGGCATCACCACCCCGCCGGCCACGCTGGAGGAGTTCGAGGCGGCCCTCGCCAAGGCGAAGAAGGCCGGCGAGCTGCCGCTGCAACTCGGCAACCAGCAGGGCCACGCCTCCTTCCCCATCCAGCTCATCGGCCAGTCGGCGGACGGCGCCGAGCAGGCCGCGCGCTGGACCTTCGGCCAGAAGGGCGCCACCTTCGACACCCCGGGCAACCGCACCGCCGCCGACAAGCTCACCGCCTGGAAGAAGAAGGGCTACCTGCCCAGCGGCGCCAACGGCACCGACCTTCAGACGGCCGTCGACAAGTTCACCAAGGGCCAGGGCGTCTACTTCGTCGACGGCAACTGGGACGCCGAGAAGATCGGTGACAAGCTCGGCAAGGACGCGGGCTTCATCGCGTTCCCCTCACCGAAGGCCACGGCGATCGGCACCTCCGTCGCCTACGCCATTTCCTCCAAGAGCCGGCACGCGGACACCGCGGCCTTCTTCCTGGACTTCCTGCACTCGCCCGAGGCATCGGCCGCCGAGTTCAAGGCCGGCTTCATGCCCGCCGACCTCACCGCCGCCGAGCCGCAGGACGGCACCGTGATGAAGGACATCGTCGCGGCCTGGGGCAGGGTGAACGACGACAACGGTCTGGTCGGCTTCAACAACAACGCCACCGCGACCATGAACGACAAGCTCACCGCCACCACGCAGGAACTCCTCGCAGGCCGCACCAACACGGACGGCTTCGTCAAGGCGGTCCAGGACGAGTGGTCCAAGACGCATGGCTGACACACTCGTGCGCACCGAGCGGTCGGTGGCCGGGGCCCGGCGCGGGGCAGCCGCCCCGCGCCGCAAGGGCCGGTTCGTACCCCTGCTGTACGTGGCCCCCGCCCTGGTCTTCTACGGACTCTTCGTCATCGCGCCCTGGCTGCACAGCTTCTGGCTCTCGTTCTGGAACTGGAACGGAATCGGCGTCGCCTCCTGGGCCGGACTCTCCAACTACACCGCGGTGTTCGAAGAACCGGCCCTGCGCGCCGCCCTGACCCACGCGTTCGGCTTCATCGTCTTCTACACCGTCGTACCCGTCATCCTCGGCCTGATCCTGGCCGCTCTCACCTCGGCCGTGCCCTGGCGGGCCATGCCCGTCATCCGCACCATCATCTTCCTCCCGCAGATCCTGCCGCTCGTCGCGGTGGGCGTCGTCTGGAAGTGGATCTACGGCGAGGACGGCCCGCTCAACCAGGTGCTGCGCGCCATCGGCCTCGGCTCCCTGGCCCGCGCCTGGCTCGGCGACTTCACGTACGCGTTCCCGGCCGTCGGCCTGATCGGCACCTGGGTCTCCACCGGCCTGTGCTTCCTGCTCCTGCTGTCCGGCATCGGCAAGATCGAGCCGTCGCTCTACGAGGCGGCCCGGCTGGACGGCTGCGGCAGACTGCGCGAGTTCTGGCACATCACCGTGCCCGGCCTGCGCAAGGAGATCGGCGTCGCCTGCAACGTCACCGTCATCTCGGCCCTCGCCGGATTCGACGTCGTGTACGTGATGACGGGAGGCGGGCCCGGTTACTCCACGATGGTCCCGGGTGTCCAGGTCTACCAGCTCGTCTTCACCGCCGGCCGGGTCGGCACCGCCTGCGCCCTGGCCACGGTGCTCTCCCTCATCACCTGTGCCGTCATGTACGGCCTCAACAGGCTGTCGCGGGAGCGCTGAGGCATGCCGCGCATCTCACTGGAGTACCCCCGATGACCAAGCAACTGCCCAGGCTCGCGCTCATCGTCGCCGCCGCAGCCGTCCTGTTCCCCTTCCTCGCGTTGTTCAGCGCGGCGCTCCAGCCACAGAGCAACCTCTCGCCGGGCCTGTCCTGGCCGTCCGACCCGCAGTGGGGGAACTTCGCCACCGCCTGGTCCACCGCCGGATTCGGCTCGCTGCTGAAGTCGAGCGCCGTCATCGCGCTCGGCGTCGTACCCATCGCCCTCGTCCTCGCGACCCTCGCCGGCTACGGCCTGGCCACCATGCAGCTGAAGGCCAAGGGGCCGCTGTTCGCCCTCCTGATGCTCGGACTGGCCCTGCCGTACGAGGCCATCGTCATCCCCCTCTACTACGACCTGGACTCGGTCGGCCTGCTGAACACCTACTGGGCCGTGATCCTGCCGCTGGTGGGCCTGTTCATGCCCTTCGGCGTCTTCTGGATGCGCACGCACTTCGAGTCGCTGCCGAAGGAGCTGATGGAGGCCGCCGCCGTGGACGGCGCGAACAGCTGGCGCACCCTCACCCGCGTCCTGCTGCCGACCGCCGTCCCGGCACTCACCACACTGGGCCTCCTCTACTTCATGTGGGCGTGGAACCAGTTCCTGCTGGCCCTGGTGCTCATCCAGGACCCGGCGATGCGCACGGCCCCCTCCGGCCTCGGCAAGTTCGTCCAGCAGTACGGCAAGAACATCCCGCTGCTGTCGGCCGGCACCCTCATCGTGATCGCACCGATCGTGCTGATCTACCTCTTCTTCCAGCGCCACTTCATCAAGGGCATCCTCCAGGGTGCCGTCAAGTAAGGGATTGCGTACGTGACCGTCACCCTCGCGATCGTCGGAGCCGGGGCCCGAGGGGCCTCCTACGCCCGCATCGCCGCCGACCAAGGTGCCGCCGTCGTCACGGCCGTCGCCGACCCCGACCCCGTACGCCGCCAGGCCCTCGCGGACGAGTTCGCGCTGCCGTACGACCGGGTCTTCACCGACTGGGCCGAACTCGCCTCCCGGCCGCGCCTCGCCGACGCGGCGATCGTCGCCACCCCCGACCGCATGCACGTCGAACCGGCCGTGGCGCTGGCCGACCTCGGCTACGCCCTGCTGCTGGAGAAGCCGATGGCGCCCTCGGAGGAGGACGCCCGCCGCATCGTCGAGGCGGCGACGCGCAACGACATCCTCCTGGCGGTGTGCCACGTCCTGCGCTACACGCCGTACTCGGTCAAGCTCAAGCAGCTCATCGACAGCGGCCGGATCGGTGACGTCGTCAGCGTCGAACACCTCGAACCCGTCGGCTGGTGGCACCAGGCGCACTCCTACGTACGCGGCAAGTGGGGCGTCGAAGCGGAGTCGTCGTCCATGCTGCTCGCCAAGTCGTGCCACGACATCGACTGGCTCGGCCATGTGGTGGGCAAACCGGTGGAGAAGGTCTCGTCCTTCGGCAGCCTCTTCCACTTCCGCCCCGAGAACAAGCCCGAAGGCGCAGGTGACCGCTGCGTCACCTGCCCCGTCGAACGCACCTGCGTCTACTCGGCCCCGCGCATCTACGAGCGGTTCCTCGGTGACCCCGTCTTCGAACAGTGGCCGCTCGGCGTCCTCACCGACGACGTGACGAGCGCCGGACTGACGAAGGCGCTGGAGGACGGGCCGTACGGCGAGTGCGTCTACAACGGGCGCAACGACGTCGTGGACCACCAGGTGGTGAACCTCCAGTACGAGGGCGGCGCCACCGCCTCCTTCACCATGACCGCTTTCACCGGCCTCGACTTCCGCAAGACCCGGGTGTTCGGCACCCGCGGCTCGCTCGACGGCGACGGCCGCACGCTCACCCTCCACGACTTCCTCACCGACACCCGCGAGGTCTTCGACTTCGACCCCGAGGGCGGGGCGTCGGCGGCGGACGGGCACGGCGGCGCGGACGACGAGCTGATCCGGGCCTTCCTGGCGGCGGTCGCCGGTGACGACCGGGAGCTGGTGAACACCGGCCCGGACGAGGCCCTGCGCTCGCACCTGGTGGTCTGGGCGGCGGAACGCGCACGCCGCAGCGGACAGGTGGTACGCCTGGACTGACGGGCCGCGCGGGGCGCACGCCCAAGAGGCCGCCAATCGCGCCGCATGCTCGCACACCGGCTGCCCGCCCGGTGTGCGGCGAGCGTTACCGCCCATGATCGGCCGGGGCCACACCGGCGCAACGGGCCGTTCCCGATTCCGGCCGGCTCCGCGACAAGAGGGGCGACGACCGCCGGCCTCAGAGCGCCACGAGGGTGACCTCCGTGGCCTTGACGCTGGTCCACACCTGCACCCCGTCGGCGAGCGACAGCTCCGCCGCGGCCTGCGGGGTGATCTCGGCGACGAGGTCCGGCGCCCGGTCCGACTCCACCAGGACCCTGAGCCGGCTGCCGCCCGCGGTGATCTCGCGCACCGTACCCGGCCACACGTTGCGCGGGCTGCCGGTCGGCTTCTCGCGGTGCACGGAGACGGCCTCCGGGGCGATGACCGCGAGCGCGGACGCCCCGGCGGGCAGGGCGTCGGCGACGACGAGGTGTCCGCCGTCCGCCGGTGCGAGCCCGTCGGCGGTGGTGGTCCCGGGCCAGGCGTTGCTGCCGAGCATGCGGGCGACCCAGGGGGAGCGCGGGTTGCGGGTGACGTCGGCGGGCGGGGCGTCCTGGAGCGTACGGCCCTCCTCCAGGACGAGGACCCGGTCGGCGAGCGCGACGGCTTCGACCGGGTCGTGCGTGACGATCAGGCACACGCCGCCGAAGCCTTCGAGGTGGCGGCGCAGGGTGTGCCGGACCTGGGAGCGGGTCGTCTGGTCGAGCGCGGCGAGCGGTTCGTCGAGCAGCAGGAGGCGGGGGCGGGCGGCCAGCGCCCGGGCCAGTGCCACCCGCTGGGCCTGACCGCCGGAGACCTGGGCCGGCCGGCGCGTGGCGAGGTGGCCGACCCCGAGCCGGTCCAGCCACTCCTGGGCGCTGCGGCGGGCCTCGGCGCGCGGCACCCCCCGGGCGCGCAGCCCGTAGGCGGTGTTGGCCAGGGTGCTCATGTGCGGGAAGAGGGCGCCGTCCTGCGGGACCCAGGCCACGCCCCGGCGGTGCGCGGGCAGGGCGGTGACGTCGGTGTCACCGAGCCGGAGCCGGGCGTGGGCGCGCGGGGTGAGGCCGAGCAGGGCGCGCAGGAGGGTGGTCTTGCCCGCGCCGTTGGGCCCGACGACGGCGATGGTGGTGCCGCCCTCCGCGTCGAGGGTGAGCTGATTGAACCCGGTGACTTCGGCGTGCAGCGGCCAGTGCTCCCGGTCGGCGGCGGGCTGCGGGGCGGGCTCCGCCCGTTTGCGTACGGCCGCCGGTTCGTCGTCCGCGTCCTCGGGGCGCGGCGCGCGGGGGCGGGGGGCGCCGCCGGTCCAGCGTCCGCGCAGGGCCAGCAGCACGGCCATGGCGATGACCAGCAGGAGCAGGGAGACCGAGGTGGCGGCCTCCGGGCTGTCCTGGAGCAGCAGGTAGACCTGGAGGGGCAGGGTCTGCGTGGTGCCGGGGAGGTTTCCGGCGAAGGTGATGGTCGCGCCGAACTCGCCCAGCGCGCGCGCCCAGGTCAGCGCGGCGCCTGCGGCCAGCCCGGGGGCGACCATCGGCAGCGTGACGGTGAAGAACACCCGTACCGGCGAGGCGCCCAGGGAGGCCGCGGTCTCCTCGTACCGGGGGCGCAGGCCGCCGAGCGCCCCTTCGAGGCTGATGACCAGGAACGGCATGGCGACGAAGGTCGCGGCAAGCACGGCGCCGGAGGTGTGGAACGGCAGCGTGATGCCGAACCAGTCCTCCAGCCACGGGCCCAGCAGCCCCCGGCGGCCGAAGCCGAGCAGCAGGGCGACCCCGCCGACCGTGGGCGGCAGCACCATCGGCAGCAGCACCAGCGAGCGGACGAAGACCTTGCCGGGGAAGTCGACCCGGGCCAGCAGCCAGGCCAGCGGGACCCCGAGGACCAGGGAGAGGGCCAGCGCCCACCCGGAGACGATCAGCGACAGGGTCAGCGCCTGCGTGGTCCCCTCGCTGGTGAGGTGTCCGCCCAGCTCGCCCCACGAGGTGCGGGCGAGGATCCCGGCCAGCGGCAGCAGCAGGAAGGCGACGGCCAGGAGCGCGGGGACCGCCAGCACGATCGGCGCGCGGGGGCGCGCGGCGCGGCTGCGGGGACGGTTCATCGAGGTTCCCTGGGGCTGGAGGGCAGGGGTGCCCGGCCCGTGCGCGGGCCGGGCGACCGCCTACGTTACGGCTGCTGGAAGCCCGCGTCGGCGAGGATCTTCTGTGCCTCGGGCGTCGACAGCCACTTCACGAACGCCTCGGCGGCGGCGCTGTGCTTGCCGGCCTTCAGCGTCGCCGCCGGGTAGGAGGCGACCGCGTTCTGCTCGTCCGGGATGTCGACGGAGTCGACCTTGCCGTCCGCCGAGGCGACATCGGTCTTGTAGACCAGACCGGCGTCCGCCTCGCCCAGCTCGACCTTGCTCAGGACCGCCCGCACGTTCGGCTCCTGGGAGACCGGCTTCACGGTGATCTTCTGGGCGTCCAGGATCTGCTTGCTGTAACGCCCCACCGGCACCTCGGGAGCGGCGAGGACCACCTTCAGCTTGGTGCCGGAGAGGTCCTTGAGGTTCTCGACCTTCTCCGGGTTGCCCTTGCCGGTGGCGATGACGAGGCGGTTCTCGGCGATGACCGAGGGCGTCCCGGTGTCCGCCTTCAGCCCGTCCATCGTCTTCGTGTCGGCGGTGACCAGGGCGTCGGCGGGCGCGCCCTGCTTGACCTGGGCGGCGAGCTCCTGGGAGCCGGCGAAGGAGAACGTCACCTTCGTCCCGGGGTTCTCCTTCTCGTACGCCGCGCCCGCCTCCTTGAACACATCGGTGAGCGAGGAGGCGGCGAGGACCGTCAGGTCGGCCGAGGGTGCGCCGGAAGCGGACGCGGAGGCGCTGGAGCCGGTGGCCGAGTCCTTCGTGTCGTCGTCGCTGCCGCACGCGGTGAGCGGTGCGAGCAGTCCCACGACGACGAGGGCCGCCGCGGCGTGACGACGGGTGAGGGCGGGGGTGAAGGGCATGAGGGCGGGACTCCTTGGGGACGCGATGGGCCGATGCCGCCGGGCCGGCGAGCGGACCGCCCGGTGGCAGGAGACAGCATGTGCCACAGAATAGGTGTTCTGGGATCGCATTTACAGGTTTCCATGGGAAACCACATGGCAGGTGCATATGCGCCTGGAGGAAGGTCCGAGCCGTGCGCGGGGGGCGGGGCCGCTCCCGGATCCGGGCCCGGGACCTGTCCGGGGCCCGGCCGGGACCGGGACCTGTCCGGGGTCCGGCCGGGACCGGACAGTAGAGTTCGGGTGCGCCAGCCCCCGAGACCCGAGGTACCGTCCGTGACCCCCGAGCCGCCCGTGCACCCGCTTCCACCTGCAGTGACCGTGGTCGGGATCGGAGCCGACGGATGGGCGGGGCTGCCCGAGACGGCCCGCGCGGAGCTGTCCGCCGCCCAGGTCCTGATCGGCGCCGGACGGCAACTGGACCTGCTCCCGCCACAGTGCGCGGGCCGCCGCGTGCCCTGGCCCTCGCCGCTGCGCCCCGCCGTCCCCGGCCTGCTCGCCGCGCACGCGGCGAGCCGCATCGCCGTACTGGCCAGCGGCGACCCGATGTTCTACGGGATCGGCCGCGCCCTCACCGAAGTGCTGGGCGCCGAGCGGCTGCGCGTCCTGCCGCACCCCTCGTCCGTCTCCTACGCCTGCGCCCGCGTCGGCTGGCCGCTGGAGGACACCGAGGTCGTCACCCTGGTCGGGCGCCCCGCCGCCCGGCTCGCCGCCGCCCTGTACGAAGGGCGCCGGCTGCTGGTCCTCAGCGCCGACGCCACCACCCCGGCCGCGGTCGCCGCGCTGCTGCGCGACCACGGCTTCGGTCCCAGCCGGATGCGGGTGCTGGAACAGCTCGGCGGCGAGGACGAGGCGTGCGTCCAGGGCACGGCGGACACCTGGGCCCACCCGGCGGGCGACCCGCTGAACGTCATCGCCGTCGAGTGCCGCAGCGCCCCCGGCGCCCTGCGCCTCGGCGCCGTACCGGGGCTGCCCGACGAGGCGTACGCACACGACGGCCAGCTCACCAAGCGGCACGTGCGGGCCGCCACCCTCGGCGTGCTCGCCCCGGCCCCCGGCGAACTCCTGTGGGACATCGGCGGCGGCTCCGGATCGATCGCCGTCGAGTGGATGCGCACCCACCCCTCCTGCCGGGCGATCACCGTGGAACGCGACCAGGTGCGGGCGGCGCGCATCGCGGACAACGCCGACCGGCTCGGCGTCCCCGGCCTGCGCGTCGTCACCGGCCGGGCCCCCGACTGCCTGGCCGGACTCCCCGCCCCGGACGCCGTGTTCATCGGCGGCGGCCTCACCGCACCCGGCCTCCTCGACACCTGCCGGCAGGCGCTCCCGCCCGGCGGCCGGCTGGTCGCCAACACGGTCACCCTGGAATCCGAGGCGGTGCTCGCCGCTCAGCACCGCGAGCACGGCGGCGACCTGGTCCGCCTCGCCGTGGCCCACGCCGTGCCGGTCGGCACCTTCACCGGCTGGCGCCAGGCGATGCCGGTCACCCAGTGGTCCGTACGCAAGCCCTCGGAAACCCGGGCGGCCCCCGCACAACCCTCAGGAGACGACAGATGACCGTGTACTTCATCGGCGCGGGCCCGGGCGCGGCCGACCTGATCACGGTGCGCGGCGCGCGCACGCTCGCCGCCTGCGGGGTCTGCCTGTACGCGGGCAGCCTGGTGCCCCGCGAACTCCTGGCCGAGTGCCCGGCCGACGCGCGCCTGGTGGACACCGCCCAGCTCGACATCGAACAGATCACCGCCGAGCTGCTGGCCGCGCACCGGGAGGGGCACGACGTGGCGCGGCTGCACTCCGGCGACCCGTCGGTGTTCAGCGCGGTCAACGAGCAGATGCGGCGCCTGGACGAGGCGGGCGTGCCCTACGAAGTGGTGCCGGGCGTGCCCGCGTTCGCGGCGGCGGCTGCGGCGCTCAAGCGCGAGCTGACCGTCCCGACCGTCGGCCAGACCGTCATCCTCACCCGTATCGCCCAGCAGGCCACCGCCATGCCCGAGGGCGAGGACCTCGCGACGCTGGGGCGCAGCGGCGCGTTGATCGTCCTGCACCTCGCCGCCCGGTACGTGGACCGTGTCGTGGAGGAACTGCTCCCGCACTACGGGGCCGACTGCCCGGCCGCTGTCGTGGCCATGGCCTCGCGGCCCGACGAGGTCATCCTGCGCGGCTCCCTGGACGGCATCGCCGAGCAGGTGAAGGCGGCCGGGGTGATCCGTACCGCCGTCATCATGGTCGGCCGCACCCTGGGCGCCGAGCAGTTCCGCGACAGCCACCTCTACTCGCCCGCCCGCGACCGCCACGTCTGCTGACGGCCACCCGGGCCGGGCGGCGCACAGGTCAGCGCACGGAGCTGCGCCCCACCACCGTGCCCGCCCGGTCGACGCAGATGACGTCCACGGCCACCGGGGCGCCCCGCAGGACGGACAGCGCCTCGTCGCGCGCCGCGACGGCCACCAGATCACCCAGCGCAACCCCGCGCGCCTGGCACGACCGGAGCGCGGCCAGGCCCGTGTTGGCGGTGGCCACCTCGGCCGCCAGGGCCTCGTCGGCGCCTCCCCGCCGGGCCAGCTCGGCCAGGTACCCCTTGTCGACCTGGGACCGGCCCGAGTGCAGGTCGAGATGGCCGGCGGCGAGCTTCGACAGCTTGGCGAACCCGCCGCAGACCGTGAGCCGTTGCACCGGGTGGCGGCGTACGTACTTGAGTACCGCGCCCGCGAAGTCGCCCATGTCCAGCAGCGCGATCTCCGGCAGTCCGTACTCGGCGACCACGGTCTTCTCCGAGGTGGACCCCGTGCAGCCCGCCACATGGGTGTGACCGGCCGCGCGTGCCACGTCCACGCCGCGGCGGATGGAGTCGATCCACGCCGAGCAGGAGTAGGGCACCACCACACCGGTCGTGCCCAGGATCGACAGACCGCCCAGGATGCCCAGGCGCGGGTTCCAGGTGGACCGGGCGATCTCCTCGCCGTCGTCCACCCCGATCGTCACCTCGACGTCCCCGGAGCCGCCGTGGGCCGCCGCGACCTCGGCGATGTGCTCGCGGATCATCGTGCGCGGCACCGGGTTGACCGCAGGTTCGCCGACCTCCAGCGGCAGCCCCGGCAGGGTGACCGTGCCCACGCCGGGACCCGCCCGGAACACCACGCCCGAGCCCGGCGGCAGCGCCCGCACACTCACCCGCACCAGGGCGCCGTGCGTCACGTCGGGGTCGTCGCCCGCGTCCTTCACCACACCCGCCGTCGCCCGCCCGTCGGCCAGCTCCTCCACGGCCAGGGCGAACGCCGGGGTCTGGCCCCGGGGCAGGGTGATGGTGACCGGGTCGGGGAAGTCGCCGCCGAGCAGCGCCGTGTACGCGGCGGTGGCGGCGGCGGTGGCGCAGGCACCGGTCGTCCAGCCGGGCCGCAGACCGGTGTGCTTGAGTTGGGCGGCGCGCCCGCCTTTCGCTTCACTCATGGATGGTTCCGATGCACGTACTGATTCTGGGCGGGACGACGGAGGCCCGCCGGCTCGCCGAACTGCTGGAGGCTGAACTGCCCGCCGGGTCCAGGGTCACCAGCTCCCTCGCCGGACGGGTGGCCCGGCCGAAGCTCCCGCCGGGGGAGGTCCGCGTCGGCGGCTTCGGCGGAGCCGGCGGGCTCGCGGAATGGCTCCGCACGCACCAGGTCCACGCGCTCATCGACGCCACCCATCCTTTCGCCGGGACGATCACATTCCACGCGGCCACCGCGGCCGCCGCCGCCCATGTTCCCCTGCTCATGCTGCGCCGCCCGGGCTGGGTGCCCGGCGACGGCGACGACTGGCACCCGGTCGGCTCCCTGGCCGAGGCGGCCGATGCGCTGCCCGGGCTGGGGCGGCGGGTGTTCCTCACCACGGGGCGCATGGGCCTCGCCGCCTTCGCGGACCTGGACGAGCTGTGGTTCCTCATGCGGTCCGTGGACGCGCCGGAACCCCCCTGTCCGGCCCGGATGGAGACCCTGCTCGACCGGGGGCCCTTCACCCTCGAAGGCGAGCGGGAGCTGATCCGCCGCCACCGCGTGGACGTCCTCGTCACCAAGGACAGCGGCGGCGCCGCCACCGCCCCGAAACTGGCCGCCGCCCGCGAGGCGGGCATCCCGGTCGTCGTGGTCAGCCGGCCACCGGTCCCCGAAGGAGGCGCGGTGGCCGGCGGCCCCGAAGAGGCCGTCGCCTGGCTGCGGGTGCTCACGGGGTAGCCGCTGAGCCCTCCGGATAGCGGCGCGGCGTCCACACGATGTGCCGGCCTTCGCCCCGGCGCTCCCACCGGGTCTGCGAGGAGCCGACGATCAGGATCGTGCGCATGTCGACCTCGGCCGGGTCGAGTTCGGCCAGGCGCACGGTCCGTACGCTCTCGGCCGGCCCGCCGACGTCCCGCCCGAGGACCACGGGCGTGTCCGGCGAGCGGTGTTCGAGGAGCAGGTCCCGGGCCTTGCCGACCTGCCAGGTCCGGCTGCGGGAGCCGGGGTTGTACAGCGCGAGCACCAGATCCGCCGAGGCGGCGGCCCGCAGCCGCTCGGCGATGACCTCCCACGGCTTGAGCCGGTCGGAGAGCGAGATCGTCGCGTAGTCGTGGCCCAGCGGCGCGCCCGCCCGGGCCGCGGCCGCGTTGGCGGCCGTCACTGCCGGAAGGACCCGTACCGGCACGTCCGCGTACTCCTCCTGCAACGCCACCTCCAGCACGGCCGTCGCCATCGCGAACACGCCCGGGTCGCCGCCGGACACCACGGCCACCCGCCGCCCGCGCCGGGCCAGGTCGAGCGCGAACTCGGCCCGCTCCGACTCCACCTTGTTGTCGGAGCCGTGCCGTGTCTGACCGGGACGGACCGGCACCCGGTCCAGGTACGTGGTGTAGCCGACCAGGTCGTCGGCGGCGGCCAGCGCCCCGCGTGTCTCGGGCGTGAGCCACAGCGGACCCGCCGGACCCGTGCCGACGACGGCCACCTCACCGTCGCCCGGGGCGCGTTCGGGGCGCGCGTCGATCCGGCTCGGCAGGACGGCGACCGCGAAGTACGGCACCGAATCCGCGTCGGTCTCCGCCAGCTCGCCCAGCCGCTCCCCGGCCATCGTGGCGCGCTCGACGTACCGGGCCTCGGGCAGCCGGCCGGACGCCTCGAAGGCGCGGCGGACGGCGGGGAACGTACGGCCCAGCTTCATGACCACGGCGGCGTCCGTGGCGGCCAGCCGGGCGGTCAGCTCCTCCTCCGGCAGGGTGCCGGGCAGTATCGTCAGGACCTCCTCGCCCTCGGCGAGCGGGGTCCCGAGCCGGGCGGCGGCGGCGCTGACCGAGGTGACCCCGGGGATCACCTCGGTGGGGTAGCGGTCGGCCAGCCGCTTGTGCATGTGCATGTACGAGCCGTAGAAGAGCGGGTCGCCCTCGGCCAGCACGGCGACCGTGCGCCCCGCGTCGAGGTGCGCCGCGAGCCGGGCCGCCGCCTCGGTGTAGAAGTCCTCCATCGCACCCCGGTAGCCGCCCGGGTGGTCCGTGGTCTCCGTCGTGACGGGGTAGACCAGGGCCTCCTCGATGTGGTCGGCGCGCAGGTGCTTGGCCGCGATGGACCGGGCGATGGACCGCCCGTGCCGGGCGCTGTGGTAGGCGACGACGTCCGCGTCGGCGATGACCTCCACCGCGCGCAGGGTCATCAGGGCCGGGTCGCCGGGGCCGAGCCCGACCCCGTAGAGCCGTCCCGTCTGCTGCTCGCTCACGCTCATTCTTCCTCGCTGGCGATGGCGTTGAGGGCGGCGGCCGCGATGGCGCTGCCGCCGCGCCGGCCGCGCACGATCAGGTGGTCGAGCCCGGACGGGTGCGCGGCCAGGGCGTCCTTGGACTCGGCGGCGCCGACGAAGCCGACCGGCACCCCGATGACGGCTGCGGGGCGCGGGGCCCCCTCCTCGATCATTTCGAGGAGCCGGAACAGCGCGGTCGGCGCGTTCCCCACGGCGACGACCGCACCCTCCATCCGGTCGCGCCACAGTTCCAGGGCCGCCGCCGAGCGGGTCGTGCCCAGCTCCGCCGCGAGGCCGGGCACCGCCGGGTCGGACAGGGTGCACACCACCTCGTTGTCCGCGGGCAGCCGCTTGCGGGTGACGCCGCTGGCGACCATGGCGACGTCGCACAGGATGGGGGCGCCCGCCCGCAGGGCCGCGCGGGCACGGGAGACCGCGTCCGGCGTGAAGGCGAGGTCGCGTACGAGGTCGACCATCCCGCAGGCGTGGATCATCCGGACCGCGACCTGGCTCACGTCCGCGGGCAGGTCGGCGAGATCCGCCTCCGCCCGGATGGTGGCGAAGGACTGGCGATAGATGGCCGGTCCGTCCTTCTCGTACTGGTGCACAGTGCTGTCGCTCTCTTCATCGGGCGGGGAAACGGGCTGAAATCGGGCGGGAAACAGTCGTGTGGGGCAGGGACCGGCGGGGGAGCGGCCGGTCAGGTGCCGCTGGCGCGGGCCGTCGATACGGCGGTGGTGAGTGCGGACGGGTCGTCGGTGACACAGGGGGGCGCGTCGCGCCGGCCGTCCCGCACGACGGAGACCCGGTAGCCGTCCGGGCCGGCGACGACGTCGACCCACGCACCGCGGGGATGGCCGCACCGCCGTTCGCACCCGGACCAGTGGACCGGAAGCGTCTCCGCGGCCCGCTCGGCGTCCACAGGCTCACCGCCCCCCACGGCCGCCGCCGCGTCGCCCCGCACATCGGCCAGGGACTTCGCGCAGCCGGGCCGGCCGATGCACGCGCCCACCCCGGTCCACGGCGAGCGCGGACCCGTGACGAGACCGGCGGCGCCCAGCGCGTCGAGCAGTTCGCCGGCCCGCCCCCGCCCGACGCCGGGCACGACGACGCCGCGCCACGGGGTGAGCCGCAGTTCGCCGCTGCCGTACCGCCGGGCGAGGTCCGTCAGCGTCCGCCACTGCGCCGCGCCGGCCCGCCCGAGCGGCAGCCCGACCGACAGCGCGTCCGTGTCGCCGGGGCCGGTCACCGCACCGAGCGCCGGGGGAGCCCCAGCCCCACCCGGCACCGGTACGACCGCGCGGGCGACGGGCAGCCCGGCCGCACGCAACCGCCGTACCACCGAATCGGACAGCGGCCCGGCACCTTCGGGCAGATCCGTCACCCGCCATGCCCCGGAACCGGCCGCCGCCTCCAGGAACACCTTCGCGGCGACCAGAGCCGCCCCGGGCGCCTCGTCCGCCGGAATCCGGGCGACGGACTCCAGGGGCCCGATCCGCAGATCCGCGTCCCCGTCGTCCCGCGCCCGCAGCGTCACATCGGCGCCCAGCGCGTCCGCATCGCCGCGCCCGTCGTCCAGCGCGAACAGGAACCGGCCCGACAGACCGGCCGCCTCCTCGCTCGCGCACACCAGGGCGTCCAGCGCGGACAGCCAGGGGCGCACGTCGCGTGCGCCGAGCCCGTCGAGCCCGGACAGCGGGGAGGCGACCACATTGCGGACCCGCTCATGCCGTTCGGAGGGCAAAAGCCCCATTTCGCTCATCCGGGAGGCCAGTTCACCCCCGCACCCCTGACCCAGACCGCGCAGCTGCACATTGCCGCGCGAAGTGAGATGCACCTCACCATCGCCCAGCCGGCCGGCCAACTCACGCAGGCCGTCCGCCTGGTCCGCGCTGAGCACACCACCGGGCACCCGGACCCGCGCCAGGGCCCCGTCGTCCGCCCGGTGAAGCCGCAGCGCACCGGGGCAGGCGTCGCCACGGGCCCGGGAAACGGCGTCTCCGGGCTGTGCGGGCAGGGTGGCTGGGGGCGGCATGGCGGCGAGCATACCGACCATCTCATCTGATCCGTATGACCCATCGTCGGCCCCAAGCCCTTACTATCCCTACCAGCGGACCATCCGGTCCGCCGTCGCCACAGACGGCGACAGGGGAGGAAGCCCGGTGCGAATCCGGCGCGGTCCCGCCACTGTGAGCTTGGTCCCACCCGGCCGAGCGAGTCAGGAACTCCCTTCCCCGCACCACTCGGCACGCTCGCCGGGCAGGGGAGCTCTCGACACCGCCCGGGGCGTGGACACCCCGAGGAAGGCCAGACGCCGCATGATCCTGCTCCTGTCGACGTCCGACACCGACCTGCTCAGCGCCCGCGCCTCCGACGGACCGGTCAGCTACCGGTACGCGAACCCCTCCCGGCTCCCGCTGCAGGACCTCCCCGAGCTGCTGGACGGCGCCGACCTCGTCGTCGTACGCCTCCTCGGCGGTGTCCGCGCCTGGCAGGACGGCCTCGACCAAGTCCTCGCCGCCGGCCGCCCCGTCGTGGTCCTCACCGGCGAACAGGCCCCCGACGCCCAGCTGATGGCCGCCTCCACCGTCCCCATCGGGATCGCCGCCGAGGCCCACGCCTACCTCGCCCACGGCGGCCCCGCCAACCTGGAACAGCTCGCCCGGTTCCTCTCCGACACCGTCCTGCTCACCGGCCACGGCTTCGAACCCCCCGCCGCCGCGCCCTCCTGGGGCCCGCTGGAGCGCACCCCCCGCGCGACCGAGGACGGCGCCCCCACCGTCGCGGTGCTCTACTACCGCGCCCACCACATGAGCGGCAACACCGCGTTCATCGAAACCCTGTGCCGGGCCGTGGAGGCCGAGGGCACCCGCGCCCTGCCGCTGTACGTGGCCTCGCTGCGCACGCCCGAACCGGAACTCATCGACGCCCTGCGGGACGCCGACGCGATCGTGACCACCGTCCTCGCGGCGGGCGGCACCCGGCCCGCCGAGGCGTCGGCCGGCGGCGACGACGAGTCCTGGGACGCGGGCGCGCTCACCGGCCTCGACGTGCCGATCCTCCAGGCGCTCTGCCTCACCAGCTCCCACAGCGACTGGGAGGGCAACGACGAGGGCGTCTCACCGCTGGACGCCGCGAGCCAGATCGCCGTCCCCGAGTTCGACGGGCGCCTGATCACCGTCCCGTTCTCCTTCAAGGAGATCGACGAGGACGGCCTGCCCGCCTACGTCGCCGACGACGAGCGGGCCGCCCGCGTCGCCGGCATCGCCGTCCGCCACGCCCGGCTGCGCCACATCCCGAACGCCGACAAGCGCCTCGCGCTCGTCCTGTCCGCGTACCCGACCAAGCACTCCCGGATCGGCAACGCGGTCGGACTCGACACCCCCGCCAGCGCGGTCGCCCTGCTGCGCCGGCTGCGCGCCGAGGGCTACGACTTCGGCGACGAGGAGGTCCCCGGCCTCGCCTCCGGCGACGGCGACGAGCTGATCTACGCCCTGATCGAGGCGGGCGGCCACGACCAGGAATGGCTCACCGAGGAGCAGTTGGCCCGCAACCCGGTCCGCATCCCCGCCGCCGACTACCGCCGCTGGTACGCCACGCTCCCGGCCGAACTCCGCGAAGCCGTCGAGGAGCACTGGGGCCCGGCCCCCGGCGAGATGTTCGTGGACCGCTCGCGCAACCCGGAGGGCGACATCGTCCTGGCCGCCCTGCGCCGCGGCAACCTGCTCATCCTCATCCAGCCGCCGCGCGGCTTCGGCGAGAACCCGATCGCGATCTACCACGACCCCGACCTGCCGCCCTCGCACCACTACCTGGCCGCCTACCGCTGGATCGCCGCCCGGGCCGAGGACAACGGCTTCGGCGCCGACGCGATGATCCACCTCGGCAAGCACGGCAACCTGGAGTGGCTGCCCGGCAAGAACGCCGGCCTGTCCGCCGCCTGCGGCCCCGACGCGGCGCTCGGCGACCTGCCGCTCGTCTACCCGTTCCTCGTCAACGACCCGGGGGAGGGCACCCAGGCCAAGCGCCGGGTGCACGCCACGCTCGTGGACCACCTGGTGCCGCCGATGGCCCGCGCCGACAGCTACGGCGACATCGCCCGCCTCGAACAGCTCCTGGACGAGCACGCCCAGATCGCCGCCATGGACCCGGCGAAGCTGCCGGCGATCCGTGCCCAGATCTGGACCCTGATCCAGGCCGCGAAGCTCGACCACGACCTGGGCATCGAAGGACGCCCCGAGGACGAGGGCTTCGACGACTTCATCATGCATCTCGACGGCTGGCTCTGCGAGATCAAGGACGTCCAGATCCGCGACGGCCTGCACGTCCTGGGCGGCGCCCCCGCCGGACCCGCCCGCGTCAACCTGGTCCTCGCGATCCTGCGCGCCCGTCAGATCTGGGGCGGCACCGCCTCCCTGCCGGGTCTGCGCGAGGCGCTGGGCCTGGACGAGTCGGCGGCCACCCGCACCGCCGCCGACGCAGTCGAGGAGCAGGCCCGCGCGCTGGTCCAGGCGATGGAGGACGCGGACTGGGACCCGTCGGCGATCGGGCGGGCCAACCAGCGGCCTGCTCAAGCCCCTGCGGCGATCGAGCAGCCAAATCGAGCCCCTGCGGCGATCGAGCAGCGGGGTCCGGGGCGGAGCCCAGCGCCCACCGGCCGCAACCCCCTGCTCCAAGAGCTCGAAGAGCCTGTCGCCGACATCCTCGACTTCGCCGCCCGCGAGGTCGTGCCCCGCCTGGCCGGCACCACCGCCGAACTCGACCACTGCGTCCATGCCCTGAACGGCGGCTTCGTCCCCGCCGGACCCTCCGGCTCCCCGCTGCGCGGCCTGGTCAACGTCCTGCCGACCGGCCGCAACTTCTACTCCGTCGACCCCAAGGCCGTCCCCTCCCGCCTCGCCTGGGAGACCGGCCAGGCCCTGGCCGACTCCCTCCTGGAGCGCTACCGCACCGACAACGGCGACTGGCCCGTCTCCGTGGGCCTCTCCCTGTGGGGTACGAGCGCGATGCGCACCGCGGGCGACGACGTCGCCGAGGCGTTCGCGCTGCTCGGCGTCCGCCCCGTCTGGGACGACGCCTCCCGCCGCGTCACCGGCCTGGAGGCCATCCCCGCCGAGGAACTGGGCCGCCCGCGCATCGACGTCACCCTGCGCATCAGCGGCTTCTTCCGCGACGCCTTCCCGCACACCATCGGCCTCCTGGACGACGCGGTCCGGCTGGCCGCCTCGCTGGACGAACCCGCCGAGCTCAACCACGTACGCGCCCACACCCAGGCCGATCTGGCCGAACACGGCGACGAACGCCGCGCCACCACCCGAATCTTCGGCTCCCGCCCCGGCACGTACGGCGCAGGGCTGCTCCAGCTCATCGACTCCCGCGACTGGCGCACCGACGCCGACCTCGCCGAGGTCTACACGACGTGGGGCGGCTACGCCTACGGCCGCGACCTCGACGGCTGCCCGGCCCGCGAGGAGATGGAGACGGCGTACAAGCGCATCGCGGTCGCGGCGAAGAACACCGACACCCGCGAGCACGACATCGCGGACTCCGACGACTACTTCCAGTACCACGGCGGCATGGTCGCCACGGTCCGCGCGCTCAAGGGCAGCGCCCCGGAGGCGTACATCGGGGACTCGACCCGCCCCGAGACCGTCCGCACCCGCACCCTGACCGAGGAGACCTCCCGGGTCTTCCGCGCCCGAGTCGTCAATCCCAAGTGGATCGAGGCGATGCGCCGCCACGGCTACAAGGGCGCGTTCGAGCTCGCCGCGACCGTCGACTACCTCTTCGGCTACGACGCCACGACCGGCGTGGTCGCGGACTGGATGTACGACAAGCTCACCGAGGCGTACGTCCTGGACCCCACCAACCGAGCCTTCCTCGAACAGGCCAACCCCTGGGCCCTCCACGGCATCGCGGAACGCCTGCTGGAGGCCGAGTCGCGCGGCATGTGGGCCAAGCCGGACCCGGCGGTGCTCGAAGCGCTGCGCCAGGTGTTCCTGGAGACGGAAGGAAACCTGGAGGGCGAGGACTGACCTGCCGGCCCCAGTGCGCCTTCAGGCGGGACGGGGCCACCCGGGCGGAGGGGCGTGCACGGGCGGGCCCGTCGCCCCTCCGCAGCCGGGTCAGGACGGGAGGGCCCACTGCTGGTTGGCGCTGCCGTGGCAGGTCCAGATCTGGAGCCGGGTGCCGTTGGCCGAGCTGGGGCCGGTCGCGTCGAGGCAGGCTTCGGTGCCGTTGCAGTCGTAGAGCTGCACCGCGGTGCCGTTGGCGGAGCTCGCGCCCGCCACATCGACGCACTTGCCGCCGTATCCGGTGATCCGGCCGGCGCCGCCTCCGGGCGGGGTGACCGGTCCCTCCTGCCCGGCGGCCCAGGCGATCTCCTGGAGCAGGAGCCGGTTCTGCTGGGCGCTGGCGAAGGTGGACGACAGCGCGGTGTTCTTGGCGTAGTCCATCGCGTTGTGGCCGAAGTTGTTGTAGGCCATCCGGTAGTCGCGGTTCGTCCACACGACGGGGTAATCACCGCTGTTCCAGGTCTGGTTGGGGTCCGTGCCGATCGGGAAGGTCGAGGGGTCCATCGAGGCGAGGACGTCGATCGCGGGGTTCTTCCGCAGATCGTTGCGCCAGCTGTACCACTCGCTGACCGACGAGGTGATGGTGCCCGGCCGCCCCGCTGTCACCGGATGACCCGGGTCGTCGATGCGCAGCGTCTCCTGCGTGGGGCCCCAGGTGTTGGACCGGAACGTGCCGGTGCCGAGGAAGGTGTCGTGGTACCAGGGCCAGTCGCTGGTGTCGGTGTTGAACGCGGACACGTGGAAGCCGACGAACCCGCCGCCGTTCTGCATGTACGTCTGGAACGCGGAGCGCTGGGAGGCGGTGTGCGGGTAGTCGTCGAGGAACATGACCACCTGGTAGCCGGCCAGTTCGGCGCTGTTGAGCCGGTTCCAGTCGGTGGTGGCGGTGTAGGTGAAGCCGTGGGCGGCCCCCTGCTGCGCGAACCAGGTGTTCGCCTCGTGGTCGAAGTCGATGTGCGCCGCGTCGTAGGTGCCGTCGTAGAAGGCCAGCACGCGGAAGCCGCCGGCGGCGTGGGCGGGGTGCGCCGGGGCCGCTTGCAGGCCGAGCACGAGCGCGGCCACGGCGAGGAGCCGGAGCAGCGGCGCGATGCCGTGTCTGACGCGCATGGGAACTCCAGGGGTCGGCGACGGAGGAGCGCGGCGGCTGAGCAGACCGGAGTCTGCGCGTGTACACGACAGCCCGTCAAGGTTTCTGTCAGGAAACCTTCCTGGCAGAAAATCGCGCACAACTCGAACGCTGCACGTCTGCTTCGCTGACCTGCGGCTTCAGAAGGCGTACGACAGCCCGGTGGTTTCGTGTGATCACGGCGGAGACGCCTACACAAGGTGAAGTCTTCGTTCACGCAAGGGGGTTGACGAGCGGTCGGCCGCAGCCCTAGCTTCACGGCTTGAAATAAGGCGGCGAGCGTGAACACGTCATGCCTGCCGCCTTCGTCGCCGCCGCCCCCTGTTCCCCGTCGCGCCCCCCGCTCCGCGCAGAGCCGCCGGTCAGCCGCCTCGCGTCCCCCACCACAGGAAGGCCCCCGCCCATGCCTCACTCACGACAGCGCCGCAGACGAAGGACCGCACCCCTGGCCATGGCCCTGACCGCGACCCTGGCCGCCGCCGGAGCCCTGGTCGCCCTGGACACCGGCACCGCCGGCGCCGCCACCCCGGGCGCCCTCACCAACACCGGCAACGGCAAGTGCCTGGACGTCACCGAGGGTTCGACCGCGGACGGAACGCCCGCCCAGATGTGGACGTGCTACCCCGGCAGCCAGAACCAGAGCTGGACGCTGAACAGCGACGGCTCGCTGACCGCCAAGGGCAAGTGCCTGGACCTGGTCGCGGGCGGCACCGCCAACGGCACGGCCGTACACCTGTGGACCTGCTACGGCACCGTCGCCACCCAGAAGTGGCGGCTGACCGCAGCCGGTGACCTGGTCAACACCGCCGCGAACAAGTGCCTGGACATCAAGGACAACAGCAACGCCGACGGCGCACGCCTGCAGATCTGGGACTGCGCCGGCACCGGCAACCAGAAGTGGACCTACTCGGGCTCCGGCGCCCCCACCGACCCCACGACCCCACCCTCGGGCAACGACCCCGACCTCGGGCCCAACACGGTGGTCTTCGACCCGTCCATGCCGGCCTCGTCCATCCAGTCCAAGCTGAACAGCATCTTCAACCAGCAGCAGTCCAACCAGTTCGGCTCCCAGCGCTACGCCGTCCTGTTCAAGCCCGGCACGTACAGCGCGGACGTCAACGTCGGCTTCTACACCCAGGTCGCCGGCCTCGGCCTCTCGCCGGACGCGGTGAACATCAACGGGGCGGTGCACGCCGAGGCGGACTGGTTCCAGGGCAACGCCACCCAGAACTTCTGGCGCGACGCGGAGAACCTGTCCGTCACCCCCAACGGCGGCAGCGACCGCTGGGCGGTCTCGCAGGCCGCCCCGTACCGGCGCATGCATGTGCGCGGCAACCTCAAGCTGGACGACGGCGGCTGGTCCAGCGGCGGCTTCATCTCCGACTCGAAGATCGACGGTCAGATCCAGTCCGGCAGCCAGCAGCAGTTCCTCACCAAGAACACGCAGATGGGCTCCTGGTCCGGCTCCAACTGGAACATGGTCTTCGTCGGCGACCAGGGCGCCCCCGCCCAGTCCTTCCCGACCTACACCACCGTCTCCGCCGCCCCGGTCAACCGCGAGAAGCCCTTCCTGTACGTCGATGACGCGGGCGCCTGGAAGGTCTTCGTCCCCGCCGCCCAGACCAACGCCTCGGCCACCACCTGGAGCGGCAAGAACCAGGCGGGTTCCTCGCTGCCGCTGGACCAGTTCTACGTCGCCAAGCCCGGCGCGAGCGCGGCGGACATGAACGCCGCCCTGGCCGCCGGCAAGAACCTGCTGATCACTCCCGGCGTCTACCACCTCAACCAGACGCTCAACGTCACCCGCCCCGACACGGTCGTCCTCGGCATGGGCCTCGCCACGCTCATCCCGGACAACGGCATCACCGCGCTCACCACCGCCGACGTCGACGGCATCAAGATCGCCGGTGTCCTCGTCGACGCCGGTACGACCAACTCCCAGACGCTGATGCGGATCGGCCCCGACGGCTCGTCCGCGAACCACGCGGCGAACCCCGTCACGCTCAACGACGTGTTCTTCCGCATCGGCGGCGCCACCGTCGGCAAGGCCAACCAGTCCCTGGTCGTCAACACCAGCAACACGATCATCGACCACACCTGGATCTGGCGCGCCGACCACGGCAACGGCGGCACCGTCGGCTGGAACACCAACACCGCCGACACCGGGCTCGTCGTCAACGGCCAGAACGTCACCGCGTACGGACTGTTCGTCGAACACTTCCAGAAGACCCAGGTCATCTGGAACGGCAACGGCGGCCGCACGTACTTCTTCCAGAACGAACTGCCGTACGACCCGCCCAACCAGAGCGCCTGGAAGAACGGGAACACCAACGGCTACCCCGCCTACAAGGTCGGCGCCTCCGTCACCAGCCACGAGGCGTGGGGGCTGGGCAGCTACGCGTACTTCAACGTCAACCCCTCGGTGGTCGAGGACCACTCCTTCGAGGCACCGCAGACCTCCGGCGTGAGATTCCACGACATGGTGACCGTCGTACTGGGCGGCGCCGGAACGATCAACCACATCATCAACGACACCGGGGCGACGGTCACGCCCGGCAACAACGTCGCGTACCTCACCACCTACCCGTAAACGGAGGAACGCTCATGCCCAGATCCCGCAGCAGATGGCTCGCCGCCGTGCTCGGCGTCCTGCCCCTGGCCGCCGCAACCCTGGTCGCCACGGCCGCCCCCGCCTCCGCCGCCGCCAACCCCGGCCCCGGCTTCCCCGCCCACTACGCGGCCCCGTACGCGGAGATGTGGAACAGCCCGTCCACCCTGATGAACGCGTACAACGCGACGGGCAACAAGTACTACACGCTGGCCTTCATCGTCAGCCAGGGCACCTGCAACGCCACGATCAACGGCGACACCCCGGTCACCGACGCGGGCTGGAACAACGCGATCAACAGCCTGCGCGCGGTCGGCGGTGACGTCATCGCCTCCTTCGGCGGCGCAAGCGGTTCCGAACTGGCCTCCTGTAGCTCGGTGTCCGCGATGCAGGCCCAGTACAAGAAGGTCATCGACCAGCTCAACCTGACCCGCATCGACCTGGACATCGAGGGCAGCACGCTCAACAACACCGCCGCCAACGACCGCCGCAACCAGGCACTCGCCAACCTCCAGCAGGAGTACCGCGCGCAGGGCCGCAAGCTCGACATCGACTACACGCTCCCGGTCAGTCCCAGCGGCCTGGAGTCCAACGGCATCGCCCTGCTGAAGAGCGCCAAGAGCCACAACCTCGACGTCAACCTGGTCAACATCATGACCATGGACTACGGCCCCGCCATGGACATGGGCCAGGCCGCGATCAGCGCCGCCAAGGGCCTGCACACCCAGCTCGGCCAGATCTGGACCGACAAGTCCTCCGCCGCGCTGTGGGCGATGGAGGGCAACTGCCCGATGATCGGCGTCAACGACACCGCCGCCGAGGTCTTCACCACCCAGGACGCCCAGGAGCTGGAGGCCTTCGCCGCGAGCAACGGCATCCAGGAACTGACGTTCTGGTCCCTCGGCCGCGACAACCAGGGCTCCAGCGGCACCCCGCAGAGCACCTGGCAGTTCACCAACACCTTCAAGGCCATCACGGGCGGCGGCGGCCCCGTCGACCCGCCGACCGGCACGACCACCATCCGGGGCTACGGCGACAAGTGCGTCGACGTGGCCGGCGCCAACAGCGCCAACGGCACCAAGGTCGACCTCTACACCTGCAACGGCACGTCGGCCCAGCAGTGGACCCGCACCGGCAACACCTTCCGCGCGCTGGGCAAGTGCCTCGACGTCGCGGCCGCCGGCACGGCCAACGGTACGAAGGTCCAGCTCTACGACTGCAACGGCTCCGGCGCCCAGTCCTGGACGACGGGCGCCAACGGCAGCCTGGTCAACGCCGGTTCGGGCAAGTGCCTGGACGTCACGGACTGGAGCACCACGGACGGCAACCAGCTCCAGATCTGGACCTGCGGCGGCACGGCGAACCAGTCCTGGACGCTGGTGTGACGGCAGGCGCGTGAGCGGGCCCGGCTCCCAATACGGGGGGAGCCGGGCCCGTGCCGGTTCGCGTCAGTGGGCGGCCAACCGGTGGGCGAGGTCGCGGATCTCGCCGTAGGTCTCGGCCACCCTGTCGGCCAGGCCGAGCCGGTGGAATTCGAGCAGCAGCGCGGTGGCGTGCCTGGCCTCGTAGACCAGCGCGCGCCACCGAGCGCTCTCGGTCCGGCCCACCCGGCCATAGCTTTCCCAGAAGGCGTCGCGCTCGCCGCCCGGCTTGCGCAGCGCCAGGTAGACCGGCCAGTCCGCCTCCGGGTCGCCCCACCAGAGCCGGTCGCAGTCGAAGACACCCGTGATCAACGGCTCCGGCGCCCCTTCGGCCAGCATGGTGTTCCCCACCCAGAGGTCCCCGTGCAGCAGACGCGCTTCGGTGATCTCGTCGAGCACGGCCCCCTCACGGTCGGCCAGCCGGACCAGCCTCGTGACGTCACCGGCATCGAGCCCGGCGTCGGTGAGGTCCGCGCACGCGTGATCGAACCAGGTGAACAGCGCCTCGCTCCACCGCCCGTGCACCGGGCCGGCGACCCGGCCGAACCCGGGCCCGCGTACGCCGTGCACGGTGCGTGCGATGTCGCCCAGTTGACGGAAGTACGCACCGCGCGCGGGTTCCGGGTACGCGGAGAGCGCCTCCCCGGCGGGCACACCGGCCAGGAACGCCTGGAACATGTAGTCCCGGCCGATCACCTGGTGGGTGAAGTCGATCGCGAGGGTGTGCGGCAGCAGCCCCGCCACCGGCGCCAGATACGGGACCCCCGCGTGCTCGTTGCGCATCATCTCGGGATCGGCCCTGGCCTGCCGGACCGGCTCCGGCGCGACGCGCAGCACGACGGGCCGGTCATCACCGTCCAGGTCGATCCTGTACGTGTTGTTGTAGTAGCCACCGCCGAGTTCAGCCGCCGAGAGCACGACGGCACCCTCGCCGAAGGCGGCCCGCACGACGGCCTCGATCTCGGCCGCGCTCAGGGCCTGCTGGAATTCCCCGGGATCCCGGTCGATCGGTGCGTAGTCCATGACCGGTCGACCTTATCCGCCGAGGCGGCGGGGTACGGCTCCCGCACGTACAGGGGGCGCTTGTTAGTGCCGCATCAGACGACCTTCGCCCTGTGGCGCCGCTGGAAACTCGCTGAAAAAGTCTGCCGAGCGTGGCCGGGGGTGGGCCCTTCCTGGCCCGGTAGGGGCGCTTGGGCGGACGCGGGGGCCGGGGCCTGGAGTGGACCCTCCCGGTCTCCTCCGGGGCGGGTAGCAGCCCACTCCAGGCGCCGCGAAACACCGCCTGACCTGGCCGTTTATTCCCCTCGCTTCTATGATCGCACTCGGTCGAAAGGGGGGCCGGGTGGACCGGACCGTACGCACCGTCGAGGACGTTCTCGCACTTTTGGACGGGCTGTTCGCATCTGAATCCGAGGCTGGCCGCTTGGCGACCGGTGACGGCAAGGACTTCTGGGATCGTTTCTATGCCGACCGGTCAAGGCCGATCCCGTTCTTCGTGGCGAAGCCCGACGAGAACCTGGCCGCCCATCTCGACCAGGGTCTGATCGCTCCCGGTCGGGCCCTGGACCTGGGCTGCGGGGCGGGCCGCAATGCTCTGTACCTCGCCTCGCGCGGCTTCGAGGTGGACGCGGTCGACCTCTCCCCCGTGGCCGTCGCGTGGGGCGAGAATCGGGCTCGCGAGATTGGCGTCGATGTCCGCTTCCTCTGTGGTGACGCTTTCGCTCTCCGCGCAACCGAGTTGAGCGGCCCGTACGATCTGATCGTCGACTCAGGATGCTTCCACCACCTGCCGCCGCACCGCCGGGTCAGCTACCTGAGTCTCCTCGACCGCGCCCTGGCTTCCGGCGGCCATCTCGCCCTCACCAGCTTCGCCGCCGGCGAGGGAGGAATGGGTTCGGAACTCGCCGACACGGACCTCTACCGTGAGCGCGAGTTGCAGGGCGGCCTCGCTTACACGCCCGAATCGCTGCGCTGGATCTTCTCTGGCCTGGTGGAGGTCGAACTGCGCCGCATGCGAGGGGAGCCGCCCGAGTCGGCGCTCTTCGGTGTGACGTTCCTGTGGACCGCGTTGTTCCGTCGGGATGCAGCCTCTGCCACATCAGGCGGCATTGGCCCTATTCACAACCTCGCGTAGGCGCTCGTCCTGAGCATGCTTGTTCCGCCACATGATGTAGCGGCGGATCATGCTGCCCTGCTCTCTGTGGCTGGGATGGCCGGTGCCGTCCAGGGCGAAGTAGCGCAGAGCGGTGAACTGGGCCTCGATCGGGGTCCGGCGCACGGCTCGCTCCCGCTCGGCCGGCCCGAGAGCGGCGAACTCCTCGGGGCCGAGGGCGTCTTCCCCCGGTGGGGTCTGTTCGAGCACGATCACACCGCCGTCCTGACTCGTCCTGCACCACGAGCCATTCCAACGAACGGGCCTGGGGCGGGCCTGGACCCGGAGTGGAAGCCCTCCGGAAACGCGACCGCGCCCGCTCGGCCGCGCGGCGCGGGCCGGGCGGGCGCGATGTCTCCGCGTTCTGCGGGGCGACTGAAGACCCTCGCGGAACCGACCGCCGCCGCGGTCGCCTCCTGCCGCAGGGTGCTGGACGCGGAGGTGGAGGACGTGCCGGACGAGACCGCCCTCACCCGCACACGCGCGCGCGTGGCAGCCGCCGCAAAAGCCCTGCGCCGGACCGGTGAACGGCGTGAGAAGCGGGCCGCCGCCCTCCTCGAGGTGGCTGAGCGGAGCGAGTCGGCGGCGGGCTGCGGGCTCGGTCGAGTCCTTGTCCCCGCGTGAGTTCTTCGACGACCCTCGTTACCTCATGGCGAAGGCATCCTTCGTCGACCTGAACGAATGCCTGCTGATGGAGACGGACCGGACCACCTGTTTCGGCGAGGCCGCCTGTCTGGCCATGCGGGAGGGCACCACCGCGATCACCGCCTTCCTTGCCCTGGCCGTTCACCTGGTCCCCCTGGTGGCGGCGGCTTGGTGGCGGTTCACGCGCCGGGATGTTGGCTGAGGCCGATCTGCTCGCGACGGGCGACACCTGCTCGACTTCGGGCAGAACTTCGAGGAGGCGGTGCTGGACGATCTGCGGCCGACCTCGGGTGAGACGCGGGGCCGGCCCGTCGCGGTGACCGTGTCAGGCCGCGTTCGAACCCGAAGGCGGACCGTCCTCCCGCAGCAGGGACGACGCACGGCCGGCGTCGCGGTCGGCATCCCGGGGCAGATAGCGGCTCGCTCGGCCGTGCCAGGTGACGATCAGCTCGTCCCGTGCCCTGGTCGCTGCCACGAAGAGCAGGGAACGGGCGCGCTGTTCCTCCTGGCGGTACCGATCGGGGCTGCTCAGCCGGAATGCCTCGATGCGCTGGTGGGGAACCATGCCTTCGCTGACACCGGCCAGGAACACCCGCTGGAATTCCAGCCCCTTGAACCGGTGCATCGTGCCGATGTGCACGCTGTCGACGTCACGGGGCCCCTCCCGGCCGATCTCGCTCGCCGGAATCAGGAACGGCTTGCACGCCAGGGTGTAGGCGAGCTGTGTGACGGCGGCCTTGTCGGGCACGCTGACGGCCATGGCCGCGTACGGAGTGCCGTAGCGCTCGTGGCGCTCCTTGAGCAGCGTGGCGATCGCACGCATCTCGGTCTCCCAGTCGGGAGCACGCCAGTACTGAGGAGCCAGCCCGGTCAGTACGGACCGGTACCCGTCCAGGCTGTCCCGGCCGTCGTCGAGGTCGTCGAAGCTTTCACCGCGCACCAGGCCGTGCGCACTGCCCAGGATCTCCCGCGTCGTGCGGTAGTTCAGGGTCAGCCGTCGGGAGGCCCGGCCAGGGGTACTGATGCCGAGCCGGCCCAGCACCACCTGATGCGAGTAGATGCGCTGGTGAGTGTCGCCGACCAGGAAGATGTCGTCCGGCCCCGGCGCTGTCATCGCCCGCAGCATCCGCCAGTGCGAAGCCGACAGGTCCTGAGCCTCGTCGATCACCACGTGCCGGTAGCGGGGCTTGAGCCACATGCCACTGCCGGCCTCACGATGGATGAGGTCCAGGCCGCCGTGTTCCTCCTTGTAGCGCGCCTGCTCGACGGCCTTGGCCATGCGGTGCCCCTCGATCCGCGCGGCCTCGTCGGCGATCAGTGCGTACGTGGTGCGCCGGGGCGGTCCGTCCAGCAGAACGCGGTACGCCTCCACCAGCTCCCACACCCGCTTCCGGTCGGCCCGTTGCAGCACACCCCGGCCTCGCCGCTCCGCGCGCAGGTACAGACGTTCCGTACCGCAGCCCTGCGCGAGGATGACGTGCTTGAACTCCGAGTCGAGGAAGTCGGCGTCGTAGTCGTAGACACCCGCCTCGGTGCATACCCGGTGCCAGAGCGCCATGGCCTCCTCGTCACCCATGGGCGTACCGAGGACCGACCCCGGGTGCTGCTCGACCACTTCACGGGCGAGCTGGTCCACCGACCTGACGTCGACCCGGCGTACGAGCGCGTCACCGCCGAGCCGGTGCAGGCGCTCCCGCAGGTCGGCAGCGAGGTTCGTGTTGTACGTGGTCAGAAGTACGGGCCGGGTCTGTCCCGGAGGGAGCCGGTCGACGAGGTGCCGGACCCGGTGGAGCGCCACGACGGTCTTGCCGGTGCCCGGTCCGCCCGTGACCTTCGCCGATCCCTTGAACGAGGTGGTGGCGAGTCTGTGCTGCTCGGGATGGAGGAAGAGCCGCCATGCCTCGAAGCTGTCCCCGAGCGCGTCCAGGACCGCCGAGTCCTCCGTGCTCACCTGGGAGACGGGGCGTCGTGCAGCCCGGGCCCAGTCCTGCGGATCGACTCTCTCCTCGGCCCGCCACTGGTCGGTGACGAACGTGCGCACCTCGGACGGCTCCATGCCGTCGTGCAGTGCCAGCAGCACCTCCCGGGTGAGTCCGGGGAGGTTGTGACCGAGTACGGCTTCCAGCTGGCGGCTGTCGGTGATCCGTCGCAGGGCGGGCAGCAGGGAGGCGATGACACCGAGCCCGACCAGCTCCTCGTCGCCGTACCGGGCGAAGAGGGGGACCGGGAGGCTGGTCGGAACGGCCTCGGCGGGTGAGGCGGTCTCCGCGGCGACCGGAGCGGAGGGCGGGGACTCCTGCGGCGCGGTGCCCGGTTCCGGACCGGCCTCCGGCCGTGCGGGCATCGCCACCACCTGAGCGCTGACCTCGCTCTGGTCGACGAGCTCGACACCGCCCGAGACCGCGTTGATCTCCACGGTCAGCCGGGCGAGTTCGTCCCGCGCCGCCGGCCCGGTCCGGACCGCCAGGAGACTGAAGCGGTTCTCCTCGGTCTCCAGGAGCAGCCCCATGCGACTGCCGTCGAGGGCGGCGAGGAACAGACGCCCGTTTCCGCCCGCCTCCCGCAGGAATGTCAGCCGCAGCGCCCTGTTGGACCGGTCGGCCCGCAGCCGGCGGACGAAGTCGCCCACCGCGTTCTTCGTGGCCGCGTCGAGGCGCCGGATGTCCTCATTCGCCTGCGGTGTGACCGTGACCTGTGTCCTGACCCCATGGCTCATCACCGGTCCCCTCCCTCTCCTTCTCCGGACGCGCTTTCCCGCCTGCCGTCGAGCAGGGCGGCGAGCTCCTTCTCGTCCCAGGCGCCCGGGGCCCGGACGTGCCACCCCGCTGCCACGCACTGCGCCATGTAGGCGTCGTCGGCCGCGTCCTCGTCCAGGACGACCGCGATTCTGCGGTCCGGCCAGGCGAGTTCCAGTGGCCTGGAGACACCGGGGGCATCCCAGCCCGCCTCGGCTGCCCGCACCCCACCGTGCTCGGCGAGCGCCTTGGCGAGGTCCTCGATCGCCGGATCGCCCACGTACGACAGCTCGCGCAGGACAAGGTCCCAGGCGGCGCGCTCCAGCTCGGTCGGCACCACACGCTCCCCGACGCCTTCGGACACGGCGCTCGGAACAACGGCGGCCGCCGCCTCCGGCGCACCGTCCTCGTCGTCCCGCTCCTGTTCCGGAAGCACGAGTCCGGTGCCCGGCAACTCCTCACGCAGGGCCGTCAGGAGCCCGTCGGCCCGTACGGCCGTGGCCGCCAGCAATCCCGCGTCGAAGGAGTCCAGCTCGCTGCGGGCGAGTTGCAGCCCGTCGGCCCGGCCGGTGCCGGTCGGGTCCAGGAACTGGAGTACGTTGCCCCAGCACAGCCACGCCTTCCAGCGCCGCCGGTGCGTGTCACCATCCCCGGCGACAGCCTCGGCCCGGTCGTCGATCACGGCCAGCGCGCTCAACCCCTGCGGCTTCGCCAGGGCGTCCCCGATCAAGGTCAGCGGCAGACCGGAGGCGTCGCGTACGGGATAGAGCTTCAGTCCCTGACCACTCACCGGCGGCCGGGCGTCGCCCCGCAACGCCGCCTCGATCCACGGGACGGCGGCCTCGGGAGAGGCATCGACCACTTCCTCCCGCTTCGCCAACGGGAGCAGCCCTCCCACACAGAGCCGGGCCAGTGCGTGCCAGCGCCGCAGATCGGGGTCGGCGAGGAAGGCGAGCAGGGCGGGGACCGCACCGGCGAACAGCCGGTCGATCTCGGCCGGGTCCTGCCGCTGCCGCACCCAGTTGCTCCGCGCCCGGCCGCCCGGTGTGCTCTCTCCGTCGACGGCGTACGGCGGCCACGCGGCCCGGGCCGACGACCCGGCCAGGGCGGGGACGAGCGCCTGAGCGCCCTCGTCCCCGCCCGCCGCCGCACCGCGTCCGGCACGGGCCCGCAGCTCCTTCTCCCAGGCCATGACGTCGTCCCAGGTGATCTGCCAGACCAGCATGCCGTCGGCGCGGAGCCGGGCCCGCTTGGCGGCGTCCCCCGCGATCCGGTTCGTCGCCGCGGACGCGTGCCACCGGTAGCCGTCCAGGTAGACGGCCACCGGCATGGGCGCAGCCCCGTCCGACGTGGTCTCACCCGCGACGGGTCGCAGCAGCAGGTCCGGCACCGTGCCCTGGGCGTGCAGCGGCTTCTGCGCGACCGACTCCCAGCGGATCGGTGAGCCGTCCCGCCGGCGCAGCGTGAACTGCTTGCCCTGGCGGCCGGTCGGGGTCTCCTCGTGCTCCACGTCGGCCTGGTTGGCAGGGTCGTCGAGCCAGCGGTCGAGGCAGTCGATGAAGCGCCGCTCCAGGTCGCTCTGGGCCTGCCGGGCGAAGCGCCTGCGGTCCTCCTCCCCGGCCTCGGCACGGCCCGCCCGGTCCTTGCGAAGCGGCTTGACGTCCCACCGGCTGCGCCCGTCCTCGCCGAGCACGTCGTCGAGCATCCACAGGGCTTCGCTCCGGTCCAGGAGCGGGTATTCGCGCTCCGGCGCGTAGCCCAGCAGACACAGGTGACACGCACGCCGGGACCCGCCCTTGCACGGGCAGTCCCGCAGGTACGCCTGAGCCGCCGCCAGCACCGCCCGGAACTCCTCGCCCACGCCCTCGACGAGCCGCTGGAGATACCCCGTGCCGCCGGGCAACGAGTCGTAGAGCACCAGGTAGTTGCGGGTCAGCCCGCTCTCGCGGTCCGGCTCCGTGCTCGGAGTGGACCGGATGTGCGCCGGATCGCCGCCGTAGCGCAGCGCGAGCCCCAGGTGCAGGGCGGCGGAGAACGAGGCCAGCCGTTCCGGCACGTGCAGGGTCGCGGCGGGCAGCAGGATGCGCAGCGCCTCGGTGCGGTGCTCGGTGGCGGTGATCACCCGCCGGTCCTGGGCCTGGACGGTCCGGCCGCGGCGCCGAGTGGGACACCACGGGCGGTGGTGGGCCAACTCCGGGCGGCCGGCCAGGGATTCGGACAGCTCCTCCTGTACGGGGCCGTGCCCGGGATCACGGTCGGTGGCCCCGCCGCACAGCGGACAGAGCACGAAGGGGGTGACGGTGACCTCGGTGCCGGCGAAGTACGTGTCGGGGCGGCGGCTCAGCTTGGCGGGTCCCAGGTTGAACCGCCGGATGACCGCCTCGCGCACGTGGTCGACGCCGAAGGTGGCCCCCGAGTGCCGCCAGCTCTCCTTGACCGCGGCCGGATCGATGTCCACCGCCGTGGCCGTCGAGTAGTAGCGCCGGTTGCGCGAGTCGTTGTCGTCGATGATCCGGGCGTCGTCCCGCTTGTCCCGGGAGGTGACCTTGCGCGGCACGATCACGTGGTGCAGCGCGGCCCGGCCGCCGATGCCGGGTCCGGCGCAGCGGGGGCAGGGCGAGGTGTCGGCCTCGGCACCCTTCGTGCGGACGTGCCCGCACTCCCGGCAGATCCGCCAGGCGGCCACCGCCGAACGCGGGTCCTCCTCGCCGTCCTTGGGGCGCGGGCCGAGATCGAAACCGTCGATGGTGTGGCGGTAGCCGAGGACGTAGTACGAGTTCCCGGGGGCGAGCTCGGTGAGCGCCGACTCGGACGGCCGCGTGTACGTCCGGCTCTCGGTGCGCCACTGCGACGCGGGCGCCTTCTCCACGTCGGCACCCCGGGCACGCCGGGCGGGCTCCTTGCGGGTCAGCGCGGCTTCGAGGCGCACGCCGTCCTCCACCAGGCTGTAGTTCGGCAGCAGACCCCGTTCGACCAGGAACGCCTGCGCTCCGGCCTGCGCGAACTCCTGGAGCTGCTTCGCGACCCCCGCCGCCTCCCGGGTGAGGTTGCGCTGCTCCCGGGCCTCGTCCTCCACGTTCTCGTGCAGCGCCTCGGCCGCCTCGTTGATCCGGGCGCGCCGGTCCACGAGCTCGGCCCGCTCGGCCTCCCACGCCTCCTCGGCGTCCCGCAGGGCCTCGGCCAGCTTCCCCGCCGCATAGCGGTGCAGCGAACTACGGGCATCCCGGGAGACCCCGGAGTCGGGCACACCGTCGATCTCGGGGAACAGCTTCAGGAAGTCGTCGACCAGGTCCCTGCGCCCGGTCACGGCCTGGGAGAACCGCCGCAGCCAGCCGACCCGCCCGAACAGAGCGGTCACCCGGTCGGGCAGCGGGATCACACCCTCCAGACGGCCGCGCGCGGCCAGGTTGAATCGCCCCGGGTTTGATGGAGACATCGAAGACCCGGAAGGATGCCGATCATGGCTGCTCCCCGTAAATACCCCGACGAACTGCGTGAGCGCGCGACGCGTCTGGCGGTCGAGGCCCGCAAGGACCCGGTCGGCCGAGTCGGCGCGATCAAGCGCATCGCCGACCAGCTCGACGTGCACCCAGAGGCCCTGGGGGGGGGTGGGTCAAGCGGGCCGAGACCGACGAAGGCATCGTGCCTGGGGCCGCCGGCGCCGAGGCTGCCCGGATCGCGGAGCTGGAACGGGAGGTGAAGGAACTGCGGCGAGCGAACGCGATATTGAAGTCCGCCTCGGCTTTCTTCGCCGCGGAGCTGGACCGTCCACTGCGATGAAGGTCGCCTACACCGACCAGTACAAGAAACTGTTCGGCGTCCAGCCGATCTGCGACGTCCTCGCCGAGACGGACGCGCCGATCGCGCCGAGCACGTACTACGCCGCCCACACCCGCGCACCATCGGCCCGCAGCCGGCGCGACAAGGAACTCACCGACGAGATACGCCGCATCCACACCGCCAACTACGCCGTCTACGGAGCCCGCAAAATCCATGCCGCCCTGGTGCGCGAGGGCTTCACGGTGACCCGCTGCACGGTCGAACGCCTCATGCGCCAGGCCGGACTGCGTGGGGTGATCCGGGCCAAGAGCCCGCGCACCACACGTCCCGCCCCCGAGACCAACCGGCCCGCCGACCTGGTCGAGCGGCAGTTCACCGCCACCGCCCCGAACCAGCTGTGGGTCGCGGACATCACCTACATCAGAACCTTTTCCGGCTGGGTCTACGCCGCGTTCGTCATCGACGTCTTCTCCCGCATGGTCGTCGGCTGGCAGGTCGCCACCAGCCTCTACACCGACCTCGCCCTCGACGCCCTGGAGATGGCGATCTGGCGCCGCCGGCACACCGGCGCAGACCTCAGCGGCCTCACACATCACTCGGACCGCGGAGTCCAGTATCGAGCTCTGCGCTACACCGAGCGCCTCGAGCAGGAGGCCGCCGTGGCTTCGGTCGGTTCCAGGGGCGATTCGTACGACAATGCCCTCGCCGAGGCGTTCAACAGCCTGTTCAAGGCCGAACTGATCCGCAACAAGAGCCCGTGGACCGGCAAGAACGACGTCGAAATCGCCGTCGCCGAGTACATCGACTGGTTCAACCAGCGACGCCTGCACGGTGAACTCGGCCACATCACCCCCGCCGAACACGAAGCCGCCCACTACGCGGCTGAACCCCCCGCGTCACTCCAGAAAACCAGCTAACTCACTCTCCACGAAACCCAGGGCTTGACACCTTTCCGCCGGTCGTGCAGTACGTGAAGTTGGTGTCGAGGACGCGCGTCGCGTAGTCCGTCGCCGTCTGCTCGCCGAACCGGTAGCCGTCCCAGTACCTCGCGGCCTTGTCCTCCTCGGTAGTGCAGCCGGCCAGCGCGAGAGCGGCGAGGGCGAGCGGAATGAAGGTGCGTCGCATGTGCCGGAGCATACGAGGAGTACCCCGCCCCCCGGCAGGGGGCGGGGTACCGGCCAGACCGCTGAGTCGCACTCGTCGGGTCAGGGCTCCTCACGCAGCCATTTCTTTGGTTTCCGCGCGGACTTGCCGCAGCAGGTCAGCACCTGGTCCATTACGCCCTTGGAGTCCTGGGTGCGGTCGATCTCGCTGAGGACGATCTCCCAGATCTCCCGCCCGCCCGCTGTCTTCTCCTCGTAGTAGGCATTGCGGGCGCCCTCGCGGATCGGGTCCTCGGTGAAGGTGGCGTAGATGCCAAGGAACTGGCGCACCATGAGCCCGCTGGTCTGCCGCGGGTCGTAGACGATGTGGTGGCCGTCGCTGTCGAGCCTGTGAGTGAAGTACTCATCCGGGCCGAGCGAGGCGTGTTCGATGTGGAGATGCTGGTTGCCTTGCCCGTCGGACAGCTGTCCGAGATGGTCGCACATGCGGTTACGGAAGGCGTCGAAGCCGGCGCGCGTGGTCAACGTCGTCATACCGTCACCGGCTTGCTGAGGAGGTTGCGCATCGTCGTTTCGGCGGCGACATTTGGGGACTCGCAGACGATGATGGGGGTGCTTAGTTCGTCGGTGAACTTCTCCAAGCAGAAGCCGAGTTCTCTCATCTTGGGACGGAACGTATCGACCTCGGCAATGGCGCGTTTGGTGTCGGCCGTGTCCCTCATGCCGCAACCTCCGGCGATTTGAGATACGTGGTGCGGACGTTGACGAGATGAGCGTGGGCCTCGCGCAAGGAGCCCACCTGCTTCTGCAGGTGGCTGATGACCATTTCCAACGTGTCCGGATCGAGGTACTCGATGTAGTGGTCGTCGATGGCCTCGATGGAGACGAACGGCAGCCGCTCCGACGGCCGTCCCGAGTAGGGGCGGGACTGGATACTCCAGCTGAGGAAGCGGAAGTCCTCAGGGCGGCCCGTGTCGCACAGCGGGCCGTAGAGGGGCAGCTCGCCAGCGGTGCCGGGGATGTTGCAGTAGATGTCGTGCGGGTGCTCGGGCCTGTCGCTGTCCGCCTCGTGGTCGATTGTGCAACCGGGCATGCAGGTCGCGGTCACATTTTCACCGGTGATGGAGTTAGTGAAGGTGAACGTGCGTCCGACAGCGGGCGCTCCCATGGCAGGCGCACCGTCTGACAGGGCTGCTGCGGGGACGGGTTGGAGCCGGGTGGTTGGGCCGGTGCTACCGAGAGGATGGGTGGTGTGGTCCTCGGGACCGCCGTTGTCGGTGGCCGTTGGTAAGCCTTCCATGCTCTTTCTCCTTCATTACGGGAGTCGGGCTATGGCCTTACTTCCGGTGTTGCACCCACCGGCCAAGGCATCTTGCCTTGGTGATACGCGTCCTGTGGAAACCGGGGCAAGAGCGCTCTCCCGTTCGAGGGGTCCAGGTTAGCCTCAATACCGGTAACTTAGCGCTTTGGTGTGCGTTTGACTCGTTTTGGTTTGGTGGCGCCAACGAGATTGATGGTCACGGTGGTTGGGCGGTCTGCAGTCCGGTGGGCGGCGCGTTTGAGGGGCCA
>NZ_SSBI01000038.1 GCF_004795015.1 Streptomyces sp. A1277 | reverse complement strand
CCGCCCGCCGGGGTCCTACTCGCTGCGCAGCCCGTCCGGGCGCATCATGCGCCACAGCGGAGGCAGGGAGAGCAGGGTGACCAGGAGGATGAGGCCCGCGCCCGCCCCCGCCAGGGGCAGGAACACCAGCCAGTCGTCGACCTGCTTGTCGACCATCCAGCACAGCGCGGCCCCCAGGGCGAGGCCGCCGGCCACCGCCACCGCGAGCCCGATGACCACCGGGACCGCGGTCTGCCACAGCACCGACCAGCCGAGCGTGACCCGCCGGGTGCCGAAGGCGACCAGTACCGAGAGCAGGCGCTTGCGCTCGCGCAGCTGCTCCAGCTGGGAGACCAGCATGGAGGCGGCGATCAGCAGCAGGGTGATGGTCGCGCCGACCTG
This sequence comes from Streptomyces sp. A1277, assembly GCF_004795015.1. Classification (GTDB taxonomy): domain Bacteria; phylum Actinomycetota; class Actinomycetes; order Streptomycetales; family Streptomycetaceae; genus Streptomyces. Next base: position 81,412 of record NZ_SSBI01000038.1, on the reverse strand, counting down.
GAGGCCGGTCTGGATGCTGGCGTACTGGCGGTCGCGTTCGACGGAGGTCATGGTGACCAGGCGCATGCCGGGGTCGATCCGGGCCGCCGTGTTGCGTACGTACTCGGCGGCCTCCGGGACGCTGTCGTCGATGCGGATCTGCGAGACGGTGCTGGCGCCCGGCAGGGTGGTCGCGTCGATCGCGCCGGGGGTGGCCATGATCCCCCAGCGGTCCTCGCCGACCGGGTCCTTGCGGCTGACGACGGTCTTCGCGTCGGCCGGCAGCGTCCAGCGCAGCTTCTCGCCGCTGCCCGACTCGAACTCGACCTCCTTGCCCTTGCGGGCGGTCTGGTCCATCCAGCCCTGCATCTCCTTGTCGTTCCCGGGATGCACGACGAAGGTGTCGCCGTCCTCGCAGGAGTCGATGCGGGCGACCTCGCGCAGGGTGGCGCAGTCGCCGACGCTGAAGGAGGTGGTGGGCTGGATGTCGTCGTCGGAGTACTTCCCCGGCTTGCTGGCGTACGCCTCGACCATGCCGATGACCTGGGTGACGCCCTTGGTGGCGCGGAACTCCTTGATGGTCCGCATGGCGGCGTCGCCGGTGACCTGCTCCGAGGAGGCGTAGAACTGGGCGCGGCCGGTGTCCTGCCCGGTGAGCTTGTTGAAGTCCGCGTTCATCGCGGCGAACAGCATCTGCACGGCCACCGCACCGGCCACCGCCACGGTGACGCCGCTGACCGCGCGGGAGGCGGCCCCGCTGCTCAGCTGGAGCCTGCGGGTGGCGAGCTGCCAGGGCACCGGGCCGCCGCGCAGCCGCTTCACGCATGCCTCGACCAGCCACGGCAGCAGCAGGGCGAGCCCGACCAGGACCAGGACCGCGCCGGAGGCGATGGCGTACGGGTTGACGACCTCGTACTCGCCGGCCTTCCCGGTGAGCGCGAACACGCCGAGCCCCGCGAGCGGGAGCAGCAGCCGCCACCACAGACGGCGCTTGCGGGGCCGGCTGTCGCGGACGACCCCGAGCGGTTCGATCACCACGGAGCGCATCGCGGTCAGTGTGACGAGCACCGCGGTGAGCGGCACGGCGAGCGCGATGAGCAGGCACAGCCGCAGGTCGGGGGCGAGGTCGGCGGGGAAGGCGCTGACGTCCCACACCTCGATGCAGCCCACGAATTGACGCCCCACCAGGAAGAGGACGAGGCCGACGACCAGGCCGAGGGCCGAGCCGAACAGGGCCTCGCCGGCCGCGATCCGGCGGGTCATCCGGATGTCCGTGCCGACCAGGCGCAGGGCGGCCAGCCGGCGGTCGCGGCGGTCGCCGCCGAAGCGCACGGCGGTGGCGATGAAGATGGCGACGGGCGCCAGCAGCACCACGCAGACCATGATCACCAGCACGATGAGCATGGGGGCGAGCGGCGGGGTGGGGCCGGGGTCGCCGTATCCGGTGATCCGGTGGCCGCCCGAGGCCGGGGTCAGGGTGTCGCTGCCGGCGTAGAACCACAGTTCGCTGGGCGAACGCAGCCCCTCGTCCGCGATCGTGCCGGTCACCTTGTACGGGAAACGCTCTTTGAGCAGGGCGTTGTCCGGCGAGCCCAGGAGGTCCTTCAGGGCGGGGGAGACGACCATCTCGCCGGCCGCGGGCAGGGCGTCGACGCCCGGCGGAAGGACCGGGTGGCTGCCCTCGGCGCGCATCACGTAGCCGATGATGGAGCGGTCGTGGTACTCGGTGTCCGCCGAGATCCGCAGCACCGAGCTGTCCGACTTCTTCGCCTGCGCGTCGGGGCTCTCGGAGATCCTGGTCTCGCTGCGTGCGTCGTCCCGTGCGGTACGTGCGTCGAGCGCGTGCGGCACGGAGGCGGCGAGGAACAGGAGCGTCACGCCGAGGCCCACCCCGACGGCGGTGAGCAGCGTGCGGGTCCAGCCCTCGCGGCCGCCGCCGGCGGCGAACCGGATGCCGAGCCCGAGGTCGCGCAGCCAGGGCGCGATGCGGGAGGGGCGGGCCGGCGGCTCCTGTGCGGCGGCCGGTGCCCGCTTCTGGTCGAGCAGCGTCATACGGCGTGCTCCAGGTCGCGGGCCCGGCCGTCGCGCACGGTGACGTCGCGGTCGGAGTACGCGGCGACGCGGGCCTCGTGGGTCACCAGGACCACGGCGACGTTGGCGGAGCGGGCGGCCTCGGTGAGCAGCTGCATGACCCGCTCGCCGTTGAGGGAGTCCAGGGCGCCGGTCGGCTCGTCGGCGAAGATCACCTTCGGGGAGGCGGCGAGCGCGCGGGCCACGGCGACGCGCTGGCCCTGGCCGCCGGAGACCTCGCCGGGGCGCTTGGCGCCGATGTCGTCCACCTCCAGGCGCTCCATCCAGGCGAGGGCGGTGCGCTCGGCGTCCTTGCGGCGGGTGCCGTTGAGCCGCAGTGGCAGGGCGACGTTTTCCACGCAGGTGAGTTCCGGGACGAGCTGGCCGAACTGGAAGACGAAGCCGAAGTCGCTGCGGCGCAGGGCGCTGCGGTCGGCGTCGGACATGGCGGACAGCTCGCGCCCGGCGTAGGTGATGGTGCCCGAGTCGGGTGTGATGATCCCGGCCAGGCAGTGCAGCAGGGTGGACTTGCCGGAGCCGGAGGGGCCCATCACCGCGACGACCTCGCCGGGGTGCACGGAGAACGAGGCGCCGTCGAGCGCGGGGGTCGAGCCGTAGGTCTTGCGCAGGTCGTGCGCGGCGAGCAGGGAGCCGGCGGGGGTCACGGGGCCACCACCTTCGCGAGCTGGCCGAGTCGCGCGGCGGTCAGTTCCAGCCAGCGCAGGTCGGCTTCGAGGTGGAAGAGCGCGTGGTCGCAGATCAGCTGGTCCGCGAGGTCGCCGCCGCGCTTGCGGTCGGTGAGGATGCGCATCAGGCGCAGGTGCTCGGAGCGCTGGGCGTCCAGCACGTCGGCGGCGCTGCGGCCGGTGAGCATGGCCAGGACGACCTTGGTGTACAGGGTCGACTGGAGGTACGGCTCGGGCTTCTCGGGCTGCGCGAGCCAGGTGGCGACATCGGTGATGCCGGCGTCGGTGATCGCGTAGCGCTTGCGTTCGGGGCCACTCCCGCTCTCCACGCCGTCGACCTCGACGAGGCCGTTTTTGAGGAGCCGGGACATGGTCGAGTAGACCTGCCCGTAGTGCAGCGGGCGGTCGTGCCCGAACTTCTCGTCGAAGGTCCGCTTCAGGTCGTAACCGTGGCGGGGGCCGGACTCCAGGAGCCCGAGCAGGGTGTGGCCGATAGACATGCCGCGCACACTACACGGCGTGTATACCTGCCGTGTATACCCGGGGGGTACACCCGGACGGCCGGCCCCTGCGGGCGGGCCGCACGGTCACGCGTCGCCCTCCGGCTCCTGCGGCTCGTGGGGCTCCTGCGGTTGCCGGGTCTCCGTGCCGGCGGCCTTCGGGGGGCGGCCCCGGCGGGCGATCGGCGCGGCCCCGCCCGGCAGCCGGCCCGCCTCGGCGAGCGCTCGCCGCAGCAGGAACTCGATCTGCGCGTTCGCGCTGCGCAGTTCGTCCGACGCCCAGCGGGCCAGCGCGTCGTGCACGGCGGGGTCCAGCCGCAGCAGCATCTGCTTGCGCTGCCGCGACCGGGACCGCGGTGCCTCCCCGGCGCTCTCCTCGGTCACTGGTAGAGCGTGCCCGTGTTGAGGACCGGCTGGGCGGCGCGGTCACCGCACAGGACCACCATCAGGTTGCTCACCATGGCGGCCTTGCGCTCCGAGTCCAGCTCCACGATGTCCTGTTCGGCGATCCGGGTCAGCGCCATCTCGACCATGCCGACCGCGCCCTCCACGATCTGCTGCCGGGCCGCGACGACCGCGCCGGCCTGCTGGCGCTGGAGCATCGCGGAGGCGATCTCGGGGGCGTAGGCGAGGTGGCTGAAGCGGGACTCGATGATCCGCACGCCCGCCGCCTGCACCCGGGCCGTCAGCTCCACGGCCAGCTTCTCGGTGATCTCCTCGGCGTTGCCCCGGAGCGACAGGCCGCCTTCCTCGTGGGCGTCGTACGGGTACTCGATGGCGATGTGCCGGACGGCGGCCTCGGTCTGCGTGGCGACGAACTCCAGGAAGTCGTCCACCTCGAAGAGGGCCTGAGCGGTGTCCTCGACCTTCCACACGACGATCGCGGCGAGCTCGATGGGGTTGCCGTAGGCGTCGTTGACCTTGAGGACGGCCGTCTCGTGGTTCCGGACCCGGGTGGAGATCTTGCGGCTGGAGGTCAGCGGGTTGACCCAGCGCAGGCCGTCGGTGCGGATGGTGCCCACGTACCGGCCGAAGAGCTGGATGACCCGTGCCTCGCCCGGTGCGACCATCTTCACACCGCCCATGCAGAAGAACGAGGCGATGGCGAGCAGGACGCCCAGGATGCACAGCGGGATGCCCACCGCGTTGTTCCCGTTCGATCCGATGACGCCCCCGATGATGGCGAGTCCGATGCCGGCGATCACGCCGAGCACGGTCAGCAGCAGCCCGAGGCCGCCCGCGATGCTGTGCGCCTTCATCTCGCGGACCTGCGGTTCCGGCATCTCCGGGGCGTCCGGCGTCAGGTCGGCCGTCGGCTGGGTCTCGGTGTTCCGGTCGAGCGGATCGGTCATGGGAGCCCCCGTGGTGTGTGGCTAGCCGGTCGCTAGCAATGTGATTACACATTACTGGATTTCGCAACCTTGCGCACCCCTCAGGAGTCGGTTCCACAGGGGGCGGGTGCTGATTCTCACGTCCGTAAAACATCGGAACGCCTGCTTTTTGGGCTTGCCAACGGTGTTAGCTGGCAGGTCCGAGCTGATCCGGCCGAGCAGAGAAACGGGAGCGACCAAGCGATGGGTCGAGCGGAAGCGCGACGAGCCCAGCGGCGGGCTGAGAAGAGCGGCATACGCAGGCTCTTCACCTGGCGCAAACTACTGGGCACCGCCCTCGGGGTGATCCTGCTGGGCATGGGCGCCTTCGCAGTGCTCTACATGCTTGTGGACGTGCCCGAGGGCAACCCCAAGATGGAGTTGCAGGCGAACGTCTACAAGTACGCCGACGGCAGCCTGCTCGCCAGGACCGGCGAGGTCAACCGCGAGATCGTGAGCCTCGCCGAGGTGCCCAAGGAGGTCCAGGACACCTTCGTCGCCGCCGAGAACAAGTCCTTCTACGACGACCACGGCGTCGACTTCAAGGGCACCGCCCGCGGCCTGCTCAACACGCTCTCCGGCAAGGGCAAGCAGGGCGGCTCGACCATCACCCAGCAGTACGTCAAGAACTACTACCTCGACCAGGACCAGACGGTCAGCCGGAAGCTCAAAGAGCTGGTCATCTCACTGAAGCTGGACCAGAAGAAGACCAAGAAGGAAATCCTCGCCGGTTACATCAACACCAGCTACTTCGGCCGCGGCGCCTGGGGCATCCAGGCCGCCGCGCAGGCGTACTACGGCGTGGACGCCAAGGACCTGAACGTCTCCCAGGGCGCCTACCTCGCCGCGCTGCTCCAGGCGCCGAGCCAGTACGACTGGGCCGTCGCGGGCCCGAACGGCAAGCGGCTCGTCAAGGCGCGCTGGGCGTACACGCTGGACAACATGGTCGAGGAGGGCTGGCTCGACGCCGGCAAGCGCAAGGGGCTGACGTTCCCGAAGCCGCGCGACCCCAAGCCGCTCAACGGGACGGCCGGCCAGAAGGGCTACATCGTGGACGCGGCCAGCAAGGCCGTGATCAAGCAGATGGGCATCAGCGAGGACCAGTTCGACCTCGGCGGCTGGACGATCACCGTCAACATCGACAAGAAGAAGCAGAAGCAGCTGGAGAAGTCGGTCGGGACCAAGCTGCTCGACAAGCTGGACACCAAGAAGCGCAAGCTCGACAAGGACATCCAGGCCGGCGCCGCCTCGGTCGACCCGAAGACCGGCGCGGTGGTCGCCCTGTACGGCGGACGCGGCCAGAACGAGCACTGGATATCGAACGCCGGCCGCAAGGACTTCCAGCCCGCCTCCACCTTCAAGCCCGTCATCCTCGCCGCCGCCCTCGACCAGAAGTCGAAGACGCAGGACGGCGAGCAGATCACCGCGAACACCCGCTACGACGGCACCAGCAAGCGCCCGGTCGTCGGCAGCGACAGATACTTCGCCCCGGAGAACGAGGACGACCACGACTACGGCCAGGTCACGGTCCAGACCGCGATGAACCAGTCCGTCAACTCCGTCTTCGCACAGATGGGCGTGGACGTCGGAATGAACAAGGTGATGGAGACCGCCGGCAAGCTCGGCATGGACGTGGAAGGGCTGCCGGCCGTACCCGCGCAGACCCTCGGCTCCATGGGCGCGAGCCCGCTGGAGATGGCCGGGATCTACGCCACGCTCGACAACCACGGCAAGAAGGTCACCCCGCAGATCGTCAAGTCCGCCGTGCACCAGGGCGACGAGCCGCTGAAGATGCCCGACGCGATCGGCGACCAGGTGATCTCGCGCCAGGCCGCGGACTCCGTGACGTCCGTGCTGACCGGCGTGGTCGACGACGGTACGGCCCGGGGCTCCGTCCGCAACGCCGAAGGGCTCCTGGAGCAGGACATCGCCGGCAAGACCGGCACATCCGACGACAACAAGTCGGCCTGGTTCACCGGCTACACCCCCGACCTGGTCACCTCGGTGGGCCTGTTCGGCGAGGCGGCCTTCGACCGCACCGGCGACGACGGCAAGAAGGTCAAGAAGTACGCGCAGGTGACCCTCCAGGGCGCCGGCGGCGGCGGCCGTGTCAACGGCGGTGGCTTCCCGGCCGAGATCTGGGCCGACTACATGGGGCACTCCCTCGCCAAGGCCAGCAAGTTCGTCCTCGACACCGACATGGGCGCCGCCGTCAGCCCGCCGCCCGCGTCCCACTCGCCGAGCCCGAGCACCTCGGCCTCCGAGGACCCCACGCCCTCCGGTAAACCGTCCGACGACACCCCGTCCTCCGAGCCGCCCCCGGCCAGCGAGACCCCGCCGAGCTCACCGCCCGCCTCGCCCTCGGGCGACCCGTCGAGCGAGCCGCCCACCGGCCCGTCGACCGAACCGGACCCCTCGGCCAGCATCGAGCTGCCGGACCTCTCCGGGAACAACCGGCCGGACAACAGCGACGACAGGTGACGCGTTGAACCGCGGCACATGACAGCGCGAACGGGCGGTGTACGAGGCTCCTCCTCGTACACCGCCCGTTCGGCGTCGCGGTCCGCTACCCGCGCACCGGCATCTCGAACCACACCACCTTGCCGGTCGACAGGCGGGTCGCGCCCCAGCGCCTGGCGAGGCGGTTGACCAGGAACAGGCCGCGGCCGTTCTCGTCCATGTCTTTGGCCCGGCGCTGGCGGGGCAGTTGTGGGGAGTCGTCGCCGACCTCGCAGCGCAGGGTGTCCGTGCGCAGCAGGCGCAGGGTCACCGGCCGCTCCGCGTACCGCACGGCGTTGGTGACGACCTCGCTGATCAGCAGCTCCACCGAGTCCGAGAGCTCGTCCAGGCCCCAGCGGCCGAGCGCCCTGCGGGCCAGCCGGCGGGCCCGGCCGGGGGCGGAGTCGTCCGGGTCCAGGAACCAGTACGCGACGTCGCTCGGCGCGATCCCGTCGAAGCGGGCGGCCAGTAGCGCGATGTCGTCGTCACGGTCGCCGGGGCCGAGCATGTCCAGCACGTCGTCGCACAGGGCCTCCAGCGGCGGCGAGTGGTCCGGGCCGGTCAGCCGGGCCGTGGTGGCGAGCCGTTCGCGCAGCAGCTCGATGCCCGTCCACACGTCCCGCAGCCGCGACTCGACCAGGCCGTCGGTGTACAGCAGCAGCGTCGCACCGGCCGGGGCGTCCAGCTCGACGGCCTCGAAGTCCACTCCGCCTACGCCGATCGGGGCGCCCGGGGGCACCCGCAGCACCTCCGCGCGGCCGCCCAGGTGGAGCAGGACGGGCGGCGGGTGGCCGGCGTTGGCGACGGTGATGCGGTGCGCGACGGGGTCGTACACCGCGTACAGGCAGGTGGCCATGCGGTCGCTGCCGAGCCGCTGCGCCTGCTCGTCCAGGTGGTGCAGCACCTCCTGCGGGGGCAGGTCGAGCCCGGCCAGGGTCTGCGCGGTGGTGCGCAGCTGGCCCATGATCGCGGCGGAGGTCATGGAGTGGCCCATGACGTCGCCGACGACCAGGGCGACCCGGCTGCCGGGCAGCGGGATCGCGTCGTACCAGTCGCCGCCGACCCGGGCCGTCTCGGCGGCCGGGAGGTAGCGCGAGGCGAGCTTGACGCCGGTGGGCTGGGGGAGCGAGTCGGGCAGCATGGTGCGCTGCAACTCGTCGGCGATGTATGCCTCGCGCCCGTAGAGCACGGCCTTGTCGATGCCGAGCGCGGTGTGCGTCGCCAGCTGGGCGGCCACCAGCAGGTCGTTGGCCTCGAACGGCAGGCGCTCGGCGCCGCGCAGGAAGACCGCCGCCCCGATCACCCGCCGGCGGCCGCGCAGCGGGGCCAGGATCACCCGGTGGCCGGAGGGCACCGTGCGGTCGGCGCCGAGCAGCTCGGGCAGTGCGACGCGGGCCGCGGCGGAGTCGCCGAAGACCGGGCGCACCCCGCGCAGCACCTCGGCGAGCGCGCTCCCGGCCTGGACCTCGCACAGCTCGGCGGCGGGCATCAGATCGGCCTGCGGGTCCACGGCGGGCAGCCGCAGCCGCTCGGTCTCCGGCAGGCTCTCGGTCTCCTCCTCCGTCAGCCGCAGCCGGTCCGAGCGGCGCAGCCGCAGCACGAACGGGCTGACCGGCCGCTCGTCGCCGACCGGCAGCGGGTCGCGGAGGTAGACGAGTATGGCGTCGGAGAACGTCGGCACGCTGGCCCGGCACAGCCCCAGCACGATCTCGTCCAGGTCTATGCCCCGGGCGATCCGCCGGGTCGCGGCCCCCACGAAGCGCAGCCGGTCGCCCTCGCGCCGCGTCGCCGCCTGTGGGTCGGGGCCGGCCGGGGCCGGGCCCTTGGCCGGGGCCGGGATCGCCGTCGCGGCAGCGGCGGCCGCCACGGCGGCGTCCCGCTGCCGCGGCCGGGTGCGTTCCTGCGGCCGGGCGGCGAGAGGCTGCCGGCCTTCGTGGGAGGTGGGATGCTCCGTCACGCGTGGGGTTCCGTCCGTCCGGGCCGGTTGTATGAGGCAATCACCTTGCGGGGCGCCACTGTGCCCCGGCAGGAGCGGCAATAACAACGGCTGACATCGCCTGCCCCGGAACGCGGGGCCGAAACCGGATGTCTGCCGGGCCGTGTCCGGAAGACCCCGTCGCACGCCCGAAGGGCGGGCCGGGCGGGACCTTCCGGACACGGCCCGGGGATGCCGGTGACAACGTTTCCGAAGGGGCGGCGGCGGACAGCGGACACGTCTCCACCCCCTCGTAGTGGCTCATGCGATGCGGGTAACTCGTGCGACTCGTGACGCCGATGCGGTCCATGAGGGCTGCGGTTTGTGCGACGAGCCGATGACTTACGGTCAGGTCCTGAGCCCCGCCTGCCGGTTGGGGCCGAGCCGCTCTCCTCGGGACGATCCTACGTTCGCCCCCCTGGGGTGCATCAAGGGTCTCACGACGGCATGGCGGAAGGCGTACGGTCCGAACCATCCGGCCGGCGGTCCCAGTCGTCCGGGAGTTCGGGCACCCGCCACGCCGGATCGGGCCGCCAGTCCTCCCAGCCGTCCCGGAACGGCGCCGCCCAGTCGCGGATCAGCCCGACCGCCGCGCGCCCAGCCGCCCGCACCCGCTCCGCCATGTCCGGCGTGATCAGGCCGACCCGCTGGGCCTGCTCGAACTCGTCCTCGTCGCGCCAGAGCCAGCTGCGGTCCGGGTAGACCGAGATGTCGAGGAAGTGGTCCTCCGAGTCGACCCCGCCGGACCACCGGGTACGGGGCTCCTCCAGGTTCACGTACCAGCTGCGGAACTGCCAGCCGCGCTCCCAGAACAGCCAGACCGACCAGGGCTCGTCCGGCCCGGCCAGCTTCAGCACCCCGTTGCCCAGCCAGACCGAGCGGGCGGTGGTGCGCGGGGCGGTGTACCGGGTGGCGAGCGGTTCGGCGTGCACGTCGGTGCCGTCCGCGAGGACCGGCTTGACGCACTCGGTGCCGGGCGCCACCCAGACCGCCAGCAGCTCCTCGGTGTCCTGGACGACCGTGACGGGGCGGCAGATGTGGAACGGATGCGCGGCGGAGTCCGGCCGCCGGGGGCCGTTGCCCCGGTAGCGCCACAGGATCTGATCACCCGGCGCCCAGCGCTCGGTCTCTCCGCTACCTGTCATGGAGAGATCTTAGAGAGCGCGCCCCCGCCCCGCAGCGGCGCCCGTCACGGACGGGTCATGCGCAGTACGTCCAGGGCTTCGTCGAGCTGCTTTTCGGTCAGGTCGCCGCGCTCCACATAACCCGATTCTAGGACCACCTCGCGGATCGTCCGGCGCTCGGCGAGGGACTTCTTGGCGACCTTCGCCGCCTCCTCGTAGCCGATGTACTTGTTCAGCGGGGTGACGACGGACGGCGAGGACTCGGCGTACTCCCTGGCCCGCTCCGCGTGCGCGGTGATCCCGTCGACCGTGCGGTCCGCGAGCAGCCGGGAGGCGTTGGCGAGCAGCCGTACGGACTCCAGCAGGTTCTTCGCGATGACCGGGAGCATCACGTTCAGCTCGAAGTTGCCGGCGGCGCCCGCCGCGGCGACCGTGGCGTCGTTCCCGGTGACCTGGGCGGCGACCATCAGGACCGCCTCGGGGATGACCGGGTTGACCTTGCCCGGCATGATCGAGGAGCCCGGCTGGAGGTCGGGCAGGGAGATCTCGGCGAGTCCGGTGCGCGGGCCGGAGGCCATCCAGCGCAGGTCGTTGCAGATCTTGGTGAGCGAGACGCCGATGGTGCGCAGCTGCCCGGAGGTCTCCACCAGGCCGTCCCGCGCGCCCTGCGCCTCGAAGTGGTCGCGGGCCTCGGTGAGCGGCAGCCCGGTGACGCGGGCGACCTCCGCGATCACGGCGGGGGCGAAGCCGGGCGGGGTGTTGATGCCGGTGCCCACGGCCGTGCCGCCGAGGGGGAGTTCGGCGAGCCGGGGGAGCGAGGCGCGCAGCCGCTCGACGCCGTAGCGGATCTGGGCCGCGTACCCGCCGAACTCCTGGCCGAGGGTGACGGGCGTGGCGTCCATGAGGTGGGTGCGCCCGGACTTCACGACCGTCGCGAACTCGTCCGACTTGCGCTCCAGGGCGGCCGCCAGCTGGTCCAGGGCGGGGATCAGGTCGGCGGTCACCGCGGCGGTAGCGGCGATGTGGATGGAGGAGGGGAAGACGTCGTTGGAGGACTGGGAGGCGTTGACGTGGTCGTTGGGGTGGACCTCGCGGCCGAGGCGTTCGGTGGCGAGGGTGGCGATCACCTCATTGGTGTTCATGTTCGAGGAGGTACCCGAGCCGGTCTGGAAGACGTCGACCGGGAAGTGCGCGTCCCAGCGCCCCTCGGCGACCTCCCCGGCCGCCTCCTGGACCGCCCGCGCGATGTCCGGGTCCAGTACCTCCAGGTCCGCGTTGACCTTGGCGGCGGCGGCCTTGATACGGGCCAGGGCCTCGATGTGGGCCCGCTCCAGGCGTTGCCCGGAGACCGGGAAGTTCTCCACGGCCCGCTGCGTCTGGGCCCGCCACTTCGCGTCGGCGGGGACCCTGACCTCGCCCATCGAGTCGTGCTCGACGCGGTAGTCGTCGCCCATTCCTTGATCCGTCATCGTTCAACCTCCTGAAAAAGATGAGCACTTGTCTTGTTCAAGCTATTCCCAAGTCGCCTACCGACCAGTAAATACCGGGGGTAACCACAACCCGGGAGGCGCAATGAGGCGCACCAGGCACAGACTCCGCTGTACCGTCGCGGCCGCCGCGGCCATGGCGGCGGCGTTCGGCGGCATGACCGTGGCGGCGGGAACGGCCACCGCCGCCCAGTCCGGTACCACCAGTACCGCATCCACCCCCCTGTCGCCCGAACTGGAGGCCATCCGCGCCGCGGAGGCCACCCAGCTGTACGGCGACCCGGCCGAGCGCCCGCTCGCCCAGCGCAAGACCGGGCTCATCTCGCTCGGCGACAGCGAGATATCCGGCGAGGGCGTCGGCACGTACGAGGCGGGCACCAACGGCCCCGACAACTGGTGCCACCGCTCGCCCGACTCCGCGATCCACCGCACCGGGATTCCGGCCGACGTCACGTACAACGTCTCGTGCTCCGGCGCGTACACCGGAAACATCGTCATCGGCGGCTCCAAGCAGTACGCCGACGAGCTGGTGCAGAGCGACAACCTGGCCGTCAAGGCGCGCAACACCCGCATCAAAATGATCGTGCTGGTGGCGGGTGCCAACGACGACCTCCAGTTCGGGCCCGTCATGACGGACTGCGTCGAGCGCTGGATACTCCTCCAGGGCGTCTGCCAGTCCAAGTACGAGGGCGGCTGGCAGGCCCGCGTCGACGGGCTCGTCCCCAAGGTCGAGAAGACCGTGCGCGACCTGCGGACCGTGATGACCGGCGCCGGTTACGCCGACAGCGACTACAAGCTCGTCGTCATGGGCTACCCGAGCCCCATCGGCCCGGACTTCTACGACAACCCGAAGTTCCCCGGCAAGCTTCCCGGCGGCTGCGCCGGATACGACTCCGACGCCGCCTGGGGCCGCAACACCGCGGTCCCCGCCTTCGAACGCGGCATGCGCAGGGCGGCCGCCGACACCGGGGCCGTCTACCTCGACAACTCCCGCCTCTTTCACGGCCACGAGGTGTGCAGCGAGTCCACCTGGGCCCGCGGCCTCTACATCGACCTGTCGCACTTCCCGCCGGACTCCAACTCGGTGCGCCAGTCCTTCCACCCGAACGCGGCCGGCCACGGCGCCTTCGCCTCCTGCCTGATCCAGATCTACAACTCGGGCCTGCGCGAGGCGAGCTGCGCCGACCCGGCGAGCACCGGACAGCCCGTGCTCCAGCCGGCCGCCTGGGACGACGTCTTCACGCCCCTGCGCGGCGAGGCGACGGCCACCTGCCTGGACGCCCCCGCCTCCGTCACCCGCAACAACACCGGGGTCACCGGCTGGGAGTGCCACGGCGGACGCAACCAGGGCTGGTGGTACGACTCCGCCACGAAGACCCTGCGCACCGAGCTGAGCCACGACCGCTGCCTGGACGTGCCGGGCGCGAACTACAAGGCGGGCGCGGCCCTGATCCTCTACAACTGCTCCGGCGCCGCCAACCAGCAGTTCGTCCGGCAGTCGGGCACCCTGCGCCCGGCCGCCTCGACGGGCCTGTGCGCGACCCTGGCGGGCGCCCACGACCCGCTGCGGCTGCAAGCCTGCGACGGCAGCGCGAAGCAGCGCTTCGCGTAACCCCCGTCGTGTACGGGTACGGGGAGGAGCCGCACCGGCCCCTCCCCGTACCAGCGCCTCAGCGCCTCATCCCGAGGTGGCGAACGCCGTCAGGATCGCCGCCAGGTGGCCCGGGTCCTCGGCCCCGCACAGCTCGCGCGCGGAGTGCATCGACAGCCCCGGGACCCCCACGTCGACGGTCGGCACACCCAGCCGGGCCGCGGTGAGCGGGCCGATGGACGTGCCGCACGGCATCGCGTTGTTGGAGACGAACGGCTGCCACGGCGCACCCGCCCGCTCACACGCCGCGGCGAACAGGGCGATCCCGGCCGAGTCGGTGGCGTAGCGCTGGTTGACGTTGACCTTGACCGTGGGGCCGCCGTTGGGCAGCGGCTGGTGGCCCGGGTCGTGGCGCTCCGCGTAGTTGGGGTGGACGGCGTGCGCCATGTCGGCCGAGACGCAGTACGCGCCGGCCAGCGCCCGCGCCCAGTCCTCGGAGCTGCCGCCCCGCGCGGTCACCGAACGGCTCAGCACCCGCTCCAGGAGCGGGCTCTGCGCCCCCGTGTCCGAGCCGCTGCCGACCTCCTCGTGGTCGAAGGCCGCCAGCACCGGGATGTACGCGGGCGCTTCGGCCGCCGTCGCCGCCGCTGCCAGCGCGGCGACCCCGGCGTGCACCGACACCAGGTTGTCCAGCCGGGAGGAGACCACGAACTCCCGCTCCGCGCCCAGGTAGCCGGGTGCCTGCACGTCGTGCAGCATCAGGTCCCAGCCCAGCACCTCGTCCGGCTCGGCCTCGGCGGCCGCCGCGACCCGGCGCAGCAGCGCGCCCTCGTCGGTCGCGCCGAGCGACCAGACCGGGGCGACGTGGCGCTGCCGGTCCAGGGCGAGCCCGTCGTTGACGGCGCGGTCCAGGTGGATCGCCAGCTGCGGCACCCGCAGCAGGGGCTCGTCGATCTGCACCAGCCGGGAGTCGGTCCGCCCGCCGGGGGCGCGCAGCGCGAGCCGGCCGGAGATGCCCAGGTCCCGGTCGAGCCAGGTGTTGAGCGGGACCCCGCCGTAGATCTCCACCGCGACCTGCCGCCAGCCGGCCGACCCCGTGTCCGGGGTCGGCTTGATCCGCAGGTTCGGCGAGTCGGTGTGCGTGCCGATGATCCGGAACGGGGTGTGGGCGGGCCGGGACTCGGGGGCGTACCAGGCGATCAGCGCGCCCCCGTGGACGACGAAGCTGCCGCCCGTGGTGCCCGTCCAGTCGTCGGTTCCGCGCAGTTCACGAAAGCCCGCCTTCTCCAGCCGCTGGGCGGCGCTCGCCACGGCGTGGTACGAGGAGGGGCTGGCGCTGATGAAGGTGAGCAGGTCGTCGGCATGGCTGCGGTGGGGGACCGGCGTCATGCGGTGTCCGCCTTTCCGGAGTGGGACGGTGAGGGTGGGACGGGCCGTACGGGTTCGGACGGCCGCGCGGCGAGGGTCGGCAGGGGCGAGGACCGGCGGCGGGTTGTGGGGGGCGGGCCCGGCGTCCGGTGACGGCACCGGGCCGGACCGCCCGGTGGTGCGGAGTTCTCCGGCAACGCCGGACAACCCACCGCATCGGCCCGGTGCCCCGCAAGTCCGCGGACGGCCCGGTGCGCGAAAGCGGCGGTGCGCCGCGGGCGGCCCCGGAACGCGGACACCGCATGGTGCCCCGGCCCGGTCCGCGCCGTGCCCCCGTGACCGGGTCCGGCGCCGCTGCGGGCCGTGCACGAGATTGGCTGATTCCCGCCGTACGTGTACCGGCTCGGAGACTCCGGGGCTCGGCCGGCATTGTCCCGGACATGACACCGTTGCCGTTGCCGTTGCCGTTGCCGTTGCCGTTGCCGTTGCCGTTGCCGTTGCCGTTGCCGTTGCCGTAGCCCGACGTGCCCACCGGCCGCCCGGTGCGGCGGGTGTACCGCCGGATCACCTGCTGGGCCGCGAGGGCGCCGAGGCCAGACCGGCGAGAAATCCGGCACCCAGCCGGACCGCCGTGAAGAAAGCGGAAAAACGCATCCCCTCGGCGAACCGGCCGGTTCGAGGGCCGGTTCGCCGAGGGGATGAGGGCTGCCGGGGGTTACCCGCCCCGGCGGGGCGGGGGTCAGCCCAGGCCGGGGCCGCGCACCGGGATGCTGGTGAACGTCGGGGCCGGGGCGGGCTCGGTGAAGAAGTCGTTGCCCTTGTCGTCCACGACGACGAACGCCGGGAAGTCCTCCACCTCGATCTTCCAGACCGCCTCCATGCCGAGTTCCTCGTACTCGACGACCTCGACCTTCTTGATGCAGTCCTGCGCGAGGCGGGCGGCCGGGCCGCCGATCGAGCCCAGGTAGAAGCCGCCGTGCGCGTCGCACGCGTCGGTGACCTGCTGGGAGCGGTTGCCCTTGGCGAGCATCACCTTGGAGCCGCCCGCAGCCTGGAACTGCGCGACGTAGCTGTCCATGCGGCCGGCCGTGGTCGGGCCGAAGGAGCCGGAGGCGTAGCCCTCGGGGGTCTTCGCCGGGCCCGCGTAGTACACCGGGTGGTCCTTCAGGTACTGCGGCATCTCCTCGCCCGCGTCCAGGCGCTCCTTGATCTTGGCGTGCGCGATGTCGCGCGCCACGACCAGCGGGCCGGTCAGCGAGAGCCGGGTCTTGACCGGGTACTTGGTCAGCTCGGCGAGGATCTCGTCCATCGGCCGGTTCAGATCGATGCGCACGACGTCGCCCTCGGTGTCGAGGTGCTCGTCGGTGGTGTCCGGCAGGAAGCGGGCCGGATCCTTCTCCAGCTGCTCCAGGAAGACGCCCTCGGCGGTGATCTTCGCGGTGGCCTGGCGGTCCGCCGAGCAGGAGACGGCGATGGCGACGGGCAGCGAGGCGCCGTGCCGGGGCAGGCGCACCACGCGCACGTCGTGGCAGAAGTACTTGCCGCCGAACTGCGCGCCGATGCCGATCTTCTGCGTCAGCTCGAAGACCTTCTCCTCCAGCTCCTTGTCCCGGAAGCCGTGGCCGGTCGGGGAGCCCTCGGCGGGCAGCTCGTCCAGGTAGTGCGCGGAGGCGTACTTCGCGGTCTTCAGCGCGAACTCCGCGGACGTACCGCCGACGACGATCGCCAGGTGGTACGGCGGGCAGGCCGCGGTGCCCAGCGAACGGATCTTCTCCTCCAGGAACTTCATCATGGAGGTCTCGTTGAGGACCGCCTTGGTCTCCTGGAACAGGAACGACTTGTTGGCCGAGCCGCCGCCCTTGGCCATGAAGAGGAACTTGTACGCGCCTCCGTCGGTCGCGTACAGCTCGATCTGGGCCGGGAGGTTGGAGCCGGTGTTCTTCTCCTCCCACATGTTCAGCGGGGCCATCTGCGAGTACCGCAGGTTGAGCTTGGTGTACGCGTCGAAGATGCCGCGCGACAGGGCCTCCTCGTCACCGCCCCGCGTGAGCACGTTCTGCCCGCGCTTGCCCATGACGATGGCCGTGCCGGTGTCCTGGCACATCGGCAGGACGCCCGCGGCGGCGATGTTCGCGTTCTTCAGCAGGTCCAGCGCGACGAACTTGTCGTTGGACGACGCCTCCGGGTCGTCCACGATCCGCCGCAGCTGCGCCAGGTGCGCGGGCCGCAGGTAGTGCGAGATGTCGTGCATGGCCTCGGCGGCCAGGGTGCGCAGCGCCTCCGGCTCGACCTTGAGGAACGTACGCCCGTCGGCCTCGAAGGTGGACACACCCTCGGCGGTGACCAGACGGTACGGCGTGGTGTCCTCTCCCAGAGGGAGCAGATCGGAGTACGCAAACTCTGGCATTACGGCCATTCCTCACTCGGCAGACAGCGGCTGGCCACCCTTGGACAGCGCACCCACCAGGGTAGGACCCGCCGGGGGCGGCGGGCTTGTGAGGTAGGGCTCACCCGGGTTCGGCGGGGTTGGCCGGGCGGCGCACCGTCCAGGCTCTGTCGCGATCTATCGCGTTTCGGTACGCTGGGCCGGTGGACCTCGAGAAGCAGCCCCAGCAGCCCGCCGCACCGGCGGGCCCCGACGTCATCCGCGCCTCCGACGCGGACCGCGACCGGATCGCGGACATCCTGCGCGAAGCGCTGGCCGAGGGCCGGCTGACCGCCGACGAACACGCGGAGCGGGTCGACTCCGTCTACCGCGCCAAGACCGTCGGCGAGCTCGAACCGCTGGTACGGGACCTGCCGGCGCCGGGCGGCACGCCCAGGGCCGCCGCGGGCACCCCGTACGCCTACGGCCCCGAGCCGGCCGCCGGACCCGCCGACAACCTGGTGGCGGTCTTCAGCAGTTCGACCCGGAAGGGGCGCTGGCGGGTCGGCGGGCGCACCAACGCGTTCTCGCTGTTCGGCAGTGTGGAAATCGACCTGACCGAAGCGCTTTTCAGCCAGCGTCTCACCGTGATCAACGCGACGTCCGTCTTCGGGAGCGTGGAGATCAGGGTGCCCGAGAACATCTCGCTGCGTGGCAGCGGAACGGGCGTTTTCGGCAGTTTCGAAGTACGCACGCTGGAATCCCCCGATCCCGAGGCGCCCGTGGTCGTGGTGAACGGATGTTCCGTGTTCGGCAGCGTCGAGGCGAAGCCCAAGCGCGGCAAGTTCATCGCGGATCTCCAGGACCGGCTGCGTAAACACCTCGGCCACTGACGGCCGGAAAAGGACTCGACCGCAATGACGCGGAACGGACCTGAGTACCACTCAGTGCATAGGCGCGCGTACAGCGGGTAGGGACTGCTGCATCGTCTCTCGCTCGCGAAGCCGTCGTCAGGAGTGGACCCGTGCTGCAACTGCCGCATCAGCCCCTGCAGGTCGCCGCCGTCCCCCCGCAGCGGGCCCCCGCTCGGGAGGACCAGGCCGGCCCCTGGCACTCGGAGGCGGTGTGCCGCCGGGACGAAGCCGGGCTGTTCTTCGCCCCGTCGAAGGAGCCGACTGCTGCCCGCCTCTCGCGCGAGGAGTCCGCGAAGCGGGTCTGCGCGCGCTGTCCCGTGATGGTCGAGTGCCGCGAACACGCCCTGGTGCAGCCCGAGCCGTACGGGGTGTGGGGCGGGCTCACCGCCGCCGAGCGCCGCGTCGCGCTCGCCCGGCGCCGGCGGCGCGAGGTGGAGCTGAAGGCGTCGGGCGCGACCGACCGGATCGCGGGCTGACGGGGGCCCGCCCCCTCCTGCCCGTACCCACGCATACGAAGAGGCGCCCCCACCGCACATGGGGGGCGCCTCTTCGGCCGGACACGCGGGCGCGCCGGGGCCGGCTGTGCCGCCGGGGCTACTTCGCGCGGTCGAAGTCGATGGCGCTGTAGGCGCGCAGCTTCGACAGCCGGTGGGTGGAACTGATCGTCCGGATGGTGCCCGACTTGGACCGCATGACGATGGACTCGGTGGTCGCCGTCTCCGCGCGGTAGCGCACCCCGCGCATCAGCTCGCCGTCCGTGATGCCGGTCGCCACGAAGAACACGTTGTCCCCGCTGACCAGGTCGTCCGTGGACAGCACCCGGTCCAGGTCGTGCCCGGCGTCCAGGGCGCGCTGCCGCTCCGCCTCGTCCTTCGGCCAGAGCTTGCCCTGGATGGTGCCGCCGAGGCACTTTATGGCGCAGGCCGAGATGATGCCCTCGGGCGTGCCGCCGATCCCCATCAGCAGGTCGACGCCGGTGCCCTCGCGCGCGGCCATGATCGAACCGGCCACGTCGCCGTCGGAGATGAACTTGATCCGGGCGCCGGTCTCCCGGATCTCCTTGACGATGCCGTCGTGGCGGGGGCGGTCCAGGATGACGACGGTGACGTCCTCGGGCGTGGAGCTCTTCGCCTTCGCGACCCGCCGGATGTTCACCGAGACGGGCGCGTTGATGTCGACGAAGTCGGCGGCCTCGGGGCCGGTGACCAGCTTGTCCATGTAGAAGACCGCGGACGGGTCGAACATGGCGCCCCGGTCGGCGGCGGCCAGCACGGCGATCGCGTTCGGCATGCCCTTGGCGTTCAGCGTCGTGCCGTCGATCGGGTCGACGGCGATGTCCACCTCGGGCCCGGTGCCGTCGCCCACGTGCTCGCCGTTGAACAGCATGGGGGCTTCGTCCTTCTCGCCCTCACCGATGACGACGATGCCGTTCATGGACACGGTGGAGACGAGGGTGCGCATGGCCTTCACGGCGGCGCCGTCGGCCCCGATCTTGTCTCCGCGGCCGACCCAGCGCCCGGCGGCCATGGCGGCGGCCTCGGTGACCCGGACGAGCTCCAGGGCGAGGTTGCGGTCGGGGGCCTCCGGGGAGACCTCCAGCTGGGACGGCAGATGATGTTCGGACATCGGAGCGCACCTTTCTGTACGACGACGACCGGATGAGGGTGATCCGACTCTATCGCCAGGTCGATAAAATGAGCAGACCGGGTCACGTTTGAGCGGGGCGCCCCCGGTTCGGTCGCGCGGAGGCTGATGCGACGATGGACCCGTGGCAAGCAAGCGAGGCAAGCAGACCGTGCGGGACATGATCCTGTCGTTGGCGGCGATCGCCGCCGTGGCAGGTGTCGTCTACATCTTCATTCCGCACGACGACAAGGCCGATCCGGTCAAGGCCGTCGACTACCGCGTCGAGCTCCTGACCGCCCGGCGCGCCGCCCCGTACCCGGTGGCCGCCCCCACCGGGCTGCCCGAGGGCTGGAAGCCCACCTCGGTCACCTACGACCGGGACGGCGGCAACAGCTGGCACCTCGGCTTCCTCGACCCGGACGGCAAGTACGTCGCGGTGGAGCAGTCCACGTCCCCGGCGAAGCTGTACATCAGCCAGGTCAGCCAGAAGGCGAAGGACACCGGCCGCACGCAGGAGGTCGCGGGGGAGACCTGGCAGCGCTGGGAGGGCCCGAAGTACGACGCGCTGGTGCGCGAGGAGAAGGGCGCGACGACGGTCGTGACCGGCTCGGCCCCGGCGGAGCGGCTGACGGAGATGGCCGCGGCGCTCAAGACGTCCTGACGCGCGTCCGCGCGTACGGGGAAGGCTTCGGGCCGGTCGCGGGGCGCCGCGACCGGCCCGTGCTCGCTCACGTCACCGGCGGAAGAACGCGGTCCGGTGCGGGCCCCGTCGCCGAGGGGCCCGGGGCGAGCTCCCAGAACGCCGCGTAGCGCCCGCCGAGGCGCAGCGCGTACGTCCACGCCGCCGACGCGCACCGCGCCCGCGTCCACGTCGTAGAACCGTGCGAGCAGCTGGAGCAGGGTGCTCTTGCCCGCACCGGGCGGCCCCACGACCGCCAGCCACCGCCCCTCGGGGACGGACAGCGACAGGTCGTCGAACACGGTGTGCTCGCCGTGCCGGAAGGCGACCGGCTCGAACTCCACCCCGTGGCCGTCCGGTATCACGGGATCGGCGGCCTGCGGCAGCGGCTCGGTGCGCAGCAGTACGTCGAGCCTGGCCAGTTCGCCGCG
This sequence comes from Streptomyces sp. A1277, assembly GCF_004795015.1. GTDB lineage: Bacteria > Actinomycetota > Actinomycetes > Streptomycetales > Streptomycetaceae > Streptomyces. Next base: position 60,748 of record NZ_SSBI01000038.1, on the reverse strand, counting down.
AGCGGCGCGCAGTTTGCCGCCGAGGTCGGCCAGCGACAGCAGCGGCTCCGCGCAGCGCGCCGCCAGCACCAGGACCGTCAGCAGTTCAGCGGCCCCGATGTGTCCGCCGAGCGCGAGGTACGCCCCCAGACCCAGCACCGCGGTGAACAGCGCCTGCACCGTCAGCGTCAGGCCCACCGCGCCGGGCAGTGCGGACAGGGTGGAGCGGCGGGAGGCCCGCTGGACCCGGCGCAGGGAGTCGTCCAGGAGCCGGAAGCGTTCGGCGGTCCGGCCGCCGGCGCGCAGGACCGGCTGCGCCCAGAGGTATTCGATGACCCGCCCGGTGGCTTGTGATCGTCATCAGGGTGAGGGTGCGTCGCATCGGGCGGGCGTGCTGATAACCCAGTACCCGCAGCAGCATGGTGATCATCGAAGGTCGTCCTCTCGCTGTTCGAAGCGGGTCCGCGGGCACGTGTTCGTCCCACCGGCCGTGCCGTGCGTGGTCACAGCCGCTCACCCTCTCCCGCTGAACCCGCCGGCTGCCGGGTACGCCACAGGGCGGCGAACCTCTCGCCCTTCGCGAGCAGTTCACCGGGCGCCCCGTACTCGGTGATCACTCCGTCCTCCAGGACCGCGACGGCATCGGCGCCGGCGACGGTCTCCAGGCGGTGCGCGATGACCAGGAAGGTCCTGTCCCCGCCCCGCAGCGTGTCCGGGGCGCGGCGCACCGCCTGCTCGGTGAGCGGATCGGCGAAGGAGGTCGCCTCGTCCAGCACCAGGACGGGGGTGTCGGCCAGCAGGGCGCGGGCGAGCGCGACCCGTTGGGCCTCGCCGCCCGACAGCCGGGCCTCCTCGCCGATCACCGTGCCGTATCCGTGCGGGAGTCCGATGACGCGGTCGTGGATGTTGGCCAGGCGGGCGGCCCGTTCCACGTCCTGGGCAGTGGCGGAGGGTGCCGCCAGCGCGATGTTGTCCGCGACGGACGCGTGCAGCAGCCGGACGTCCTGGAAGACGAAGGAGACCTTCCGGTACAGCTCGCGGCCGGCCAGTTCGCGCAGGTCTACGCCGCCGAGGCGGCGGACCGAGCCGGCCGTCGGGTCGACGAACCGGGGCAGCGGGCAGCGCGCCGGGCTCACTCGGCAGGCCGTCCTGGAGGCGGCCCTGCGGCTGGTCGACCGGGAAGGGATGAAGGCCCTGTCGATGCGGCGGCTCGGCGACGAGCTCGGGGTGGAGGCAGGAACTCGGGGGCGCGCGGGCATCGTGACGCGGCGGCGGTATGCGCGCGGGACCGCGTCGGCACATGAGTACGGGGAGGGTCCCGGAGCGTGCTCGCTCCGGGACCCTCCCCGTACCGTCGTCCGCCCCCGTGGGCGCGGTGGAACTCAGACGGTCTTGACGACCTCGTCGAACGCGAGACGCGGCAGGCGCGGGAACCAGGCGTCCTCGCCCGGCTTGCCGATGTTGACGACCATCAGGACGCTGTGGTCGCCGTCCAGGAACTCCTTCTCGATGCCCGCGGCGTCGTAACCGGTCATCGGGCCGGCGGCCAGGCCGGCGGCGCGTACGCCGATGATGAAGTAGGCGGCCTGGAGAGCGGCGTTCAGCGAGGCGGCCGACTCGCGGGCCGGGCGCTCGGAGAAGAACATGTCCTTGGCCTGCGGGAAGTGCGGCATCAGGGCCGGCAGCTCCTCGTGGAACTCGTTGTCCGCGGCCAGGATCGCGACCAGCGGGGCGGTCGAGGTCTTGGGCTGGTTGCCCTCGGCCATGTGCGTCACGAGGCGCGCGCGGGCCTCCTCAGAGCGGACCAGCACGACGCGCAGCGGCGACTGGTTGAAGGCGGTCGGGCCGTACTTGACCAGGTCGTAGATGGCCTGGACCTGCTCCTCGGTCACCGGCTCGTCGGTGAACGTGTTGGCGGTGCGGGCCTCGCGGAAGAGGAGGTCCTGGGCGGCGGGGTCAAGAACGAGGGACATCGGCGTTATTACCTTCCGGACGTACACGGGGGATCGGGTCTCACGACCACGGGGGATCGAGCGACGGCGATCACCGTACGGCGGAAGTGCGTTAATGTTCAACTAAATCCGGAGTGGGGAGACTCACCCCGCACAGCCGGAATAAGGACGCCGCGCCCCCACCGGCCCCCGCCGCGGGCTCAGTCCGCGTCGGCCGCCGTCGAGCCCGAAGGACCGCCGTCCCCCGCGCCGCCCTCTGCGGCGGCCGGGCCCGCCAGGGCCGCGTCCAGCCGGGCGCGGGCACCCTCCAGCCAGTGCCGGCAGACCTTCGCCAGCTCCTCGCCCCGCTCCCAGAGCGCGAGGGAGTCCTCCAGCGATGTCCCGCCCGCCTCCAGGCGGCGCACCACCTCGATCAGCTCGTCGCGCGCCTGCTCGTAGCCGAGCGTGCCCGTCGCGGCGGCGGTCGCCGTCCCGTCGTCCGTCATGTCATCCACCCTATGCATCGGCATGTGTCAGCTTGTGTCGGCCTGTACGCCCGGCCACCGGCCGGGGGGCCGCCCCGCTCATTCGGCGACCCGCACCGCGAACTCGCCCCCCGACACCCGGGCCCGCAGCGTCTCCCCGGCCGCGCCCGCGTCCGAAGGGTCCCGGACCACGTGCCCGTCGGCGCGCTGGAGCACCGCGTAGCCGCGCTCCAGGGTCGCGGCGGGCGACAGCGCGAGGACCCGGGCGCGGGTGTGGGCGAGCTCCGAGTCCGCCCGGTCCAGCAGATGGCCCAGCACCCGGCGGGAACGCCCGGCCAGCGCGTCGACCTCCGCCGCGCGCTCGTCCACCATCCGCTGCGGGCGCTCCATGCAGGGCCGCCCCAGCGCGTGGGCCAGGCCCCGCTCCTCCCGGTCGAGCAGCCCCCGTACCATCCGCAGCGCACGGTCCCGCAGCTGCCGCACCCGGTCCAGCTCCTCGCCCACGTCCGGCACGACCTTCTTCGCCGCGTCCGTGGGCGTGGACGCCCGCACGTCCGCGACCAGGTCCAGCAGCGGGGAGTCCGGCTCGTGCCCGATCGCCGAGACCACCGGCGTACGGCAGGCCGCGACCGTACGGATCAGCTCCTCGTCCGAGAACGGCAGCAGGTCCTCGACGCTGCCGCCGCCGCGCGCCACGACGATGACGTCGACCTCCGGGATGCCGTCCAGCTCCTGGACCGCCCGCACGACCTGGTTGACCGCGTGCACCCCCTGCACGGCGGTGTTGCGGACCTCGAAGCGGACGGCGGGCCAGCGGCGGCGGGCGTTCTCCAGCACATCGCGCTCGGCCGCCGACGCCCGGCCGCAGACCAGGCCGACCAGCTGGGGCAGGAAGGGCAGCGGCCTCTTGCGGTCGAGCGCGAACAGCCCCTCGGCGGCCAGCGACTTCTTCAGCTGCTCCAGCCGCACCAGCAGCTCGCCGATGCCGACCGGCCGTATCTCCGTCGCCCGCAGCGACAGCTGCCCCCGGGGCGCGTACCACTCGGGCTTGGCCAGGACGACGACCCGCGCGCCCTCCGACACCACGTCGGCGATCCGGTCGAAGACCTGCCGGAAGCACGTCACGCTCACCGAGATGTCGTGCGACGGGTCGCGCAGCGTCAGGAACACCACACCGGCGCCCGGCCGCCGCGACAGCTGGGTGATCTGGCCCTCGACCCAGACCGAACCGAGCCGGTCGATCCAGCCGCCGATGAGCCGCGACACGTCACCGACGGGCAGCGGGGCTTCCGGAGAAGTGTTCAGAGCCATGCGAGCGAGCGTAACGGCCGGGACCGACAACGCACCGCCTCTAACGGGCCTCCCGCCGCCGCCCCCGCTGCGCCAGGAGCACCACCAACCCCACCGCGAACCAGCAGGCCCCCACCACCTGGGCGCTCCCGGTCGCCTCCACGATCACCGCGATCAGCGCCCCGGCACCGACCACCGGCACCAGCACGTGCCGCCACCAGCTCGGCGGCCCCTCCATCCGCCGCACCGCGAACCAGCCGACCACCGACGCGTGCAGCAGGACGAACGCCGTCAGCGCCCCGACGTCCACGACCGAGACCAGGTGGTCGAGCCCGTCATCGCGCCGGGCCGCCCACACCGCCGCCACCAGCGTCACGACGGCGGCGATCAGGATCGCGACCCGGGGGACGCCGGAGCGCGGATCGACCCGGGACAGCAGCCCCGGCAGCCGCCGCTCGCGGGCCATCGCGAACAGCAGCCGCCCCGCGGCCGCCTGCCCGGCGAGCGCCGCGAACGCCGCCCCGATCGCCTTGCTCACGGCCACCAGGTCGTGCAGCCAGGTGCCCACGGCGGAGTCCACCGTGTTGTAGAAGGCCGAGCCCTGGGCCGCCGGATCGGCGGTCAGCTCCGCCGACGTCATCGGCTCCAGCAGGGCCGCCAGATACGCCTGCGCCACGAACAGCGTGCCCGCCAGCACCAGGCAGAACAGCAGCGCCCGCGCCACCTTCGCCGACCCGCCCGTCACCTCCTCCGCGAACGTGGCGATGGCGTCGAAACCGAGATACGAGAGCACCGCCACGGACACCGCGCCCAGCACCGCCGTCATGGAGAAACCGGAGTCCCCGGTGAGCGGCGTCAGCCAGCCGCGCTGCGCCCCGTCCCGTACGAGCACCACCACGGCGGACACCAGGAACACCAGCAGCACCACGATCTCCATCGCGAGCACCGCGAAACCGACCCGGGCCGCGGCGCGCACCCCCCACAGGTTGAGCAGCGTCGTCAGGACCACGGCCAGCGCCGTCCACACCCACCGGGAGACCCCGGGCACCAGCGAGTTCATCGCGATCCCGGAGAACAGGTAGGCCACGGCCGGGATCAGCAGGTAGTCCAGCATCGCCATCCACCCCGCGATGAACCCCGGCCCCTCACCGAGCCCCTTGCGGGCGTACGCGAACACCGAGCCGGCCAGCGGGGCGACCCGCACCATCTGGGCGTAACTGAAGGCGGTGAAGGCCATCACGACGGTCGCGGCCACGTACACGAGCGCGACCGCGCCGTCCGACTTCGCGTCGAGCGTCCCGAACACGCCGACGGGGGCCATCGGGGCGATGAAGAGCAGCCCGTAGACCACCAGGTCCCGGAACCCCAGCGTCCGCCGCAGCCCGGCCCGCTCCGTCGAGCTGCCAGGGGTGGAATCCGTACCGCTGCCGGCCATGAGCCCTCCGTGGGTCGCGTCAAGATCAGTCTCCCGACCCGCCGCGCCCCCCGCCTGTTCGGTACGGCCTTACGATGGGACGCATGACTGCTACGACCCCCCGACGCGTCCTCCTCGCCGCTCCCCGTGGCTACTGCGCGGGCGTGGACCGTGCCGTGATCGCCGTGGAGAAGGCCCTGGAGCAGTACGGCTCCCCGGTCTACGTGCGCCACGAGATCGTCCACAACAAGTACGTCGTACAGACCCTGGAGAAGAAGGGCGCGATCTTCGTCGAGGAGACGGCGGAGGTCCCCGAGGGCTCGATCGTCATGTTCTCCGCGCACGGCGTCGCACCGACCGTGCACCAGGAGGCGGCCGAGCGGAAGCTCGCCACCATCGACGCGACCTGCCCGCTGGTCACCAAGGTCCACAAGGAGGCCGTCCGCTTCGCGCAGGACGACTTCGACATCCTCCTGATCGGCCACGAGGGCCACGAGGAGGTCATCGGCACCTCCGGCGAGGCCCCCGAGCACATCACCCTGGTCGACGGCCCCGAGGACGTCGGACACGTCGAGGTCCGCGACCCGTCCAAGGTCGTCTGGCTCTCCCAGACCACGCTCTCGGTGGACGAGACGATGGAGACGGTCGGCGCGCTCAAGGAGAAGTTCCCGCTGCTGATCTCGCCGCCGAGCGACGACATCTGCTACGCCACGCAGAACCGCCAGATCGCGGTGAAGCAGATGGGCGCCGACGCCGACCTGGTGATCGTCGTCGGCTCCAAGAACTCCTCGAACTCCGTCCGCCTGGTCGAGGTCGCCCTCGGCGCGGGCGCGGGCGCCTCCCACCTGGTCGACGGCGCCGACGAGATCGACGCGGCATGGCTGGAGGGTGTCTCCACGGTCGGCGTCACCTCCGGCGCCTCCGTGCCCGAGGTCCTGGTCGACGGCGTGCTGGCCTGGCTGGCCGAGCGGGGTTTCGAGGACGTCGAGATCGTGAAGGCGGCCGAGGAGTCGATCGTCTTCTCGCTCCCCAAGGAGCTGCGCCGCGACCTGCGCGCGGAGGCGGCGGCGCTGAAAGGCGAGTAACCGGCGCCTTTTGGGTGCCGTTCCGGGAGTGATCGCGCGCGGGTGCCCGTACGGTGGACCACATGGAGATCTTCGGCGTGGACATCGGCGGATCCGGGATCAAGGGCGCTCCCGTGGACCTGGACCGCGGAGACCTGGCGCAGGAGCGCCACAAAGTGCTGACACCGCACCCGGCCACACCCGGTGACGTGGCCGGGTGCGTGGCCGAGGTCGTCGGCCACTTCGACTGGAAGGGCCCGGTCGGCATCACCTTCCCGGGCGTCGTCACCGGCGGTCTGACCCGCAGCGCGGCCAATGTCGACAAGGGCTGGATCGACCTCGACGCCCGCACCCTCCTCGGCGACAAGCTGGGCCTCCCCGTCACCGTCCTGAACGACGCGGACGCGGCGGGCATCGCCGAGATGACGTTCGGCGCGGGCCGGGGCCGCAAGGGCACGGTGATCGTGCTGACCTTCGGTACGGGGATCGGCAGCGCCCTCTTCGTCGACGGCAGGCTCGTACCGAACACGGAGCTCGGCCACCTGGAGCTGAACGGCCACGACGCGGAGAAGCGCGCCTCCACGAAGGCCAAGGAGGACGAGGACCTGACCTGGCAGCACTGGGCGCGCCGGGTGCAGAAGTACCTGACCCACGTGGAGATGCTGTTCTCGCCCGAACTGTTCATCGTCGGCGGCGGTATCAGCCGCAAGGCCGACAAGTTCCTGCCGCTGATCGAACACGTACGGGCCGAGATGGTCCCGGCGGAGCTCCAGAACAACGCGGGCATCGTGGGCGCGGCGATGGCGGCGGCGAGCGGCTGAGCCCGAGGGCGGGCGGGGGTGCGGTCCGGTTGCCGTGCGGTTCAGCGCTGGGACGGGCGGCGGGGGGCGCGCCCGGCCGGGCGGGGAGCCGGTGACGGGGACGGCGCGGCGGGCCGGGCGGTCTGCGCGGCCAGCAGCATCCGCCGCTGCCGGGCCCGCATCAGCCGCACCTTCCGTACGGTCGCGATGAGGCCGGCGACGAGGGTGCCGCCGTACAGCCAGCCGGCGTGCACCGCGAGGGCGGTGACGACGGCCATGGTCTGCCCGCCGAAGGCGCCGGTGCCACCGGAGATGGGGACGATCCCGACGGCGAAGGCGATGGGCACGCTGATCGGGGCGGTCACCAGGTCCGCCGGGCGCACCCAGAACGCGGTCAGGGCGCTGACCGGCAGGAACAGTACGCCGAAGACGGCGGCGGACCCGTCGAACAGCAGCCGGTCCAGGCAGCCGAGCAGGAACATGGCGGCGGCCGCGAACAGCCCGGCGCCGATGCCGGTGAGCCGGGGGTTGGGCAGCCGGCGCAGGGCGAGCACGGCGGGGGAGACCGCCCGGCCGTCGCGCCCGGCGGGCGCGCTCATCACCCGGTAGCCGAGGGCCCCCGCGCCGCCGCCGGCCTTCTTGGCCCCCTTGGCCACCCCCAGCGGGGACAGCGGGGCCTGCCGGGTCTGCCTGCGCTGCGGGGGACGTGTCCTGTGCTGCTCCACCGGGACAACGTAGGTCGCCGGGAGGGCGGAACCAGGTGCGGGACACGCGCTTTGGCCGACCTTGGCGATGAGTTCGATGCCACACGGCGCAACGGGAACCGGATCGGGACAGCCGCTTAGACTCGTCCGCATGGTCCGATCGTCCCGTGGTGAGGTGAACCCGGGTCTGTGGCGGCGCGAGGCGGGCACGGTGATGCGCCGGGCCGGGGCGCTCCCGGAGCGGGCGGCCTCCGGTGCCGTCGTCGCGGAGTTCCGGATCGTCCCCGCTCCCACGGAGTGGGCGCCGCACGCGCACCGTCTGCACGAGCTCGTCTGGGTACGCGGGGGGACGCTGACGTCCCGGGTGGGCGACCGGGTCTTCACCGTGTTCGAGGGCCACGGGCTGTGGATGCCCGCCGGAGTGGTGCACGCGGGCCGGGCGACGGAGGGCGCGCGGTTCCACGACGCCTTCTTCGCGCCCGACCGCACGCCGTTCGCGTTCGGGGAGCCGAAAGCGATCGCGATGACGCCGTTGCTCGTATCGCTGCTGGCCCATCTGTCGCGCACGGATCTCGACGAGGCGGCCCGGCTGCGGGCGGAAGCCGTCGTGTTCGACGTGATCCAGCCCTCGGAGCACCAGCTCGCGTTGCGGCTGCCCGGCGACCCCCGGATCGACGCGATCGCCGAAGCCCTGCTGGACGATCCCGCCGACTCCCGTTCACTGGAGGAATGGGCGCGGTGGCTGGGGAGCAGCGACCGCACGATCACCCGCGCGTTCCGTCGGACGACGGGTCTCTCGTTCGCGCAGTGGCGGCAGATGCTGCGGGTGCACCGGGCGCTGATGCTCCTCTCCGACGGCTTCGATGTGATGTCGGTCTCCGAGCGCCTCGGCTACGCGCAGCCCAGTTCCTTCATCGCCGCCTTCCGGCGCGTCATGGGAACCACGCCCGGCGCGTTCTTCGGCCCGGCGGACGCGGGGGCCGGGGATGTCCCGAATTCCGTATCGGGTGGCGAGAACGCCGGATTGTCTGCATGACAAGTGGAATATAGTCTTCTTGAAGTTAGGTAACCCTTAGTTGTTGTGCGCCGCGCACGGTGCTGCCCGCGTGCGGGAGAGCGTGCGGCCCGGCCGGTGAAGGCCGGGCGGGGTGCCGCACTCCGCGCCCCTCCGATCATCCGGACCTCCTCATGTTCACAAGCCCCTTCCGGCGCGCCGGAAGACTCCCGGCCGGCCCCGCCGCCCCGGCGGCCGCGCTCAACGGGCGCGACCTCGTACTGCGCTACGGCGGCAAGCCGGTCGTCCACGGTGTCTCGGTCGCCCTGGAACCCGGCCGTGTGACCGCCCTCGTGGGGCCGAACGGCAGCGGGAAGTCCACGCTGCTGCGCGCCCTGTCCCGGCTGCACCAGGTGGACGGCGGCCGGGTGACGCTCGACGCCCCCGACGGACAGGCCGAGCGTGACGCGGCGCTGCTCAGCCCCCGCCAGTTCGCCCGCGAGGTGACCCTGTTCTCCCAGTCCAGGCCCGCGCCCCAGGGGCTGACGGTCGCGGAGGTCGTGGCGTTCGGACGCCACCCCTACCGGCGTGGCCTCGCCGGACCGACCGCCGAGGACGGTGCCGCCATCGACCGCGCCATGGGCGTCACCGGCGTACGGGACATGGCGGGCCGGCTGGTCGGGGAGCTCTCCGGCGGGGAGATGCAGCGTGTCTGGCTCGCGGCCTGCCTCGCCCAGGACACCGGTGTCGTGCTGCTGGACGAGCCGACCAACCACCTGGACCTGCGGTATCAGTTCGAGACGCTCGACCTGGTGCGGGATCTTGTGGAGAAGCACGGCATCGCGGTCGGGATCGTGCTGCACGACCTCGACCAGGCGTCCCGCGTCGCGGACACCCTGGTCCTCATGCGTGCCGGCCGTGTGCACGCGGCGGGCGCACCCGCCGACGTGCTCACCGCCGAGAACATCGGCGAGGTCTACGACATCCGGGTCGACGTCGGCGTCGACCCGCGCACGGGCCGACTGCGTATCGACCCACTCGGGCGCCACCTCTCCTGAAAAGGGCGGCACCCCTCCCGGAGCAGCCCGCTCGCCGCTCCGCCGAATCGTTTGAGTCTGAGAAAGAGGACCCCTCCATGAACCGTGCCAGTCGCCTGACGGCCGCAGCCTCGACCGCGGGGCTCGCCCTCTTCGCCCTCACGTCCTGCGGTACGACCGACGCCGACGAGATCACGGCCAAGAGCAGCGCCAGTGCGGCTCCCGCGTCGAAGAGCTGCGCCCAGGACACCACGACCACCTCGACGAAGCCGGTCTCCTTCAAGGACGGCGTCGGCCGGCAGGTGAAGCTCGACAAGCCCGCCAAGCGCATCGCGGTCCTGGAATGGCAGCAGGTCGAAGACGCGCTGACCCTGTGCGTCACCCCCGCCGCCGTCTCCGACGTGAAGGGATACAGCACCTGGGTCAGCGCGGAGAAGCTGCCCAGCGGGGTGACGGACATCGGCACACGCGAGGAGCCCGACCTCGACACCCTCTACGCGGCCAAGCCCGACCTCATCGTCGTGGAGGCGTTCGACGCCAAGGACGAGACGATCAAGAAGCTGGAGAAGCGGGGCGTCCCCGTGATGGCCACGCGCGGGGCGAACCCCAAGGACCCGATCGGGAACATGCGCGAGGTGTTCAGCATGATCGGCCAGGCGACGGGACGCACCGAGCGCGCCGACCAGGTGCTCAAGGAGTTCGACGACCACCTGGCGAAGGCCAAGCAGCAGGTCGCCGACGCCGACCTGCCGACGAAGGACTTCGTGTTCTTCGACGGATGGCTGGAGGGGAGCAACCTCACCATCCGCCCCTACAGCGACGGCGCCCTGTTCACCGAGATAGGCAAGGAACTCGGCCTGAAGCCCGCGTGGACCAGCAGCGTCAACAAGGAGCACGGTGACGGGGGCGTCGACCCCGCCTACGGCCTCGCGCAGACGGACGTCGAAGGACTCGTCGCGGTCGGCGACGCCAACCTCTTCTACGCCAACGACGAAGGCGCCGGCGGATACGTCGAGGCGATCCGGAAGAACCCGATCTGGAAGACCCTCCCCGCCGTCAAGGAAGGCCGCGCCCACGCCTTCCCGGCAAGCGTGTGGGGCGCCGGCGGCCCGCGCTCCAACGAGCAGGCGATCGACGCCTACGTCGACGTGCTCGACAAGAAGTGAGCGCCGTAGACACAGCGCCACCGGAAGGGGCGGTGCCGGCGCGCCCGCGTGCGGAGCGCGGCGGCGGCCCCGCCGGGGCGGCTGTCCTGGCCGTCCTCCTCGTCGCGACCGTCCTGGTGGGCCTGTGGCACCTGACCCAGGGGACATCGGGCGTCGGGGTCGGCGACCTGGTGCGCCATCTCGCCGGGGAACGGGAGAGCGCCGACGGCGCGCCGGTCGGCGAGATCCTCACCGGCTCCCGCCTGCCGCGCCTGTTCGCGGGCGTGGCGGTGGGCTTCGCCCTCGGCTGCGCCGGCACGCTGCTCCAGTCCGTCACGCACAACACGCTCGCCTCGCCGGACACCCTCGCGGTCTCGGCCGGGTCCTACTTCGCCGTCTCGCTCGTCGCGGCCCTCGGCCTCGCCGTCCCGCTGTGGGCGTCGGGCGTCGTCGCCTTCGCCGGCGGCCTGGTCGCGGCGGCGCTCGTGCTGCTCCTCGCGGGCCGGGCCGCGGGCACCTCCGGCACCCGCCTCATCCTCGCCGGATCGGCGATGGCGATGGCCCTGGACTCCGCGACCGGGATGCTCCTCATCCTGTTCAAGCAGAACACGACCGGCCTCTACGCCTGGGGAAGCGGCTCGCTCTCCCAGCTGAACATCGACGCGTCGCTGCGCGCCGTCCCCCTCGTCGTCGTGGTGCTGTGCGCCGCCCTGGCACTGTCCCGGCGGCTGGACGTCATGAACCTCGGCGACGACACCGCCTCCACCCTCGGCGTGCCGATCCGGAGCACCCGGGTGGTCGCCGTGGTCTGCGCGGTACTCCTGACCAGCACCTCGGTGACCCTCGCGGGCCCGATGGCCTTCGTCGGTCTCGGCGCCCCCGTCCTGGCCCGCCTGATCGCGGGGCGGGTCCGCGCACTGCGCAGGCACCTGCTCCTGATCCCCGCGGCCGGCCTGCTCGGCGCGCTCCTCATCCTGCTCGCGGACGCGGTCCTGCGCGCGGTGCAGGGGGCGGACGGGGCGGCCTCCATTCCCACCGGGGTGCCGACCACGCTGCTCGGCTCGGTCGTGATCGTGGTCCTCGCGCTGCGGCTGCGCGACACGGGCCGGCTCCAGCAGCCCCCGCGCGCACGGGTCGCCGCCCGGTCCCACCGCGCCTACCTCCTCGTCGTGTCCGGCTCGGTGGCACTGCTGGCCGCGGCGGCCGTCGTGGCGGTCCTGGCGGGGAGCCTGTGGCTGCGGACCGGGGACATCGTCCTCTGGGTCCAGGGCACGGCCCCCGACCTGATCGGGGCGGCGCTCGACGACCGGGTGCCGCGCGTCACCGCAGCGGTCCTCGCAGGCGCGGCGCTCGGACTGGCCGGATGCGTCGTGCAGAGCACGGTACGCAACCCGCTCGCCGAGCCGGGGGTGCTCGGCATCACGGCGGGCGCCGGGCTGGGCGCGGCGGGCGTCGTCACGTCGGGCCTCGGCGGCGGACAGGCGGTGCTCGTCGCCGTCGCCGTCGCGGCCGGGCTCGCCACCTTCGCGGTGATCGCCCTGCTGGCCTGGCGCGGGGGCTTCCTGCCCGACCGGTTCGTACTGATCGGCATCGGCATGGGGTACGGCCTCAGCTCCGTGACCACCTTCCTCCTGCTGCGCGCCGACCCGTACAACACGCCCCGCATCTTCACCTGGCTCTCCGGCACGACCTACGGCCGTACGTTCTCCGACGTCGTACCGGTCGCGGCGGCCCTGGCGCTCGCGCTCCCCGTACTGCTGTCCATGCGCCACCGGCTCGACCTGCTCGCCGTCGACGAGGACACCCCGCGCATCGTCGGCGTCCGGGTGGAGCGCACCCGCTTCTGTGCACTGGCGATCGCCGCGGTGCTCGCCGCGCTCAGCGTGATCGCCGTCGGCGTCGTCGGCTTCGTGGGACTCGTCGCCCCGCACCTCGCCCGTTCGCTGGTGGGCGCCCGGCAGGCCCGCGCGATCCCGGTCGCGATGCTGCTCGGCGGGGTGCTGGTGTGCGTGGCGGACGCACTCGGCCGCACGATCGTCGCCCCCGCCCAGGTGCCGGCGGGCCTCATGATCGCCCTGGTCGGCGCGCCGTACTTCGTGTGGGTGCTCCGGCAGTCCCGCGCATGACCTCTGCCGGTGAGGAGCCCGCACCGACCCGCCCCCGTACCCCGTCCCCGCGTCCCGCCAGGAGCACCTGAATGTCGTCGTCCCAGCAGGAAAGGCCCGTGCGGCCCGTGAAGAGCATCGTCGTGCCGTACGAGGCCGATACCGCGCCGGCCCGGCTGGCGCGGCTCGGACACCCCGAGGTGGCGGAGCGCTGGAGCGCGGTCGACCGCTCCGCCCACGCCCCGCACATCGTGGCCGTTCCCGGCGACGACGGCGAGGACTGGACGGCTGCCGCGCTCGTGACCGCCCGCCCGGACACGGCCTATCTGAAGATCGTCGACGCGATCGGCGACGTGCCGACGGCCGTCGCGGCCGTCGTCGCCCACGCACGCGGCCGGGAGCTCGTGCAGCTGAAGTGGGAAGGATGGACGGCCCGCCCCGAGGACGCCGCCGCCGCGGGCTTCACCGCCCTGAACCCGCCGCTCACGCAGTCGGAGGGTGCGGCCGGACCGGCCGCCGGTTACGTGCGCTGGCTGCGCGACGACGCGGTGAGCGCACCCCCGTACTACGGGCAGAGCACCCACTTCACCTGCGGCGCCGTCACCGCCCTGGTCGCGCAGGTGCACGCGGGAGCCCTGCCGCAAGAGGCGCTCGACCGCCGGGCGGAGCTGACGCTGTGGCGCGACGCGAACAACTTCATGGCGTGCGAGCCGGTCGGCCTGGGCGTCGCCGTGCGCCGGGCCCGGCCGTCGTCCCGGGTCACGGTCCACCTCGACACGGACCGGCCGGTCATGCTCGACCACCTCCCTCCGGGCGACCAGGAGTGGCGCGCCCTGCTCCAGCGCGCGTCGCGTACGGATGCCGCACGCATCGGCGTCCCGATCGACCCGCGCCACCTCTCCCTGACGGAGATCCGGGACACGATCGGCCGGCAGGAGCACGTACTGCTGCTGCTCTCGCTCGCCGGGATGCAGGGGTTCGACGTGCCGCACTGGGTGCTCTGCCACGGCGTCGTGCCCGGCGCCGTCGTGATCGAGGACCCCTGGGCCAACGCGCCAACGGGCGACACCTGGGTCGACGCCCACCTCCTGCCGGTGCCGGACGCGTCGCTCGACGCGATGTCGACGATGTCACCGGAGGGCTTCCGCGGAGCCGTGACCCTCGGCCACCCGCGGCGGCGGGCCGCCTCCCCTCCCGCCGCGGCCGGCGCGTAGCCCCGTACGGCCGTCCGGTGCGGTCTGCCGGGGACTCGGCCGCTCTCTGCTCGCCCTGGTCAGAGCGTTACTCTGCCCTGTGGCCCGATACCCACCACCCGGGGTGTCGCCATCCCGAATCCCGAGGAGGAAGCGGCAGCGATGGAGATTCGTTCCACGACGAAGGAGGACCTGGACGTCTTCGTCGACACGGTCCACGCGGCGTTCGGGCAATTCCCGGAAACCCCGATCGCGGACGGCGGGCGCTGGTGGTCGGCGCTGGAAATGGATCGCGGCCTGCTCGCCGTGGCACCGGACGGAAAGCCCGTGGGCACCGCCGCCGCGCACTCCTTCGAACTCACCCTGCCCGGTCGGATACCCGTCCCGGCCGCCGGAGTGACCGCCGTCGGCGTCCTGCCCTCGCACCGGCGACGCGGCGTGCTCAGCGCGATGATGCGGCACCAGCTCACCGGCATACGGGCCAGGGGCGAATTCCTCTCCGTGCTGCTGGCCTCGGAGGCCACGATCTACGGCAGGTTCGGTTACGGACCCGCGACCTCCACCGCGCGGTTGACGGTGCAGCGCCACAAGGCCGCCCTCGCCGCTCCCCGGGTGCTCACGACGGCCGACGCCCCCGCGGCCGGCTCCGACAGGGGTTCGGTCGAGGTGCTGCGGCGTGCCGAGTGCGGCGAGATCCTCGAAGCGGTCTACGACCGGTACCGCCGCGCCCAGCCCGGCGCACTGTCCCGGCCGCACCGCTGGTGGAGTCTGGGCGCGGGGCAGCCGCCGATCTCCCCGGCGCCGCGCTACGTCGCCGTCCACCGGGACGCCGACGGCGTCGCGGACGGGTACGCCAGCTACTCCCTCGGCTCCGTCGGCGAGCAGAGCACCTTGACGGTCGACGAGACCATCGCCGTCGACGACGCGGCCTTCACGGCCCTGGCCCGGTACGCACTCGGACACGACCTGGTCTCCCAGGTCGTGTTCCGGCACGTCCCGCCCGAGCACCCGCTGCGCTGGCAGCTCACGGACTTCCGGGCCGGCGAGGTCGGCGGCCACACCGACTGGCTCTGGGTGCGCCTCCTCGACGTTCCCCGTGCTCTGACCGCACGCGGCTGGTTCACGGACGGTGAAATCGTCCTGGACGTCGACGATCCCTTCCTGGGCGAGCGCGGCCGCCACCTGCTGACCATCCGCGACGGCAAGGCCGACTGCGTGCCCACGGACCGACAGCCCGACCTGTCCCTGGACGTGCGCGACCTGGGCTCGGTCTACCTCGGCGGCACCAGGCCGAGCACGCTCGTACGCGCCGGACACATCCGGGCCCACCACCCCGGCGCCGCCGCCCTCGCGGACGCGCTCTTCGGGACCGACCGCGCCCCGCACTGCCTGCACTGGTTCTGATCGGACACGCTCCGGGAACCGTTCCTCCACGTCTCGGGAACCAGTCCCGCACGTTTCGGGAACGGGTTCGCATGTCTCGGGAACGGGTTCGCATGTCTCGGGAACGGGTTCCGCACGTCTCGGGAACGGGTTCGCACGTCTCGGGAACCGGTTCCGCACGTCTCGGGACCGTCCGTCAGCGCGCTGGACGCATCGATCTGGAGTACGAGGGAGATCTCCTCGTCCTTGTCCCTGTACCGTGATACGCGCACGTGGACGATGGCGCGCTTGGGCTGCCGTGCGAACGAGGAGCCGGTGAGCGTGTCTGGAGTCGCGGCCGACCCCACCCTTCTTGATCCTGAGCGGACGTTTGTGTCATGAGTACTAGTATCGGAATCGTCGGACTGCCGAATGTCGGCAAGTCGACCCTGTTCAACGCCCTGACCAAGAACGACGTGCTGGCGGCCAACTACCCGTTCGCCACGATCGAGCCGAACGTCGGCGTGGTCGGCGTCCCGGACCGCCGCCTGGACGCGCTGGCGAAGATCTTCGGCTCGCAGAAGGTGCTGCCGGCGACGGTCGACTTCGTGGACATCGCCGGAATCGTGCGCGGCGCGAGCGAGGGCGAGGGCCTGGGCAACAAGTTCCTCGCGAACATCCGCGAGTCGGACGCGATCTGCCAGGTCATCCGAGCGTTCAAGGACGAGAACGTCGTCCACGTCGACGGCAAGGTCTCGCCGAAGGACGACATCGAGACGATCAACACCGAGCTGATCCTCGCCGACCTCCAGTCCGTCGAGAAGGCCATCCCGCGCCTCCAGAAGGAATCCCGCCTCCAGAAGGAGAAGGTCGCGGTCCTGGCCGCGGTCGAGGAGGCCCAGAAGATCCTCGAAGCCGGCGACACCCTCTTCCACGCGGGCATCACGGCCTCCACGGAGAAGGGCCGCCTCCTCCACGAGCTGCACCTGCTCACCACCAAGCCGTTCCTCTACGTGTTCAACGTGGACGAGGACGAGCTGGTCGACGAGGACTTCAAGAACGAACAGCGCGCCCTGGTCGCCCCCGCCGAGGCCATCTTCCTGAACGCCAAGATCGAGTCCGAGCTGATCGAGCTGGACGACGACGAGGCCCTGGAACTGCTCCAGTCCATGGGCCAGGAAGAACCCGGCCTCGCCACCCTCGGCCGCGTCGGCTTCGACACCCTGGGCCTGCAGACCTACCTCACGGCCGGCCCGAAGGAAACCCGCGCCTGGACCATCAAGAAGGGCGCCACGGCCCCCGAGGCAGCCGGTGTCATCCACACCGACTTCCAGAAGGGCTTCATCAAGGCGGAGATCATCTCCTTCGAGGACCTGATCGAAACCGGCTCGGTGGCCGAAGCCCGCGCCAAGGGCAAGGCCCGCATGGAGGGCAAGGACTACGTGATGCAGGACGGGGACGTGGTGGAGTTCCGCTTCAACGTGTAGCGGCTTACATATCACCACGTCGCAGATCTGGCAAACGTGCAGGTCAGAGAGGGTCCGACTCTTCGGGGTCGGGCCCTTGGTTTTTTCCCGTGCTGGGATGGTGCTGGGATAGCTGACCCCTCGTCACCTGTCGTCATCCCTGGTCATCCGTACCGTGCTGGGATCGTGCTGGGACGCGGATGCCCTTGCCGGTGCTGGGATCCACCTCGGTGAGTGGCTGAACCGTGGGACGGTGGCTGCAGGCTCTGGCAAAGTGATCGGCACTGCTAGACGATTTTCGTGAGGAACTTGTGAGCACGCTCGGTAGCTTCATCTGGTCCATCGCTGACCAGCTTCGGGGCCCCTATCGCCCCAACCAGTACGGGACAGTGGTCCTCCCGTTCACGATCCTGCGGCGGCTCGATTGCATCCCTTGAGGGTCATGTCCCGTGACGTGGTGTAGGTGATCACTCGGTTGTGCCAGGCAGGAGAGTTGTGGTGTCCGGATAGAGGCTGTCCATGCTCTCGGTGGAGAGGTAGCGGCGAGGGAAGGCGTTCCACTCGTCGTGGAGTTCAGCCAGGACGGCGGTGGCGAGCCGGTTGACGGCTGCGGTGTTCGGGAAGACCTGGACGACGTCGGACCGGCGCTTGATCTCCCGGCCTCCCAAGTCGGGGAGTTCGTACAGGGCCTCGTGCAGCTGCTGCTTGCCGATCCGAACTTGGTCCAGCAGACCAAGGTGAATTCCAAGAAGCAGTTCCTGGAGTCACAGGACTTCCAGGCCGCCGTCACTGAGGCAGTCGCGGATAACCAAGATGCCCACAACACGATGGCTGACTACTTCTTCACTGACGGGCCGGCCATCAACGCGATCATTGTCGCCCTCGCGGATGCCTTCTATGAAGCAGCAGTCGATCAGCTGGTGGATTCACCTGAGTAGGCGCTGTGGTCAGACGTCCTTGATCTGTACGCGGTCGCCGCACAGTTTCGACCAGTCGTCGCGGTCCGAGGTCAGTACGAGTACGGGTGCCGGGGAGCGGAGCGCCATCGCGGCGACGAGGGCGTCGATGGCGTACTTGTGGCCGTGCAGACCACCGGCGTCGCTCAACAGCCGCACCGCGGTGAGGCTGTCCGCCTGGGTAACGTCCTGGACCTGCAGGCGGGACAGCAGCCAGTGCAGCCGGGCGGTGTCCGTCTTCCCGTAGACGGCCTCCACCACTGTCAGGGCCGACACAAGGACAGGCACGCCCACGCGTCGAGCGGCTTCGATTCGGGTGATCATCTGGCGGTCGTTGCGCAGTAGCAGTGACAACGCCTGGGAGTCCAGAACCAGAGACCTGGCTGCGGGCCCCTTCATGCGGCGCTGTCGTTTGACGCGTAGGGTGCCGGTGCGTCACCGAACAGTTCGCTCTGCGCGGCCTGGACTTCAGCCTCGCTCAGCGGCTCGTGCTCGGCTTCGTAGGCGGCCACGATCTCGGCGAGGCCGTCCATCGCAAGCTGGTGCCGGACCGCTGCCGTCACATACGCAGACATGCCGCGCTTGCCGGTACGTGTGCGCAGAGCACCGAGGAGTTCCGAGGGCATCGAGACGGAGATGTTCTCCGTGCCGCCGGGGCGGGGTGACTTCATGACTGCAAGTCTAGTACAGAAACTATTACAGCGGTTGGAGTGCTGCGCGACCTGTATCCGGGGCGAGCGGTGATGCGTAGTCTTGGTGCTTTCGGATCTGTTTGTACTTTGCAGCGAATTCCGTGCTGGGATGGTGCTGGGACGCGCCCGCATAACCGCAGGTCAGAGTGGTTGTGGTGGAGTTTCGCTTCAACGTGTAGCGAGTTGGTTACTTTAAGCTAGGATCTCGTCAAGAATGCTGGTCAGAGGGGTCGGACTTGGGTAAGTGCGGCCCCACCGCATTCCATGCTGACTTGGTGCTCACTCAGCTGCGGCGGGGTGGAGCGAGCTTCTCCAGGTCGAGGTTGATCTCGAAGGGCACCGGACGGTTGAGCGAGTCCCTGAAGATGCCGACGGGTACATAGGTGGCGGTTGGCTCGTCAAGTTCGTAGACGTGGACGATGGGTGCTCCGTCCTCGTCCTCGATGCGCCAGTAGTGCGGGATGCCGGCCTCTGCGTATTTGTGGAGCTTTACCGTGCGGTCCCGGTGTGCGGACTCGGGGGAGACCACCTCGACGGCGAGTCGTACTTCATCCGGTGCGAACCAGGTGCGGTCACCGTCGAAGTCGGCCGTCGTCACCAGCAGATCCGGCTCGGGCCGATTGCGTTGATCGAGTTTGATGGTCATCTCCCGTCCGACCCTTACGTTGGCCGGCGCCTGCTCCATGAGAGCCACGGTGAGCATCGTGACGAGATGGCCGTGCCACCACCGCTGCGGGGACATCATGAATACGAGGGCTCCGTCGATCAGCTCGGTGTGGCGCGGTGCTTCCGGGAGGCGGTCCAAGTCCTCCGCGAACCAGCCTTCCGCGCGGGGCGGGCGCATCCAGTCGGGCAGTGCGGTCATGGCTCAACCGTAGCGACTCAGCGAGGTCCGGGCCACGAGGTCGACGACGGCCGAAACGAGAACCGCCCTCGTCACCCAAACGCGGGCCGTCTGCCCACGCCTGCGCTGCACGCTCATCAGGGACTCACCTCGTCCGAGAACATCGGGAGCGGCGAGTCGGGCGAGTAGTCGACCGGCACGTGGGCGGGCTGGTCGGGGTGGCGCTTCGTGCCTCGCGCGGAAACCCCCTCACCGAGGTGCTGCCGCGCTTCCGGCCAGCAAGCTCCTCCAGGAGATCGTGTCGTTCTCGGCACACTTGAACTGGTCGACGCTCCTTCTGGGGCAGGCTCGGGATGACGAGTCTCGTCGGACGGCGTGAGCCCTCCGCCCAGGGTGGGCGGGGTGGCAGTGGTGACGAGTGCCTGAAGGGCCTTCGCGTCGGTCCGAAGTCCTGGAAGCTGCGCTGGGCCTCGATCAGGGAGACCTCGTCCGCTCCGCCGCCCATGGTCTGCCAGCGGAACTGGACCCCGTCGTCCTCCAGGAAGCAGACGGGGCAGAGCGCGTACGAGCCGGGCATCGCGCCCGCGCGGTGCCCACAACAGGGATAGGGGCAGGAGTCGCTCACCCGTGCAGTCGCGTTGCAGGCCCCGCCGGTGTGCCATGGATTCCTCTGCCTCGCCATACCCGGCCAGTCCGCAGCCGGTCCGCAGGACACCCGTAAATGGCCGTCGCGAGCCAACGCGTGCTAACCAGGAAGCCCCAGGTCAGAGCTCTGGATGGAGCTCCGTCGCAGGTCAGGATCAGTCCGCAGGCATTCCGCTTCAACGTGTAGCCGCTGACATATCACCACGTCGCTGCTCTGGCACATATGCAGGTCAGCGAGGGCCCGACTCTTCGGAGTCGGGCCCGTGGCTTCTTCCCGTGCTGGGATGGTGCTGTGATAGCTGACCTCTTGTCACCTGTCATCACCCCTGCTCATCGCTACCGTGCTGGGATCGTGCTGGGATCGTGCTGGGATGGGACGGGAGCGCCCGTGCTGGGTTCCGATGGCGGTGGCGGCAGCTACTACTTGCTGGGCGAGTCTTTGGCCAGGAGCGCGGTGGCGGTGTCGATGATCGTCTGTTCGGTGGGACGGGGCTGCCAGCCGAGCGTGCGCGCTTTGCTGCTGTCGACAAGCCTCTTGCGACCGATCTGGGAGCGCACCATCGCCATCTGCGGGTTCACTCGGGCCAGCAGCTTGACGATGATGTCGGGCATGGTGCGCATGGGCACCTTGGTGGCTTCGTCCGGGAGCTTGTCGCGCAGGATGCGGGCAATGTCCCGATACCAAAGGAAGCTGCCCGAAGCGAGGTAACGCTGGCCTGCGGCGGCGGGGTTCGTCATGGCGAGAATGTGCAGTTCGGCGACGTCACGGACGTCGACGACGTTCCAGCCGATGTTCGGGACTGCGGGGATCTCGCGGGCGAGCAGGCGGCGGATGACGTCGGTCGTTCCTGCCCCGTTCCGCGCGCCCAGTGGGGGACCTTGCATGAACGTCGGCAGGACGGCGGACAGTTCGAGCCCGGTCGCTTCGGCGAGTTCCCATGCATCGCGCTCGGCCAGGATCTTGGAGTCGGGGTACGCGTGAAGCGGGGTGCCGGACGGCTCGGCGTATGTCGTTTCGGTCGCGGGCGTGTTCGAGTCGCCTGCACCGGCCGTGATGCCGGAAGACGTGAGCACGGCACGCTTCACCCCGGCGCGGGCGGCGGCGCCCAGGACTCGGCCGGTGCCCTCGCGGGCGGTCTTGATGAGATCGACGCCGGAGTCGAAGGGCATCGGCGACGCGGTGTGAATCATGTAATGGGCGCCCTCGGCGGCCTTGTCCCAGCCCTCGTCGCTGAGGAGATCGGTGACGGCGAACTCCATGACTGCGGCGACCTCCGCGCCCGCGCGCCCGCTGACGGCTGTACGCACCTGCTCCGCCTTGCCGAGGCTGCGCACGGTGGTGCGCACCCGGTAGCCGCGCTGGAGCAGGCCCGCGATCACCCAGCCTGCCAGGTAGCCGGTTCCGCCCGTGACGAGCACCCTCTCACCGTTGCTACTGTGAGTCATCTACTCCTCCATATTCATTGAGTTTCTCATTGATATTGTTAACGTAGCATGGCCCCATGACTGCCGGCCGTGACGCGACGACATCGACGACTCACCGCACGGACGTCGAGCGGAAAGCCGAGATCGTCCGTGTTCTCGTGGAAGTGGGACACTCCGCGGACGCGGTCGTGGCCCAGGTGCTCGGAGAGTTCGGGGTGCCGGCCTCCGTCGCCGGCACGCTGTGGGCGCTTGCGCCGGGAACTGAACCGCCGACGATGCGGGACGTGGCGGCCCGCCTCGGCTGTGATCCTTCGACGGTCAGTCTCGCTGCCGACAAACTCCAGAGCGTGGGACTCATTGCCCGCCGCCCTCACCCCTCCGACGGCCGCAAGCGCACCCTGGCCCTGACGGAACGCGGGCACGGACTGTGGGAGGTGCTCAGGACGCGACTTCACGCCTCCGGCCTCTTCGCCGGTCTCGATGCGGAGGAACAGCGCACTCTGCTCGCGCTGCTTACGAAAATGCAACTGCGGCCCTGATGATCCAGCGGGACTCCACCATTCCCACTGGTCAGAGGCGGTCCGAGCCGTCCTGGACAGCCCCGTTCGCTGGTGGCGCACCATCCAGCGGGGCCGGCGGCCGAGCCGGTTCCTGCGTCCGCCGTTCCCGGGGACGGCTCAGCCCGGCTGCCCTCACCCAGTTCCGCAGGGCCTCCGGATTGATCCCCGGATCGGCGGCGACCGACCTGATCGTCGCTTCCGTCCGCGACTCGTACAGCGCGACCGCGTCCGCCTTGAACTCCGGCGGGTGGTTCTTCAGCGTCGGGCGGGGCATCGAGCCACTCGTCCGGAATCCGAGCGCGTCGGGTTGCCGGCTCCTGGCTGGCGAAGGCTTCACGGCCGAATTCGACGCCTCAGCACGATCACCGCCGCGGTCCTCGCTCTGGCAACGCTGAAAAGGCTCCCTACGCCTTCCTGCGGTGGATCACGGGCATTGCGCGGTCATGGCCAGCCCTTTGCGGCCGCGCTCTGTTACCGCGGGCTGGTTCCCGTGCCGCGTGGTTCGCGGCTGATGCGCTTCGGGTCTACGCGTGACAAGGCGGTCGCGATGTCCAGCTCCCAACCGCTGTTGTATTCCTCGGCGAAGGCTGTGTCGCCGAGTGCGCTGGTCGCGCGTGCGCGCAGTGCCCGGATGTACGGGTCGGTGGGATCGTGGGCGCCGCGCAGCCGGGCGGCGGCGCCGAGGATGCGGGCCACGTCGTGATGTTGGTGGTCCAGCTCTGCGAGGTCGGCCACGGTCACTGCCACGGTGGCTACGACTGGTAGATCTCTGCTGTGGACGGCGGCCGAGTACGCCTGATGCAGGGCGCGTGCGGCGGCGGCTGTGTCACCGCGTCGGAGGCAGAGCTCGGCCCGCACGATCGCAATGAGTGCTTGGCCGTGTTCGCCACCGAGCGGGTTTCGGCGGCTCAGTCCGGCTTCGGCCTGGTCGATGAGTTGGCCGGCGCGGTCCAGGTCGCCGGTCTGAAGACGAAGTCGGGATTCGCGGGCGTCGAGGAGGATCGCCATCTCGGGCGGGGTGGAACGAAGCGCGCGTTGCCGCGTGGACGAGATGAGGCTGGTGGCCTGGTCCGTCTGGTCGAGCCGTACCAGGAGGTCGAATTGGCGGAGGTCGAGGAAGATTTCGTCGCTGAGGCTGAGCGCTCCGAATTCCTGCGCGAGTCGCTTGGCCTGTCGTAGATCGGCGAGGGCGTCGTCGAGTTCGCCGTCGTATTGGCGCAGGAGAGATCGAAGGGGGAGCGCTGTGGCCAGCGCCCAGTCGTCCCCGGCCTCTGTGAAGCGGGTCAGGGCCATCGAGACGTCGTCGCGGGCGGCCTCGAGCTGTCCGCGGTTCTCCGCGGCGTGAGCGCGTGAGAGGTGGGCGTAGCCGGCCAGCCATGTGTCTGGCCCGTCGATGACGGTCTGCAGAAGCGCGGGGTTTGGCTGTGTGGGGCCGTTGAGGGCGAGCTGGATGGTGACCAGGCCGCCGGTGAAGCCGGGTAGAGGCCGGTGGCTGAGCAGACGGCGGGTGAAGGCATGGCTCTGCTCGTGGGCGACGTTGTTGTTGAAGAGCGCGCTTTGGCCCGTGGCGGAGTGGAGCTGAAGCAGAGCCTGCGCGATGTCGTGACGGACGTTGTCGTCTTGGGCCGGGAGTGCGGTGACTTGGGTGAGCCAGTGGTGGGCGTCGGCGTGGCGTCCGCGGATCTGCCAGTACCAGGTCAGGTTGAGTGCGAGTGCCAGTGCGGTGTCCGCGGCGCTGCTGTCGCACAGGTGGCGCAGGGCAGCGATGACGTTGTCGTGTTCGGCGCGCAGCGTGTTCAGGGCGTGGAGCTGCTGGGGGCCGCGGGTGAGCGGGTCGTAGTGGGCGACCAGGTCGCCGATGTAGTGCGCGGCCTGGTCGCGTGCGGGGCCGAGGGTGTGTTGTGCGTCGAGTCGTTCCAGGCCGTATTCGCGAATGGATTCGAGCATGCGGTGTCGGCCGGTATCGGGTTCGAGGGCGAGCAGGGACCGGTCGACGAGGTCGGCGAGGAGTTCGGGGATGCTGCGGACGGGCACGGTGGAGCCGGTGCAGACCGCGGCGGCGGAGGCGGGGGTGATGCCGCCCGGCAGGACCGCGATGCGTTCGGCCGTGGTGCGTGCGTCGTCTTCGAGCAGGTCCCAGCTCCAGGCGATGACGCCGCGCAGGGTGCGGTGGCGGTCCGATGCGGTCCGGTTGCCGGAGGTGAGGACGCGGAATCGGTCCGACAGTCCAGCGGACAGGTCGCTCAGGGAGAGAGTGCGCAGGCGTGCTGCGGCCAGTTCGAGGGCGAGTGGCAGGCCGTCCAGCGCGCTCACGATGTGCAGTACGTCTGCCAGGTTGTGATCGTCGACTTCGAACCCGGGGCGCACTGCGGCAGCTCGTTCCATGAACAGGCGGACCGAGGGTGTTTCACCGGCTGTTTCGCTGCTTGCGTGGGGGTCGGGCAGGGGCAGGGGGCCAAGGGGTACCAGTGCCTCGCCGTCGATGGCCAGTGGCTCGCGGCTGGTGGCCAGGACGCTGAGCCCGCCGCATCGTGCCAGCAGGACGGTGATCATGCGTGCCACGGCGTCGATCAGGTGTTCGCAGTTGTCGATGACGAGCAGGATGTCGCGTCCGTCGAGTTGGTCGGCCAGCATGTCGATGCCGCCTGTGACGGCGGCGTGGGACGCGGAGGCGTCGAAGAACGCCGTGCCACGCAGGCCGGTCGCGGCCAGCACGGCTTCGCTGATCTTGTCGGGATCGGAGACGGAGGTCAGGTCGACGAGCCAGACGCCGTCCGGATATGCCGGGCGCTGACGGCGTGCGGCTTCGATGGCGAGGCGTGTCTTGCCGGCGCCGCCGGGTCCGAGCACCGTGGCCAGTCGTCCTGCGGCGAGAAGGCTGTCGATGCGGGCGAGGTCGTCCTCGCGGCCGATGAAGCTGCTCA
Source organism: Streptomyces sp. A1277 (assembly GCF_004795015.1). GTDB lineage: Bacteria > Actinomycetota > Actinomycetes > Streptomycetales > Streptomycetaceae > Streptomyces. The sequence goes on along the minus strand of NZ_SSBI01000038.1, from coordinate 35,733 downwards.
TCGAGGCGGGCAGATTGCCAGGGCCCTGCATGGTCTTCGCCGCGGCGGGCGGCTCGGCTGCCGTGGTGCGCAGCAAGTTCAGGTGCCGCTCGCGCAGTGCTGCCCCCGGGTCGGTGCCAAGTCCGTCGGCGAGCTGCTCGCGGAACTGTTCGTAGCGGGCCAGGGCCTCACCCTGGCGGCCCTGGGCTGCCAGGGCGTCCATGAGCAGGGCGAGGGCTCCTTCGTGCAGGGATTCCTCGGCCAGCAGGTCGTTCAGCCGCGTGGTGGCTGCTGCGGCGTTGCCCAGCGCCACCTCGGCTTCGGCGAGGTCGACGGCGGCCTGGAGGGATACCTGGGCCAGTCGGGTGGCCGACGCGGGGGCCACCGCCGCGATGGCGCCCGGTTCGGCGCCGGGAGGGCCTTCCCATACGGCCATGGCCTCGTCCAGCAGGGCTGCCGCCGCGCGATGGTCCTGGGCGAGCAGCCGCCTGCGGCCGTGCGCTGCGAGGTTCTCGAAGCGCAGGGCGTCCACGTCCGCCGCTTCGATGTCCAACCGGTAGCCGCCCGTCGCCTGCACGACCATGGACGCTGAGCCCAGGGTTCTGCGGAGGCGCGAAACGAGGGCCTGCAGGGCGTGGGCGGGGTCAGCCGGCGGGTCCTGGAACCAGATGGCGTCGATGAGGGTCTCCTGGCCGACCACGCGGCCCCCGGCCAGTGCCAGCCGCGCCACGAGCTGCTGAAGCCGGGCCCCCGGGACGGGCACGGCCCTGTCGCCGCGCGCCATTTGGAACCCTCCGAGCAGCGTGATGCAAAGCCGCGCATCCCCAGTCATGGGCCGATCCTCGCGTGAGGACGCGGGCAGGACCAAATCTCCGCGCGGGTCCGACGCCAGGTGAAAGAAGCGGGCGTCGGGCGGATCCGGCTCTGGCCGCTCACGTCACGACAGAGCAGGCAGTCGGTCCCTGCGTGGGCGCGTCAACTCGGTGTGAGCCTCCTGTGAGCGGGTCGGGCCACGCTTTGAGCACCACGGCATTCCCGACGATTGCCGCGGGCTACCAGGCGTTCTCCGTATCCGGACCAAGGAGGTCTCCCATGACCGGGAACACTGACATCACGACCGCCCACCCCACCGGCGCGGCGGCCGGCGGGTGGGCACGCACGTGGGGCACCGCGCCGCACGCCCCGATCAGCGAGTTCGGCCTCCTGCCTTCGTTCGCCGACACCACCCTGCGCCAGGTGGTGCGGATCAGCGGCGGTGGCCGGCAGGTACGGCTGCGGATCACCAACGAATACGGCACCGAGCCGCTGATCGTCGGCGCCGCCCAGATCGCTCTGGCAGCCCCCGAGGGCGGCATCCGGCCGGGCAGCGAGCGCGGGCTCACCTTCGACGACAAGCCGACCGTGACCATCCCGACCGGGGCCCCCGTCCTCAGCGACCCGGTCGACCTGGCCGTGCCCGCCCTCTCGGAACTGTCCATCAGCCTCTACCTGCCCGAGGCCGTCAAGAGCGCCACCTGCCACGCCATGGGCGTGCAGACCGCCTGGGTCATGCCGGGGAACACCGTCGACGCTTTGACGCTCCCGGCCGGCAGCGAGTCCCTGCCCCTGCAGGCCCTCATCTCGGCGGTCGAGGTACCGCGCGACGGCGACACCGGGGCCACTATCGCGGTCATCGGCGACTCCAACACCGACTGCTCCGGAACGACCCCCGACACCAACCGGCGCTGGACGGACCGGCTGGCCGAGCGCCTCGCCGAGCGCGACGGAGCGACCCTGTGCGTCTCCAACCAGGGCATCAGCGGCAACCGCATGCTCAACGAGGGACTCGGTGAAGCCGCCCTGGCCCGCTTCGACCGCGACGTGCTGGCCACGCCGGGACTGGGCTACGTCGTCCTGGCCATCGGCCTCGGCGACATCGGCGTCTCCTACCCGCCCACGGACGGCAGCGGCCCCTCGCCCGACTTCCTCGCCATGTTCCCCGGCGCGCCCGTGACGGCCGACGATCTCATTGCGGGCTTCGGCCAGCTGATCGGCCGGGCACGCGCCCGCGGCGTGCGCGTGTACGCCCCGACCCTCACGCCCTACGAGGGCGACGAGATATTCACGCAGGAAGGCGAGCAGGTCCGCCAGAAGGTCAACGAGTGGATCCGCACCAGCGGCGCCTTCGACGCGGTCATGGACTTCGACGCCGTCTGGAGCGACCCCGACCACCCGAGCCGGATCCGGGACGGATTCCACGCGGGCGACCACCTGCACGGCAGCGACGCAGGCTGCCGGGCCCTGGGCGATTCCATCGACCTGGCCCTGTTCCAGTAGGGCCCCGCCCCACCCCTGACCACCATGAAGAAGGGAACGCTCATGTACGACGTCGTGATCGCGGGCGCAGGCCCCGTCGGACTGCTCCTGGCGTGCGAACTGGGCATCGCAGGCTGCGATGTCCTGGTCCTGGAACAGGACGATGCCGGCACGCCGTGGAGGGCGATGCCCCTCGGCATGCGCGGACTGTCCCCCGCCTCGGTCGAGGTGTTCCACCGCCGCGGAATGCTGCCCGCGCTGCTCCAGGCATCCGGTGTCGAGGACTACGGCGACTTCGACGCGGACCTGCAGGAGGCCCCGGCACCCCGCAGCGTGGCTCACTTCGCCGGCATGATGCTCGACCCGGCCGACATCGACACCGGCGCCCTCCCGCTCCGGCTGCCCAGCCCGGTGCTGGAAGGGGTGATGACCAGCCTCGAAGCAGTCGAGTCCGTGCTGGCCGAACAGGCCGCCAAGTCCGGCGTCACCATCCGCCGTGGGGAGAGGGTCACGGCCCTGCGACAGGACAGCGACAGCGTCACCGTGCGGGCAGGAGACCACGAGTACCAGGGGCGCTGGCTCGTGGGCTGCGACGGCGGCCGAAGCACCGTGCGCACTCTCGCGGACTTCGAGTTCACCGGCACCGAACCGCAGTTCACCGGCTACACCATGCTCGCCTCCCTCGCCGATCCCGAGAAGCTGCAGCCCGGCTTCACCCTCACGCCGACCGGCATGTACCTGCAGATGCCCACCCCCGGCCACATCGGGATGCTCGACTGCGACGGCGGCGCCTTCGACCGCACGCAGAAGCCCACCGTCGAGCACCTCCAGGACGTACTGCGCCGTGTGTCCGGCACCGACGTCACCCTCACCGACGTCGAGCTGGTCTCGACCTTCACCGACCGGGCCAGGCAGACCACGTCCTATCGCCAAGGCCGCGTGCTGCTCGCGGGTGACGCCGCCCACATCCACTCGCCCCTGGGAGCACAGGGCCTCAACACCGGAATCGGCGACGCCGTCAACCTCGGCTGGAAACTCGCCGCCACCGCACAGGGCTACGCCCCCCAGGGACTGCTCGACACCTACACCCAAGAGCGTCATCCGGTCGGCGCCCAGATCCTGGAGTGGACCCGCGCACAGAGCGCGGTGATGAGGCCGGACCCGCACTCCCAGGCCGTCCAGGCTCTCGTCCGGGACCTGCTGGCCACACGTGACGGAACCACCTACGTCTACAACCGCACGTCAGGCTCCTCACAGCGCTACAACCTGGGCAGCACGCACCCCTTGGTCGGACGCAACGCACCCGACTTCCACTTCACGGACGGCAGCCGTCTGAGCGACTACATGCACAAGGGGCACGGCGTCGCCATCGACTTCACCGCCGACCGCCGGCTCGCCGACGCGATCTCCGGCTACGAGGACCTGGTCCGGTACCTCCCCACGGCAGCGCGGAACGAACTGGACTGCGCCGCTCTGCTGATCCGCCCCGACGGCGTCATCGCCTGGGCGGACGGCCCTGACCCTGATCTCACCGCGTTCGCGCACGCTGCCGACCGCTGGTTCGGCACCACGGACTGAACGCCCCGCACACAGCCCACCTCACACCCTGCGGCGCTCACGGCGCCGCCTGCCTCAAGGGACGCACATGCCCCGTGAAGAGATGACACAGGCCGAACAGAACATTGCGGTCGTCCGCGGCTTCTACGACGCGCTGGGAACCGGCGGTGACGACGGCCTCAGCGACGACGCCATGGCCCGGGTGATCGACACCTTCAAACACGAGAAGGAGATCCAGCTCAACCTGGAAGCGCCCTACGGCGGCACCTACGTGGGTCCGGCCGACATCGCAGTCGGCCGCCACCGCCTGCACGAACTGTGCGGCTACACCTCCGCCGACCACTCCTCGTTCAAGTACTACGCCGGCGGCCCCACACGCGTCGTCGTCGAGGCCACGAACAACGGCACGGACCTCGCAGGAAACCCGTGGACGATGACCGTCGTCGAACTCGTCGACGTCATCGACGGCAAGATCACCAAGAAGCGCACCTTCTTCGAGGACCCCGCGCGCCTGCGCAACATCATGGCCGAGCGCGAGTCGGCGCTGAAGGACTCGCTCCTCGAGGAGTACTGGCACAACAGCAATCCCCTCATCGCCCTCCACGACGCCGAACCCGGCGACGCCACGCACCACTGACCCGGTACCCCGGACAGCGGCCTGAGGCTGGCTCCGCTTCCTGCCTCCGGGCCGGTTCCGGGCGAAGCCGAGTGCGCGGTGCGGTCACGAGGAACGGTGCCTACACCGCGTACTTGACCCGTGGCGCTCGGTTCTGTGTGCAGACCCGGGACGGGCGCACGGCTTATCTGCGCACCGTGGCTGCCCCTGCCGCCGGACCTGTGCGCATCGCCGTGACCGTGTGGGAGCAGCCGAGCTGACGGGGCTCGGGGCGTGGAGCCGACCGCGCTCCCGTGCGAGGAAGGTTCACAGCGCCTCCACGGGGCGGGCGCATCTCCGCGCTCAAGTGGAGTAGTGGCGGCGACTTCCGGCCAGGAAGATCGGGATGAGGGGCCGGGCGGTCCCGCGTCGGGCAGCGAGGTAGGGGAGCCGTCGGGGTGCTGGGACGGGTAGGGGTGTGACCTTGAGCTTTGGGCTCGGGGTGGGGCGCGGCCCTGGTGTGGGCAGGGGTGGGGCGGGGCGGCGCTGTTCGCTCCGGTGGTCGGGGCGGGGGTGTGGGCGGTGGGAGGCGTCCCCGGTGGCCGGGTTTGTTTTCGGTTTCGCGGCAGGTGAGGCCGACGTCGCACGTATTAAACGCATGCACCGGATCTCGACCGAAAAAATTCCCGCAGGTCATTTCTCGGGCTTCGTGTTCTGGTGAGGCGCCTGGCGCCGGTGCTATAAGTGACGAGCCCAAGGCCAAGGACTGATGAATTCTCAACAGTCCGCGTGCCGGCCGAGAAAGATCATTCCACCGAAAAGGGGGGATCCCGATGAAGAAGATCGTCGTGCGCAAGACCGGCGGTGTGAAGCTCACTACGAGCGCGAGCGCCTACTGGCCGCCGATGTGTATCGCGGGTCAGAACTGACGCAGGACGTGGTGCCCGGAATTCATCGAATTCCGGGCACCACGGCGCTGTCCCTACACGATGCCGGGAGGTCGCCGGCGAATCCCGACGCGGAGGCGGCATGGCGGATACTCGGCAGACCGCGGAGCCTGCCTTTCATCAGTTGACATTCGTCCCGGAAGGCGACGAGGTACTGGTCGGCCGGGCCGACACCGATTCGTACGCCCTCTTTCCCGCCGACGGCGCGACGCTGCTCCACAAGCTCACCACCGGCATGCCCCTGGCTGACGCCGTCGCCTGGTACAACGCCGCCTACGACGAACCCGTCGACATGGACGACTTTCTGGAGACCCTTGGTGACCTGGGGTTTCTTCGGGTGGACGGAGACGAACCGGTCGCTGAGGCGCCGGCCGCCGTACGGTACGCGCGGCTCGGCCGGGCCGTGTTCTCGCCGGTGGCCTGGGTCGTCTACGGGGCGATAGCAGTGGTGTGCGTGGTGCTCCTGGTGCGGATGCCCGATGTGCGCCCGTATCCGAAGACCCTGTTCTTCACCGAGTCGCTGCTGCTGGTGCAAGTCGGTCTGCTCTTCGCTCAGTTGCCGTTCGTGTTCCTCCACGAATCCTTCCACGCACTGGCCGGTCGGCGCATAGGTATTCCCTCTCGACTCGGTGTCGGGCGCCGGCTTTACTTCGTGGTGTTCGAGACGACGCTGAACGGATTGCTCGGAGTTCCCAGGAGGAAGCGCTATCTTCCTTTTCTGGCCGGTATGGTCGCCGACGCTCTGGTTTTCTGCCTGCTGGTCTGTGCGGCCGCCGTCGATGCGCATCGAAGCGGTCACGGCCTTTCCTTCTTCGGGCGTTTCGCGGTCGCCCTCGCATTCGTCACCGCGCTCCGGTTCGTCTGGCAGTTCTACCTGTTCCTGCGGACCGACCTCTATTACGTTTTCTCCACAGCCCTCGGCTGCGTCGCCCTGCACGACGCGACGCGTGCGCTGATCCGGAACACCGCCTGCCGCCTGTCCGGCCTGCGGCACCGCATGGTCGACCTGGAGCAGTGGTCGGACCGGGACCGCAAGGTCGCCCGCTGGTACGCGCCCTTCGCCGCGGCGGGCGTGCTGGTGATGCTGCTGACCGCGGCCGGCACCGCGGTCCCGGTCCTCGCCCACTTCGTGCGCCTCCTCGTCGACCGGCTCGGCCACCCCGGGCATCCGGACTCCGGCTTCTGGGACTCCGTCGGCTTCCTGGCGCTGAGCTTCGTGCAGTTCGGGCTGGTCGGCGTGGTGGCCCTGCGCGACCGCGCCCGCGAACGGCGGCGACAGCGGCAGCGGGACCGCACGGAAGCAGCCACGAACCCCGCCGCCGCGCCCGACCCCGCCGTTCAGGACACCGCGGCCCTCCCCGCCCCCGATCCCGCCGTTCAGGACACCGCGGCCCTCCCCGCGCCCGACCCCGCCGTCCAGGACACCGCGGCCCTCCCCGCCCCCACCCCCACCCCCGCCTCCCTTCACGCAGAACAGGAACGCGCCCGATGAGCGAGCAGCCCGCACACCTGTGGATCGTCGGTGTCACCCGCCGGGACCGTGACGCGGCGCTGGGCACCGTCCTGCCCCGGCCCGCCGCGGGAGAGTTCCACGCCGTCAGCAGCCACCGCCTGGGCCGGGGCCCGTACGCCGGGACCGCCGCCCTGCTGAACCTGGTGGTGCCCCGGGTGTGGGCCGAGGCGCCGGATCTCGTCACCGCCCACGACGTCGAACTGCTGTCGGCCGCCCCCGATCTGGAGTCCGTCGTGGCGCCGTCCCGGGAGACCCTCACCTCGCTGGCCATCCCCGAGGAACGCACCCGGTTCTACGGCCCCGGACGGACCCGGCGCCTGGCGCACGGGGTGGTGGAGTTCCTGAACCGCTGGGCGGCCGACCTCGACCGGCCGGTCACCGTACGCTTCGACGCCGTGCACGAGGCGGACGCCACCGAGCAGGAGCTGCTGGCCATCGTCCTGCGCCGGGTGGACCCGGCCCGGCTGCGCGTCGTCGTCGCCACCACCGCCGACCCGTTGCCGGCGCACGCCGCCGAACTGGCCGGCGCGCTGGCCCGGTACGCGGTACGCGTGGACGCACCGGCCACCGCCCCCGCGCCCGCCGCACCGCGGCAGGGCGCCGACCCGGTCCGGGCCTACGTGGAGTCCGACGGCACCTCCGACGTCGCCGGCGAGCGGTCCGCCTACGAGGCCGCGCCCGCGAGGATACGGGCCGAGCTGCACGACGCCAGGGCCGCCGAGCTGGAGCGGACCCTGCCGCAGGCCCACCGGCTCGGCGCCCTTCCGTACCACCTGGAACGCGGGAGCGACCCGCACGGTGCCGGGTTGCGGGCAGCGCTGGAGGCGACCGGCCGCTGCGTGGACATGGGCTTCTACCACGCGGCGATCGAACTCGGCCGCCGGGCACGGGCGCTGGCCGACCCCGAGCGGAACGAGGACGCGTACTGCACGGCGAGCACCAGGCTGACCAGTTCGCTGGCCGTCCTCGGGCAGGTGGACGAGGCCGAGGAGATCTACTTCGACCTGCGCAGCCGCTTCACCACGCCGATGGTGCACCTGTTCTCCAACTACGCGCTCGGCATGCTGTACACCCGCCACCGCGCGCCCGACTCCCGCAACCACCTCACCGCCCGGGTCCATCTGCACACCGCCATCGCCCTGGCATCGCAGATGCCCGAGGCGTCCCGCTCGTTCCAGAAGGTCTTCCAGCAGAACGGTCTTGCCCTGGTGGAGATGCACATGGGCAACCTGACGCGGGCCGAGGAGCTGGTGACCGAGGGCCTTGCCCAGCTCGACGCCGATCTGGCGCCGGGCGAGCACGAATTGCACCGCTCGGTGCTGCTGCACAACCGCGGGCAGGTGCGCGCCGCGCTGGGCCGGATCGAGGAGGGGGTCGCCGACCTCTCCCGGGTGATCGCGGCCGACCCCCACCACCCCGAGTACTACTTCGACCGGGCCTCGCTCCACCGGCGGTCCGGCGACACCGACGCGGCCCTGGCCGACTACCAGGCCGCCATCGACGTCAGCCCGCCGTTCCCCGAGGCGTACTACAACCGGGGCGACCTGCGCGCCGAACTCGGCGACGTCAAGGGCGCCCTCGCCGACTTCGGCTACGTGCTGGAGCTGGAACCGGACTACCTGCGCGCCCGGGTCAACCGCGCCTCCCTGCTGCTGGAGTCCGGCGACCTGGACGGCGCCCGCGCGGACGTGGCCGAGGGCCTCGTCCACCAGCCCGACAGCGCCGACCTGTTGTGCACCCGCGGCCTGCTCGCACTGGAGGACGGCGACCCCGGGGCCGCCCTGGCCGACTTCACCACGGCCCTGGAGCACGACCCGGCCCTCTACGAGGCGCTGGCCAACCGCGCGGTCATCGCCCAGGAACAGGGCCGGCCCGACGACGCGATAGCGGACCTCACCCGCGCCCTGGAACTCGTCGGACCCGACCCGTCCCTGCTCTACAACCGGGGCTACGTGAACCGCTCCGCCGAGCGGTGGCCGGAGGCGATCGACGACTTCACCGCCGCCCTGGACCTGCCGGACGCCGACCGGGGCGAGCTGCTGTGGGAACGGGCCGCCTGCCGCGCCGGAAGCGGCGACCTCGAAGGGGCCCGAACCGACCTGCGCCTGTGCGCCGGCCTGGACGAGGCCCCTTACGCCGACCGGGCCCGCGAGCGCCTGGCGGAACTGCCCGGCGCTCCGGAACCGGCGTAGGGGCCGCGTGGGCAAAGGGCTCCCTCTCGCCGCCGTGCGCGCCGAGAGGGGGATGGGGGAGATCCGGCCGTCTACCGGATCAGCTCACGCCCTCGTCCTCCTCGTCCCCCGCGAGAGGTGTGGGGGGCCGGTGCGGGCTGTGGGAGGTGTCCCAGGAGTACCGGGGCGGCAGGTCGTCCTCGCTCGCCCCCCACCAGCCCCGGTCCCGGTCGCTTGCGCCGTTCTCCGCCGACCCTGGCGTGAACGCGGCTGCGTCGGCGAACTCATCGGTCCCGTCCTCCCCGGGCGTGACGAGAATGGTCTGCCTGATCTCCGCGGCGGCCTCGTCCAGCCCTTCCGCTTCCAGGGTGCGCACCACACGGTGAACCATGACTGTGTACCCGTCCATGTCCGGCTTCAGGCCGGCCGCCGCCAGCAGCAGGAGCAGGCGGTCCGCGACCCCGATCTCTTCCTCGCGGTCGAAGTCCCTTCCCTCTTGGGCGGGCCCGTCCCGGAGCGGGCCTCCTACGGTTGCTTCGCTGCGGGCGGCCATGGGTGGGACGAGCAGGTGGCGGAAGAGTTCGGGTACCTCTTCGTCGTTCGCCGCCGCCGCGATCTGGGCGAGCGGGCCGATCATGTCGACCGCCTTCTCGATCTCGTCCTCGTGACGGGCCAGCCACCACACGACGGCGCTGCCCGCGCTCGTCAGTACGTCGTCCCCCAGGTAGCGCCGCTTGTTGCGCTCGTGCTGACGCTCGTACTCCCAGATCTCCTCGTCCTTGCGGAGGTCACTCAGCTTCCGCAGGCGCTCGCGGTCGCCGGGAGCCAGGGTCAGCGTCACATCGGCCACCATGGCCTCCACCCGTCCGCTGCGGTCCGTGAGCGGGATGCCTAGCTCTCCTTCCAGGAGGTATCGCGCGAAAGTCGCCCGGCCGGGCTCCTCGCGGCGGACCACTGCCAGGGCGCGGCTGACGACCGAGGACACGGCGAGGGCCGGGGAGGCGCTGTCGGACCAGTCCGCGCAGTCGGGGGCCGGCCTCCACCACACGGTGGCGGAGAAGAGGAAGTCGTAGCCGTCCGTCGCGCTGGGCAGGGCCGCGTCGATCACGCGGGTCTCCTGGTATGGCCGCTCCGCCGGTGCAGTCGGCGGTTCGGGTTCCGCGGGCTCGTACAGGTCGGCCGGTGCGCGGCCGCTGCTGGCGGCCGTCAGCACGAGCAGCAGGGAGCCGGAGACCGTGACCATGGACATGAAGCCCCAGAGCCAGGGCGACCAACGCAGGAGGTTTCCGACGGCAGCCGGTGTCAGGCCGCAGAGAGTGACGAACAGGATGCTGGGAAAGCGGTCTTTCATCGTTCCTCTTCCGTGGTCGGTGGCTCGGCGCCGCCCGTGCGTCTCGTGGGTTCGGAACGCTCTGTGCGGGCGACCGGGGCCTGGTCGATGTGTCGCCAGAAGCGGTCGGCGACCGCTGCCCGGGGGGGATCACGCCGCGCTGCCGCCCAGTCGCAGGCGATGGCGTAGAGACGGTGGAGTGCGGTCGCGCGGCCGTGTGTCGCACCGACCATCACGCCCAGCGCCATGTCCCGCGTGCCGTCCTGCGCCACGCTGGTCAGCCAACTGGTCACCAGCGGGGCCCAGCGGTCCGTCGGTGGCCCGGAGAAGACCGTTTCCCACCCCCGGAACAGCTCCGGCCACGGTGGTGGATCCGGAGCCCAATCGCTCCCCAAGAGCTCTGTGAGCAGCTGGAGATGGGCCGTCGCTCCGCGCCGCTCGCCGCACGTCCGATTCCGCAGGCGGCCGATCAGCAGCCGGTAGAGCTCGGGGTCGCTGCTGCCAAGGTCGAGAAGGGCCTCCCTCGCTTCGCGCGCCGCCTCCCCCTGCCGCGCGGCCAGGTAGTGCAGCCGCACCAGAGCCTGATCCGGGTACGTCGCAGCGAGGTTCTGGCGGCAGGCGGCGGTCAGGACGCGCACGAGGCCGTCCGACAAGGAGCCGGACCTGGCGCACTCGTACATCCGCCTGCGGAACCACCCGCCGAGCCTTTCGTGGCTGAGGCCGAGTTCGAGAGCGGCCACGGCTCGCGGGTCGCAGGCCGCCCCGGTCACGCCGTCCGCCCAGCGCACCACGAGGTCGAAGAGGTGGTCGGGCCGCCCGACGGTGAGGGACTGCTCGCCGAAGCGGATGACGACGTTGAGCCGGTCGTCGATGGTCAGTCCGCCGAATCCGGTGGCCTGGGCGATCCAGTCCCTGAGGTCGTCGCGCAGGCCGGGGAAGTTCGCCCAGAAGTACGTCCGTACCGCCTCGGCGTAGGCCAGCGGCCTGAAGTGGAGCCGTCCTTCGGCGTCCCGCTCGATTTCGAGGTCTGCCAGCCGCTCCCCGAAGTCCGTCCGGGCGAGCTCGGTCGTCGTCTCCTCCTCGTGGCGCACCGCCCTCATCAGGCCGTGCCACGCCTCGTACACGGTGTCGGCGCGGGCCCCCTCGAACACCGCGGCCGCGAGCAGCAGGGCCCGCTCGGGCGCGGTGCGGACGTCGCCCACCTGCCGGCCCACCTCGTCGGCCCGGTCGGTGACCGCGTGCATCGCCTGGTCGAGCCATCCCGCGAAGTCCGCCCCGAACCGGCCGCTGTCGCGAGCGTCTCGCACCAGTCCTGCGAGCCGTGCCAGTTCCCGCATGGGCGAGCGGTCGCAGAGGTGCTGGAGCCCAGCGCTCCGCAGGTCCGAGGGGCGGAAGTCCATCCGGGCCACGCGGAGGTGCCGGGTGATGACCGCCACGCCCCGGGGCCGCCGCAGCTTCACCGTGTCCGGTTCGAGGTCCGGCGCGTGGGCGTGCCCCATGCCCGACGGCAGAACGACCACCATGTGGGCGCCCGCCCGCTGGACCCGGGACCGGCTTACGGCGAGGCGGTGCCGAGCCTTGGCGTACGCATCCTCGTCAGTGATCCCGGAGAGATCGAGGAGGAATCGGTCGCTCTCGCCGGGAACGGGTGCGTCCTCGTCCGTGTCGGTTGCCGGAAGCTCCTCGAACCGGGCCTCGACCTCGTCGGTGCCCCCGTCCTCCCCGAGTTCGTGCAGCAGCATGATCGCCGCGGCGCGGCGACCGCTGCCGGGTGGTGCGTCCAGCAGAACCACCGACCCGGGCTTCTCCAGGCGTTCGGCGGCGGCGCGGTACCCCCCCGGCGGGGCGAACCGGTCGGCCAGGCGCACCCGGTCCTCGCGGACGATGCGCAGGGACTCGACCCCCTTGCGGCGCAACCAGTCCGGGCCGGCGCCGTAGAAGACGTACTGGTGCCCCTCACCGTTGTTCACCGGGCCGCGCGGATCGTTGACGGTGACGCGTTCCTGCTCGGTCATCGGTCGTCGTCCGAGCGCCGGCGCTCGCGCTCGAAGCGCTGGTGGACCGTACCGCTGTTGTCGCCCGCCGTGAACTGGACGCCGGTGTTGTCCCCCTCGAAGTGCGGGGCGTTGTACTGGTGCCCGCGACCCGTGTTCACGGGTCCTTGCGGCTCGTTGACGAAGGTGCCGAGGTCTCCGTTTAGGTTTCCGATGCCGCCGCGTACGCGTTGTTCCAGATCGCGTGCCCGCATCCTGGTGTGCCCGCGGTCCTTGGCCGCTTTCTTGCGGGGCTTCGCCTCTGCCCGCTCCCGTGCCGCACGGGCGTCGCGGTCCTGCTCGCCCAGCTCCGGCAGCAGCCTGGCGAGGGCGTCGCCGATCGCCGCGAGGTCCGACTCGGCGTTGCGGTGGTCGAACCGCCTGTACTGGCAGTCCGCCAGCTCCCGCAGATCCTCCGGGAGGACGGCGGGGTCGATCCGCGTGGCCTTTCCGACGAGCACGGGGATCACCAGGACCCCGCGGTCGAGCGCCGTCTCGATCTCGCGCCGGGTCCAGTCCTGCCGGGCTTCGAGTGCGGGGCGGCCGTCGGCCCCGCACACTTCCGCCCAGCGCGGGCCGATCACGGCGAGGAGCGCCTGGCACTCCTCGACCGCCTTGACCAGTTCCCCCGGATAGCGGCGACCGGGCTCGATCGAGTTGCTGTCGAGAAATACCCGCTCGCGGCCGAACCGCCGGGCGAGCTCGCGCCCGATGAGGGCGGCTGTTGTTTCCTCATCGCCTGTGCGGTAGTTGACGAAGACGTCGGGCATGGAGGTTCCCTTCTTCGGGTGGGTTGGGGTGGAGATCCCCCGACGGGCCAGGGGGGAGGCGCGAGGTGCCGGGCGCGTGACGGCATGGCACGTCCACGCGTGGAGTACGGAGGAAGGTGCGCCGCCCACGCGTCACCGATCGCAGACAGCCTCATGGGCCGGAGCGCGGTGGGGCGCGTCGGACGGGGATCAGAGTGTTGTGCGGAGAGGCATGCCCCGGAGGGCCGGGCTGCCTGGCGGACCGGGCGGCTTAGGCCGGGGTATCAGTCGCGGATACGGGGAGGCGTGGAGCCGGTCTCAGGTCTGCGCGGGGGCGAGCACCCGGGCCAGCGCCGGCTGCAGATCACGTACGGCCCGGCTGCTTCGGAACCGGTGGAGCTCTCGTGCGAGACGCCGGACGTCGCTGTTCACCGTGGCCGAGGGCACGGCCGGCATCACGCCGAGGAGTTCTCCGGCGATCGTGCAGGCGTGCTCGACCTCCCCGGAGGCCGCGTGAGCCAGGGACCTGCGGAAGCCGTACCGGGCGCGGGTGCGCAGGGCGTGCGCGGGAAGGCGGCGGCACTCCCGGTCGAGGATCTCGGCGGCGCTCCTGGGCCGACCGAGGTCGAACAGGCACCAGCCGGTCGCCATCATCGCTGGATCGCTCACATGGGTGGTGCCGAGCACCGGCCCTGTGCCGCTGCGGGCGTCCTCGCTGTCGAGTAGTTCATGCGCCCTGTCGAGGCTGCGCAAGCAGTCGCGCTCCTCCCCGACGAGTGCGTGGCCCTGCGCTTCCTGCTGAGCGGCGAGCCCTCGGATGCGGGACGGGATGCCGTCGCGCTGGGCTCGGCGGGCCAGAGCGACGGTGCTTGCGGCGTCGCCGTCGTAGAACGTGACCAAGGCACGTCGCACGAGCGCGTACGAACCGAGGTACGGGTCGCCCCCGGCGCGGGCCAGTTCGGCGGCCTCACCGGTCCAGGCGAGCGCCGCGCCGCTGCGTCCGGCCTCCTGGGCCATCCAGCCGGTGAACTCCGCGAACCGCGAAGCGAGCAGGAGCACGGGGGCGCGGGAGGCGGACGGAGTGTCGGCGGCCAGCCCGGCCACCGTCCGCGTCTGCGTCTCCAGAAGGGGGAGCAGGAGCTTCGGTGCGGTGGACTGGCCGAGTTGGCGCAACTGGTCGAACTGCGCCCGGAAGGAGAGAAGGAGCGGCCCGGCAACGGAGAGCGGCTGACCGCCGAGCTTCAGTCCCAGGTCGACCAGTGACCCCGTACCCGCCGCGAGGACCGCCCGGCGCCCGACCTGCCAGAGACCCGGCGCGGCAGCTTCCGTGGGGTCCGGAGCGGGCTCGGGGCCGACGGCCAGGCGCTCCAGTTCGCCCTTCGCTCCGAGGAAGGCGTCGCAGCGTCGGGCCAGCTCGTGTGACGCCGTACGCCCGCCGCGCTCGACCTTGCTGAGATAGCCCTTGTCGTAGTTGAGCGCCGTGGCGAAGTCGGCCAGGGACAGCCCCGCCTCCTGCCGTAATCGGCGGAGCTCCGGGCCGAAGTGTGAAGGTGTGCTCGTCATCAGACTCCCCCTCGAACAGTGACCGCGAGAGCCGTGTGCCCTCGCGGGGACTTTCGTTCGACGTTCACTGGGAGATGCGAAGACCGGTGACGAACACCCTTCGTGAGGCGTTCGTTCCGCTCCGCATCCAAGAGTGAGTCTGGCACGAGGCGCGCCTCGCGGATCACGATTCGGCAGGGTTGCCCGTTGCCTCTTGCGCGCCCCTTTCGCCCATCGGAGCCGGACGCGGGCATGGCAAAGCCCCTCCGCAGGAGCACCACACCCCCGCGGAGAGGCCGCGCCGCGCACGCGCGCGGCGAGGGGTGGACGTCAGCAGGTGCCGAGGTCCTCCCAGACGCCCCATTCGCCGGTGGTGCCGGGCTTGTCGCCCTGGACCCACCACTTGGCGCGCCAGGTGTGGCCGTTGTACGAGACGGTGTCGCCGCCGTTGTAGACGCGGCCGGCGTCCCAGGCGGCGGTGGCGCAGTCGCCCGGGTTGCCGTTGTCGCCGCCGCCGGGGTTCCCGCCGCCCCCGCCGATCTGGACGTCGATGCAGGCGTAGAAGGCGTTGGCCGTGTCGGAGATGTTCCAGACGGCGAGGACCTTCTGGCGGCCGGAGTAGCTGCCGAAGTTCACGTGGTGGGTCTTGGTGGCGCCGGGCTGGGCGCCGTTGTCGTTGAACTCGGCGATCTTCGAGCCGCCGATGTAGTACTGCCAGGTGCTCGTGGCGTGGCGGGCGGTCAGCGTCCAGGAGAAGTCGGCGGAGCTGCCGACCGGGGTGGCCTTCCAGCCCTTGCTGTCGTTGTCCAGCTCGGCGAACTGCGCGTTGCCGCCGCTGCAGCTCATGAGGCCCTTGGGGCCCTCGACGCTCTGCGGCTCGTACTTGATCTGGCCGCAGTCGACGACGCCCGAGGCGCACTGGGCCTGGCGGCTCGGCGGGTTGGAGACGTATCCGTGGGCACTGGCCGAGGCGGCCGGCAGGGCCACCGCGAGCAGGGGGGCGACTGCGGCACCGATCACGAGGGCCAGTCTTCGCTTCGCGTTCATGCCAACTCCTTCACTGGGGACTGCCGCGGGGTGACGGCAGCGGTCGGACGCGCCCGCACCGGTGCGGCCTCGTGTGGGGGAGTGCTGACACGGTGAGGGCATGGGTACGGCCGGTGGCGAGGGAGCGCCGCCCGCAGTCCCTTCGCGCGCCGTCGGCCGCTCCTGCGACCGAGGCTCACCTTCAGGTCTAGACCATACTCATGGGTGTGTCCCCGTCAAGGGACTGCGCGCGCAACCCCCTTGACCGCGCGTCAGGTTGCCGGGCGGGCCATGACGATTCGGGTGATCTCCACGCGCGACTTCGCGCCCAGCTTGCGGTAGGCGCGGGTGAGCGCCGCCTCCACCGTCTTCACACTGAGCGTCAGGCCCGCCGCGATCTCGCGGTTCGTCGCGCCCTGGGCCACCCGCGTCACCACGCTGCGCTCCGTCGAGCTCAGCCGCTCCGGCCACGCGCTGCCGTCCAGGTGCGGGAGCGGCGCCTCCTCGCCCCGGTCCCGCTCGGCCCGTACGCCCGCGACCCAGGCCCGCGCGCCCGCCGCCGTGAAGACGCGCAGCGCCTGGGCGAAGGCCGTGCGGGAGGCGCCCTCGTCACCGAGGCGGCGGCGGACGCGGCCCAGGGCCACCCGGGTGCGGGCCTCCTCCAGGGGGTAGCCGGCCGCCCGCAGGCGCGCCGCGGCGTCCTCGTAGCCCGCGGCCGCCGCGCCGAGGCGGCCGCGCTCCTCGGCGGCCGTCGCCGCCGCCCGGTCCAGGGTGGCGAGGACGCCGGTCCTGCCGAGCCGGACCGCCTGGGCGCGGGCCCGGCCGATGACGGACTCCGCCTCGTCCACCGCCCCGCTGCGGGCCAGGGCCTCGGCGAGGTCGGCGTGCCAGCGGCGGGCAGCGGGGTCGCCCTGACCCTGGGCGCTCTCCATCTCGGCGGTACGGCGCAGCAGTCGGGCGGCCTGCCCGTACCGGCCGCTGAACAGCCTGATCCGGCCCTCGGCGTGCAGCGCCCTGGGCAGGAACAGCCGGTCGTCGTCGTCCTCGCTGTGCCGCCTGGCCGCCTCCGCCGCCGCCAGGGCCTGGCTCAGGCTGCCGCCCGCGGTCTCGGCGAGGGCGACCGCGTACCAGGCGGGACCCTGGCTCAGCCCCGCCCGTTCGGCGATCCGCAGGCTCTGGCGGGCCATCGACAGCGCCTGCCGGCAGCGGCCGCGCTGGATCTCCAGCTGGGCGAGGCCGATCAGGCACTGGCTCAGGCAGTCCGCCGAACCGCGCTGACGCAGGGTGTACACGAGCGTCCGCAGCTCCGCCCGGGCCTCGTCCAGCTGGTCCTGCGCGAGGTGGAAGCGGTGCTTCAGATAGATCGGCCCGTTGTGGTGGCTCATCGCGTACGCGTCGTGCGGCGCGGCGAGGGAGGCGGCGAGCGTGGCCTCCGCCCCGGGCAGGCCCAGGAAGAGTTCCAGGGCCGCCTGCTGAGTCAGCGCCAGCACCTCCGTACGCCGGTCGCCCGCCCGCGCGGCCAGCCCGGCCGCCCGTGCCGCGTGGTCGCGCGCCCGCCGCGCCGAGCCGCCCACCATCCACGCGTGCCAGCTCATGCGGTAGTGCAGCGGGGCCAGCAGCCCGGGATCGCGCCCCGCGTCCCGTACCGCCTCGGGGAACACGTCGGCGACCTCCGACATCGCCTGCCCCGAGGAGTCGAGCACCACGTTCCAGGCGCGCACCCGGTCGGCGGGCCGGTCGGCCTCTCGCAGCACCTCGTACGCCAGCTGCCGGGCGAAGTCGAAGTCGCCCGCGTCCAGCCCGTCCTCCGCGGCCGTGAGCCGGCGGCCGATGCCGGTGGGCGTCCCGTCGGCCGGGGTGTACTGCGCCGCGAGCCGCCCGAACCGCGCCGCCGTCCCCGGCGTGCCCCGGCGCCGGGCCGCGGCCGCCGCCTCGGCCAGCCGGTCCGCCACCGCCGGGTCCGGGCCCGCGGTCAGCCGGGCGAGGTGGTGGGCGCGCTCGACCGGGTCGTCGGCCGCCCCGGCCAGGGCGCGGTGCGCGTCCATCCGCAGCGCGTACGGGGTCCGGGCCGCCAGCACCATCGGCGTGAGCGGGTCCGGGAAGCCGAGCGTGCCGTGGTCCGGCGCCCGCAGCAGGCCGTGCCGTACGCAGGTGTCGACGTCGGCCTCCGCGTACCGGCAGCCCGCCCGCCGCAGCAGCTCCACCGTCGGGCGGACGGCGGCGCTCGCGGTGAGCAGCACCTGCCGGGCCCGTGCGGGCAGCGCCTCCACCCGGTCCAGGACCGGCCGGCTCAGGGACTCGGGGACGGGCAGCGGTTCGCAGGAGTCGGGCAGGGGCGCGCCGGAGGAGACCGCTTCGTGGAGGGCGGCGGCCAGTTCCAGGGCGGTACGGGGATTTCCCGCGCCGGCCTCGTGCAGGCGCGCGATCAGCCGCTGCGGCCAGGGGGCATCGCCGTGCGCGTCCAGCACATCGGCGATCTCGCGGACGGTCATGGGCTCCACGGGCAGCGTGCGGACCGGCTGCGGGCACAGCTCCCGGGCCGCCGCGCGGTCCGGTCGCGGGCCTTCGGCGGGCGGCGCGGGCGGTGTGCGCAGGGCGGCGAGCACGGCGTACCGCGGGCCGGTGCGGCGGGCGAGGAACAGCAGCACCCGGGCCGTCGGCTCGTCCAGCCACTGCACGTCGTCGATGACCAGCAGCAGCGGCCCGGTCGCGGCGAGCGCGGCCAGGACCTTGCGCACGGCGATGCGCAGGATCAGCGCGTCCCGGCCCGTGGTGGGGTCGGCGCCGGCGGGCGGCGTACCACGCAGGAGCGCCCCTTCGAGCACGGCCCGCTCCCGGGCGTCCAGGCCGGTCAGCGGGGCGTCGCCGACGCCGGCCAGCAGGTCGATGAGGCCGAGGAAGGGGCTGTCCCGGTCGGACGGGGCCGGTGCGCAGCGCAGCACCCGGTGCCCGCGCTCCGCCAGCTCGTCCGCGAGCTGCGACACCGTCGTGCTCCTGCCGATGCCCTCGGGGCCGGTGAGCAGGACACCGCCGCCGCCCTCCAGGTGCGCGCGGGCCGCGCCGCGCAGGGCGCTGCGGGAGCCGGGGGCACGGGAGTCGGCGGTACGGAGACGGTCGGTTCTGGAGCGGGTCATCGGGGCCCCTCTGCGCGCAGCCTTCTTCCCCGCTGCCCGTGCAGCAGGGCCCGCCCATGACCGACCGAATGTAGGACCGGGCGGGGACGGGGTCAACGGCGCCCTCCCGCGCACACGTTGACCGGTCACGGCGCGACAGGGCGCGCGCCGTGACCGGTGGTCCGACGTCAGGTGCTCAAGGGGTCAGCAGGGGCCGGCGTCCGTCCAGACCGCCCAGGAGCCCGGGGCGCCCGGTTCCGCGCCGGTCGAGTACCACTGCGAGGTGTAGGTGTGGCCGTTGAACGAGACCCGGTCGCCCGGTGCGTAGCCGGTGGTCGCGTTCCAGGCCGGCAGGTTGCCGCAGCCCTCCGGCGGGTTGCCGCCGCCGGTGACGGTCCAGGTGAAGGCGGCCGTGCCCGTGGCGTTGGCGGCGTTCTTCGCGGTGACGGTCACGGCCGAGGTGCCCGCGGTGGTCGGGGTGCCGGTGACGCGGCCGGTGGAGGAGTTGATCGACAGGCCCGCGGGCAGGCCGCTCGCGCTGTAGGTGAGGGCCTGGCCGCCCGGGTCGCTCGCCTGGATCTGCAGGTTGACGGCGGAACCGACGGCGCTCGTCTGGTTGCCGGGGTTGGTCACCGAGGGCGAACCGGGCTGGCTCCCGCAGGTGCCGGGGACCGGGTCCGCGCCGGTGACGCTGACCGCCGCCCAGGCCGCGTCGATGGTGTTGTACTCGGTGCAGTGGGCGCCGTAGAGGTCGGCTGCCGCCTTCAGCGAGTCGATGCGGGCCTGGTGGTAGTTCTCCCGGCTGTTGGCGTACGAGGCCAGCGCCTTGAACCAGATCTTTCCTGCCTTGTCGTTGCCGATCCCGTTGACCGTGGAGTTGTTGCAGGTCGGGCTGTTGCCGTAGCCGTGGTTGCCGCTGCCGACGGCCGCCAGGAAGAACCAGTGGTTCAGCGGGCCCATGGAGTAGTGCGGGTCGAGGCTGCCGTTGTTGCTGTTCCAGCAGTCGGGCGACGAGCCGTCCAGCGAGGGCTGGTTCATCCAGCGCAGCGGCTGGTTGTTGCCGCTGATGTTGATCAGCTCGCCCATCGTGTAGTCGGGCTTGTCGACCGGGCTGTTGGCGTAGAACTCCACCAGCGTGCCGAAGATGTCGCTGGTGCCCTCGTTCATGCCGCCGGTCTCACCGGTCTCGTCCCAGCCGGTGAGCGCGCCGCTCACGCCGTGCGCCATCTCGTGCCCGGCGACGTCGAGTTCGACCAGCGGGCGCTGGTTGCCCTGGCCGTCCCCGTACGTCATCTGGCTGCCGTCCCAGAAGGCGTTCACGTACGCGTTGCCGTAGTGGGTCCGCGAGGGCACGCCCCGGCCGTCGCCGAAGATGCCGTTGCGGCCGTGGGCGGTCTTGAAGTAGTCGAACGTCATCGCCGCCCCGTAGTGGGCGTCTGCGCCGGCCGACGCGGGGTCGCTCGCGGAGCCGGTGCCGAAGGTGCCGGTCGAGCTGGTGAAGACGGAGCCGGTGCCGCTGGTGGCGTGGTTGAGGTTGGTGGTGTAGCCGTTGCCGTGCGACGGGTCCTGGAGGGCGTACCCGCCGCCGGTCTGCGTGACGTCGAGCGGCACCTGCCCGCTGTAGATGGTGCGGCCGGTGCCCGCGGTGGCGGCGGCGGACCGCGCTGTGACCTGGGCCTTCGCCGCGGTGGCCGTCCGGGCCGGGGCGCCGTCGCCGGAGGCCGCGAAGGTGCTCACCTCGTCGCTGGTGCGGACGACCTCGCCGGAGCGCGCGTCCACCAGGACGTGCAGCCTGCTCGGGGTCTGGTCGGCGCGCACCCCGCTGACCACGGTCTCCCAGACCAGGGTGGCGTCGTCCCCGTCCAGCTGGACCGCCAGACTCGGCGCGGAGACCGCGTCGACCGAGCCCCGGAACGCCTTCCTGGAGAGCTGGGAGGCGCGGGGCGCGGCGAGTTCGGGCGTGGTGGACACCGAGGGCGTGGCCCGCGCCGCCGTGGTCAGCGACTCGTAGGCGCCGTTCTGCTTCAGCCGTACGACGACGTCGCCGCCGTACGCCGGCAGGCCCTTGTACGTCCGGTCGAACCGTACGGAGGCGGAGCCGTCCCGGTCGACCACCAGGTTCCTGACGGTGAAGGAGTCGGAGCCGCTGCGGTGCGCGGCCTGCCCGTGGGCCGCCAGGGCCTTCTCCGCGTCGGCCTCCACGTCCTTGCGGACGGCGGCCGAGGGCTGCGTCGTGTACGGGGCGGGGGCGAAGGCGTGGGGGCCCGCGGCCGGGGAGGGGGCGGGCGGCGCCGGGGCGGCCGTCGCCGCGGGCAGGGCGATGGCGGAAGCACACGCACAGGCCACAGTGGCCGTCAGAAGCCTCGCGGCTCTTCGTATGTACATAGGAACGGGGGTGTCCTTTCACCTCGTACAGGGGGGTCCGGCCGCCGGCCCGTGGGGTGGTGGGGCGGCGGCGCGGTGGGTCGCCCCGGTGGGGAGCGATGCCGACGCACGAGTGTGGGGAGCGGGCCGGCACGGCTGCCAGGCACTGCGCGAATGCTGAGGGGTTTCCCTACGCGCGGTCCCTCTGGCGTGAAGCCGCCCCGATTGGACTGGACCAAATATGGGCAACGCTCTTGTCAGTACGCGCACATGTGTGGAGGATTCTTCACGCGATCTCCGGAAGTGTCATGAATCTGACACGTCGTAAACGCGACACGTCATGCGTGCGGCGCGAGTGGATGTCCGGCGCGAGCGGATGTCCGGCGGATCGCGGCGAGTTCCACCACTGGACCCATCACTGACCCACCACTGGACCCAAGGAGTCTCATGTTCGGGAAGCGCAGTGTGATCGGTACCGCAGCCGTTGCCATGGCCGCCGTCGGCGCGATGCTGACCTCGGCCCCCTCCGCCCAGGCGGCGCCGACCGACTGCACGGTCTCCTACGGGAGCGGTGCGGGCAGCACGATCTCCAGCCTGTGCACCGGCGGGACCGGGCACCACCGGATCCACGCGGTGCTCAACGCGCTGGACCCCCGGCTTCCGCAGCGCATCGTCCTCGGCGACTGGGCCCCCGTGGGCCAGGCGTCCGTCGCCGCCAACCCGTGGGGCCCGGGCTCCATCCAGTCCGTCTGGTCGGAGACCGTCGACTGGTGACCGGGCGCAGGCACGACCGAGGGGCGGCCGCGCTCGCGCGGCCGCCCCTCGGGGCTTGTGGCGGGATATGCGCAGGCCCGCCCAATGTCATCACTTCGAGTGAAACTGTGGCCTGCGCTTGCGGTCCGGAACCCACGGTTGCGACGCTGTCGCAGTCTGTCAACCTCTTGGGGAGTGGCCTGTGGCTTTCGGTGAGCGGCCCGCCTATCTGCGCGTGGCGAGCGATCTGAGAGAGAAGATCGTCAACGGTTCGCTGCCGCCGCACACGCGCCTGCCCTCGCAGGCGCGCATCCGCGAGGAGTACGGGGTCTCGGACACCGTCGCGCTGGAGGCGCGCAAGGTCCTGATGGCCGAGGGCCTGGTCGAGGGCCGGTCCGGATCCGGTACGTATGTGCGCGAGCGCCCGGTCCCGCGCATGATCGAGCGCTCCGGCTTCCGGCCCGACGCGGGCGCGGGCCCGTTCCGGCAGGAGCAGTCGGCGGAGGGGGCGCGGGGGACCTGGGAGTCGAGGAGTGAACAGGAGGGCGCGAGCCCCGAGATCGCCGAGCGGCTCGGGATCGAACCGGGCGACCGCGTGATGCGTACGCGCTACGTGTTCCGGGAGGCGGGCGAGCCGATGATGCTCTCCACCTCCTGGGAGCCCCTTGTGATCACGGGGCGCACGCCGGTGATGCTGCCGGAGGAGGGCCCGTTGGGCGGCTGCGGGGTGGTCGAGCGCATGGCCGCCATCGACGTCGTCGTGGACAACGTGGCCGAGCAGGTCGGCGCGCGCCCGGGGCTGGCGGAGGAGCTCCTGGCGCTGGGCGGTGTGCCGGGCCATGTGGTGATGGTGGTCGAGCGGACCTTCTACGCATCGGGCCGGCCCGTCGAGACCGCCGACGTGGTGGTGCCGGCCGACCGCTACCGGGTCGGTTACCGGCTGCCCGTGAGGTGACCGCCGCCGGGCGGGCGGGCACCTGCGCCCGATTGTCATGTTCCGCTCCTGCGCGTGATGCCGTAGGCGGCGGCGGGTGCTTCTGTGACGCCCTGGGGGCGCATCCAGCTGGATGCGCCCCCAGGGCGTTGACCCGTTCCTGGCCGGATCGGTGCCTCTTTGTGCAAAGACGTATGCGTTGAGTGAAGGTCAGGCGTACGCTCGGGCATATGCGTACTGGGGTTTCCTGGGGTTCCTTAGAAGCGTGCACGTCGTTCAGGGGAGGGGCGCGATGCTCGGGAGAAACACGATGAGTGACAGCGGTGCCGTGCTCCCGTGGCTGGTGATACGGCAGGACGACAACGGCAACCGCTACCGCGTGGGCAGGTATGCCACGCAGGACGAGGCCCGGCGGACGGCCGACAAGTTGCAGGACCGCGGCCACAAACAGCTCTACTGGGTGGAACGCATAGGGCAGGCCGCCCGCCCCTAGTGCGCCGGTGCGTTACCCGCTAGGGGTCTGACCACCCGTGGGCTCTTTCAGGGGCCCCGGGGGTGGGGCATTACGCTCCCCGTCATGACTGATCGCGTGGTGGTGGCCGGGGCCGTCTACGACCGGGGGCGGCTGCTGGCCGCGCGACGCAGCGCGCCGCCGGAGCTGGCCGGCCGCTGGGAGCTGCCCGGCGGCAAGGTCGAGCCGGGGGAGAGCGGTGAACAGGCCCTCGTGCGCGAACTCCGCGAGGAGCTGGGCGTGGAGACGGAGCCTCTGGAGCGCATCCCCGGCGCATGGCCCCTGGGGCGCGGCTATGTCCTGCACGTGTGGACCGCCCGGCTGGTGTCCGGCGTGCCCGCACCCCTCCAGGACCACGACGAGCTGCGCTGGCTCGGGCCCGGCGAGTGCGACACGGTCGACTGGCTGGAGCAGGACCGGCCCGCCGTCGCGGAGGCTGTACGCCGGATGCCCGGCGCCGCCCCGCGTTGAGCACGGGGGCGCGGGGCGCGGCGCACGCCCCCGGGCGGAGCGACCGTGCTGCGGTGTGCGGCGCCGCGCGTGTGCGCCCCCGCTTCCCGGGCACCCGTACGTGCGCACCGCCGTACACCCGTACGCCCCACGTGCCGACGGCGGCGGTATTTCGACCTGAATATCGGGTATGTGCTGTTTAGCCCCCGCATGCAGGGCGTCACCGTTGCAGGCCCTGGGAGTGATCGGTGTGACCGATACCGAAGGCGACCGCGCCGAGTGGAGCTTTCCGGCTGTCCCCGGCGCCGTGCGCACCGCCCGGCACGCCGTGCAGGACGCGCTGCGCTGCTGGGGGCTCGACGCCGCCGTCGGTGACGAGGCGGTTCTGCTGGTCAGCGAGCTGGTGACCAACTCCATGCGCTACACGGACGGTCCCATCGGGGTCCGCCTCATGCGCTCCCACCCCGACGGGGACCGCTCCGGCGCCCACCCCGGACTCCTGGTGGAAGTCTCCGATCCGCTTCCGGATCCGCCCACCGAACGTGCGGCCGGGCCCGAGGACGAGAGCGGCAGAGGGCTCCAACTCGTGGCCTGCGCGGCCCGGCGCTGGGGGACCCGGCGGGGAAAGAGCGGCAAGACGGTGTGGTTCGAGCTGGCCCTGCCTGGTTAGGAGTGAGGTGGGACGCACAGCGATCACCGGAGGTCGGGCAGAACCTGGCTGAAAGGGACTGAGACCGTGCTGTGATCGTGAACGCCGTGCCGGACGGGGCCGTAGTGCTGAATACTGCGGGCATGACCGGTCCGGTGTGTGAGCTGGAGGGGACGGTCGCGTGAGCGAAATACCTGGGACAGCGGGCGACGTCGTGTGGCAGAGCAGTCCGCCCGGCTCGATCTACGACTACATCAAAGTCGCCTCCTTCTCGATCGGGCCGGACGGCCTGATCGAGCAGTGGAGCCGCCGGGCCGCCGGTCTCTTCGGCGTTGCCGCGCACCAGGCGGTGGGCAAGGACCCGGTCGAGGCGTTCCTGCCCGGGGAGGTGCGCCGCGAGGGCCGCCGCCGGGTCGGCGAGGTGCTCGACGGCAAGGAGTGGACGGGCCTCGTTCCCTTCCGGATGCCCGGCGAGGGCGGGATGCACGGGCTCGCCGAGATCTATGTGATGCCCAGTGAGACCGCCACGGGCGAGCGGGCGGCGGTCTGCATCGTCGTGGACGTCCGCGCACTGCGCCGGATCGAGACGGATCTCGCCGCCTCGCAGGCGATATTCGGCCAATCTCCTTTCGGCTTCGTCCTCTTCGGCACCGACCTCACCGTCGTACGGGCCAACGAGCGGTTCGCCACCGTCTTCGGCGGCCGGGCCGACGACCACCGCGGCCGCACCGTCGGCGACTACCTCACGGGCGCGGAGGCGGACCGCCTGACGGCCACGCTCGAACGGGTCCTGGAGACGGGCAACTCCGTCACCGACCTCCAGCTCGTCGGCATGGCCCCGGGCGACACCGAGCGCCGCCACTGGTCGATGAACCTCTACCGGGTGCACAGCGGATCGGGCCGCCCCATCGGCATCGCCGGACTCGCCACCGACGTGACCCGGCGCCACATGGCCGCACGCGAGGCCGCCAGCGCCCGCCGCAACCTCGCCCTGCTCAACGAGGCGAGCGCCCGCATCGGCAACTCCCTGGACCTGGAGACCACCGCCCGTGAGCTCCTCGACGTCGCCGTCCCCGTCTTCTGCGACCTCGCGTCCGTCGACCTCCACCAGGCCCTCCTCACCGGCGAGGAGGCGGCGCCCGGCAGCTGGAGCCCGCTGCCGCAGGAAGCGGTCGGCGGCTCCGCCGAACTGCGCCGCGTCGCCTTCGCCAGCGCCGTGTCGGACGCCCTGCCCGCCCCCGCCGCGCCCGACTCCGGACCGCCGGGCGCCGCCGCCGGGCCCCCCGCGCTGGGCGCCGTGCACCGCTACCCCTTCGGCTCACCCTGCGCCGTCGCCCTGCGCACCGGCCGGGTGGCGGACGTGCCCGGCGACGACCGGGGCTTCGTGCAGTCCACGCTCGCCGTGCCGATGGTCGCCCACGACACCGTGGTCGGCCTCGTCCGGTTCTCCCGTACGAAGGGCAGCGAGCCGTTCGACGACCGGGACCGGGCCCTGGCCACCGAGCTGGCCGCCCGCGCCGCCGTCTGTATCGACAACGCCCGCCTCTACCGCCGCGAGCACGAACGCGCCCTGATCCTCCAGCGCAGCCTGCTGCCCCCCGGCGACCCCGAGGCCGCCGGGCTCGACATCGCCTGCCGCTATCTGCCGGGCAACACCGCGACCGAGGTGGGCGGCGACTGGTTCGACGTGATCGAGCTGCCCGGGCACCGCACCGCCCTCGTCGTCGGCGACGTGATGGGCCGCGGGCTGCGCGCCGCCGTGGCCATGGGCGAACTGCGCACCGCCGTCCGCACCCTGGCCCTGCTCGACCTGGAGCCCGCCGAGGTGCTGTCCGCGCTCGACGAGGTCGCCCGGGGGCTCGGCGCCCCCGGCGGCGCCTCCGCGTCCGACGGCGGCGGGGGCGCCCAGTGGCCCGCGCGCGCCGCCCACAAGTCCCGCGAGGCCGACCTCTCCGAGGTGTACCTCGCGACCTGCGTGTACGCCGTCTACGACCCGGTCACCCGGCGCTGCACCTTCGCCAACGCCGGCCACCTGCCGCCCGTCGTGGTCGAGCCGGGCGAGGCCGCGCTGCTCCTCGACGTACCCCCCGGGATGCCGCTCGGCGTCGGCGGCGAACCCTTCGAGGAGGTCGAGGTCGAGCTGAAGGAGGGCGCCCTGCTCGCCCTCTACACCGACGGTCTCGTCGAGTCGCGCGACCACCCGCTGGACGAGGGCCTGGCCGCACTCCGCACCGCCCTGGTCGAACCCGAGCGCCCCCTTGAGGACGTCTGCGACCGCGTCCTGACCTCGCTCCACACCCGGCACGGCGAGGACGACATCGCCCTGCTGATGGCCCGCATCCAGGGGCTGCCCACCGAGGCCGTCGGCGACTGGCGGCTGCCCCGCGAGCCCCGCTCGGTCGGCCGCGCCCGCGAGCTGGCCCGCGACCAGCTGACCGCCTGGGGCCTGGACGAACTGGTGGACACCACCGAACTGCTCGTCAGCGAGCTGGTCACCAACGCCCTGCGGTACGGCGAGGGGGAGATCAGGCTCCGGCTGCTGCGCGACCGCACCCTGGTCTGCGAGGTGTGGGACGCCGGTCTCGTCCAGCCCCGGCGCCGGCGGGCCCGCGACACGGACGAGGGCGGGCGCGGCCTCCAGCTGGTCGGGCTCCTCAGCGCGGCCTGGGGGGCCAGGCGCACCCCGCGCGGCAAGACGGTCTGGTTCGAACTGCCGCTGCCCGACGGCCGGCCGGCCGCCGAGCGCTCGGTGGAGGAACTGCTCAGCATGTTCTGAGACCGCCGACGGCGGCTTTCACTTCGTGGTCTTCAGCGCGGCGAGGCGGGCCTCCACCTCGGCGCTGTCGCCGAGCGCGTCCAGCTGCTCGAACTGGGCGTCCAGCGAGGAGGCGGCCAGCTCCTGCTTGCCGAGCGCCTTCGCCTCCTCGCGCCGGACCTTGTCCTCGAACCGGCTGAGCTCGCTCGTCGGGTCGAGGACGTTGATGTTCTTGACCGAGTCCATCATCTGGTTCTGCGCCTGCGCGGACTTGGCGCGCGCCACCAGCTCGTCCCGCTTGGCCTTCAGCTCCGCGAGCTTCGCCTTCATCTGGTCCAGGCCCGCCTTGAGCTTGTCGACCACCTCCGTCTGCGCGGCGATGGTCGGCTCGGCGGTCCTCGCCTCCTTCTCCGCCTGGAGCTGGCGGCCGAGCGCGACCTTGGCCAGGTTGTCGAACTTGTCGGCCTCCGGCCCCGAACCGCCCGCCCGCAGCTCGTCGGCCTTGCGGCTGGCGGCGAGCGCCTTGCCGCCCCACTCCTTCGCCGCTTCGACGTCCTCGACGTGGTCCTGCTCCATCAGGCGCAGGTTCCCGATGGTGGCGGCCACCGCCTGCTCGGCCTCCGCGATGTTGGAGGTGTAGTCGCGGATCAGCTGGTCCAGCATTTTCTGCGGGTCCTCGGCCTGGTCGAGCAGGGCGTTGATGTTGGCCTTCGCCAGCTGGGTGACGCGGCCGAGAACGGTCTGCTTGCTCATGGCACCTCTCCTGTGTGTCCGGTCCTGCTGTTCGGTCGGGCTGGGGCGTACGGGCGTTCAGAAGCGGCCGCCTCCACCGCGCCGGCCCCGGGTGCCCCCGCCGCCGAAGCTGCCCGGCCCGCCGCCCCCGCCGAACCCGCCGCCGAAGCCCCCACCGCCGAAGCCCCCACCGCCGAAACCGCCCCCGCCGAAACCGCCGCCCCGGCCGCCTCCGCCCAGGAGCCCGCCGAGGAGGATCCCGCCGAGGACCGCGCCGCCCATGCCCCCGCCGCCCCCACCCGCCATGCCGCCGGGACCGCCGCGGCCCCCGTACCCCCGCACGTCCTGCTCGGCCAGGCTGCGCGCCTCGCCGGCCAGCGCGTCCGCCCGGTGCGCCTCGGCCAGCGCGGCCTGCGGGTCGCCGGCGCCCGCCAGTTCACGGGCCCGCTCAAGGCGGCGCTGCGCCTCCGCGAGCCGGGTCCTGGCCACGCTGCCGACCGCGCCCCGGTTCGTGGTGATGAAGTCGGCGGCGGCGCCGACCGCCGAGCGCGCCGTCAGCATCGCCTGGTCGAGCAGCGAGCGGGCCCGCACATCGCCCTGCTCCCGCTCGCGCGCACCGGCCAGCGCCTCGTCCAGCGCCGCGTCCGCCTCCTCCACCCGGCGCAGCGCGTCGATCGGGTCGTACCGGCCGGCGCCCTGCTCCTCGCGCACATCGCCGGCCACCGACCGTGCGCGGGCGATCCGGCCCCGCAGGTCCGCCGTGGACGCCCCCTGTGCCGTGCCTTCGAGCAGCCCGCCCGCGTCCGCGAGGTCCGTCTCCATCTCGGTCAGCGCGGCCGGCAGCTTCTGGGCCGCCTCGTCCAGCTCCCGCGCGCGCCGCTCGACGCCGTCGACGAGGGTGCCGGCCTGGCCGATCGCGCCCTCGGTGGCCCGTACGTAGACGGCCGCGGCCGCGTGGTCGCCGCCGTCCACCGCCTGCCGGGCCCGGTTGAGCGAGGAGGTGGCGAAGACCAGCCGGTCCTTGGCCTGTTCGACGTCACCGGCGACCGGTGCCCAGGCTCCTTCCGCGTACCGCTCGCGCATCGAGGCGAGCGCCGCCCCGGCCGCCGAGACCCGGCCGGCCAGCTCGCGGAACGCGGTCTCGGCGGCGGCGAGGGCCTGCGGGGCATCGCGCTCCAGCTCGCGCAGCCGGTCGAAGTCCTCGGAGACCGCGTCGAGGCGGCCGTCGGCGTCCGCGCAGCGGCTGATGATCTCGTCCAGCATCCGCCGCCGGGTCGCGTCGTCCTCCGGGAAGGCGTCGTCCAGCTGCTGGCGCAGCCGGAACGCGGCCGTCAGCTCGCCCTTGGCGTACGCCACCGCCTCGGTGAACGGCGCGGCGGCCTCTTCCCCGAACTGGGCGGTGGCGAACCCGAGTTCCTCCTCGCTCGTGCGTACCGCGTCGTCGGTGGCGACGAGCGTCTCCTCGGCGCGGGCGTCGAGTTCGGGCAGCGGGGCCGGCGGCGGGGCGGCCCCGCCCCGGCCCGGTCCTGCCGGTCCCCAGCCCGTGGCGCCGGGCGTCGTACGGGTGGTGGCGCGCCGCCTGCGCCGGAGGAAGGCGTACGCGGCGACGGCCGCGACGGCGCCGACGAGGACGATCGGCAGCAGGAGGTCGCCGGTGCCGGTCCCGCCGGAGCCCGTGCCGGGGTCCTCGGCGCCGGGGGTGATCGCCGGGGTGGGCACGGCCTCGCCGGCCAGCACGGCCGTGTAGCCGTCGGCGGCCCCGATCGCGGCGCCCGCCCAGTCGCTCTGCCTGAGCGCCGGTTCGACGGCGGTGTTCGCCACGTCCTGGAGCTGGGCGTCGGTGAGGCGGGAGTCCTGGTCGACGGAGTAGGCGTACTGCCGGTCATGGGTGGCGACGGCCAGCAGGACGTCGTCGCGGCCGAGCCCGTTGCGGTCGGCCGTCTCGTCGGCCCAGTCCTGCGGGGAGCGGCCGGAGAAGTCGCGGACGTACGCCACGAAGAGCTGGACGCGGCGCTTGTCGTAGAGCCGGTCGAGCGCCGTGACCACCTGGGGCCCGCGGTCGCCGAGCGCGCCCACCTTGTCGGTGATCTGCCCGTCGCGGGACAGCGTGATCGGCCCGTCGGCGCGGGCGAACGGCGCGGGGGCCAGGGCCAGCCAGCACACCGTCAGCAGCACGGCGAGCAGCGCCCGGCCCGGTATGAGAATCCGGGTACGGCTCACAGGCGGCGTCACGTTTGTGAGGCTATGTCCACCTTGCGGGGTCCGCGACCCGGCGAGAGGCCCCGCAAGGTGGCGGGCTCACGGGGCCCCCGGCGGGTAAATGGCTCGGCTCCGCCGCGCCGACTCAATACTGTCGCGATCATGACTCCCTTCGCGCACGACTTCGCCTTCGATCCCGCCTACGGGCACACCCTCGACGACCTGAGGGCGATCCCCGCGCCGCCCGCGCCGGACGACTTCGCCGCCTTCTGGCAGGAGCGGTACGCGGCGGCCCGCGCGGTCGCCACCGAACCCGAGATCGGCCCGCTGGAGGAGGAGCGCGACGGTGTGCGCGTCCACCGGGTGACCTATACCTCCGTGGGCGGGGTGCGCCTGGGCGGCTGGCTCGCCCTGCCGGCTGACACGGCTCCGGGGGAGCCGGTGCGCCACGGCTTCGTCATCGGCCACGGCTACGGCGGCCGGGCCGAACCGGGGCCGGACGTGCCGCTGCCCCTGCCCGCGTCGGCGGCGATCCTGCCCTGCGTACGGGGCCTGGGGGAGCGCGGCCGGGTGGCGGGCATACCCGACCAGGCCGACGGGCATGTGCTGCACGGCATCGCCTCGCGCGACACGTATGTCATCGGCGACTGCGTGGCGGACCTGTGGTGTGCGGCCTCCGCGCTCCAGGAGCTGGTCCCGGAGCTGGCCGGGACGGGCCGGCTGGGATATCTGGGCGAGAGCTTCGGCGGCGGGCTCGGCGCGCTGGCCCTGCCGTGGGACGAGCGGTTCGCGGCGGTGCAGCTGACGGTGCCCACGTTCGGGAACCACCCGCTGCGGCTCACGCTGCCGTGCGTGGGGAGCGGGGAGTCGGTGCGCGGGCACCACCGCGAGCACCCCGAGGTGACCGAGGTGCTGCGGTACTTCGACGCGGCGACGGCCGCCGCGTTCCTGGAGCGGCCGACGCTGGTGGCGGCGGCCCTGTTCGACCCGGCCGTGCCGCCGCCGGGGCAGTTCGCGGTGCACAACGCGCTCGCCGGGGAGCGGGAGCTGCTGGCGGTGCCGGCCGGGCACTTCCTGTACGAGGGGATGGGGCAGGACATCGCCGAGCTGGAGAAGGCGCGTCAGGAGTTCTTCGGGAGGTGGCTGGAGCGGTAGCGCGCCCGTAGGGATTGACAGGCCGCCTTGCAAGGCAGCCTGTCGTTCTCGTACGGTGAATGTATGACGCAAGCATCGGGCGGCGGGTCCGTCGATCCGTCCGCCGAAGAGGTGGCGAACCAGCTGGCCTCCGTGGTCGGCCGGCTGCTGCGGCGGCTGCGTTCCTCGTCCTCGGAGTCCCTGCTGACGCCGACCCAGCGCTCGGTGCTGGCCCGGCTGGACGACGGCGGCGCCGCGACCACCGCGGAGCTGGCCCGCGCCGAGTTCGTACGCCCCCAGTCCATGCGGCTGACCCTGGGCGCGCTGGAGGGGCAGGGGCTCGTGGAGCGGTCGCCGGACCCGGCCGACGGGCGTAAGTCGGTCATGTCGGTCACGGACGCCGGACGCACCACGCTCGCCGAGGTCAGGGCCGCCAAGCGGAACTGGCTGGCCGAGGCCGTAGCCGCCGAGCTCGACGGGCGCGAGCGGCGCACGGTGGCGGAGGCCGTCGCCCTCATCGAACGCCTGGTCGGTTCGTGACCGGTCGCGAGGTGCCTCCCGGGGCGACACGCGCGACGGACCGCCCGCGGCGGACGGCGCCCGCCGCCGGGTTCACCGCCCGGCTCACCGCCCCGCTGCTGCTCGGCTCGCTCCTCAACCCGCTGAACACGACCATGATCTCCACCGCCCTGGTGGCGATCGGGCACCACTTCTCCATCGGCGCGGCCGACACCGCCTGGCTGATCTCCGTCCTCTACCTCGCCAGTGCCGTCGCCCAGCCCGTCCTGGGCCGGCTCGCCGACGTCCTCGGGCCGCGCCGGGTCTTCCTGGCCGGTCTGGTCGTCGTCGTCGCCTCCGGCCTGGTCGGCGCGTTCGCGCAGGGTTTCGGCCAGCTCATCGTGTCGCGGCTGCTGCTCGGCATCGGCACGTCGGCCGCCTACCCGGCCGCGATGGCGGTGCTGCGCGACGAGTCCGCCCGGATCGGGCGGCCCACCCCGCGCCCGGTGCTGGCCCGGCTCTCCTTCGCGGCGCTCGGCAGCGCGGCGGTCGGGCCCACGCTCGGCGGGCTGCTGGTCATGACGGCCGGCTGGCGCGGAATCTTCGCCGTCAACGTGCCGGTCGCCCTGATCGCGTTCGGCGCGGCCCTGCTCTGGATCCCCGCCGACCCGCCGCGCGGCCCCGCCGCCGGCCGCGCGCCCCGCCTCGGCCTCGACCCGCTCGGCATCGGCCTGTTCGCCACCGCCCTGACCGTGCTGGTCTTCTTCCTGCTCGACCTCGCCCACCCCCTGTGGTGGCTGCTCGCGCCGTTCGCCGCGCTGAGCGGTGTCCTGGTGCGGTGGCAGCTGCGCACCCCCGCGCCCTTCATCGACCTGCGGATGCTGGCGGCAAACGCCGCGCTGTCGCGTACGTATCTGCGGCACGGGATCAGCTACCTGCTGATCTACTGCGTGATGTACGGATACACGCAGTGGCTGGAGGAGGCCCGTGGCTACTCGTCCGGGCACACCGGGCTGCTGATGCTGCCGATGTCCCTCGCCGCGCTGGTCTGCTCGCTGCTGGGCGCCCGTACCAAGGGCATACGCGGCCCGCTCGTCCTGGCCTGTGTCCTGCTCACCGCCGGGGCCGGGCTGCTGTTCCTGCTGTCCGGCGACACACCGGTGGCCGTCCTGCTGCTGGCCGGCGCCTGCTTCGGCGTCCCGCAGGGCCTGATCGGTACGAGCAACCAGGCGGCCGTCCAGGCGTACGCACCGCCCGAATCCGTCGGCGCCGCGGCCGGCCTCCAGCGCACCGCCCAGTACCTGGGGGCCATCACCGCCTCCAGCCTCATCGCCCTCGCCTACGGGCAGTCGGCCGACGACCGGGGCCTGCACCTGATGGCCGCCGTCGCAGCCGTCCTGGGCGTCCTGCTCATCGTCCTCACCGTCACCGACCGCGCCCTGCGCGGCCGTATCTGACCCCCTTCGAGCGCCACCTCACAAGGAGCACCACCATGACCGCCACCGTTCTCGACCCGAAGACCGCGCTGATCGTCGTCGACCTCCAGAAGGGCATCACCGGCCTGCCCGCCGCCCACCCCTGCGCCGACGTCGTCGCACGCGCCGCGACCCTCGCCGACGCCTTCCGGGCCAAGGGCCTGCCCGTCGTCCTCGTCCGCGTCACCGGCGGCGCCCCCGGCCGCACCGAGGGGCCCGCCCGCTCCGGGAAGCCGGCCGCCGACTGGGCGGAGATCGTGCCCGAGCTGGGCCCGCGCGAGGACGACATCGTCGTCACCAAGCAGCAGTGGGGCGCCTTCTACGGCACCGACCTCGACCTCCAGCTGCGCCGCCGGGGCGTCACCCAGGTCGTGGTGGCCGGGATCGCGACCAGCATCGGCGTCGAGTCCACCGCCCGCTCGGCGCACGAGCACGGCTATCACGTCACCCTCGCCACGGACGCCATGACCGACATGAGCGCCGAGGCCCACGACAACAGCGTCGAGCGGATCTTCCCGCGCCTCGGCGAGAGGGGCACCACGGAGGAGATCGTCAAGCTGCTGGGCTGACCGGCCCGGGGCCGAGGGCCCGGACGACACGGAGCGCCGTGGCCCGCCGGGCCACGGCGCTCCGCCGCACGGGTGAGCTTTCGGGTGGCTGCGCCGTGTCTCCACCACCTCCTCGCGCGGGGCGTTTTCAGTGGAGGGGCGGAATCAGTGTGATCAGCTGCAAATTCCACCCAACACGCACAATCCGGCCCCTTCCGGTGCGGGTGGGCCGGGCCGTCCCCGGAGGTATCAGCCATGTCCCACGTCGGCGTCCCGCGCGGGACGGCCCAAAAGCGCCGCTCCCTCGCGCTCCTCACCACGGGCGTGCTCACGATCCCCGTACTGGCCGGGTGCAGCTCGGGCGGCGAGGAGACGGCCGCCTCCGTCGTCGTCCCGCAGGACGTGGCGCCCGCCGCCCGCTCGCAGATCGCCGAGGGCGGCAAGGTCACCTGGGCGATCGACGCGATGCCCGCCACCCTCAACGCCTTCCAGGCGGACGCCGACAGCGCCACCACCCGGATCACCGGAGCCCTGCTGCCGACGCTCTTCCCTCTCGACGCCAAGGGCATGCCGCAGCTGAACCCGGACTACCTGGAATCCGCGAAGGTCGTCGAACGCGAGCCCCGCCAGGTCGTCCTCTACCGGATCAACCAGCAGGCGGTCTGGAGCGACGGCCGCGAGATCGGCGCCCCGGACTTCGTCGCCCAGTGGCGCGCGCTGAGCGGCAAGGACTCCGCGTTCTGGACCGCCCGCAACGCCGGGTACGAGCGCATCGAGAAGATCGAGCGCGGCTCCGACGACCTGGAGGTCAAGGTCACCTTCGCCAAGCCGTACGCGGACTGGCGCTCCCTGTTCTCCCCGCTGTACCCGAAGCAGGTGACGGGTTCCCCGGACGCCTTCAACGACGGGGCGCGGACCACCATCAAGGCCACGGCCGGACCGTTCCGGCTGCGCGAGGTGGACAAGAAGACCGGGTCCGTCACGCTGACCCGCGACCCGCGCTGGTGGGGCAGCCCCGCCAAGCTCGACTCGCTGGTCTTCAAGGCGGTCGAGCCCGAGGACCGCACCGACGCACTGGCCGAGGGCAAGGTCGACGTCGCCGACATCGACGCCTCCGCCGCCCACCGCATCGTCCAGGCGGCCCGCGAGGGCACCGGCGGCGCACAGCCCGCCGCCGGACCCGGCGCCGAGCTGACCCCGGCCGCGGCGCTGCGCTCCTGGGCGGTCGCGCACGGCTCCGACGAGGAGGCGGCCGAGGCGGAACAGGAGGTCAGGGACGACAAGGCGAGGGCCGCCGAGGCGTACGCCACCGAGCAGAGCGGGCTGCGCGCCTACGCCGTCCGCAAGTCGCTGGAGCCCGCCTACACCCAGCTCGCGCTGAACGGTGAGACCGGGCCGCTCGCCGACGACCGGGTGCGCCGGGCCGTGGCCCGCGCCCTGGACCGCCAGGAGCTCGCCGACACCGTACTCAAGCCGCTCGGCCTGCCCGCCCAGCCGCTCGGCAGCCATCTCGCCCTCGCCGGGCAGCCCGCGTACGAGGACGGCAGCCAGGCGCTCGGCACCCAGAACACCGAGCAGGCCCAGGCGCTGCTCGCGGACGCGGGCTGGACGCGCGAGGGCGCCCTCGAGAAGAGCGCCGGCACCAAGGCCGGCAGCGAGGGCGAGAAGCAGAAGAAGGACGCGGAGGACAAGAAGGACGCGGAGGACAAGAAGGCCGACGAGAAGAAGGGGAGCGCAGGGAAGGCCGGGGCCGAGGAGGACGGCAAGGCGAACCGCGCCGCCGCGGGCGAGCCCTCCGCCGACGACGGCCTCTCCATCGTCGGCGACGACGACAAGCCCGGCGAGGCCGCCCACGTCATCGCGCCCGCCCCCGCCGCCGCG
>NZ_SSBI01000037.1 GCF_004795015.1 Streptomyces sp. A1277 | reverse complement strand
CCGGGCGCTGGCCGCGGGGCCCTCGTCGTCGCGCCGGCGGTTGCGGCCGCGCCGGCTGCTGCCGCCGGTCCTGCCGTCCGCCTGGGGCCTGCGCCTGCTGCCGCATCCGGGCGGGGCGGGTGAACTCGCCCTGGAGCAGGAGCTGTCGGCGCTCGGCGGGCCGGCGCGTGCGGCCTTCGTGCTGCGCGGTCTTGAGGGGCTGGCGGACGGGGAGGTGCGGCGGGAGCTGGCCGCCGCCGGGGTGGCCGATCCGCACGCGGCGCTGACGGAGGCGGACGGGGTGAGCGGCGGCTACGCGCTGCTGGCGTCGCCGGAGTTCGACCCGTGCTCGCTCCAGGCCAGGCCGCCGGATCTGCCCCGCCGCCGCAGGCGGGCCCGGACGGTGCTCGCGGCCGTCGCCGCGCTGCTGGTGTGCGGGGCGCTGCTCGGGCTGCCCGGCGGCGGCTGGGGACGCGGGGCCCTGTCCGCCCCGCTGTACGCGCGCAATCCGGCGGCCGAAGCGGCCCTGGACCCGGGGGCGTTGCGCAGGGTGCCGGCGTCGTACTGGCAGCGGTCGCCGCGTACCGACTTCACCGCCTGGCCCACGCGCGGCGACCGCACACAGGACACCCGGCTGCTGCGGCGGGCGCTCGCGGTGTGGGCGCGGCCGGGTGACGGGGTGCGGACGTCGAAGACGCCGGGCACGCCGGTGGGTCCGCCGATGGGGGCGCCGCAGCTGCTGTACGCGGGCGAGGTGGGCGCCTCGGCGGTGGTGCTGTTCTACGACGGGCTGCGCGTCGTGCGGTACGCCGAGCCGCGCAACGCCGATCCGTCCCGGGGCGCCGCACTCGACTTCGCCCGGGTGGACGGGGCGGACGGGGCTTCGTCGGGCGCCCTGGTGGTGGCCCGCTCCGAGGACGGGGTCCGCTATCTGACGGCGCCCTGGGTGCGGGACGCACGGGTCCGGGACCTGCTCGCGCCGGACCGGGCGCCGCGCCCGCTGCCCCGCTCCCCCGACGGGGTGAGCGCGCCGCTGGCCGACCCCGCGGCGGACTCCGGCTGCCGGTCCTGGGAGGCGGTCGAGCTGTCCGAGGGCGCGGCGGTGCGGCTGGTGACCGACTTGGGCGAACTCGCCCCGGCCCGGCTCACCTCGGGCGCCCCCGGCGCCCCGCACGACGTCACCGGGCGGGCGGAGCGGGAGGGCTGGGCCCGGACCGCGTGCCTGCTGCCGGCGGTCCGGGCGCATGGCGTGCGGTCGGTCAACTCCTGGGTGTACGCGCGCCAGCCTCTGCCCGAGGGCGGCGGCGAGGCCCGGTGGCTGTGCACCAGGGCGGAGACCTGGCGGGGCGCCGGGAGCCGGGTCATCGCCCAGTTCCAGGCCCCGGCCGCCCGGCAGCCGGGGGGCGGGCCGCCGGGTGCGGTCGCGGCCCGCGCCGAGGACTCGCCGGCCTGCGGGGCGCGCACGCCCCGGGTGCTGGCGGGCGTGCTGTGGAAGTCGCCGGGCGGCCGGTGGTACGTACTGGCGGCGGGCAGCGAGCAGTTCGCGTCGCTGTCCACGTCGGGCGGGGTGACGGGCAGCGCCCGGGGGCGGCTGCTGGCGGTGCCCGCGGCGGCGGGCGACCGCGCGCGGCTGGACGGCCGGCTGAAGGACGGCAGCCGGGTCGGCGCGCTGCGCTGATCCGCCGCCCGGCGGGTGGGAAAGGGCGCAGGAATTCGCCGCACGCCCCTGTTCCCGCGGCTTACCCCTCAGTACATTGACAATATGTCTAACACGCAACCAGCGGCGGTCGCGTCGGAGCGGACCCCTCTCAAGGCCCGCCGGGTCAGCTTCGCCTGGGACGGGACCCCCCTGCACTGGGTGCCGGGCGACCCGTTCACCACGCACACCATCAATGTGCTCCACCTCCTGCTCCCGGCCGGGGAACGCTGGTTCATCCACGTCTACCGCCAGGTGCTGCCGTACATCCACGACGAGGAGCTGCGGCAGGACGTCATCGGGTTCATCGGCCAGGAGGCGATGCACTCCCAGGCCCACGACGACGTGCTCCCGCACCTCAAGGAGCAGGGGCTCGACCCGACGCCGTACACCGCGCAGGTCGACTGGCTCTTCGAGAAGCTCCTCGGCGACCGGACGCTGCCGCCGGGCCGGGCCCGCAAGTGGTGGCTGCTGGAGCGGGTGGCGACGATAGCGGCGATAGAGCACTACACCGCCTTCCTCGGCGACTGGATACTGAACGCCGACGAGCTGGACCGGCGCGGGGCCGACCCCACCATGCTGGACCTGCTGCGCTGGCACGGCGCCGAGGAGGTCGAGCACCGCTCGGTCGCCTTCGACGTGTTCATGCACATCGACGGCGGATACCGGCGGCGGGTGCGGACCTGGGCGACGGCGTTCTCCGCGCTGGCCTTCCTCTGGCAGCGCGGCGCCCGCTTCTTCATGGAGAACGACCCGAGCCTGCTGGACGGCAAAGCGTCCTTGGGGCAGTTCTACCGCAGCGGCCGGCACGGCACCCTGCCCAGCACCCCGTCGATGCTGCGTTCCATCCCGCGCTACCTGAGCCGTTCGTACCACCCCTCGCAGGAGGGCAGCACGGCACAGGCCGTCGACTACCTCACCCGCTCGCCCGCGGCCCTCGCCGCCGAGGCCCGTACGCCGGAAGCCCGCTGACCATGCCGCGTGCCCTCCCCCTCCCCCGCCTGCGTACGGTCGCCGTGGTGACCGGAGCCGCGTTGCTCGCCCGGCGGGCGATGCGCCGGCGCATCCAGAAGTCACCGCTGTGGCCGCTGCCCGCGCTGGACGAGCCCATATCCGGCCGGTCGCAGCGCCGTTCCACCACCGGGCGGCGGCTGCTGATCACCGAGCGGACCAGCCCCGCCGAAGGTGTCGTCCGACTCCGCCTGGAGGGAGGGGATTTGCCCGCCTGGGAGCCCGGGGCCCATCTGGACCTGGTGCTGCCCTCCGGTCTGGTCCGGCAGTACTCGCTGTGCGGCGACCCGGCCGACACCGGCGCCTACACCGTGGCGGCCCGCCTGGTCGAGGACGGGCGCGGCGGCTCCCGCGAGGTGCACACCGCGCTCCACGAGGGCGCGGAGGTGGAGGTGCGCGGCCCGCGCAACCGCTTCCCGCTCACCGAAGCCCCCGCCCACGTCCTGGTCGCCGGCGGCATCGGCATCACCCCGGTCCTGCCGATGGTGCGCCGGCTCGCCGCCGAGGGCGCCGACTGGCACCTGCTGTACGGCGGCCGCAGCCGGGCCACGATGCCGTTCCTGGAGGAGATCGAGAAGCTGGGCGCCGACGGCAGCCGGGTCACGGTCGTTCCGCAGGACGAGGCGGGCCACCCGGACATCGCCGCCGCCCTCGCGGACGCGGCCGAGGGCACGGCCGTCCACTGCTGCGGCCCGCAGCCCCTGATGGACGCGGTCGCCGCCGCGCTCCCGCCCGGCTGCACCCTGCACCTGGAGCGCTTCTCGGCGGCGGGCACGGACCCGGCCGGTGCGGTCCCCTTCGGGGTGGAGCTGCGCCGCTCGGGGCGTACGGTCCCGGTCGCGGCGGACCAGTCGGTGCTGGCCGCCGTGCGCGCCGAGCTGCCGCACGTCTCGTACTCCTGCGAACAGGGATTCTGCGGGACGTGCCGGCAGCGGGTCCTGGAGGGCGAGATCGAGCACCGCGACGACCTGCTGACGGACCAGGAGCGGGACGGTTCCATGCTGATCTGCGTCTCCAGGTGCCGGGGCGGGAAGCTGGTGCTGGACCTGTGACCGGTCCTGACCCACCGGTCGGTACGCTGGGTGCATGACGACCGAGGTGCGGCGCAGGATGGGCGTCGAGGAGCGCAGGCAGCAGCTGATCGGTGTCGCGCTGGAGTTGTTCAGCCGCCGCTCGCCGGACGAGGTGTCGATCGACGAGATCGCCGCGGCCGCCGGGATCTCGCGGCCGCTGGTCTACCACTACTTCCCGGGCAAGCAGAGCCTGTACGAGGCGGCGTTGCGGCGGGCGGCCGACGAGCTGGCCACCCGTTTCCTGGAGCCGCGCGAAGGGCCTCTGGGCGCACGGCTGCTGCGGGTGATGGGCCGGTTCTTCGACTTCGTGGACGAGCACGGGCCCGGGTTCGCCGCGCTGATGCGGGGCGGCCCGGCCGTGGGCTCCTCCACGGCGAACGCGATGATCGACGGGGTGCGCCAGGCGGCCTGCGCGCAGATCCTGGCCCATCTGGACGCCGACGAGCCCCCGGCCCGGCTGGAGTTGGTCGTACGCTCCTGGGTCTCGCTCGCCGAGTCGACGGCGCTGCTCTGGCTGGACGGGCGCCGGGTGCCCCGGGCCGAGCTGGAGTTGCAGCTGGTGCACGACTTCGCGGCGCTGGCCGCCGTGAGCGCCGCGTACGACGAGGAGGTGGCGGGGATCGTGCTGCGGGTGCTGGCGCGGGAGCCGGCGGACGGGCCGTTCGGAGACCTGCTGACGCGGCTCTCCTCGCTGGCGCCCGCCGTGCCGGCCGTGCCGTCGCAGCGGCTGGGGTAGCGGTCAGCTCTTGCGGTAGGAGGGGTCGAGGTCGCGGGCCTCGACCGAGAGGTGCAGGGCCGGCCCGGTGACCGTGCGGAGGTGGGCGGTCAGCAGCTCCAGGACGGATTCGGTGAGCCGGGCCTTGGTCTCCGGGGTGCGGCCGGGCAGCAGCGAGATGTCCACGTGGACGAGCGCGTCCCCGTCCGGGGCGTCCGCCACCACCGTCTCCTCGGCCCGCCGGAAGCGGGTCTTGCAGGCCGCGATCTTGGTGTTGACGGTTTCGGCGACCAGCGGGTGCAGCGCGAGGGCGAAGGCGGGGCGGTCGAAGGCGTCGGCGAGCTCGGCGGAGTAGTCGACGGTGATCTGCGGCATGGCGGGCTCCCGGGCGGGGCGGACGGCGGAGGAACGCCGCCCAGCCTTTCCCGGCCGCGCCCGTGCGCACAACAGGCATTCACTATGTGAGCCGGGGACCGGGAGTGCCGGGCGTTACGTGAGCAGTTCACCGTGCAGGGCGAGGGCCAGGCCCGCCTCCGCGCTGTCCGACCGGCCCTGTTCGAAGGCCCTCCGGTACGCCGCGTCGCCGACCGCCTCCCGGGCCCGGCGCTCGCATGCCTCGCGCACCGGGCCCAGTTCCGGGGTGCCGCGCTGCGGGTGGCCGACCATCCGCCAGTAGACCTGCCCGGTGCCGTAGACCCGGGCGGCCCTGGCCCCCTCGCCCTGGGCGGCGATGGCGGCGGCCAGGATGTCCAGGCCGAGCGCGATCCCGAAGCGGTCGCGGAGCCGGTGCTTGCCGGTGAGCATGGCCCGGGCGTGCGCGGCGGCCGGTGCGGCGCGGCCCTGGAGCAGGGCGATCAGGGCGAGTTGGTAGTCGGCGTAGGAGCGGGTCCAGCACTCGTCCTGGGCCTCGCAGGCGGCGCGCAGGACGACGGCCGCAGCGGCGGCCTCCTCCAGCCGGCCCAGTCCGGTGAGGGCGAAGACGGTGATCAGGTGGCAGCGCAGCCGGTAGGCCGATTCGAGCGGGGTGGCGGTCCCGGTGGTGCGCAGCACCCGTTCGGACTCGCGCAGCCCCTTCTCGGGCTCGCCGGTCATCAGGTGGGTGAGGCCGCGCAGATAGGCGGCGGCGAGGACGCCCTCGGCGGTCCCGTCGGCGGCGGCGGCGCGCACGCACTCCTCGCCGATGCGCTCGGCGGCCGGGTAGTCGCCCTGGAGCAGGACGCAGATGCCGAGCACCCACAGGGCGCGGGTGCGGTGCGGGCCGCTGACCGGTCCAGTGTCCAGGGCGCGCTGGGCGTAGCCGCGGGTCTGGGGCAGATGGCCGCAGCAGCACCAGAAGAAGCCGATGCGGCCCGCCATCTCCTGGGCGGCGGCCGGGTCGTGGGCGAGGAGGTGGTCGAGGGCCGCGCACAGGTCGGCGTGCGCCTCGGCGATGCGGTGGTACCAGAGGATCTGGTCGTCGCCGGTCCAGCCGGCGTGGGCGTTGCGGGCGAGGCGCAGGAAGCAGGCGGCGTGCCGGTCGGCGGCGGTGCGTTCCTCGCCGAGTTCGGCGAGCCACATCCGGCCGTACTCGCGCAGCGTGTCGAGCATGCGGTGGCGGTCCCCGTCGCGGGCGACGACGGACTTGGCGACGAGGCCGTTCAGGGCCGCGCGGACACCGTCGGCGGTGAGGGGGCCGCCGGCGCAGACGGTGGCGGCGGTGTCCGCGTCGAAGTCGCCGCGCAGCACGGTCAGCCGGGCCCACAGGAGCCGTTCGAGTGGGGTGCACAGTTCATGGGACCAGCCGATGGTGGTGCGCAGGGTGCGGTGGCGCAGGGGGCGCAGCGTGGCGTGGGCGAAGACGTCGAGGCGGGAGCCGAGCCGCTGGGCGATCTCCTGGACGCTCTGCCGGCCGACCCCGGCGGCGGCGAGTTCGATGGCGAGCGGGATGCCTTCGAGGCGGCGGCAGATCTCGGCGGCGGCCTCGGCGGTGCCGGGGTCGTCGAAGGGGGCGGCGGTCGCGGCCCGCTCCCGGAAGAGGGTGAGCGCGTCGGCTGCGCCGTCGACGGGCAGCGGTTCCACCTCGATCAGCTGCTCGCCCCGCAGGTCCAGGGGCTGGCGGCTGGTGGCGAGGACGGTGAGTCCGGGCGAGGTGGTGAGGATCTCGCCGAGGAGGTGGGCGCAGGCGTGGCGCAGGTGCTCGCAGGAGTCCAGGACCAGCAGGAGCCGTTTGTCGGCGAGCCATTCGCACAGCACGTCGATGGGCATGCGCAGGGTGTGGTCGCTGAGGCCGACCGCGTCGGAGACGGTGGCGAGGAGCAGTTCGTCGTCGTGCAGCGGGGCGAGGTCGGCCCACCAGACGCCGTCGCGGAAGCCGGGTTCGGCGCGGCGGGCGGCGCGCAGGGCGAGCCGGGTCTTGCCGACGCCGCCGGTGCCGGTGAGGGTGGTCAGCCGGCCGGTGGCGAGGGCGTGTTCGAGCCCGGCCAGCTCGGTCTTCCGTCCGACGAAGCTGGTGGTCTCCTCGGGGATGTTGCTGGCCATCGTCACCGTCGCTGCACAGGTGGAGCGGCCGGCCCCGGCCCCGCGCGGACGCGGGGGCCGGGGCCGGCCGGGTGGAGTGTGAGGGCGTGCCCGGGGGTGCGGTGGTGCGGCACCCCCGGACGGGTGCCCATACGGTAGTCCCGTGCGGGTCAGCGCAGGGTGAACACGGCCACCGTGCGTCCCGGAACGGTGAAGCT
Source organism: Streptomyces sp. A1277 (assembly GCF_004795015.1). Lineage (GTDB taxonomy): Bacteria > Actinomycetota > Actinomycetes > Streptomycetales > Streptomycetaceae > Streptomyces. The sequence continues at coordinate 75,725 of NZ_SSBI01000037.1, read as the reverse complement.
GCCCGAACTCCGCCCGTACGTCGAGCGCTTGACGGTAGAATCCGCGCCCTTCGCCTGGACGGGGTGCAGGGCGTAGTTCTTGCCGGCGAGTGCGGCGACCTTCTGGGTGGTGGTGCCGGGGGCGGCGTTGAGCACGACGACGAGCTTGCCGAGCCGCATGGTGATCACGCCCGGGGTCTCGTTCCTGCCGGAGAGCGGGAAGGAGAGCCGGGACTGCACCTGTGCGGTGGAGGCCAGGTCGAAGTCCTTCTCCGTGGTGCGGATGGTGAGCAGGTCGCGGTAGGCGGCCGAGGCGCCGTTGATCTGGGCGCAGCCGGGGCTGACCTTCGCGTTGGTGAGCAGCGGCTTCGCGTACGGCCACTTGTCCTCGTTGTCCGCGGCGGGCGGCAGTCCTCGGCCGAAGCCGTTGCCGGCACGGCAGTCCCAGTGCAGGGCGTTGAACCAGTCGCCGCTGTCGAAGGAGTTGCGGTCCAGCGACTTGGAGCGCAGCAGGTCGGTGCCGGCCTGGGAGAGCGCGGGGCCCTGCGAGAGGGTCGCCGTGGCCATGGCCAGGACCTGCATGCGGGCCCGGTCGGCCGCCGAGGTGCCCGCCGGGAGCTTGAAGGCGAGCGCGTCGTACAGGGTCTCGTTGTCGTGGGCGTCGGCGTAGGCCAGGGCGTCACCGGGGACCGCGGCGTATCCGGCCGGGGCCCCGTTGTAGTCGACGCCCGAGCCCTTGACGGTGGCGCCGGAGGTGTCGGTGAAGGTGTAGTCGGCGAGGTTGCCGGTGAGGCCGACCTTGATCAGGTCCTGGTAGTGCAGCAGGCGGGCCTTCTGCTCGGCCTTCGTACCGTTGGCGGTGGAGGTGTTGGGGTCGGTGTAGAGGCCGGTGGCGAAGCCCTGCACGCCGGGGTCCTCGTCGAACGGGGAGCCGCCGCGCACGGCGTCGCGGGCCCGGTCGGAGAAGGTGGCGATGCCGGTGCCGGCCATGTTCTTCTGGGTGGCCTGGACGAAGCGGGCGTCGTCGGCGATCTCACCGAAGTTCCAGCCCTCCCCGTACAGGATGATCTTCCTTCCGTCCACGCCGTCCTTGGCGGTGGTCAGGGCGTCGAGGGCCTTGCGGACGGCCAGGATGTTGGCCTTGGGGTGGTGGCCCATCAGGTCGAAGCGGAAGCCGTCGACCTTGTACTCCCTGGCCCAGGTGACCACCGAGTCCACGACGAGCTTGCCCATCATGGTGTTCTCGGGGGCGGTGTTGGCGCAGCAGGTGGAGGTGGCGACGGTGCCGTCCTCCAGGAGCCGCTGGTAGTAGCCGGGCACGATCCGGTCGAGCACGGACTTGTCGTCCTGGCCGGAGGCGACGGTGTGGTTGTAGACGACGTCCATGACGGTCCGCAGCCCGGCGCCGTTGATCCCCTGCACCATCTGCCGGAACTCGACCGTGCGCTTCGTGCCGTCCGGGTCGGAGGCGTAGCTGCCCTCGGGGACGGTGTAGTGCAGCGGGTCGTAGCCCCAGTTGAAGGCGTCGCTCGCGGCGGCCTTCGCCACGCATGCCTGCTGCTCGGCGGAGTCGGGGGCGTAGGCGGACAGCTCGCAGGCGGGCTCGGCCTGGTCCTTCTTCTTCTCGGGGATGGTTCCGATGTCGAAGGCGGGCAGCAGGTGGACGTAGCTGGTGCCGGAGTCCGCGAGCTGCCCCAGGTGCTTCATCCCGTCGGAGCGGGTGTCGGTGAAGGCGAGGTATTCGCCGGGGTGCTTGGAGGTGGGGTCCGCGATGGAGAAGTCGCGGATCTGGAGCTCCTGGATCTGGGCGTCGCGCAGCGGCACGGCGGCCGGCTTGCGCAGCGTGTCCCAGCCCTTGGGGGCGAGCTTCCGGTCCTCCAGGTCCACGACGAGGCTGCGGGCGGAGTCGGTGGTCAGGGCGGTGGAGTAGGGGTCGGTGACCTTGTTGGTGACGAGCTTGTGGACGGTGGGCGCCCAGACGTTCACGACGTACCGGTAGGGCTTGCCGTTCCAGCTCTTCTTGCCGGTGACGGACCAGACGCCGGTGCGGTCGTCGCGCCGCATGGCGACGGGCTTGCCGTCGAGTTCGAGCGAGACGGTACGGGCGGTGGGCGCCCACACGGACAGCGTCGGGGTGCCGTTGCGGAAGACCGGGCCGAGCGAGGCGCTGCTCGCCTTCGTCCCGTAGAGGTCGTCGAGCACGCCGGCGCTCTGCACCCCGGTGGCGGCGAGCAGGGCGCCGTTGGCGGCGCGCTGGGTGGCGATCAGCTGGCCGCGCAGGGCCTCGCGGACGCGGTCCCGGTCACGGGCGTCGACGGTGAAGGCGGGGTAGTCCTTGAGGTGCGGGTACTTCGCCTTCTGGGCGTCGCTCAGCGCGGAGGGGGTGAGCCGCAGCCACCGGCCCTCGTCGCTCAGGGCCCCGTCCACGACGGAGATGCCGCCCTTCGGGGCGTAGACGAGCTGCTGGCTGGTGGCCTCGGTGGCCTTCACCTTCCAGACGACGGTGTCGGCGTCGATCCACTGCGCCTCGGCCTTGGTCAGGTCGGGCGTGGGGACGCCGCCGGCCTGCGGGAGCAGATAGCCGGCCGTGCCACCGAGCATCCACACCTCGTGGCCGTGGCTCGCGAGGTCGAGCGCCTGGTCGCTGGGCAGGTCCTTCTCATCGCCCCGGTGCAGGATGTAGCTGAGCGAGGTGGCGCCTTCGGTGAGCGGGACCTCGAAGGTGAGCCCGGAGGCGTCCTTCTTCACCGGCTGGAGCGGCTTGGCCCAGTCGGTGGGCTCCTTGGCGCCGGTCCAGGTGTGCAGCCCCCAGCCGTCGTAGTCGCCGTCGGCCCGGTAGTAGTGCAGGACGGCCTTCCCGGTGTCCTGGGCCGGGTAGGCGCCCTCGGGGGCGGTGTCGGCCTGGCCGTCCCGTCCCTGCTCGATCCAGACCTCGCCGGTCTTCGCGAGGTCGACGGTGCGCTCCGGCCCGTCGGCCGTGCCGGACTTCTCGACGGTGTACGGGACGGTGGCGGCGTCCTCGGGCACCTTGATCCAGGCGAACGCGCCGTAGGCGTCCCGCCCGGTGAAGGCGGCGGTGGTCCCGCCGGACGTGATCTGCCAGCCGTCGTAGTCGCCGGCGGGGCGCTGGTAGTGGACGACGGCGTAGTCGCGCTCGACGGCGACGGGCTTGGCGGGGGCGGGTGCCTGTCCCGCGCTGGACGAGGCGAGCGCGCTCGCGGTGCGGCCGGTGCGGTCGACCACGACGGCCTTGTAGCGCAGCGGGGTTCCGGCGGCCGTCTTGTCGCTCAGCGTCTGGGTGACCTTGTACGGGGCGTGGTCGGCGGTGCCGAGGGTGGTCCACTCGCCGTTGCCGGTCTGGGCGGCGAAGACGACCCGGTCGAGGGAGCCGCCGGAGATGTCGGCGGTCAGCTCGACGGTGCCGGTGGCGCCGGCGGCCGGTGCCTTCAGGGAGATCCCGGGCTTCGCGGAGGGGGTGCCCAGGGGCTTCGCGGCGCGGAGCACGATGCTCGACAGGGCCGGGACGGTGACCTCGATCTTCTTGTCGGCGCCGCTGCGGACCGTGCCGGAGCCGCCGTACAGGGTGCGGAAGTCCATCCGGGCGGACTCGGTGGGCAGCTCGACGGTCTTCGCCTTGTCGCCGTTGTTGGTGGCGACGACGTACTCATTGCTGTGCTCGGGGTCCGTACGGGAGAAGGCGTAGACGGAGCCCTCGGCGTACCGCTCGGTCTGCACGCCGTCGCGCAGCGCGGGGTTCTTCGCGGTCAGCTCGGAGAGGGCGGCGATGGTGCGGTAGAGCGGGTGCTTGACGTCGTACGCGTCGGAGGCGTGCGTGCGGTCGGTGCCCAGTTCGTCGTCGTCGAGATAGTCGGCGGTCTTCGAGGCGAACATCGTCTGGCGGGCGTCCTTGTCGCCGCCGGCGCCGGTGAAGCCCTGCTCGTCGCCGTAGTAGACGACGGGGTTGCCGCGGCTGAGGAACATCAGCTCGTTGGCGAGCTCCGCGCGCTTCACCAGCTCCGCGTCACCGGCCTTCGGGTTGTCCTGCTTGAGGAAGGTCCCGATGCGGCCCATGTCGTGGTTGCCGAGGAAGGTCACCTGCTCGTAGGCGTTGGCCTTGTCGGTGGTGTACCGGTAGTCGTCGCCGAAGACGGCGGCGAGCTTCGAGGCCGGGGCGCCCTGCGAGGCGTACTGGCGGGCCGCCTCCTGGAAGGGGAAGTCGAGCGTGGCGTCCAGCCGGCCCCGGGTGACGTAGGGCGAGGTGACGGCGGTGTCGGAGGAGTAGACCTCGCCGAACATGAAGAAGTCCTTGCGGCCGTGCTCGGCCGCGTACGCGTCGAGCGCGGTCGCCCACTGGGTCCAGAAGTCCATGTCGACGTGTTTGACGGTGTCGATCCGGAACCCGTCTATTCGGAAGTCGCGGACCCACTTCTCGTAGATCTTCTCCATGCCGGAGACGACCTCGGGCCGCTCGGTCCACAGGTCGTCCAGACCGGAGAAGTCGCCGTACGTGGTGGACTCGCCGGCATAGGTGGAGTCGCCGCGGTTGTGGTACATCGTCGGGTCGTTGAGCCAGGACGGCGTCTTGCCGCCGCTGGTCACCGGCTTGTACGGGAACGAGTCCGCGTCCACCCGCGCCATGCCCGCGCTGTCGTCGAAGGGCCGGCCGTCGCGGTCGAGGTAGGGGTAGGCGCCCTTGGACTTGTAGCCGTAGGTCTTCTCGGCGTAGTCGACGGTGTCGGCGGTGTGGTTGGTGATGACGTCGAAGAAGACCTTCATGCCCTTGCGGTGGGCCTTGTCGATCAGCTTCGTCAGGTCGGCGTTGGTGCCGAAGTGCGGGTCGACCTGGGTGAAGTCGGTGATCCAGTAGCCGTGGTAGCCGGCCGAGGCGTCCTCGCCGGTGCCCTGGACGGGCCGGTTCTTGAAGATCGGTGCGAGCCAGATGGCGGTGGTGCCGAGCCCCTTGATGTAGTCGAGCTTGTTCGTGAGCCCCTTGAGGTCGCCGCCCTGGTAGAACCCCTTGTCGGTGGGGTCGTAGCCGGTCTCCAGGCGCGAACCGGTCAGCCCGCCCCGGTCGTTGCGGGTGTCCCCGTTGGCGAACCGGTCGGGCATCACGAAGTAGAACTGCTCGCGGGTCAGGTCGTGCCGGGTGGCCTGCGCGGCCAGCTTGGCGTCCGAGGGCGCGGCGGGCGGCCGGGCCGCGGCGGCGGGCAGCGCGGGCACCAGGGCCGCGCACAGGGCGGCCGCGACGACGGCGGTCGCCGTTCTGCGTGCGGGCACGCGCGGGTACGGACGTTTCACTCTGGCTCTCCTCGACGGGGTACGGGGGTGTGCGGTGCCGGACGGGCCGCTGGGGGACGGCCCGTCCGGCGGGTGGGGCGGGAGGATCAGCCGCGCCAGACGTCCGAGGTCAGCGTGCCCTTGCCGGAGGAGGGCACCTTGGCCGTGCGGTTGGCACCGCTCTCCCAGGTGACGTTGCCGTTCGCGTCCTTGCGGATGTACTTGTACTCGAACGAGGTGCCGGCGGGCATGCTCACGTCGAGCTTCCAGACCGGGTACGTGGCCGGGTCGAGCTTCAGCGCGCTGCCGGGGTTCCAGTTGCCGAGGGCGGACTGGTTGCCGGTGACGTAGATGTTCTGGCCGAGCTGGGTGGTGGCGTTGACACCGAAGGAGGCGCCGGAGGTGCCCGTACCCGTGCCGGGGTCGGTCGGGTCCGTCGGGTCGGTCGTGCCGCCGCCGCAGGTGCGGGCGCCGGTGTGCAGGGCCAGGGCGGTGTTGGCGCCGAGGGTGGCGGTGAACTGGCCGGAGCCGTTGACCGTGACGCCGTTGCCGGACTGGACGTCGCAGTAGTCGCCGGCGGGCAGCGAGGTCTGGAACGTGCGCGTCAGCGAGGAGCCCTCGTGGTTGATCGCCACGTACGCCTTGGAGCCGCGGCCGAAGGCGATCTGGTCGCCGCCGTTGTCCCACCAGTTGGTGACGGACTCACCGCGCGCGGTGTTGCGGAAGCCGACCATGGAGGAGATCTCGCGCCAGGCGTGCTGGCACTTCCAGCCGTCGCTGTAGCAGGCGTTCACCGTGCCGCCGTTGGGCGGGCCCGCGTCCTTGTCGGACCACTCGTAACCGGAGTGGACGTCGGGCGAGCCGTAGGGCCAGGCCAGCATGAACACGTTGGCGAGCGTGTAGTTGGCGCCGTCCTTGTAGCTCAGCGTCTCGCCGTTGCGCTCCGTGTCGTGGTTGTCGACGAAGACCGCGGCCTTCGAGGAGGACATGAAGCCCCAGCCCTCGCCGAAGTTCTTCAGGTAAGCGAGGTTCTCGTTGTTGAAGACCTGCTTGAGGCTGCGGGCGTAGCGGAATTCCTGGACGTCGCCGGTGCCGGCGTACTCGTCGGGCGAGACGGCCTCGCCGGCGCCGTAGATCGCCTCCTGCTTCCAGTAGACGCCGGAGTTGCTCAGCCGGGACTTGATGTTGGCGAGGTCACCGGCGGGGATGTGCTTGGCCGCGTCGATACGGAAGCCGTCCACGCCGAGCGAGAGCAGGTCGTTGAGGTAGCCGGCGATCTTGCCCCGGACGTAGTCCTCACCGGTGTCCAGGTCGGCCAGACCCACGAGTTCGCAGTGCTGGACGTTGTACCGGTCCCCGTAGTTGCTGATCTGCGAGGTGCAGTCGTCCATGTCGTACGAGGAGTACAGGCCGGGGTAGTTGTACTTCGAGTACGGGGAGCCGCCGGTACCGGTGCCCGAGCCGGCGGACATGTGGTTGATGACCGAGTCGGCCACGACCTTGACGCCCGCGCTGTGGCAGGTGTTCACCATGTTGGCGAACGAGTTCCGGTCGCCGAGCCGTCCGGCGATCTTGTAGCTGACCGGCTGGTACGAGGTCCACCACTGGCCGCCCTGGATGTGCTCCTGCGGCGGCGAGACCTGGACGAAGCCGTACCCGGCCGGCCCGAGCGTGTCGGTACACGCCTTGGCGACGGAGTCGAACTTCCACTCGAAGAGGACGGCGGTGACGTCCTTGGTACCCGGGGCGGATGCCTCGGCCGTCGTGGCGGGGACCACGAGGGCGGCGGCTCCTGCTATCAGAGCGAGCGCGGCAGACAAGGGTCTGCTGGCCATGTTTCCTCCTGCGGTGGGGAAATGCGGGTGACGGTTCGGCCTCATACGGCAACGCGCCCTGCCCTCAAGGCCACTGAAGGTTCTTGCTGCAAGAATGCAAACCTTGCCGCGGGGAGACCGTACGAGCCCGTCAGGTCCCGGTCAACCCTTTGGACATCACCTGCTCACTTCCGCGAAACACTGCAGATTTCTTCCTGCAAGGGCTTACGCAAGACATTGCAGCGCTGTTAAGTTTCTCCCGACTCCGGTCCGGTCGGCCGGGGGTCCCGCTTACCCCGGGCCCCACGCGCCCGGCCGGCCGGGCCGGGCAGTGTCAGGAGAGGCACCGGCGGTCACCTCCCCGCCGGCCCGTCCGGGCCGACCTCCGGTGCCCCTCCTGAACCGTCCGGCCCGCCCCGAGACCCGAAAGCCCCCGGAAACGCGTAGGGGCCGGGTCCCCCCTCCGGACCCGGCCCCTCTCTCTATGCACCGCCTCACGCGCTCCGCAGCGCCGCCGTGGACCCCCGGACCACCAGCTCCGGCTGGAATACGTACTCCGTGCGCTGCACGGGGCTGCCGCCGATCTCCTCCAGGAGCGCGCCCACCGCGGCCGCCGCCATCGCCTGGACGGGCTGGCGCACCGTGGTCAGCGGCGGGTCCGTGAACGCGATGAGCTGGGAGTCGTCGAAGCCGACCACGGAGACGTCGCGCGGCACGTCCAGGCCGCGGTCCCGGGCGGCGCGGACCACGCCCAGCGCCATCAGGTCGCTGCCGCAGACGATGCCGGTGCACCCCTGGTCGAGCAGCGCACCGGCCGCGACCTGGCCGCCCTCGACGCTGAACAGCGTGGAGCACACCAGGAGTTCGGCGTCCGAGCGGTCGAGCCCAAGCAGCGAGACCGCCGCGTCCACGAAGCCGTCCCGCTTGCGGCGGGAGGGCACGTAGCGCTGCGGTCCGATGGCCAGGCCGACGCGGCGGTGGCCGAGTTCGGCGAGATGGCTGACGGCCATCCGCACGGCGGCGGTGTCGTCGGGCGAGACGAACGGGGCGCTGATCCGCTCGTTGTAGCCGTTGATCAGGACGAACGGCACCCCTCGCTCGGTCAGCGCGGCGTAGCGCGCCGGGTCGGCGGAGGTGTCGGCGTGCAGTCCGGAGAGGAAGACGATGCCGCCGACGCCGCGCTCGACGAGCTGCTCGACGAGCTCGTCCTCGGTGGCGCCGCCGGGCAGCTGGGTGCAGAGCACGGGGGTGTAGCCGTGGCCGGCGAGGACCTGCTCCACGGACTGGGCGAACGCCGGGAAGATCGGGTTGGTGAGCTCGGGGGTCACCAGCCCGATCAGCCCGGCGCTGCGCTGCCGCAGCCGTACGGGGCGTTCGTATCCGAGGATGTCGAGCGCCGCGAGCACCCGCTGACGCGTGGTGTCCGCGACGCCCGGCTTGCCGTTGAGGACCCGGCTGACGGTCGCTTCGCTGACGGATGCCTGGCCGGCGATGTCCGACAGCCTGAGCGCGCCGCCCGCGACGGGGCCCCGCGGCAGGGGGACGGTCGTCACACCGTCCACCACACCGTGGTGTCCGCGGGGATCACGACCGCGTCGCCGTCCGCCTCGACCGGGGCGCTGGAGAGCAGCACGGTGCCCTGGGCGGGGATACGGGCCGGCTCGCCGGTCGTGTTGACGGTGCAGACGAAGCCGGGGCGGGCGAAGGACAGCAGCCCCTCGGGGGCGTCCAGCCACCGCACGTCGGCGCCGGCCCCGAGCCCGGGGTGGGCGCGGCGGGCGGCGATCGCGGCCCGGTACAGCTCCAGGGTGGAGCCGGCCGTGCCGGTCTGCGCCTCGACGCTCAGCTCGCCCCAGCCCGCGGGCTGCGGGAGCCAGCTGCCGCCCGCGCCGAAGCCGTACGAGCTGCCCTCGCGGGTCCACGGGATCGGGACGCGGCAGCCGTCGCGGAAGCCGTCCTGGCCCTCGGCGCGGAAGAACGACGGGTCCTGGCGGGCCTCGTCGGGCAGGTCGGTGACGTCGGGCAGGCCGAGCTCCTCGCCCTGGTAGACGTAGGCGGAGCCGGGCAGCGCCAGCATCAGCAGGGTGGCCGCGCGGGCCCGGCGCAGGCCCAGCTCGCGGTCGCCGGCGGTACGGATCTGGGTGCCGAGGCCCGCCGGGTTGGCGAACCGGGTGGCGTGCCGGGTGACGTCGTGGTTGGAGAGCACCCAGGTGGTGGGGGCGCCGACCGGGCGCATCGCGTCGAGCGAGGTGTCGATGACCTCGCGGAGCGCGGCGGCGTCCCAGGCGGTGGCCAGGTACTGGAAGTTGAACGCCTGGTGCATCTCGTCGGGGCGCACGTAGTTGGCGGTGCGCTCGACGGTCGGGGTCCACGCCTCGGCCACCGCGATACGCCCGCCCGTCGCCCGCCCCCGCCCTTCTGACGAAGGCCCTCCGGGCCCCATCGTGTCGGGGTACTCGTCCAGGATGGTGCGCCAGCTGCGGTAGATCTCGTGCACCCCGTCCTGGTCGAAGAACGGCATGACATCGTTTCCGAGCAGCTTCAGCTGGTCGTGGGTGCCGAGGTCGGGCAGGCCCTCGGCCTTGACGAGGCCGTGCGCGACGTCGACCCGGAAGCCGTCGACGCCCATGTCGAGCCAGAAGCGCAGGATCGAGCGGAACTCGTCGGCGACGGCCGGGTGCTCCCAGTTGAAGTCGGGCTGCTCGGGCGCGAAGAGGTGGAGGTACCACTCGCCGGGGGTGCCGTCCGGGTCGGTGGTCCGGGTCCAGGCGGGGCCGCCGAAGATGGACTCCCAGTCGTTGGGCGGGAGTTCGCCGTCCACGCCCTTGCCGGGGCGGAAGTGGTAGCGGTCGCGCAGGGCGGAGCCGGGGCCCTCGGCGAGCGCGCGCTTGAACCACTCGTGCTGGTCGGAGGAGTGGTTGGGCACCAGGTCGACGATGATCCGCAGGCCGAGGTCGTGGGCGTCGCGGATCAACGCGTCGGCGTCCAGCAGGCTGCCGAACATCGGGTCGATGGCCCGGTAGTCGGCGACGTCGTAGCCGGCGTCGGCCTGCGGGGAGGCGTAGAACGGGCTGAGCCAGACCGCGTCGACGCCGAGGTCCTTGAGGTACGGGAGCCGGGCGGTGACGCCTGCGAGGTCGCCCATGCCGTCGCCGTTGCCGTCGGCGAAGCTGCGCGGATAGACCTGGTAGATCACCGCGTCCTGCCACCAGCCGGTGCGGTGGCCCGGGGCGTCGTCGGACGTGCCGGTGGAGGGGGCAGCGAGGTGCTGGGTCATGTCGTCCCTGGGGTGTCTGGGTGGGGGGTGGCGCCGGGACCGGGTCGGGATGCCGGCGCCACCGTGACTGGTGCGTGCGGGTCGTACGGGCGTGCCGCTGAGGACGCTCAGCCCTTGACGGCTCCGGCGGACATGCCGGTGACAAGGTGCTTCTGCGCGAACAGGAACACCAGGGCCGCGGGTATCGCGATCAGCACGGACGCGGCCGTCATCGGGCCCCACTGGGCCCCGTACCGGTTGACGAACAGCTGGAGTCCGCCCGCGAGCGTGAGGTTGTCCTCGCCGACCAGGAAGGCGGAGGCGTACGCCACCTCGCCCCAGGCGGTGATGAAGGAGTAGAACGCGGTGACGGCGAGGCCGGGCTTGGCCAGCGGCAGGATGAGCCGCCAGAACGTGCCGAACGGGGTGAGGCCGTCGACCTGCCCCGACTCGTCGATCTCGCGCGGGATGGTGTCGAAGAAGCCCTTCATCATCCAGGCGCAGAACGGCACCGAGATGGTGAGGTAGGTGATGACCAGACCGGCCGGCTTGTTGAGCAGCCCCATGCTGGCCATGATGTTGTAGATCGGCACGATGAGGACGGCGACCGGGAACATCTGGGTGATCAGCAGCGTCCACATCAGCCCGCGCTTGCCGGGGAACCGGAAGCGGCTGACGGCGTAGCCGGTGGAGGCGGAGACGATGACGCCGATGAGCGTGGTGAGCCCGGCGACGACCAGCGAGTTGCCGAACCAGGTCAGGAACTTCGTGTCCTTGATGAGGTTCGTGTAGTTCTCGAACGTCGTGTCTTTGAAGAAGTCCGTGGTGGTCGCGAACTCGGCCGGCTTCAGCGAGGTGAGCAGGACCCAGAGCACGGGGAAGACCGCGATCACGGACGCGACGATCAGCGTCAGGTGCAGGGCCGTGGAGGCCAGGGGCGAACGCTCGCCGCGCCGCCGGACCTTGGGTGCGGTGTGCCGCGCGGTGGGGGTGGTTGCGGTGGTCACCAGTCATCTCCCTGAGTGCGCAGGACCCGCCGGTAGATGGTGGCGAAGATCAGCAGGAGTACGAGGATCAGCACGCCCCAGGTGGAGGACTGCGCGAAGTCGCGCGGGCTGATCTCGAAGGAGAACTTGTACGCCTGCGTCACCAGGATCTGGGTGGCGTCGCCGGGTCCGCCGCCTGTGAGCAGGAAGATCACCGGGAACATGTTGAAGGTCCAGATGGTGGAGAGCAGGATCACGGTCGTGGAGACCGGCCGCAGTCCGGGCAGCGTGACGTGGCGGAAGCGCTGCCAGGCGGTGGCGCCGTCCATCTCCGCGGCCTCGTACTGCTCGCTGGGGATGGACTGCAGCCCGCCGAGGAGGGCCACCATGATGAACGGCACGCCGAGCCACACGTTGACCGCGATGACGGACAGCTTCGCCCAGGTGGGGTCGCCCAGCCAGTCGATGCCGCCGAAGCCGCCGCCGGAGAGGATCTTGTTGAGCAGCCCGCGGTCGTTGTTGTAGAGGAAGCGCCAGGCGAAGACGGAGACGAAGCCGGGGACCGCCCAGGGCAGGATGAGGGCCATCCGGTAGGCGGAGCGGCCGGCGATCCTGCGGTTGAGGATGTTCGCGAGCGCCATGCCGAGGGCGAAGGTGATGGCCACGCAGGAGACCGTCCACACCAGGGTCCACCCGAGTGTGCCGAGGAACTGTTCGCCGGTGAGGGCGTCGGCGTAGTTGTCCAGACCGACGAACTTGTACGTGGCGGGCAGGTGGTTGACACCGATGGACCGCGCGACGTTGCGCTCGTTGGCGTCGGTCAGCGACAGGTAGATGCCGCGGACCAGCGGATAACCGATGATCACGCCGACCACGATGACGACCGGGGCCACCATCGTCCAGGCGTACCAGTGCGTCGACAGGGTCCGCCGGAGCTTGCCCGGCGGCGGGGGGTTGCCAGTACCGCGGCTCCGGCCGCGGGCGACGTCGTCGCCCGCGGCCTTCGCCACCGACTGGCTGGTGTGGACAGCCATCAGCCGGCCTGCCTTCCTGAGTTACTTCCAGCCGTCAAGGAGCTTGCGGTAGGCGGTACCGGTCGTCTTGACCGCCTTCTCCGGGGAGGTCTGACCGGTGAGGGCCTTGGTGTACTCGGTGACGAGCGGCGCGAAGAGGCTGCCGGTCTCCGGAATCCAGGGGCGCTCGACGGCGCTCTCGACGACCGGCTTGAAGAAGCCGACGATCTCGTTGTCGACCACGGACTCCTCGGCGTAGGCGGAGGTGCGGGTCGGCAGGAGGTTGAGCTCCTTGGTGACCTGGGCCTGCGTCTTGACGGAGGTCATGTAGTCGACGAAGGCGTAGGAGGCTTCAAGGTTCTTGGAACCGGCGTAGACGGCCAGGTTGTGACCGCCCTGCGGGGCACCCTGCGCGGCGGAGCCGGCCGGGACCGGGGCGACGCCCAGGTTCGCCTTGTCCTTGAACTCCTTGCCGGCGTACGTGTCGGCGACGGCCCACGGGCCATTGATCATCATCGCGACGTCGCCGTCCTTGAAGGACGCCTGCATGTTGTCCCAGCCGTCCGTCGCGTCGGTCTTCGCGACGCCGGAGTCGACCAGGTCCTTGACGAGCTTCATCGCCTTGACGCCGGCCGCGTCGTCGATGGTGACGGCCTTGTCGGCGGCGTTGACCATGTCGCCGCCCTCGCCGTACAGGAAGGGCAGGAACCAGTACGCGTCGTCGCCGCGCAGGTAGAGGCCGGTCTTGCCGGTCTTCGACTTGATCTTCTTGGAGACGGACTTCAGCTCGTCCATCGTGGTGGGGACCTCGACGCCGGCCTCCTTGAAGATCTTCTTGTTGTAGAAGATGCCCAGGGAGTCGATCACCTGCGGAACGGCGAACGTCTTGCCGTTGTACTTGGTGGACGCGGCGGCCTGCTTCAGGAAGTCGCTCTCCTTCTGGAGGGCGGGGGTGCCGTCCAGCGGGGCGAGGTAGCCGAGGTCGGCGAACTCGGGGGTCCAGGCGACCTCGGAGCGGATCACGTCGGGGGCGCCGGAGCCCGCCTGGGCCGCGTTCTTGAACTTGTTCTGCGCGTCACCGAAGGGCACGTTGACGTACTTGACGTCGACCTTCGGGTGCTGCTTCTCGAAGCCCTCGGCGATCTTCTTGAAGACCTTGTCCTCGCTGCCCGCGGTGGAGGTGTCCCACCACGTCACGGTGCCGGAGAGCTCGCCCGAGCTCTTGGAACCGCCGTCGGACTTGTCGTCATCGCTGCCGCAGGCGGTCGCCGCGAGCGCCAGGGCCGCGACCAGGGCGGTGGCCGTTATGCCACGTCGCATCTGAACTCCTTCAACTGCCGTACCGCTCCGTCGCGGCGCCGGGTCGACGTGAACGTAACAAGGATGAAAGACGACCGAAAGACCTTGCGGAAGATTTCTGCAAGCTCCGGCGATCGTTACATTGGCGTGTCCTCAAGGTTGCCGTCAAGCCTCTTGACGGAACCCGTCGATCCCTGGCAGGAGGGGCCACCGCCGCCGATTCCGCAGTGCGACGATCCGACCGCAGCCGGCGAATCGTCTCCGCAAGACCTTGCAAGGTATTGCTACGGACCCGCGTCGGCCCCTCCCCCGGGCTGCAAGCCCACCCGCCCCCGGCGCCCCCGCCCGATTCCCCGCATGGTGGGCAATCCGACCTCGCTCCCGGTACAGTCCATTGCCATGACCGCACGGCTTGCCGATATCGCAACTCAGGCGGGGGTCAGCGAAGCGACGGTCAGCCGCGTACTGAACGGCAAGCCCGGGGTTGCCGCTGCCACCCGCGAATCCGTCCTCGCCGCGCTCGACGTCCTCGGCTACGAACGGCCCGTACGTCTGCGCAGGCGCAGCGCGGGGCTCGTCGGCCTGATCACGCCCGAGCTGGAGAACCCCATCTTCCCGGCGCTCGCCCAGGTCATCGGGCAGGCGCTGACCCGGCAGGGCTACACCCCGGTGCTGGCGACGCAGACCCCGGGCGGCTCCACCGAGGACGAGCTGACGGAGATGCTGGTCGACCGGGGCGTCTCCGGGATCATCTTCGTCTCCGGGCTGCACGCGGACACCTCCGCCGACATGCAGCGCTACGAACAACTGCGCGCGCAGGGCGTCCCGTTCGTCCTGGTCAACGGCTTCTCGCCCAAGGTGCGGGCGCCGTTCATCTCGCCGGACGACCGGGCCGCGATGCGGCTGGCGGTGACCCACCTGGTGTCGCTCGGCCACACCCGGATCGGGCTCGCGGTCGGCCCGAAGCGCTTCGTCCCGGTGCTCCGCAAGATCGAGGGCTTCCACGCCACGATGCGGGAGCAGTTGAACCTCACGGCGGACGAGGTCGAGGAGCTGATCCAGCACTCCCTGTACACGCTCGAAGGCGGTCAGGCAGCGGCGTCGGCGCTGATGGAGCGGGGCTGCACGGCGGTGGTGTGCGCGAGCGACATGATGGCGCTCGGTGCGATCCGGGCCGCCCGCCGGCTCTCCCGGGAGGTCCCGCGCGACACCTCGGTCGTGGGCTACGACGACTCGCCGCTCATAGCGTTCACCGACCCGCCGCTGACCACGATCCGCCAGCCGGTCACGGCGATGGGCCAGGCCGCGGTGCGCACACTCCTGGAGGAGATCGGCGGCACGCCCGCCCCGCACAGCGAGTTCGTCTTCATGCCGGAGCTGGTCGTGCGCGGCTCGACGGCCGCGGGCCCCGGCCCGAGCACGGCCGCCACCGCCCCGGCCGCTCTCCCAGAGTCGCACGCGCGCCCGTAGTCGGCCTGTCCGGCGGATCAGGGCCCCGCGCGGGCCTGCCGGGACGTGCAACTCGCTCCCGGCCGGAGGATCATCGGGCGCGGAGGGCAAATCTGGCAGACTCTGTACCTATGGGTGAATTGAGCGTGAAACGACAGGAAGGCCGTACGGAGGCCACCCCGTCACCCATCGTGAACGAGGCGGCTCCCGAGGCGAACACGAAGCAATCCGGTCGCGCGCACGGGATCGGCAGAGCGCTCGACAGACCGCTCGCCCACGCTGCGTCACGGCTGCGCGCCCCACGGTCGCCCCGGCGGCCCCGCCTCTGGTTCGAAATCCTGCTCATCGCGATGAGTTACTGGCTGTACTCGCTGGTGCGCAACGCGGTCCCGGAGCAGAAGGCCGCCGCCCTCGCCAATGCGGACTGGCTGTGGTCGGTCGAGCGGTTCCTCGGCATCGCCGTGGAGCAGTCGGTCAATCACGCGGTCAACTCGGTGACATGGCTCATCGTGTCGATGAACTACTACTACGCGACCCTGCACTTCATCGTCACGATCAGTGTGCTCGTATGGTTGTTCCGCCGGCACCCCGGCCGGTACGCGGCGGCCCGGCTGGCCCTGTTCGCGACCACGGGGGTCGCGCTCCTCGGCTACTACCTGTACCCGTTGGCGCCGCCCCGCCTGATGAACGGCGGCCACTTCATCGACACGGTCCTGGTCCACCAGACGTGGGGCTCGATGGCGTCGGGCAACTTCAAGAACATGTCGAACCAGTACGCGGCGATGCCGTCCATGCACATCGGCTGGTCCCTGTGGTGCGGCCTCACCGTCTTCGCCCTGGCCTCGGCCCCCTGGGCACGCATCCTGGGCCTGCTGTACCCGACGGTGACCCTGGTGGTCATCGTGTCGACGGCGAACCACTTCTGGCTGGACGCGGTGGGCGGCGTGGCGTGCCTGGCGTTCGGGTACGCGGTGTCGTACGCGTGGTACGGGTCGCTGCCGCATCGGCTGCCGAAGCGGATCGCGCCGAAGACGGCGCGTCCGCCACGGCTGAGCGCGCTCTCGGCGCAGCCGCGTGAGGCGGCGGCTAGCCGCAACTGAGCGCTCTCCCGGGGCTCTGCCCCGCACCCCGCTCCTCGACGCGCTCTCCCGGGGCTCTGGCCCCGCACCCCGCTCCTCAACGCGCTCTCTCGGGGGCTCGGCCCCGAACCCCGCTCCTCGATGCGCTCTCCCGGGGGCTCGGCCCCGAACCCCGCTCCTCAACGCGCTCTCTCGGGGGCTCGGCCCCGCACCAGGCTCCTCGATGCGCTCTCCCGGGGGCTCTGCCCCGCACCCCGCTCCTCGATCGCCGGAGCGGCTAGAGGGGGGTCACCCCCCGTAGAACCGCTCGTCCACCACACCCCGCGCCCGCCGCGTGATGCGGCGGTAGTCGTCCAGCATGTCGCCGACGTGCCCCTCCTCGTACCCCAGGTAGCGGCCCACCGCGGTCAGCTCGCGCGGCACCGAGGGGAAGGTGTCGCCGGGCCGGCCCCGTACCAGCATCACCGCGTTGCGCACCCGTGTCGCCAGGACCCACGCCTCGTCCAGCGTCTGCGCGTCCTCCTCGGAGATCAGCTCCGCCGTACACGCCGCCGCCAGGGCCTGCCGGGTGCGGGTGGTGCGCAGGCCCGGCACGGTGTGGGCGTGCTGCATCTGCATCAGCTGGACCGTCCACTCGACGTCGCTCAGCCCGCCCCGTCCCAGCTTGGTGTGGAGGGTCGGGTCCGCGCCGCGCGGCATCCGCTCGGACTCCATGCGGGCCTTGAGCCGGCGGATCTCGCGGACCGCGTCCTCCCCGAGCCCCCGCGCCGGATACCGCAGCGGGTCGATCAGCGCGACGAACTCCGCGCCCAGGTCCATGTCCCCGGCCATCGGCTCGGCCCGCAGCAGGGCCTGGCTCTCCCAGCCCAGCGCCCAGCGCCGGTAGTACGCCTCGTACGACTTCAGGGTGCGCACCAGCGGGCCGCTCTTGCCCTCGGGGCGCAGGTCGGGGTCGATGATGAGCGGCGGGTCGGCGGTGGGCAGCTGGAGCAGCCGGCGCATCTCCGAGACCACCCGGCTCGCGGCCCGGCTCGCCTCCTGCTCGTCCACGCCCTCGCGCGGCTCGTGGACGAAGAGGACGTCCGCGTCGGAGCCGTAGCCCAGCTCGTGCCCGCCGAAGCGGCCCATGCCGATGACCGCGAACCGGGTGGGCAGGGTGTCGCCCCACTCCGCGCGGACGGCGGCCCGCAGCGCCCCGGCGATGGTGACGGCGTTCAGGTCGGTGACGGCGCTGCCGACCCGGTCCACGAGGGCGCCCGGGTCGGACTCGGCGGGGCTGTCCTCCGTACCGTAGGAGCCGATGAGGTCGGCGGCCGTCGTACGGAACAGCTCGCGCCTGCGCACCCCGCGCACCACCGCGACGGCCGACTCCGCGTCTCCGGCGCGCCCCACGGCGGCCAGTACCTCCTGCTCCAGGTGCGCGTGGCTGCGGGGGGCGAGGCCGTGCGGGTCGCCCAGGATGGAGACGGCCTCGGGGGCGCGCAGCAGCAGGTCGGGGGCGAGCCGGCCGGCCGACAGGACCCGGGCCAGGTTCTCCGCGGCGGCCCCCTCGTCGCGCAGGAGCCGCAGGTACCAGGGGGTCTTGCCGAGCGCGTCGGACACCTTGCGGAAGCCGAGGAGGCCGGCGTCCGGGTCGGCGGAGTCCGCGAACCAGCCGAGCAGCACGGGCAGCAGGGTGCGCTGGATGGCGGCCTTGCGCGAGACGCCGGAGGACAGCGCCTCCAGGTGGCGCAGGGCGGCCGCCGGGTCCTCGTAGCCGAGGGCGACGAGCCGGGCGGTGGCGGCCTTCGTGCTGAGCCGGGACTCGCCGGGCGTGAGCTGGGCGACGGCGTCGAGCAGCGGCCGGTAGAACAGCTTCTCGTGCAGCCGGCGCACCACGGAGGCGTGCCGCTTCCATGCCTGGTTCAGCTCGGCGATGGGGTCGGTGCGCAGCCCGAGGGAGCGGCCGAGGCGGCGCAGGTCGGGCTCGTCGTCGGGCACGAGGTGGGTGCGGCGCAGCCGGTAGAGCTGGATGCGGTGTTCCATGGCGCGCAGGAAGCGGTAGGCGTCGTCCAGCTGTACGGCGTCCACGCGCCCCACGTAACCGCCGTCGGCGAGCGCCCCCAGGGCCTCCAGGGTCGATCCGCTGCGCAGGGCAGGGTCGCTGCGCCCGTGGACGAGCTGGAGCAGCTGGACGGCGAACTCGACGTCCCGCAGCCCGCCGGGTCCGAGCTTCAGCTCCCGGTCGACGCGGTCGGCGGGGATGGTGTCCACGACGCGGCGGCGCATCTTCTGCACGTCGGGGACGAAGTTCTCCCGGTCGGCGGCCTGCCAGACGAGCGGCGAGACGGCTTCGACGTACTCGGCGCCGAGCGCGGGGTCACCGGCCACCGGCCGGGCCTTGAGGAGCGCCTGGAACTCCCAGGTCTTGGCCCAGCGCTGGTAGTAGGCGAGGTGCGAGGAGAGCGTACGCACCAGGGGTCCGTTGCGGCCCTCGGGGCGGAGATTGGCGTCGACGGGCCAGATGGTGCCCTCGGCGGTCGTGTCGGAGCAGATCCGCATGAGGTGCGCGGCGAGCCGGGTGGCGGCCTGCATGGCCTTGTTCTCCTCGGCGCCGTCGGCGGGTTCCGCGACGAAGATGACGTCGACGTCGGAGACGTAGTTCAGCTCGTGGCCGCCGCACTTGCCCATCGCGATGACCGCGAGCCGGCACTGCGCGGCGTCGTCGGGGGCGGCCGCGGAGGCGATGCGCAGGGCGGCCCGCAGCGTCGCGGTGGCGAGGTCGGCCAGCTCTGCGGCGGTCTCGGCGACGTCGGTGGTGCCGCAGACGTCCCGGGCGGCGATGGAGAGCAGGCACCGCCGGTAGCCGGCGCGCAGCCCGTCCGGGTCGTCGGCCCCGGCCAGTTCCTGCTCGAACTCGGCGACCCCGGGGTGCAGGTCGGCGGCCTCGTACGTGACGAGAACCTGCCAGTCACGGGGGTGGCGTGCCAGGTGGTCGCCGAGCGCCTCGGACGCCCCCAGCACCCCGAGCAGCCGGTCCCGCAGGGGCTTGGCCGTCACCAGGGTGTCCAGCAGGATCTGCCGCTCACCCGCCTCCTCGGCTTCGACCAGCCGGACCAGGCCGCGCAGCGCCAGGTCGGGGTCGGCGGTGGCCCCGAGCGCGTCGAGGAGCACGGAGTCGGACCGTACGGAGGAGACGTCGGGCAGGTCGAGCAGCCGCTCGGCGGCGGACGGGTCGGTGAAACCGTGCCGCAGCAGTCGGGTGAACGTACTGCTCCTGCGCCCCGGCATCATCGTCATTCCACGCTCTCCCGCTCGCCGCCCGCTCAGCCTCCGGCTTCGAAGCCTATGGCCTTTCGTTCGGATCAGCCCGCGAGCCCGGCCCGGTTCGTTCAGGTGGCGGCCGGGCCCCGCCGCCCGCCGGAACAACGGCTCGGTGAGAACCGTCTCGGGCCTGTCGGGCGTCCTGGTCTACGGTGTCGTGAGTTCGCGGGAGAGGGAGGGGCCGTGGAGCGATCTGGGGCAGCGCTTGCCGAGCGCATAGCCGAGCGGAGGAGCGGGGTCGGGGACCCGCGGGCGCTGGTCGGTGAGATGCGGCGTTCGGTGCTCCTGGTGCCGATGTCCGGGGACCGTTTGTGGTCGGCGCGGCTGGGTGGGGTGCGGTGGGTCTACGGGTTCACGGACGAGGTGGCACTGGCCCGGTTCGCCCGGCATCACGCCCCCGGGGACCAGCCCATGGACTACGCGGCGCTGCTGGGCGCGCGGATCGT
Organism: Streptomyces sp. A1277; assembly: GCF_004795015.1. GTDB lineage: Bacteria > Actinomycetota > Actinomycetes > Streptomycetales > Streptomycetaceae > Streptomyces. The sequence goes on along the minus strand of NZ_SSBI01000037.1, from coordinate 55,824 downwards.
GGACGAGGTGGTGCCGGCCCTGGGCGAGCCCGCCGGTCTGGCCGTGGACGTCGCGACGGAGGACGGGTCGATGTTCTTCCCGCCGGTCGTCGGCATCGTTCCGGAGTCTGCCGCCGTCGATGCCGGTGAGGCCCAGGGGGTGTGGGCGTGAGCGGGGACGGGGCGGACCTGCACCTGGACAAGACGTCGGTCGCCAAGTTCACCAAGGGCCTGAACACGACCATCGACGAGCTCGGTGATCTGGGCGGGGCCACCGGTTCGGTGACGGGCAAGGGCTTCTCGGAGCTGTCGATGACCGGGATGGAGACCGGGCACCACGGCCTCTCGGTCGACTTCGAGGACTTCTGCGAGCGCTGGGAGTGGGGGGTGCGGGCGCTGGTGCGGGACGCCAGTGGGCTCGCGAGCCGGCTGGGCCTGGCGGCGGGTACGCAGTGGGAGAACGACCAGTACCTGGCGGGCACGCTCAAGGTGGGTGCCAACGCCGTGTTCGGCGGGAACCCGCACGCGAGTGAGGAGGAGATCGCGCAGCAGGGCTGGGGTGACATCTTCACGCCGGACTACCTGGACCCGGACTACAGTCCCGAGTCGTTCGAGAAGGCCGGCCAGGACATGGGGCAGACCTGGAAGGACACCGGCCGCACGGTCCTCACCGAGGGCTACGGGGGCCGTCAGTCCGACATGTTCAACAGTGCGTTCGGGATCTCCGACGACCGGTTCGGCCAGGCGCTGGACGAGACGTTCGGCCCGTCGCCGGAGGAACGCGCCCAGCAGGCGCAGCAGCAGAGTGAGCCGGGGGGCAACTGACCGTGGGTATCGGCGACATCATCAGCGACCTCACGCCGGATGCGGTCGAGGACGTTGTCGAGGACGGCGTCGAGTGGGTGGGCGACCGGGTCGAGGACGTTGGGAACTGGACCGCCGACCGGCTGGACGACGTCGGGTGGGAGTCCGGCGCGGACTGGGTGCGCGAGCAGTCCCGTTCGGTCGCCAACCGGCTGGGCGCGGAAGTCGACGAGATGGACCTCGGGCAGACCGAGGACAAGACCAAGCTGATCTACGGCAGCCCCAGCAAGATCGACGCCACGGTCACCAAGCTCCGCGCCTTCCAGTCGGCCTTCGACGGCACCGGGGACGGGCTCAAGGGCCTCAACTCCGGTGAGCTCAAGGGCGAGACGGCCAACGCCCTGCGCACCGCGGTGAGCACGCAGCCGCCGAAGTGGTACGCCGCGGCCGACGCCACCGCGAAGGCGCTGGGGGCGCTCGACGCGTTCGCGGACACCGTCACCTGGGCGCAAGGCCAGGCGCAGACGGCGATCGACAAGTGGAAGGAGGGCGTCAAGGCGTCCGAGGACGCCGCGGACGCCCACCGCAAGAAGGTGGACGACTACAACAGCGCGGTCGACCGCTACAACGCCCAGCCCGCCGACAAGCGCGACCCGTCCTCGCTGCCGCCGAGGCCCGCGTCCACGTTCACCGACCCCGGCAAGAAGCTGATGCAGGACGCGCAGGACCTCCTCGCCGAGGCCCGCAAGCAGCGCAACACGGCGGCGCAGACCGCCCGCACGGCGGTGCAGGCCGCCCGCGACATGGCGCCGAAGAAGCCCTCGTACGCCGAGCAGGTACGGGACGGGTTCGAGGAGTCCCAGGTCATGGGGATGCACCTGGACGGCGGGATCATCAAGGCGTCGGCGGGCATCGTCAACTTCGTGCGTGGCATCAACCCGATGGACCCGTACAACCTGACGCACCCGGCCGAGTACGTGACCTCCCTGAACAGCCTGGCCGCCGGGCTGGTGGTCGCCGCGAACGACCCGGTCGGCACCGGCACCCAGATGGTCAAGGACTTCATGAAGGACCCGGCCGAGGGCGTCGGCCGGCTGATCCCCGACCTCGCGCTGACCGTCGCCACGGGAGGCGGCGGAGCCGCGGTCAAGGGCCTGCGCGTCGTCGATGAGGCGTCCGACATCGCCCGGTTGCGGCGGCTGGCGGACGACGCCCCGGAGGGCACCCACACCCGCAAGCCCGGCGAGCGCGTCACCGACGACACCGACCCGGTCGACCTGGCCACGGGCCGGATGTTCCTGCCGCAGACCGACGTCGCGGTCCCGGGCATCCTGCCTCTGCTGTTCACCCGCCGCACCGAGTCCGGCCTGACCGCCGGCCGCTTCATGGGGCCCTCCTGGACCTCCACCGTCGACGAACGCCTCCAGATCGACTCCATCGGCGTCCTCCACGTCACCGCCGACGGCCTCCTGATCCGCTACCCGCACCCGGCCCCCGGCGCGCCCGTCCGGCCCGAGTCGGGGCGGGCCCGCACGCTGCTGGCCCGCGACGCGAACGGCGACTACACGGTCACCGACCCCGACAGCGGCCTGGTCCTCGACTTCGACGCCCCGCCGGGCGCGGAGCCCGGGGGCGACGGCGTGGCCTGGCTGACGGACCTCACCGACCGCAACGGCCACCGGATCACCGTCGACCGCGACGAGGACGGCCTGCCGCTGGCCCTGGCCCACTCCGCGGGCCGGCGGCTGGGCCTGACGACCGCCGATGGCCGGATCACCGCCCTGTCCCTGACGGGCGCGGGCGAGGACGGCACGGACCTGCTCCTGATGAGCTACGGCTACACGGACGGTGACCTCACAACGGTCACCAAGCCGTCCGGCGCCACGACCACCTTCGTCTACGACGACCGCCACCGCGTCATCGCCTGGATCGACTCCAACGACAGCCGCTACGACTACGTCTACGACGACCAGGACCGCGTCGTCGCGGAGGGCGGCGAGGCCGGCCACGTACAGATCACCCTCGCCTACACCGACCCCGACCCCGAGACCGGCCACCGCACCACCACGCTCACCACCGCCGACGGCCACACCACCCGCCACCTCTTCGGCCCCGGCTGCCTCCCGCTCGCGGTCACCGACCCGCTCGGCCACACCACCCGCTTCACCCACGACCCGCACGGCAACCTGCACTCCCGCACCGACCCGCTGGGCCTGCGCACCGCCTTCTCCTACGACGAGGACGACCGGCTCGTCGCCACCACCGCGCCCGACGGCGGCGAACTGCGCACCGTGCGCGACCCGTCCGGCCTGCCGGTGGAGATCATCGGCCCGGACGGCAACCGCGTGCTCCAGGAGTTCGACGAACGCGGCAACCGCACCGCGGTCACCGACCCCGCCGGGGCCACCACCCGCTACACCTACGACACCGCCGGCCGCCTCACCTCCATCACCGACGCGCTGGGCGCCACGACCCGGGTGGAGTGCGACGCCGCCGGCCTGACCGTACGGGTCACCGACCCCGGCGGCGCCGTCACCCGCACCGAGCGGGACGCCCTCGGCCGGCCCGTCCGCATCACCGGCCCGACCGGCGGCGTCACCCGCCTGGAGTGGCACCCCGACGGCAAGCTCGCCCGGCGCACCGCCCCTGACGGCTCCGCCGAGTCATGGACGTACGACGGCGAGGGCAACACCCTCACCCACACCGGCGCGTCCGGCGGCGTCTCCCGCTTCGAGTACACCCACTTCGACCTCCTCGCCGCCCGCACCGGACCGGACGGCGCCCGCTACGAGTTCGAGCACGACCGCGCACTGCGCCTCACCCGCGTCACCAACCCGCAGGGCATGACCTGGGCCTACGAGCACGACGCGGCAGGCCGCGTCGTCTCCGAGACCGACTTCGACGGCCGCACCCTCACCTACGAACTGGACGCGGCGGGCAGGCTCACCGCCCGCACCGACGCCCTCGGCGGAACGATCACTTTCGAACGCGACCCGCTCGGCCAGGTCCTCCGCAAGGACGTCGACGGCCGGGTGACGACCTACGCCTACGACCGGGCGGGACGCCTCCTCGAAGCCGCGGGCCCCGAGAGCGAGATCCGCTACCAGTACGACCGCATGGGCAGGACCAAGACGGAACTGGTAGACGGCCGCCCCGTCTCCTACACGTACGACGCCCTGGGCCGCCGTACGAGACGCGTCACGCCCACGGGCCACGTGACCTCCTACACGTACGGCCCCGACGGCCGTCCCCACAGCCTCACCAGCGGCGTCCACCGCATCGACTTCACCCACGACGACGCCGGGCGCGAACTCACCCGCGCCTACGACGACGCGCTGACCATGACCTCCGCCTGGGACGAGGCCGGACGCCTCACCGCCCAGCACATCGACGCCGGAACCCGCCACATCAACAGCCGCGCCTACACCTACCGCGCCGACGGCCACCTGATATCCGTCGCCGACCGGAAGTCCGGCACCCGCACCTTCGACCTCGACCCGGTCGGCCGCGTCACCGCCGTCCACGCCCAGAACTGGACCGAGCGCTACGCCTACGACGACGCCGGCAACCAGACCTCCGCCACCTGGCCCTCCGCCCACCCCGGCACCGAGGCCACCGGCCCCCGCGCCTACACCGGCACCACCCTCACCCGCGCCGGCGACACCCGCTTCGAACACGACGCCCTGGGCCGGGTCACCCTGCGCCGCAAAACCCGCCTCTCCCGCAAGCCCGACGCCTGGCACTACACCTGGAACACGGAGAACCGCCTCACCTCCGTCACCACCCCCGACGGCACCCAATGGCGCTACCGCTACGACCCACTCGGCCGCCGCACCGCCAAGCAACGCCTCACCGCCGACGGGAACGTGGCCGAGGAGACCCGCTTCACCTGGGACGGTCTCACCCTCTGCGAACAGACCACCCACCAGCCCGACACCCCGAACACGGTCGCCCTCACCTGGGACCACCGCGATCAGGCGCCCCTGGCCCAGACCGAACGCCTCCTCACTGCCGACGACCGCCAGACGGAGACCGACCGCCGCTTCTTCGCCATCGCCACCGACCTCGTCGGCACCCCCACCGAACTCATCGACGAAACCGGCCACACCGCCTGGCACGCCCGCGCCACCCTCTGGGGCACCACCGCATGGCCCCGCACCAGCACCACGTACACCCCGCTCCGCTTCCCCGGCCAGTACTACGACCCCGAATCCGGCCTCCACTACAACGTCTTCCGCCACTACGACCCGGAAACCGGCCGCTACGCCTCCCCGGACCCCCTGGGGCTGGCGCCGGCGCCCAACCCCGTTGCTTACGTGTACAACCCGTGCACCTGGGCCGACCCCTTGGGCTTGGCGCCGGACTACCCGGATGGGCAGCACACTCCCGCCGACCTCCCTCCGGACACCGTTCAGATCTACCGAAATGTGGACGGTGTCGAGTTCGATGCCATCGCCACGACGAGCCGGTTCGGGACCGGTGCGGGGCAGATGGAAGGCAAGTGGTTCGCGACCCAAGGCGAGCACGCCGACCAATGGGGCAGACTTCTCAACGGCGGTGACGGATTGACGGTCACCACGCGCATACCCAAGTCGTTGGCCGACGAGCTGCACTACCACGCGGGAAAGTTGGACGGGGTTGGCCCCGGTTACTACGCAGATGGCGGTCAACTCGCCAGGATCAACGAGCACGCGAGCGAAATCGAGTTGTGGCCGTAATGCAGAAAATCGAGAATCCAGCAGGCGAGGGCGTGGTCGTATGGCTTACACGTCGAGAAGGAGGACGAGAGTCGGGCCCGCCCACCGCCCCCGTATATATGGCGACGGCGGTATTCGTCCAGGGCTCCGAGGAGGAGGTTCAGCCGGGCTGGCCGGCATCAGCCGACCAGCTGAGCATCCTGCTGCAAGAGACCGAACGGCTGGACGAAGAGCACCGGAGATGTCTGGTGGGATTCCTCGCGCCCGAGTTGGCCTTTCCTCACATGCGTCCCGGAGCCGAACTGGTGGTGCTGGAGGGGCCACGCACCGTCGCCCAGCTGCGGATCGAGACCGTGCGCGGCCCGGGGGGAGGGACGTCGGCCTGATGGCCGCCACACGCATGGGCGGGCATCGCATCGTTGGCGACGGCGCCGGGCAGCTCGAGATCTATTCGGTGGAGGACCGGAGCGCCGGGGCGGCCACGTGCGTCGTCCGCTGCGTGGGCGGCGTGGTGCGCACTGGTCAGCGGTTCGGCGCCGCCCCGGACGCTGATGAGGCAGAGGCTGCTCAGGGACTCTTCGTCCTCGACCGGATCACTCGCTACGAGAAGGACATGGACTTGATCGATCCGCTCCACAGCGCGACGGTTCGATTGTCGGGCGACGGCGTGGACCTCCTGAAGAGAGGCGTCATCCTCATCGCTGCCGCGGAATAGCCCTCAGGAGAGTGAGGCACGGGATCTGGACGAGGCCGCCGACCGGGTCGCAGGTGAGGCCCGGGTTGTGTTCCATGCCGATCTCGGCGGCGTTCTCGACCTGCTCGGGGCTGCTGCCCAGGACCTCGGCGAGGGCGCCGGCGGCCATGGAGCAGGCGGAGCCGACCTGGGCCCTGGCAGCCGACCTCGGCGCCGGAGATGGAAGGCGTTCTCCTTGAACAGCATGCCGATGGCGCCGGCCGCCAGCAGGAAGCGGACGATACCGACCTCCTTCTCCGCCTCGGTGGCGCCGCCCGCCGCGAAGTTCACGTAGTAGTGCAGGGCGGCAGAGTCGCGCGGCCGGACATGCATTGAATGGAAAATCCGGCCCCTGGGAGTCGGTTGTCGACACCAACACCAACACCATCCTCCACTTCAACTTCGTCAGGTAGAAATGGTGCACAAATTCAGCGTCCGAGAAGCGAACCCACTGGCGGGTACGCTTCGCTACTCCGAGTCGGATCGAGGGTTCTCCTTCCAGCCGCAGAGCCTTGATGACCTGGCTCGGCTGGAAGGTGGCGGGGGGCGAACAAGTCTCGTCGCCGACACCCTTCAGTTGGAGGTGGCGGTGGACAGCGGTCGCGCCCTCTATGTGTGGGGTTACTTGCCGAAGGAATCGTGGCAGCGGGAGGAACTGAAACTGCCGATCTCCGCGAGCGGTGCCGTGACAGTGGAACTGGACGACCCTCCGCTTGAGGAGCACATTTCTGTATCGATCGCTCGATCGGACTGGGATGTTCTGTTTGATGAGAATTCGGGATTGGTTCGAGTCGTACGGGATCGGCGGGTTCCCGAGAAGCTGGTAGAGATCGCCGATGGTATTCATCTTGGCCTGAACGGTACGGAATTCATCTCGTTCTGGCTCTCCCCGGAGTTCGTTTTTTCCTACGATGCGCCGACGTGATCAGTAAGGATCGATCCGCTGGGTGGACGGTCAAGGTGTCGAGATGCTGGATCTCTTTCGCGAAGGCGCGACGCGTCTTTCCTTCGCCTCAGGGCAGACAGTCAAACAAATTTTCGTCGGCTTCCACACGGGCGAGTGCGCGGGCACCATGAAAATCCAGGTGACACCCCACTTTTCGGTGAGCGACCGCCTTCTGTTCCAGTAGGAAGAACTTCCCTTTCTCCGCAGCCGGAAACGCCCATGGCAACTGCGACCAGACTGTGTAACAATCCGCCCAGTGGAGTCCTTGAATCTCACGAATGGAGGGCGTCGCGAAACCATGACCCACGTGTTCAGGTTCCGATTCCGGAGCCCAGTGGGCGGGCTCGCCGTGGACCTGCGGGCCGAGACCGATCCGGCCGGCAGCGGAATTCCCCCGCACAGCATGCAGATCCACCGCAACATCCGGCTCGGTCTGCCTGCGTCCGGCCTGCATTGGAAGGACACCGCCTGGCTGGCGTTCGGGGTGTCCCTCAACGCACCCACGCTCAGCGAACTCCGGCCCGACGGCGTCTCCATCCAGGTGACCTCGCTCGACCACTCCCCGAGCGACTACCGGTCCGAGGCGGCGGCCCTGGCCATGGACGGATGGCTCCGCGAGCGCTTCGCCCTGGAGGGCCCGGGTGCCTCGGTCGCGTACGACGCCGCCCAGGACCGGTACGTCTTCGCCTGGGGAACCACGTTCCAGCCCTTCTCCGACGACCCGCGCCTCAAGGACCCGCCCCCGTTCCGAGACCACCAGGAACTCGACGTAACGGTGACCGGCGTCGCGTCGGTGGGCTCGCGGGCCGACGTCGACGGCGGCGGCACCGGCTTCATCGACCAGACGAAGCACCCCTCCTGGTGGGGCGAGGACGCGGCACCGCCCCGGCCCGGGGACCGCCTGCACGTGGTCGTGCTCGACGCGAGCCGCGAGGAGCCACGCTTCAGCGCCCTGCAGAAGGACATCGACATCGCGCGCCGCCTCCGGGCCCTGCGGAACGAGGCATGAGCCCCTGACGCGTCAGCCCGCCGGTCCCGCCGCCCGGGTCCCGGTGACTACGGTCGCGTACCGCTCCTCGCAGGAGTCGACGCGGGCCACGAGCCCACTGTCCGCCAGGACCCCTGCGGCGCGCTCCGCCTGCCGCTCGCTCGTCTCGGCGAGAAGGCTGCCGCCCGGGGCCAGCCAGCGGGGGGCCTCGGCGGCGACCCGGCGCAGGACGTCGAGGCCGTCGCCGCCGCCGTCGAGCGCGACGAGCGGTTCGTGGACACGGGCCTCGGCGGGCAGCAGGGCGACGTCCTCGGTCGGTACGTACGGCACGTTGGCGAGGAGCACGTCCACGCGTCCGCGCAGGGAGCCGGGCAGCGGGTCGAAGAGGTCGCCCTCGTAGACCCGGCCGCGCTCCCCGATGTTGCGCCGGGCGCAGCGTACGGCGGCGGGCTCGACGTCGGTGGCGTGGAGTTCGACGCGGTCCAGGGCGGCGGCGAGCGCGGCGCCGAGCGCGCCCGAGCCGCAGCACAGGTCCACGACGACGGCCGGGTCGGGGGCGAGGGCGACCGCCTGGCCGATCAGGAACTCGGTACGGCGGCGCGGTACGAACACGCCGGGGTCCACGGCGATCCGCAGCCCGTTGAACTCGGCCCAGCCGAGCACGTGTTCCAGGGGGTGGCCGGCGGCGCGGCGCTCCGCCATGGCGGTGAGTTCGGCGGGCCCGGCGGCGGTGGCGGCGATGAGGTCGGCCTCGTCCTCGGCGAAGACGCAGCCGGCGGAGCGCAGGGCGGCGACGAGGGAGGAGAGGGCGGACGGTGACAGGGGGACCGGCATGGTGCGGAGCCTTTCGGAGAACGCCGAGGGGTGCTCCGCGGCCGGTCAGGTCCGGTCGGCCACGCGATCGCGAAGGATGAGCACCCGGGTCGATACAGCGGTAATGGGTCCCACCTCCTTGGTTACGTCCCCGTGCGGGGATGCGAAAGACTACCCCAGGCTCTCGGCGTTCCCGGGGCCGGTGGCCGGCGGCGGCCGGTCCGGGGCCGACGGTCCGCCCCGGTGCCGCTGCCGCCACCTCTACGCCAACGGGCAGCGGGTCCCGGTGTAGATGGTGGGCATGCAGCGGTTGCAGTGGACACAGCTGGACGCGGTGGCCGCGTCGCGCCCGATGCGGCGCAGCAGGTCGGGCTCGCGCAGGAGTGCGCGGGCCATGGCCACGAAGTCGAACCCCTCGGCCATGGCGCGGTCCATGCCGTCTTGGTCGGTGATCCCGCCGAGGAGGATGAGCGGCAGATCCAGCGCGGCCCGGAAGCGGCGGGCATCGTCCAGCAGATAGAGCGGCCGGTAGGGGTACGTACGGAAGAAGGCGCGTCCCAGGGCCCGGATGGCGAGGCGCTGTGCGACCGGGAAGTTGGCCGCGAACTCCCGTACGGGGGCGTCGCCCCGGAAGAGGTACATCGGGTTCAACAGGGAGCTTCCGGCGGTCAGTTCGAGCGCGTCGACGCTGCCGTCCTCCTGGAGCCAGCGGGCGACCTGAAGGCTCTCTTCCAGGGTGAGTCCGCCGGGCGCCCCGTCCTTCATGTTGAGCTTGGCGGTGATGGCGAGCCGGTCGCCCAGCGCCTCGCGTACGGCCCGCGCGATGTCCAGCGCCACGGTGGCCCGCGCCCGCAGGGACCCGCCGTAGGCGTCGGTACGCCGGTTCAGCCGGGGGCTGAGGAAGGCGCTGGCCAGGTAGTTGTGGCCGAGATGGATCTCCACCGCGTCGAACCCGGCCTCGGCCGCGAGCAGGGCGGCGTCGGCGTGGGCGGCCACGACCCGGGCGATGTCCTCGGCGGTGGCGGCCTTGTTGCGCCGCATGCTGAGCGGGTTGAACCCGGCCATCGGCGCGAGGGCGGGCACCCCGTTGGACCGCCCGTCGGCCACCGGCCCGGCATGCCCGAGCTGAGCGCTGACGGCGGCCCCGGCCCCGTGCACCGCCTCCGTCAGCCTCCGCAGCCCGGGCACCGCCTCGGCCCGCATCCACACCTGCCGCCGCTCGGTCCGCCCCTCCGGCGACACCGCGCAGTACGCCACGGTGGTCATTCCGACGCCACCCTCGGCGGGGCGCAGGTGGTAGTCGATGAGCTCCTGCGTCACGAGCGCCTCGGGGGTGGCCCCTTCGAAGGTGGCCGCCTTGATGACCCGGTTGCGCAGCCTCAGCGGCCCGAGCCGGGCCGGGGCCAGCACATCGGGTACGACACGTTTCTCTCCGCCCGCCATGGGGCGGAGCATGACATGAATCTGACGATTAGTCAGCAGCCGTGCGCAGCGCCGTCTCGACGGCTTCGAAGATGTCGGCATCGGTCTCCCGCTGCCAGCCCGGCAGCTCGGCCCGGTCCGCCACGTACCCGGGCTTCGGCTCCTCGAAGTGCTTGTACATCTGAGCCGTCCAGCACAAGGCGACGAACCGCCCCTCCTGCTCCCGCGAAAGCCGCGCCGCACGCCCGCCACTCACCTCGACGAACTGCCGCACCTGCGCGTAGACGGCGCCCGCCGCGTCACGTTCCCACTGCGGGGTGCCGTCCCACGGTGTCACGTACCCGGCCTTCGGTTCCCCGGGAAAATGCCGCCGTACCCCGACGATCCAGGTCTCACGGAACAGCCGGGCACCTTGGCTCTCGGACAGACCTACCCCTTCTTCGCGGTGTGTTCAGCATGACGCGCGAACGTCCTGCCATCGTGCGCACGCTCGATGAGCTGGACCCGCCCCGTTGGGCGGCCCCTCCCGCTGACGCGACGCGTCTGGTCCGCACGGTGCACGAGCGACGGCGCGTACCCCTGGGCAAACTGCAACCGACGGATCTGCGCACGCTCATCTCCCAGCAGGTGGCGCTGCCGTACGTCGTTCCGCTCGCCGTGCGCCTGTTGCCGGAGGAGCCGCTGATCGACGCCTACTTCTACGAGGGCGACCTGCTGCTCGCCACCGTGGACGTCCCAGCGTCGGTCTGGGCCCTGCTCCCGGACCTCGCGGCCCGACTGCGCGCCGTTGTCTTGGCTCTGCCAGAGGCGACGTTCGCGGACCTGCCGCGCGGCGCCACGGAGAAGATCGCCCGCTTCGTCGCGGAGGCCAAGTCGTCCCAACCGGCGTACAGAAGGCACCAGCCTCGCCCCGGACGTGTCCGCAAACGCGTCTGGAGTACGCGATGACCGCGATCACCGACGACCGGCTGGCCATACACGAGCTGATCGCGCTCCACGGTCACCTGTGTGATGACGGCGCCTATGAACGATTCGACAAGGTGTTCACGCACGCTCTCGTGGTGGACGCCACCGCTCTCGGTCCCGCCCCGCTGCCGGCCCAGGACCCGTCCCGGCCGCGCCTGGACACGTCCATCGCGGCTGCGCACCGCCATGGGCCCGACGGCCCGCTCGCCCACCATGTCACCAACGTCATCGTCCGCGAGGGCGGCGACGGCGCCCGGGCCTGGTCCAAGGGCATCGTCCTGAACCAGGACGGCTCGGTCACCTGCTTCACTTACGAGGATCAGCTCGTACGAACGGGTCGGGGTTGACGCATCAGGCACCGGAAGGTCTCGGCTCGCCGCAAGGCCGGACACGGGGTCGAGCCGCTCGTCCTGCCCAAGGGCTGAGGGCACGCCTCGCCTCCGGCTCCTCAACGGAACTCGTGGACCACCTGGATCTCGCCGACGATGTGCGCGTTGAAGTCGTCCAACTCCTCCGCCGGGACCCACAGTTCCAGGATCGTCCGCCCGCCCGCCTGCTGGACGGGGTACCGGCTCAGGAACTCCGTCTCGACCTCGAAGCGGGTGACGTAGCCGACGCCGCTGTGCTTGACGTTCCAGTCCCTGGCGATCCGGATCGCGTAGTCCTCGTTGAGGACCGGGTAGAAGATCGGCTGCTCGGGGAGCCGAGGGGGCCAGGCGCGCCAGTTCAGCTCGCAGACCAGGGCCAGCTCCTCGGGGCCGGTGGGGCGCCACAGGGTGGTCGTTGCTCGGCGGCTGGTCATGGCAGGACGCTACCGGTCCCGAGAACCTGGGGCTACGCGGTTTCGGGGCCAGGGCGGCGGATGTGGCCCGTGTCGATGACCTCCGACGTTCCGTCGCGGTAGTAGTCCGTGTGCCTGGTCGCGTAGGCATCGTCGAACACAAGCGCCACCAACGGGACCGAGGTGTCCTCGCGACAGCAGCTGCACGCCTTCACGAAGGAGAGGCGTAGTTTCTTGTAGACGGGGGCGCTTTCGATGTGGCGGGACTTCACATAGTTCTCCGCCGGGTCGGACGACTCCTCAGGAAGGCGGTAGGTTTCCTCCGTCGACGCCGTGGCCGTCGTCTCGGTCGTCCGGGTTTTCTTCACGATCCGGGTGACCGCCGCCTCGATGCGTGCGCCGACCTTCGATTTCCTCGCGACATCCGCCGCCAGGCTCCCCTTGGCGTTGTACTGCTGGGATGTCTCCACGATGAACGCCTCTTTGACGGATGTGCTGTACGTGTACTTCTTCTCCTGGCCCGCGTTGATCTGCTGGACCGTGACCCAGCTGTCCGGAATCACATGCGCTTCGTCGAGGACCTGGACGCCGGCCAGGTAGTACCTGACCCTGTCGCCGAACAGCAGGTATTTTCTCCGCTCGGAATGGAGGAGTTCAGGGGCGCCGACACGCCATTGGGCAGCCCGGTCGACCTCGTACTGGGTGTGCAATTTGAGGACGACATCGGAAAGTCTGGCGATTTCGCCCTTGGCGAGGTAATCCGAGAACCCGAGAGTCATCGCTTGGCCGACCTCATGCGAGCTCGCCTCTCCGGTAACCATGACGGCTTTGAGCGCGGGGTTCACCTGCTGGAGCTCGCGGTATAGCTCGGTGCCGCTCTTGACCGGCATGCGCTGGTCCAGCAGGGCGACCCGGATCGGGTGCTCCTGCACGGCCGCGAGGGCGTCTTCCGGCTTGCTGCAGGCCAGCACACGGAATCCGGTCTGCACGGTGATCAGGTCGGCGAGCTGATCGGCCATGCCGCGCGAGTCATCGACCACCAGTACCGAGTACATCGCCGTCCTCCTCTCTGCGGAAAGGAAGCGACACGATGAACGCCACCTCGTCACCGTCCACGTCCATGGCTATATCGCCGCTCGCGTACCCTTCGATCAGGCCCTTGCTCACGGACAGGCCCACGCCCTGATGCCCGCTCTTGGTGGTGTATCCCCTCTCGAAGGCTTTGTCGGCCGGCGCTCCGCTCGCGCACGCATTGGAGATGATGAAGGAAATGGCGTCCGGCCTCCTCCTGAAGGTCACCGCGACCTTTCCGCCCTCCGGAGAGGCGTCGACAGCGTTCTCGAGGAGCGGCAGGAGCGCGGCGATGACGAAGTCGTTCGAATATCCGACGAAGGACTCCGGAATGTCACCGATCTCCGCATCGATGGATTTACCGACCGCGTTCGCGTAGAAGTCAATCGCCATTGTCAGCGCGTTCGCACCCGCGCCCGCGAAGGATTCCCCCATGCCCTTCTGAAGGGTTCCGTAGTTTCTGTACGCGTTGATGAAGCACTTGCATATCTCGACGCCCCCGCGGATGCGCTGGACAGCGAGCTCCGCGCCGCCTCGTCCCGGCCTGCCGACCGGGACTCCATGGACAGCGCCGCGGCCTCGATCTGAGCCAGCGGGGTGCCGAGCGAGTGGGCGATCTCCTGCGTCAGCCTGGCCCGTTCGGCACTCACGTCGGCCGAGCTCATGTGGACGATGTCGGCTCTCACGTTGGTGACGGGCTGCGTCCGGCGTTTCATGTCCTGCCAGACCCGGTAGGCGATCTCATCGGGGAGGCGTTCGATCAGTCGCGGCACCAGGCGCTGGGACCGGGCCGACTCCATCACCTCGTACCCCTGCATGCGCAGGGTCTCCTGTATCTCCTTGATCGACATCGCGAGTTCGTCCGTCCTGTCCTCCGCACGCCTCGACTGCCTGGCGGCGGACCCCATGACCAGCAGCCCGGTGACACCCACGGTCATCGCTGACAAGACCGCGGTGATGATTCCGTTCATGGCCCCCCTCGGCAGTGCGCCCAGATTAGGCCGCACCGCCGGGCACCGTCACCGCTTCACCCGAACACGACGGGGGTACGCGAACGGCTCGGGGCCGACGGTGAACACCCGTCGGCCCCGAGCCGTTCCCACAAGCCCGACCGCCCTACAACACCGGCAGCAGCGCCTTCAGTTCGAACGCCGTGACCTCGCTGCGGTACTCCTCCCACTCCCGCTTCTTGTTGCGGAGGAAGAAGTCGAAGACGTGCTCGCCGAGGGTTTCGGCGACCAACTCGCTCTTCTCCATCAGGGAGATCGCCTCGCCCAGGTTCTGCGGCAGGGGTTCGATGCCCATCGCGCGGCGTTCCGCGTCGGAGAGGGCCCAGACGTCGTCGTCGGCGCCGGCCGGGAGTTCGTAGCCTTCCTCGATGCCCTTGAGGCCGGCGGCGAGGAGCACCGCGTACGTGAGGTAGGGGTTCGCGCCGGAGTCGATGGAGCGGACCTCGACGCGGGCCGAGCCGGTCTTGCCGGGCTTGTACATGGGGACGCGGATCAGCGCGGAGCGGTTGTTGTGGCCCCAGCAGATGTACGAGGGGGCCTCGCCGCCGGCGCCGGCCGCGCGGGAGGAGCCGCCCCAGATGCGCTTGTAGGAGTTGACCCACTGGTTGGTGACGGCGGAGATCTCCGCGGCGTGCCGCAGCAGGCCCGCGATGAAGGAGCGGCCGACCTTGGAGAGCTGGTACTCCGCGCCGGACTCGTAGAACGCGTTGCGGTCGCCCTCGAAGAGGGAGAGGTGGGTGTGCATGCCCGAGCCGGGGTACTCCGAGAACGGCTTCGGCATGAACGTCGCCTGCACGCCCTGCTCCAGCGCGACCTGCTTCATGACCAGGCGGAAGGTCATGATGTTGTCGGCCGTCGAGAGCGCGTCCGCGTAGCGCAGGTCGATCTCCTGCTGGCCGGGGGCGCCCTCGTGGTGGCTGAACTCGACCGAGATGCCCATGGATTCGAGCATGGTGATCGCCTGGCGGCGGAAGTCCATGCCGACGTTCTGCGGGGTGTGGTCGAAGTAGCCGGAGCTGTCGGCGGGGGTGGGGCGCGTACCGTCGACCGGCTTGTCCTTCAGCAGGAAGAACTCGATCTCCGGGTGGGTGTAGAAGGTGAAGCCCAGGTCGGAGGTCTTGGCCAGGATGCGCTTGAGCACGTACCGCGGGTCGGCGAAGGACGGCGAGCCGTCCGGCATCAGGATGTCGCAGAACATGCGGGCCGTGCCCGGGGCCTCCGCACGCCACGGCAGGATCTGGAACGTGCCCGGGTCCGGCTTGGCGATCATGTCCGACTCGTACACCCGGGCGAAGCCCTCGATGGCGGAGCCGTCGAAGCCGATGCCCTCGTCGAACGCCTGCTCCAGCTCGGCCGGGGCCACGGCCACGGACTTGAGGTAGCCGAGCACATCGGTGAACCACAGCCGTACGAACCGGATGTCACGCTCCTCAAGGGTCCTGAGGACGAATTCCTGCTGCTTGTCCATAGCCACATCCTTGCAGTTCAGACGGTCCGTGCTCCACCTCCCGGGGTTGGGGAGAGACTCCAGTATCACGACCCCGGATTTCCCCCAGATTACGCACCCGACGTGACGTGGAGCACCCGGCCACCCACTACGATCGGCGGCCATGGTGCGAGTGGGGCGCAGCCGCCTCGCGGCCGTCCCGCGCGCACCGGGTTCCCGCTCTCCCGTCCCCCTCATCGCCCCTTCGCAGAAGGACCCACGACATGAGCTTCGACCGCAGGACCCGCATAGAGCAGATGCGCAGCGCCGACCGCGCGCGGGACCGCCGCAACCGCGTCCTGGTCATAGGCGTCAGCGCCCTCGCCGTCGCCGGGCTCGTCACCTTCGGTACGTACACGATCCTCGACAAGTCCGACGCCTCGGCCAGTTCGATGAGCGGTGACAGCAAGGCCGCGAAGGGCTCGGACCAGAAGGACGGGGACGACCTCTCCTCCGGGCCCATCGAGGGCGAGAAGTCCTGGGACGCGAAGAAGCTGGGCCGCAACCACGTCGAGGAGGACGTGAAGTACCCCATGAAGCCCCCGGTCGGCGGTGACCACAATCCCGTCTGGATGAACTGCGACGGCGAGGTGTACGAGAAGGCCATTCCCGATGTGAACGCCGTGCACGCCCTGGAGCACGGTTCCGTCTGGGTGACGTACACGGACGACGCGCCGGCCTCCGACGTCGACAAGCTCGCCGGCCGGGTGTCGAAGACGCCGTACTCGCTGATGAGCCCCTACAAGGACCAGGCCGGGGCGATCATGCTGACCGCCTGGGGCAAGCAGCTCACCGTGGACGGCGCGGACGACCCCCGGGTGGCCCAGTTCTTCGCCCATTACGTGCAGGGCCCGCAGACGCCCGAGCCGGGCGCCGCCTGCACCGGCGGGCTGGACGCCCCGTGAGCAGAAAGGGCATGAAAAGTTCCCCTGCGAAGTAAATACACCCGAATGGGTGATAGCGGTCGCGTCCCCCGAACGGGCCCATGACGATGGGTTCGTTCGGGGACGTACGTACGGCTGCCATCGGCACGCAGGAGGAACCCCCATGACCACCGCCAAGGACATCATGCACACCGGCGCCACCTGGATTCCGGCGCACGAGACCCTCGACCGCGCCGCCCAGCTCATGCGCGAGCACCACGTCGGCGCGCTGCCCATCTCGGCCAGCGGCGAGGAGGACCGGATGATCGGCATCCTCACGGACCGCGACATCGTGGTCGGCTGCGTGGCGGAGGGCCGGGACCCGTCCAAGGTCACCGCGGGCGACCTCGCCCAGGGCACGCCCCGCTGGATCGACGCGGACGCGGACGTGGAAGCGGTGCTGGAGCAGATGCAGAACCACCAGATCCGCCGGCTCCCGGTCATCGAGAACAAGAAGCTGATCGGCATGATCAGCGAGGCCGACCTGGCCCGGCACCTCTCCGACGACCAGATCGCCGACTGGGCGGAGAAGGTCTACTCGCGGACCTCCGCCGGCTGATCCACCGGGTGCGCGGTCACTTTCGCGCGGCCCGCCAGGGCATCGCGTCAGTCAGACGATTAGAGTGGGCCGCGTGCCTCAACTACGCCTCGCACTGAATCAGATCGACTCGACCGTCGGCGACCTCGCCGGCAACGCCGAGGCGATCGTCCACTGGACCCGGCACTCCGCCGAACAGGGCGCCCACTTCGTGGCGTTCCCCGAGATGGTGCTGACCGGCTACCCCGTCGAGGACCTGGCCCTGCGGTCGTCCTTCGTCGAGGCGTCACGCGACGCGCTGCGCGCGCTCGCCGCCCGCCTCGACGCGGAGGGCTTCGGGGAACTCCCCGTCCTCGTCGGCTACCTCGACCGCTCGGAATTCGCCGCGGAGCGCTACGGCCAGCCCGCCGGGTCTCCGCGCAACGCCGCCGCGGTACTGCACCGCGGCGGGATCGCGCTGAACTTCGCCAAGCACCACCTGCCGAACTACGGCGTCTTCGACGAGTTCCGGTACTTCGTGCCGGGCGACTCGATGCCCGTCGTACGCGTCCACGGCATCGACGTGGCACTCGCGATCTGCGAGGACCTCTGGCAGGACGGCGGCCGGGTACCGGCCGCGCGCGCCGCCGGGGCCGGGCTGCTGCTCTCGGTCAACGCCTCCCCGTACGAGCGGGACAAGGACGACACCCGGCTGGAGCTGGTCCGCAGGCGCGCCCGGGAAGCCGGCTGCACGACCGCCTACCTCGCGATGATCGGCGGCCAGGACGAGCTGGTCTTCGACGGCGACTCGATCGTGGTCGACCGGGACGGCGAGGTCATCGCCCGCGCCCCCCAGTTCGCCGAGGGCAGCGTCATCCTCGACCTGGACCTGCCGGCCGCCCCCGCCGACGCACCCTCCGGCGAGGTCGACGACGGCCTGCGGATCGACCACGTGGTCCTCTCCGAGGAACCGCTGCCGCCGTACGAGGCCGAGCTCGCCGGCGGGTACGCGGACCGGCTGGACGACGACGAGGAGCTGTACACGGCCCTCGTGGTGGGCCTGCGCGCGTACGCGGCGAAGAACGGCTTCGACAGCGTGCTGATCGGGCTCTCCGGCGGCATCGACTCGGCGCTGGTCGCCGCCATCGCCTGCGACGCGCTGGGCGCGCAGCAGGTGTACGGGGTCTCGATGCCCTCGAAGTACTCCTCGGACCACTCCAAGGGCGACGCGGCCGAGCTGGCCCGGCGCACCGGCCTGAACTACCGGACCGTGCCGATCGAGCCGATGTTCGACGCGTACATGGGGTCGCTGGGGCTCACCGGGCTCGCCGAGGAGAACCTCCAGTCGCGGCTGCGCGGCACGACGCTGATGGCCATCTCCAACCAGGAGGGCCAGATCGTCCTGGCGCCCGGCAACAAGTCGGAGCTGGCCGTCGGCTATTCGACGCTGTACGGGGACTCGGTCGGCGCGTACGGGCCGATCAAGGACGTGTACAAGACGTCGGTCTTCCGGCTGGCCAAGTGGCGCAACCGGGCCGCCGAGGAGCGCGGGCAGACGCCGCCGATCCCGGAGGCGTCCATCACCAAGCCGCCCAGCGCCGAGCTGCGCCCCGGCCAGGTGGACACGGACTCGCTGCCGGACTACGACGTGCTGGACCGCATCCTGGAGCTGTACGTCGACCGGGACCAGGGGCTCGACGCGATCGTCGCGGCCGGTTTCGACCGGGCGCTGGTGGCGAAGACGCTGCGGATGGTGGATGCGGCGGAGTACAAGCGGCGGCAGTACCCGCCGGGGACGAAGATCTCGCCCAAGGGGTTCGGGAAGGACCGGCGGCTGCCGATCACCAATCGGTGGCGCGAGGCCGGCTGACGCCGGCGGGTTCACGGATACGCCAGGCCCGTCCGGCCGAGGTTTTGTCCTCAAGCGCCGGACGGGCTGGGGCTGCCGGTCAGTGGCGGGTCCGGTCGGCTGGCGCCTCGTCCTCAATCGCCGGACGGGCTTGATCGTGCCCGGTGCCGGCTTGATTCCGGGCCACCACCCTCGACGCCCCGCAGTCCCGGTCCAGCGCGCCCGCCGTGACCGCCACCGCCAGGCCCGCCACTGCCAGGGCCGCTCCGACCAGGGCGGGGGACGTCCAGCCCCAGCCCGCCGCGATGGCCGCGCCGCCGAGCCAGGCGCCGCCCGCGTTGGCCAGGTTGAACGCGGAGTGGTTGGAGGCGGACGCCAGGGTCGGGGCGTCCTTGGCCTTGTTCATGACGAGCATCTGGAGCGGCGTGGTCGTCATGAAGCCCACCGCCCCCAGCAGCACCACCATCACCAGCGCCGCCCACTTCACGTGGGCGGCGAGCGGGAAGACGGCCAGGACGACGGCGAGCGCGCCCAGCGACCCGTACAGCGTCGGGCGCAGCGCCCGGTCGGTGAGCGGGCCCGCGGCGAGCGCGCCCAGGGTCATACCGATGCCGAAGAGGGCCAGCACCGGCGTCACGGAGGACTCGCCGAAGCCCATCGCCTCGGTGGTCATCGCCGAGAGGTAGGAGTACACGGCGAAGACCCCGGCGAAGCCGAAGACGGCGGTCAGGAGTCCGAGCAGGACCTGCCGGTCGCCCAGCGCGCGCAGCTCGTGGCGCACGTCCTGCCGGGCCTCGACGGGGATCTGCGGGACGAGCCGGGCGAGGGCCGCCATCGCGCAGACGCCGATCGCCGCGACCACCAGGAAGGTGGCCCGCCAGCCGAGGTGCTGGCCGAGCAGGGTCGCGGCGGGCACGCCGACGATGTTGGCGACGGTCAGGCCGAGGAACATCGTGGCGACGGCCCGCGCCCGGCGCCCCTCGGGCACCAGCCGGGAGGCGACGACGGCCCCGACGCCGAAGAACGCGCCGTGCGGCAGGCCGGCCAGGAGCCGGCCGGCGATCAGCCAGCCGAAGCCCGGGGCGAGCGCGGAGGCCAGGTTGCCGACGGTGAACAGGGCCATCAGCAGCAGGAGCATCCGCTTGCGCGGGATGCGCGAGCCGACGGCGGTGAGCAGTGGGGCGCCGAGCACCACACCGATCGCGTACGCCGACACGAGGTAGCCGGCGGTGGGGACGGAGGTCCCCAGGTCGTCCGCGACATTGGGCAGCAGGCCCATCATCACGAACTCGGTGGTGCCGATGCCGAAGGCGCTCACGGCCAGCGCGAGCAGGGCCAGGGGCATGAGGAGAGACCTTTCCGCAGAAGGCCCGCCCGCGGCCCGGCGGGACCCGGTCGGGGCCTGCTGGACGCGGAGGGGCGGAAGGGGCGCGTGGTCGTACGCGCGCCCGCGCGGTCCGCCGGTCGGCGGTGCGCACGGCGGCGGACCGGCCTCGTCGCCGGCGACCTTGTTCCCGTACGAAACAAAGTCTCTCAGATATGTGGGGCGTCCAGGTGAACGCCCTGTTGCGTCAGAGTTTGACGCGTGCGGCGATCGGGAGATGGTCGCTGCCGGTGGCCGGGAGCGTCCAGGAGGACATCGGCTCGACGCCCTTGACCATGATCTGGTCGATCCGGGCCATCGGGAACGACGCGGGCCAGCTGAACCCGAAGCCGTCGCCGGCCGCGCCCTGGGTGGAGCGCATCTGGGAGGTGACCGCGTTGAGCGCGCGGTCGTTCATCGTCCCGTTGAGGTCGCCGAGCAGGGCGATCCGGTCGAGCGGTTCGTGCGAGATGGCCTTGCCCAGCGCGTCGGCGCTCTGGTCGCGCTGGTTGGCGGTGAAGCCGGCGTGGAGCTTGACCCGTACGGACGGCAGGTGCGCCACGTAGACGGCGAGCGGGCCTTCGGGCGTGGCGACGGTGGTGCGCATGGCGCGGACCCAGCCCATCTTGAGGTCCACCGGTCGGGTGTCGCTGAGCCGGTACTTGCTCCACAGGCCGACGGTCCCCTGCACGGAGTGGTACCGGTACGTGCCGGCGAGCGCCTTCTCGTACGCGGCCACCTTCCCGGCGGGCAGCTCCTGGAGGGCGACGACGTCCGCGCCGGAGCCCGCGACCTGCTCGGCGGTGGCGGCGGGGTCGGGGTTGTCCGCGTTGACGTTGTGGGTGGCGACGGTGAGGTCGCCGCCGCTGCCCGACTTGTCGAAGAGCAGCCCGCCGAACAGGTTGAACCAGACCACGACCGGCAGCAGCAGCGCGACCAGGGCGGTCGCCGAGCGGCGTACCAGCCCCAGGATCAGCAGCAGCGGAATGAACACGGCGCACCAGGGCAGGAATGTCTCGGAGAGGCTGCCCAGGTTGCCGATGGTGTTCGGGATGCGGGAGTGGAAGACCATCACGAGGGTCAGCAGCAGCGAGCAGCAGGCCAGGACGATCCCCCGGCGCCAGATGCCCCGGTCCCCCGTGAGTCTCTCGCGCAGGTCCCGGAAGCGGGATCCGGAGCGCTGCGGCTCCGTGCCGCCGGTCTCCGTGTCCGCCCTGTACGCCTGCGCCATCGCACTGTCCTCACTGCCTTGCCGTACACATCGCCGCGCCCCCGACCCTAGGGGATGCGCGA
The DNA here is from genome assembly GCF_004795015.1 of Streptomyces sp. A1277. Classification (GTDB taxonomy): domain Bacteria; phylum Actinomycetota; class Actinomycetes; order Streptomycetales; family Streptomycetaceae; genus Streptomyces. Next base: position 34,183 of record NZ_SSBI01000037.1, on the reverse strand, counting down.
TGTGTTTCATGCCGCCGACTCATGCCTCCGCCGGCTGCCGTACTGCCACGAGGACGTAGGAGGCGGCGCCGGCAGTTCCGGCCGGGGGCGGTACGCGCGGGTCTGTGACGAAGCCTGCACACTCGTCCCCGCCCGGCACGTCAGCCCTGGTCCGTGCCGTCGTCCGGTTTGCCGGCGGCGCGCCGGGGTGCCAGGCCCTCGATCGCCAGCGCGATGATGCGGTCGGCGAGGTCCTCGGGCAGCGGCGCGTCGGGCCGGTGGATGGTGCGTACGAGCATGGGGCCGAGGAACAGGTCGTCCATCAGTTCCACGTCCGTGTCGTCCCGCAGCTCACCGGCCTCGACGGCGCGCCGGACGGCGGCGGCCATGGCGAGGCGTCGGGGGGCTATCACGGTGCACTGGTACTCGTGCCAGAGCTTGGGGTGGCTTTTCATCTGCGCGAACACGTTGTGCAGCAGGGCCGAGGAGCGCTGGGCGAGGCCGCGCGTACGGATGGACTCCAGCAGGACGCGCAGGTCGTCCAGGCCGCCGGTGCCGGAGACGTCCGGTTCGGGGGGCTCGATGGCGCGCAGGACGTCGACGAACAGCTCCTCCTTGCCGGCCCAGCGCCGGTAGATGGTGGCCTTGCCGACGCCCGCGGTACGGGCGATGCGCTCGATGGACAGGGCCGCGAGGGGTTCGCCGGCCTCCAGCAGCTCCACGACGGCGTCCAGGATGGCCCGCTCGGCGGCGGCGCTGCGCGGCCGGCCCCGGCGCGGCTCCGGCTCCTCGCCGGGGGCGGAGTCGGGTGCGGATGCTGAGGCCGAGGCGGGTGCGGAAGCCGAGGCGGGGGCTGAGGCGGGTGCGGAGGCGGAAGCCGAGGCGGGTGCGGAAGCCGAGGCGGGGGCTGAGGCGGGTGCGGAGGCGGAAGCCGAGGCGGGTGCGGAGGCCGGGGCGGGGCCCCGTGCGGCGGCGCCCGGGCCGCCCGGATCGGGGCCGGGGCCGCCGTCCGGCCGCCCGTCCCGCTCGCCCATGGCCCGCTCGTCCCGGTCCGGTGCCTGCGCCTGCACGTGAAACCACCTTTCGCCGCCCCCGATTCTCTCCGACGCGGGCGGGGCCCGGCCGCGTCCTGTCCCGCAGGTGTGAACCAGGTCGCACGCGGCCCGGTTCACACGAAAGGGTCAGCCGTACGCGGCCGCCGATGTCACCGCTCGGCGCCCGCCGGAGCGGTCCGCGCCCCGTCCTGTACGGGCGGCCGGCCGACGGGTTCGCGGCCCGGCAGCCAGAGGGCGACCACGACCGCCCCGATGAGCGCGACACAGGCCGAGCCGATGGCCGTGACGTGCATGGCGCTGATGAAGGCGTCGTGCGCGGCGGTGATCAGCGGGGTGCCGGTGGGGCCCATCTTCTCCGCGACGGCGAGCGTCGCCTCGATGGACTCCCCCGCCGCGTCCCGGGCCCCGGCGGGCAGCGCGCCGAGGTGGTCCTCGATGTCACCGCGGTAGACGGTGGACAGCACCGAGCCGAGGACGGCGATCCCGAGCGCGCCGCCGACCTGGCGGAACGTGTTGTTGACGGCCGATCCCGAGCCCGCCTTCTCGCGCGGCAGCGCCTGCATCACGGCCACGGTGACCGGCGGCATCACGTGTGCCATGCCGGTGCCCTGGACGAAGAAGACCACGCACATCACCCAGACCGGCGTGTCGGCTTCGAACAGGGCGAACGCGGCCAGGCCGAGCGCGACGGCCAGCATGCCGACGGTGCAGACGGCGCGGGCGCCGAACCGGGCGACGACGAGCCGGGCGCGGGGCGCGAAGAGCATCTGCGCCACGGCCAGCGGCAGGATCAGCAGCCCGGACTGCAGGGCGCTCCAGCCGCGCACGCTCTGCATGTAGAAGGCGGAGAAGAAGGTCACGCCCATCAGCGCGAAGAAGACCAGCGCGATGGCGGCGACGGCGGCGGAGAACGCGGGCTTCCTGAAGTACGAGATGTCGATGGCCGGGCTGGCGCTGCGCTTCTCGTGGAGGACGAAGACCACCAGGACGGCGAGTCCGCCGATGACCGGGAGCAGGACGGAGACGTCGGTGAAGTCGGCGAGTTCGCCGCCGCGGATGATGCCGTACACCAGCAGGACCAGGCCGATGATGGAGAGCACCACGCCGACCGGGTCGAGCTTCCCCGGCTTCGGGTCCTTCGAATCCGGCACCAGCAGCACCATGGCGATCAGCGCGATGACCACGACGGGCACGTTGACCAGGAAGATCGAGCCCCACCAGAAGTGTTCGAGGAGCAGGCCGCCGGTGATGGGGCCGATCGCGATGCCGAGGCCGACGCTGCCGGCCCAGATGCCGATGGCCTTGGGCTGCTCGTCGCGCTCGAAGACGTTCATCAGGACGGCGAGCGTGGCCGGCATGACGAAGGCGGCGCCGAAGCCCATCAGGGCGCGCCAGGTGATGAGCTGGCCGGGCGAGCCGGACATGGCGGCGAGCGCCGAGCCGATGCCGAAGAGGGTGATGCCGAAGAGCAGGACCTTCTTGCGGCCCAGGCGGTCGCCCAGCAGGCCGGCGGTGAAGAGGAGCCCGGCGAAGACGAGCGTGTAGGAGTTGATCGCCCACTCCAGCTCGCTCTGGGTGGCGCCGATGCCGGTGGGCGAGGGAGAGGCGATCGTCTTGACGGCGACGTTCAGGATCGAGTTGTCCAGCACCACGATGAGCAGGCTGAACATCAGGACGACGAGAATCGCCCAGCGGCGGCGGTGGACCGCCTCCGGTATCTGGGGCGCGGCGGGGGCGCCGGACGGTGTGGACATGGGGAGCAGCCTAACCTCATTCCGATACGAGACCGTCTCGTATTGTAAATTCTTTACCGACTCCCCGGATGCGCGGCCCACTTCCCGCGACCGGCTCCGGGATGCCACCATGGAAGCGATCCGGGGACGCCGTCAGGGCGCCTCGAGATGACGAAGGAGCCACCTGCCATGTCGCTTCAGGCTGCGCAGAACCAGTCCGCCACCCCCGCGGGTACCCCCTCCGACAGCAGCAAGGCGCTGTACGGGGGCAAGAGCAACCGCCGGGTCACCGTCCACGACGTCGCCGCCGCCACCGCGCGCGGCGAGAAGTGGCCGATGCTCACCGCCTACGACGCGATGACCGCGTCCGTCTTCGACGAGGCCGGCATCCCGGTCATGCTCGTCGGCGACTCCATGGGCAACTGTCACCTCGGCTACGAGACCACCGTGCCCGTCACGATGGACGAGATCGCCATCCTGTCCGCCGCCGTCGTCCGGGGCACCAAGCGCGCCCTGATCGTCGCGGACCTGCCCTTCGGGGCGTACCAGGAGAGCCCGGTCCAGGCCCTCCGCAACGCCACCCGGCTCATCAAGGAGTCCGGCGTCGGCGCGGTCAAGCTGGAGGGCGGCGAGCGCAGCCACGAGCAGATCAAGCTGCTGGTCGACGCCGGTATCCCGGTCATGGCCCACATCGGCCTGACCCCGCAGTCCGTCAACGCGATGGGCTACCGGGTGCAGGGCCGCGGCGAGGAGGCCGCCCAGCAGATGCTGCGCGACGCCAAGGCCGTGCAGGACGCGGGCGCGTTCGCCGTCGTCCTGGAACTCGTACCGGCCGAGCTGGCCGCGGAGGTCACCCGCACCCTGCACATCCCGACCATCGGGATCGGCGCGGGCCCGGAGACCGACGCGCAGGTGCTGGTCTACACCGACATGGCCGGACTGACCGGCGGCAAGGTGCCGCGCTTCACCAAGCAGTACGCCGACCTGCGGCAGATCCTCGGCGACGCGGCGAAGGCGTACGCCGAAGAGGTCGTCGGCGGCACGTTCCCGGCCCCGGAGCACACCTTCCACTGAGGCCCCGGGGGCTGTCCCCCGACGCCCGGGGGACAGCCCCCGATGACCACCACCGGCACCAACGACAGCCCGCCGACTTCCCCCATCGGCGGGCTGTCGGCCTGTGCCGGCGGCTGTAGGCGGGATGTCGGTGGGCTGTCGGTGGCGGCTGGTCTGATGGTCGGCATGACGCGAATCGACAAGAACCCCAGGAACGGCGGGAACGCCGTACAGGTACGGGGACTGGTCAAGCACTACGGCGAGACCAAGGCCCTGGACGGCGTGGACCTCGATGTGCGCGAGGGCACCGTCCTCGGTGTGCTCGGCCCCAACGGCGCCGGCAAGACCACCCTCGTACGCTGCCTCTCCACGCTGATCACGCCCGACGCCGGAACGGCGGTCGTGGCCGGCTTCGACGTGGTGAAGCAGCCCCGCGCGCTGCGCCGCACCATCGGCCTGACCGGGCAGTACGCCTCGGTCGACGAGAAGCTCTCCGGCTGGGAGAACCTCTACATGATCGGGCGGCTGCTCGACCTGTCCCGCAGGAAGGCGCGGTCGCGGGCCGACGAGCTGCTGGAGCGCTTCTCGCTCACGGACGCGGCGAAGAAGGCCGCGATGGAGTACTCCGGCGGTATGCGCCGCCGGCTCGACCTGGCCGCCTCCATGATCGGCAGCCCGGCCGTCCTCTACCTGGACGAGCCGACGACGGGGCTCGACCCCCGTACCCGCAACGAGGTCTGGGACGAGGTGCAGCGCATGGTCGCGGAGGGGGCGACCGTGCTCCTGACCACCCAGTACATGGAAGAGGCCGAGCAGCTGGCCAACGAGCTCACCGTCATCGACAAGGGCCGGATCATCGCCCGGGGCAGGGTCGACGAGCTGAAGGCCAAGGTCGGCGGCCGCACCCTGCAGATCCGCCCCTCGGACCCGGCCGAGCTGGCCGCGATGGCGCAGGCGCTGCGGGAGGCCGGTCTCGACGGGGTCGCGGGCGCGCAGGCCGTCCCGGACGAGGGCGTGCTCTACGTACCGATCCTCAGCGACGAGCAGCTCACCGCCGTCATCGGCCTGCTCGGCGCACGGGGCTTCTCGCTGGCCCACGTCGCCACCGCGCTGCCCAGCCTGGACGAGGTCTTCCTCGCCATCACGGGCGACAAGTCCCACGTCACCGACACGATCCCCGAGGAGGTCGCGGCATGAGCACGACGACTCTGACTCCCACCCCCACCGACACGTCCGTCTCCGCGCCGGCCGCGAAGCTCCACGACGAGGGCGGCATCGGGCTCCGGAACAACCTCCGCCACATCGGCGCGCTGGTACGGCGCAATCTGCTCCAGATCAAGAAGGATCCGGAGTCGATGTTCGACGCGCTGCTGATGCCCGTCATCTTCGTGCTGCTGTTCGTGTACGTCTTCGGCGGCTCGGTCGGCGGCAGCATGGGCGGCGGCCGGCAGGAGTACCTGAACTACCTGATCCCCGGGCTGATGGCGATGATGGGCATGAACATCGCCATGGCCGTCGGCAGCGGTGTCAACGACGACTTCCGCAAGGGCGTCATGGACCGCTTCCGTACGATGCCGATCGCGCGGTCCTCGGTGCTCATCGCCAAGATCGTGGTCGAGCTGGGCCGGATGATGGTCGCCACGCTCATCCTGCTCGGCATGGGCTTCGCGCTCGGCCTGGAGCTGCACGGCTCGGTGCTCGGGCTGATCGGGGCCATCGCCCTGTCGGCCGCGTTCGGCGCCGCCATCATGTGGATCTTCATCCTGCTCGGACTGGCCATGAAGACGTCCCAGGCCGTTCAGGGGATGGGGATGCTGGTGATGATGCCGCTCCAGTTCGGTTCCTCGATCTTCGCCCCGCCCACGACGATGCCCGGCTGGCTCCAGACGTTCACCGACTACAACCCGCTGTCGAACCTGGCCGACGCGGCCCGCGGGCTCATGATGGGCACCCCGCTCGGCCACTCGGTCTGGCTGACCCTCGGCTGGGCCGTGGTCATCACCACGCTCGTGGCCCCGCTCGCGGTGTCCAAGTTCCGCAAGAAGTCCTGACCCGCGGGTCCTTCAGTTCCGGTACGCGTCGACGAGGGCGGCGGCCTCCTCCAGGGAGAGGCCGCCGCCCTCGGCGTACGCGGCGGCAAAGGCGCTGTCGCCCAGCCGGTCGCGGACCAGTGCCTCGGCACGGGCGAAGTTCTCCCGTTCCACCGCGGTCATGAAGTGGCCCCTCGGCAGGTTCTGCCGGCCCGCGCCCAGCAGCCGTGCCGCGAGCCCGGAGCGCTCCTCGCCCCCGAGCCCGGCCAGCGCCCAGGCCAGGAGGACCAGATTGACCACCGCCATCTGCGGCGCCACCATCTGCGTCAGCGGGTCGCCCATCCCCGCCAGCGCCCGCCGGCTCCGCTCCAGCGCACGGGCGTAGTCGCCGTCCTGGTTGTCCAGCCAGGCCAGACCGCCGATGACGAACGCCTCGAAGACCGCCATGGCCTCGGACTGGAACTCCTCGTGCAGCAGGGCGAACTGCTCGCGCGCTTCGGCCGTACGCCCGGCCCGGCCCAGCCACATCGCGAGGAAGAGCCGCGCCGTCGGCCTCGCCTCGTGCCCGGTGTGGCGCTCGTCGGCCAGCGCCTCGCGCATGATCGCCTCGCCCTCCGCACCGCGGTCCAGCTCGGTCAGCACGGAGGCGTAACGGATGCGGAGCACCGACACCTGGGCCAGGGCTCCCAGCTTCTCGGCCGAGCGGATCGCGGCCTGGTAGTCCTCGGCCGCCTGCGCGTAGGCACCCGTCTTCTCGTTGGCCTCGCCGCGCGAGGAGAGCGCCTCGGCCATCCCCCAGTCGTCGCCGAGCCGGCGGAAGACCGCCAGGCTCTCGGCGGCGTCCGTGTGGGCCTCCCCGGCCCAGTCGGGGCGGTTGGCCAGCACGTTGGCCCGCATCTGGAGGGCTGCGGCGAGCTCCCACTCGTAGCCGAACTCCCGCGCGCCGCGCACGGTTTCGTCCAGCAGGTGCCGCAGGTCGGCGACGCCCCCGGTCAGCATGACGGCGTAGAACCAGAGCGAGGCGGGGCTGCGGCAGGTCTGCGGCTGCCCGGCCCGGTAGGTGGCGACGATCGCCCGCAGCCGGGCCATGCTGGCCTCGTTCGTCCACTCGTCCATCGCGTGGTCCATGTTGACCAGCTCCACCAGCGCCACCTGGCGCCGCGCCTCCTGGAGCAGTTCCGGCCCCATGGGCGGGGGCGCGTCGGTGCAGCGCTCGTAGATGGAGGGCGCGGGCCGTACGGGCATGGCGAACGGGTCCGGGCCGAGGGCCGCGACCGAGCCGGCCCAGTGCAGGGCGTCGCCGCGCAGATTGCGGATCTGCCAGTACCAGGAGAGCGACAGCACCATGCACAGCGCCTCCTGCTCGTCGCGGGCGGCGACGGCGTGCCGCAGGGCGGTGCGCAGGTTCTCGTACTCGCGCTGGAGCAGTTCGATGGCGGCGAGCTGTCCGGAGCCGCGCAGCAGCGGGTCGGTGGTACGGGCCAGCTCGCGGAAGTGGACGAGGTGCCGGCGCTCGACGGCGTCCCGCTCCCCGGACTCCTCCAGCCGCTCCGCCGCGTACTCGCCGACGGTCTCCAGCAGCCGGTAGCGCATCTGGCCGTCCGGCGCCGGGGCGGCCACGACCAGGGACTTGTCCACGAGGGAGCCGAGCAGCCGGGCGGCCTCGTGCGTCTGCCCCGCCCCGTCGGCGCAGACGGCCCCGGCGGCTTCGAGGGTGCAGCCGCCGGCGAAGGCGGACAGCCTGCGCAGGGTGACGCGCTCGGCGTCGTCCAGCAGCTCCCAGGACCAGTCGACGACGGCCCGCAGGGTCTGCTGGCGCGGGAGCACGGTCCGGCTGCCGTTGGTCAGCAGCCGGAACCGGTCGTCCAGCCGTTCGGCGATCTGCTGCGGGGTGAGCATCCGCAGCCGGGCGGCGGCGAGTTCGATGGCGAGCGGCAGCCCGTCCAGGCGGCGGCAGATCTCGGCGGCGGCGACCGCCGTCGCCTCGTCCGCGTCGATCCGGAAGCCGGGCCGGGCGGCGGCGCCGCGCTCGGCCAGCAGCCGCAGGGCCGTGGGGTCCGGCAGCGGATCGACCGGCCGGACGAACTCGCCGGGCACGCCCAGGGTTTCGCGGCTGGTCGCGAGGACGGTGAGCTGCGGGCAGCGGGCCAGCAGGTGGTCGGCGAGGGCGGCCGCGGCCTCGATGACGTGCTCGCAGTTGTCCAGCAGGAGCAGCATGCGGCGGCGGGAGCAGTACTCGGTGAGCCGGGCGAGCGATTCGCCGGCGGCCCGCTCCTCGCCCGAGGCCCGTTCGACCGCCCGGAACTCTCCGGCGCCGGCCCCGCTCAGCACGGTCTCCCGGGCACCGAGCGCGGCGAGCACCGCCTCCGGCACCGCTTCGGGATCGTCCACGGGCGCGAGCTCGGCCAGCCAGACGCCGTCCGGCCAGGTGCCGGGGGCGACGGTGTCGGCGACCTCCTGCGAGAGCCGGGTCTTGCCGGCCCCGCCGGGCCCGAGCAGGGTGACGAGCCGCCCCCGGGAGAGGTCGCCGCGCAGCGCCTCCATGTCGCGCTCCCGCCCGACGAAGCTGGTCAGCCGGGTCCGCAGATTGCCGAGCCGGGGGGCGGGGGCGGGCGCGGGGGCGGCGGCCGGCTGGGCGGCCGGGGCGGGCGCGGGCTCCTGCCGCAGCAGCTCCTCGTACAGGGCGGTCAGCTCGGGCCCGGGGCCGGTGCCGAGCCGGTCGGCGATGAGGGTGCGCACCTCGTCGTACGCGGCCAGCGCCTGGGCGGTGCGCCCGGCATCGCGCAGGGCGCGCAGCCGGAGGGCCTGGAGCGGTTCGTCCAGGGGGTGTTCACCGCAGAGCGCCGCCAGCTCCGGCAGCACCTCGGCGGCCCGGCCGAGCCGGAGCGCGGCGGTGAGCCTGGCCCGGCGGGCGTCGAGGCGCCGGGCCGTCCAGCGCGTGGCGGAGGTGTGCCGGTCGGGGAGATCGGCGAGCGCGGGGCCCCGCCAGAGCGCCAGTGCGTCGTCCAGGACGCGCATGGCCCGCGCCGGGTCGCCCTCCGCGAGGGCCCGCGCGCCTTCACCGGCGAGCCGCTCGAAGCGGAACAGGTCGACGGCCTCCGGCTCGGCCTCCAGCCGGTAGCCGCTCTCCGCCGAGGCGACGGCCTCGTGCCCGAGCGCCCGCCGCAGCCGCCCCACCAGCGCCTGGAGCGCACCGGCCGCGTCGGCCGGCGGCTCGCCGTCCCACACCTCGTCCACGAGCACGGCGACCGGGACCGTCCGCCCGGGCCGCAGCGCGAGCACGGTGAGCAGGGCACGCAGGCGCGCCCCGCCGACGGAGACGGGCGTGCCGTCGTCGTGGAGTGCCTGGGTGGTCCCGAGGATGCCGTAGCGCACGCGCCCATTGTCCGTGACCCCCGCCGCCCGGCGCACAGCCGCCCCGCCCCTGCTCGTCATGGCCCCCACCCTTCACGGAACCCCGGACCGGAAGCGAGGCGTTTTCGGCGTGTCGCCGCCGCCGTGTCAGTCCCGCGCCGGTTCCCGGTCCGCCTGCTCGACGGCGTACCCGGGCACGGACGGCCGGCGGACGCCGATACGGATCACGAAGACCTCGCCGTCCCGGCCGGGACGCGGCTTTCCGTGAAGAAGCAATCACCCAGGGGAATCGGCCAGTGCGTCTGGGCGGACACACTCATGGAGCCGGTCAGCCACGCACCCGAAGTTGCACGTGGTTGCACATGCCCCTGAGCAGCCTTGACGCCCAGCCGGAGGGCCCGTGAGGCTGCGTGCAACCAAGTGCGACCCGGTTCGACTTGAGGAGGGGCTATGCGTTTACGGTTCGTCGGGAAAGATCCCGAGTCCGGAGATCACGGCTGCCCGGCCGTGTGGGTGGACGTGGAGACGAAGGAACTCGTCATCCAGGGCGTGACGGCCGACGCCGCCACGACCGCCTTGACTGTCCAGGACAGTCCGCTTCCGGCACACGAGAGCGTGGTCCGGCTGCCGCGGCGCATGATTCCGCTGCTGAGGGAGGCACTTGATGGCGCAGAGCCTGAGTAACTTCACCGACCTGATCCGGTCGGCCGAGCGGTCCGCCGTCCATCTGGAGATACGCGACGTATACGCCATCCCGAACGAGGACGAACGCTTCGCGGCTTGGCGGCAGGGCCACAGGCTCGACCCGGACGACCGCGATTCCTGGTGGCGCCCCTGGCTCGATGTCGTGCAGGAGATCACCGCCAGGGGCGTCCGCCTGCGCCGCGCCCGCGTCGTGAGCGAACCTCACAGCGAGTACATCCGCTACGAGCACTCGTTCACCTTCACCAACATCGCCGCGGGCGAGGAAATCCGTTGGCTGCCACGCCGGTCGGCTTCTGGGCTCGCTCTGCCCGGAAACGACTTCTGGCTGTTCGACGGCAGACTCGTCCAGTTCAATGTGTTCGACGGTGAGGGGCGTTGGGCCCACACCGACCGAACCGATGATCAAGTGACAGTCGACCTCTGCTCGGGCGCCTTCGAAGCAGTCTGGGAACGAGCCATCCCCCACGACGAGTACGAGGTCTGAGAAGCAAGTCCATGGCCGAGTCGCCGCTTTCCACCGCTAAGGCTGCCCGTATGACCATCGCTGTCCGCCTGGACGGGCTGCGGCGGGACGCCGGGCTCACCGGACATGAAGTGGCCGTGCGGTGCGGCTGGCACAAGTCGAAAGCCTCCCGCATCGCCCGCGCCAAGACCGCTCCCTGCGACGCCGATATCCGGGCATGGTGTGAAGCCTGCGGCGCGGCAGACCAAGCAGCCGACCTGATCGCCGCGTCCCGAACCGCCGAATCCATGTACGTCCAGTGGCGGCAGATCCACCGGGACGGAATGCGGCGGGTCCACGAGAAGACCGTACCGCTGTACGAGCGGACAACCCACTTCCGGATCTACGCCTCCAACGTACTGCCCGGGGTGCTCCAGACCCCCCAGTACGCAACGGGGCTCCTGCGGTCCATCACGGCCTTTCAGGGTACCCCTGACGACGTGGCCGACGCCGTACGGGCTCGCCTGGCCCGCTCCCGCGTCCTCTACGAAGGCAACCACCGCTTCGCCCTGCTGGTCGAAGAGGCGGTGCTCCACTACCGGGTCTGCGACGGGCCCGAACTGGCCGCACAGCTCCGGCACCTGCGAGAGGTCATGACCCGGCAGAACGTGTCTCTGGGGATCATCCCGTTCAGGGCTCGGCGCACCGTGTGGCCGCTGGAAGCCTTCTACGCCTTCGATGACTCCCAAGTGGCCGTGGAAACACTGTCGGCAGAGGTGAATATCACCGCACCGAGTGAAGTCCACACCTATCTGAGGGCATTCGCGGAACTGTCCCGGATCGCCGTTTACGGCGCGGCTGCGCGCGATCTCATCGCCAAGGCCCTGAATTCCGCTCTCTCCTAACCGACAAAGTTGCGCAGCCGGATCATGTCGTCGTCTCCCGCCTCCAGCAGACAGGCGAAGGCGACTGATCAGGCAGGCAATCCACTCCTTCGGGAAACCCACCCGCAACAGCGTGCAACAAGGTGGAGTCCGACCATTGGCGCTACGTACCGTCATCGGGCGCACACAGTGTGCAGAACCCCCGCCTCCGGCTGATTCGGAAACACCGACTGTCCGAGGAAGGGCGGCATGTGTGCGACGGCGCGGAGAAATCATCTCCGCGTCAGCCCATCACCAGGAGGACCATTCCATGAAGAATCTCTACGCCTTTCCGGCCGAAGACGCGGAGTTCGAGCGCTTCTGCGGCGGCAACCTCGGCGGGGAACACGAGGCATGCGTCGAGGTCGGAGCGATTCCCGGCGTGGCCACTGCCTACGCGCTCCGCGACAACAAGCCCGAAGGAGCAGGTCTCGAACTCAGGTTCACCGAGGTGGAACTCAACGACTTCGCCCTCGGGTGGGTCAAGAAGCAGGGGCTGACGCTCTAGCCTCCTACCTCCCCGCCACCCCGCGCAGCGGGCCGCCCCGCCCGGGGCGGGGCGGCCCGGCATGTCTCAGAAAGGCACAGATGACCTGGTCAGGGCACTGGCATGGGTACGGACCGTGGACCGGCCCGCCAGCCGTATACGCAAGAGAAGGAGGCCGTCGGCCCCCTCACCCCAACGGACCGCCTTCCGTGCTGGATCCCGAGGACAAGAAGCAGCAGCAGGTCCTCGACCGGTACCGCGAGGCCGCCGCCGAGTTCCAGACAGGCAATGTGCCGCCCACCATGACGGGCTACTGGCTCCTCAAGCGGAACCAGGTCTCGAACGACCGGACCTGGGCCGACGTGGGCATCGCTCTGGCGTGGCTGACGAAGGAGTACGACGCCAACCCGCCATTCGTACGCTCGGACGGTCTTGCGGCGTACAGCGGCCTCCACAGCAAGCTCGAGTACGCCACCGACGTGCTCCCCCGCGGGGTCGATGTGACCTGGGTGTACTACACGTCGTCGAAGAACCTGATCTCGTTCTCCGTCGTGTGCTGCCCGAACCGCTTCCACCCCGGGGTTTCCTGCCCCCTCCCACCCTCGTAACACGAGAGGAGACCGGCATGTCGCTGCGTCTTCTACTGCCCGAGGAAGGCGTGACCGACCTTCTCCTCACCTGGCCCGACGAACCCCGCGTGTACGAGCGGGGCACCACGGCACTGGACGAGACGGTCACGGCGGACTTCCTGAAGGACTACCTCTTCACCGGCTGCGCCCCGGCGGATGAGATCGCGGTCGTCAAGGCCCCTCACCCTTCCCTGAACAGAGCGGCCTTCACGACCAACGGCCGGAGTGACGCCGGGAAGCTGCGGCGGCTTCACGAGAACGGGCACACCATCCGTCTGGGCAACCTCCAGAGGGTGTTGCCCTACATGGCGCACCTCTCCCGGCGCCTCCAGGAGGAGACAGGCTGTTCGAACTACGTGCACGCCTTCCTGACCCCTCCGGGCAGCCAGGGCCTGCGCCACCACTGGGACCAGCAGATGGCCGTGATCGTCCAGCTCTCGGGCACCAAGCGGTGGCAGCTCTGGCGGCCACCGGTGGAAGCGCCGATGCGCGAGTTCAACGAGAGCTGGCGGGTCTGGCGGGACGACTACATCCCGATGTGGGAAGCGCAAGGGCCTGACACCGAGTTCGACCTCACGCCCGGCCAGTCCTTTCTCCTCCCGCGAGGGTGGGTCCACAACCCCCGCGTCACCGGGTCCGAGGAGGCCAGCACCCACCTGACCTTCGCCCTGCGGGAACGCACACCTCTGTGGCTCGCCGAGAAGCTGATGGCCGACGCGATCACGGAGAGCGGGTTCCGCCGCGTCATCCGCCCCGGTCAGCTGGCAGGGGCCGAGCTGAGCGGGCAACTCCTGGGGGTACGTGACGCCCTCGTGCAGTACCTGGCCGGGATCGACGTCACGCAGGTGGCGACGGCCGTCCGCCAAGCCGCGGTGTCCGAGCTGGAGTACACCACCTGATCGAGCTGATCGAGGACGGGGCCGACCGGGCCGTCCGGCCCGAATCAGCCCCGTTCGAAGCAGTGGAAGCGGCCGATGGCCAAGAAGCCGCGGCGCTCGCACCAGTGGCGTGGCCAGTCCGTCGCATCGTCGTCCAGGACGGAGACCAGTCGGTGCGGCAGATGCCCCAGTGCCTCCTCCGCGACGGCGGGCAGCGTCCCGGGATCAGCGGTCTTGTCGATGATGACCTGGTTGTTCGCGCGGGAGTGTGCGAAGCCGTCGTCATATACGGCGAACCCGCCCGGGAGATCCGCGACGCGCTCGGCCTGGCGGCGCGCGAAGGCCGACAGGAAGGAGTTGATCCGCTGGAGTTCTGAACTCGGCATGCGCGGAGTGTAGGCAGCCGTGGATCGGGACCACCTTCGAATTGTGGTGCGGGCAGCCTAGGCTCGGGCCATGGCAAGCGCAGCGCAGCAGCGGATCAGTCCGGTCTTTCTCGGCATTGCCGCCGTGACCGCCGTGGCCGGGTGGGGGGTGTGGACGGACTTCGCGGCGCAGCCCGGGTTCGCGACGTTTCTGTTCGTCACCGGGGCCTGGGTCGTGTCGCTGTGTCTGCATGAGTACGCGCATGCCAGGACCGCGCTGCACAGCGGGGACATCTCGATCGGGGCCAAGGGCTACCTGACGCTGAATCCGCTGAAGTACACGCACGCGCTGCTGAGCATCGTGCTGCCGGTGCTGTTCGTGATCATGGGCGGGATCGGGCTGCCGGGTGGGGCGGTCTTCATCGAGCGGGGGCGGATCCGGGGGCGGTGGAGGCACAGCCTGATCTCGGCGGCGGGGCCGCTGACCAATGTGCTGTTCGCGCTCGTGTGCACCGCGCCGTTCTGGCTGCACGCGCTGGACGGGGTCCCGGTGGCCTTCCGGAACGCGCTGGGCTTCCTGGCGCTGCTCCAGGTGACGGCGGCGATCCTGAACTTCCTGCCGGTGCCGGGTCTGGACGGTTACGGGGTGATCGAGCCGTGGCTGTCGTACTCCGTGCGGCGGGCGGTGGAGCCGATCGCGCCGTTCGGGCTGATCGCGGTCTTCGCCCTGTTGTGGGTGCCCGAGCTGAACGCGGCCTTCTTCGACGCGGTCTACGCGGTGCTGAGGTCGCTGGGCGTGCACGGGCTCCGGGTGGACTGCGGTCTGGACGCCTACCGGTTCTGGCAGGGGGCGGCCGGGCCGGTGTGCGAGATGGGCGGGTGAGGATCGCGCTGCGCGGCCTGGACCCTTCCCCGCACGAGGACGGCCGGCACGGCATGCACCTGCACGCCCGTGTCCGGGGCCGCTGAGAGCTGTCCGGCGATCCGAGTAGTTCACCCTTACCTCGGACGTGGTCCTCTGGGGACCGCTGGGCCGCAGCGAGGGGATCGAGGCGGTCGAACGGACGGACGTCGTCCATCTGCGGCGGAGCCTCATCGACCAGGTCATCGTCTTCGCGGGGGAGATCAAGCCCTCCGGCCCCTGAACCTCGCAGTAGCACGCCCCGTCGTAGCACTGGGCACAGTGCGTCGCCGGGGCGCCGCGAGCCGGGCACGACCCGGGCGCGACCCGGGCGCGACCCGGGCGGTGGCCCTACAGGCTCTGGTCCGCCGGCCGCTGGGTGGCCTCGACGCGACGGCGGCGCAGGTAGTACCAGGCCATGTTGGACGAGAGCCCGACGAGCAGCACCCAGACGGCCCCGATGAGCCACATGCCCTCCACGAAGGACGTCACGGCCGCGGCAACGGCGAGGACGCAGACGACGAGGGCGTAGAGAGCGAGGCGGGGCATGGGGGTGGCTCCTGTCGGGGGGTGATGCGCGGTCCCCTCCAGTGTCCCCCATGCCCCCGGCCACCCGGAGCAGGGTGGGCCCGGCGGTGGGCCCGGCGGTGGGCCGGCGGTGGGCCCGGCGGTGGGCCGGCGGTGGGCCCGGCGGTGGGCCCGGGTCACACGTCGGTGGTACGCAGTCCGGCGTGGGCCTTGTAGCGGCGGTTGACCGAGATCAGGTTGGCGACCAGCGACTCGACCTGGTGGGCGTTGCGCAGCCGGCCGGCGAAGATGCCGCGCATGCCGGGGATGCGGCCGGCCAGGGCCTGGACGATGTCGGTGTCGGCGCGGGCCTCGCCCAGCACCATGACGTCGGTGTCGATCTCCTCGATCGCCGCGTCCTGGAGCAGCACCGCGGACAGGTGGTGGAAGGCGGCGGTCACACGGGAGTCCGGCAGCAGGGCGGCGGCCTGTTCGGCGGCGCTGCCCTCCTCCGGCTTCAGCGCGTAGGCGCCCTTCTTGTCGAAGCCGAGCGGGTTGACGCAGTCGACGACCAGTTTTCCGGCCAGCTCCTCGCGCAGCGACTCCAGCGTCTTGGCGTGCCCGTCCCACGGCACCGCGACGATCACCACATCGCTGTCGCGGGCGCAGGCGGCGTTGTCCGCGCCCCGTACGCCGTGCCCCAGCTCCTGGGCCGCGGCCTCGGCGCGGTCCGCGGCGCGGGAGCCGATGATCACCTGCTGTCCGGCGCGGGCGAACCGGTAGGCGAGGCCGCGCCCCTGCGGGCCGGTGCCGCCGAGCACGCCGATGGTCAGGCCGGACACGTCGGGCAGGTCCCAGGGGTCCTTGGCGGGGGGCTTGGGCGCGCTGCCGCTGTCATTCGTAGTCATGGCCCCGACACTACTACCAGGTAGCGCGTCGCGACCCTGTGTCCCCGGCCAGTGGGACGGATCACCGGACGGCCGTCCGGACGGCAGTGGGACGGATCACCGGACGGCCGTCCGGACGACCACCCGTACGGATGGCTGCACGGCCGTTCGCCGGTGGCGGGGTCCGACCTCGTGCATGATGCCGGGCCATGGATGCCGTACGTGTGGCGCTGCTGCGTGAAGTGCTCGCCAGGACCCAGTGGCCGGCGGCCACCCGGCAGTTCGCCGGGGCCCTGCGCTCCGCAGTGGTCCCGCACGGCGGCGGGCTGCTGCTGGTCGGGACCGAGGTGTACGAGCCCTGGCACCTGGCGGCCCATCTGGTCGACGAGTCCACCTGGTCGGGGCTGCCCGAACTCCGCCCCACCCTGGTACGCCACCGGGTGGAACCGGGCGTCCCGGCGCACCTCTCGGTCGGCCTCGGCCGGATCGAGGCGGCCGGGCGGGGCGAGACACTGCTCGTGGTGGTGCCGGAGCGGCCCGGCGAGGGGCTTCTCGAACGGGTCCACGACGCCCGCCGGGCCGGGGCGACGGTCCTCTCGCTGGACAACGGCGATCCGCAGGTGCGCGGGCTCGCCCATGAGGCGCTGTCCGTGACGGACGGCGACGACGTGGACCTGGACACCGTCCAGCACCTGGTCAGCGCCGCCGCCGGGGAGAACGGCGCACCCGTCCCGCGCGGCGGCCGGCGCACGTTCCGCGACCGCCTGTCCCGCCTCGCCGACCAACTGACCGCGCCGCCACCACCTCGGTGGTGAAGTGAGGTGAAGTGAGGTGAGGTGAGGTGAGGTGCGGGGGGCTGCCCTAATAGCCCGGCGCCGCGCCGGACACGCCGGACACGCCGGACACGCCGGACACGCCGGGCTCCCCGGGCTCCCCGGGTGTCCGCCCCCGCCCACCCGGGAGCCCGGCGTCCGGGACCGCCCCCGCCCACCCCCGAATACCGTTTGCATCGGGCACGTATCCCGACAGACCATGTCTCCTCGTGACCTCTCGCTCCTCCCTCGCCGCCAGGCTTGCCGCGCTTCTTCCCGATCTCTCGCCGTGGCGGTCATCGGCCGACTTCCGGCTGTTGTGGGTGCAGGGGATCGTCACCTACTTCGGCAGTTTCATGGCGCTGATCGCGCTGCCCCTCCAGATCAAGGACCTCACCGGCTCTCCCCTCGCAGTCGGCGCGATGGGCGCGGTCGAGCTGGTGCCGCTGGTCATATGCGGCCTGTACGGCGGCGCGCTCGCCGATGCCGCCGACCGGCGGAAGATCATCCTGGCCACCGAGGCCGGGCTCGGGATCCTCGCGCTCGTCCTCCTGGTGAACGCGTCCCTCCCCGACCCGCTGCTGTGGCCGCTCTACGTGGTGGCGGGCGGTGTCTCCGCGCTCGCCGGGCTCCAGCGGCCCGCGCTGGACTCGCTGATGGCCCGCATCGTGCCGCACGAGCAGCTGCCCGCGGCCGCCGCCCTGAACGCCCTGCGCTGGCAGGCCGGGGCGATCATGGGCCCGGCGCTGGCGGGTCTGGTGGTGGCCTACGCCGGGCACGCCACCGCGTACTCGGTCACCGTGGTCACCTTCGCCGTCTCGGTGCTGATGTGCCGCAGGCTCGCCCCCGCACCGCCCGCCGAGAAGGGGCAGAAGCCGTCGCTGCGCGGCATCGTGGAGGGGGCGCGCTACGCCTGGAGCCGGCCGGTGCTGCTCGGGACCTACGCCATCGACATGGCCGCGATGTTCTTCGCGTTCCCCAACACGATCTTCCCGTTCCTCGCCGACGAGCTGGACGCCGACTGGGCGCTCGGCCTGATGTACGCGGCGGGCTCGGTCGGCTCCCTCGTCCTGGGCCTGACCAGCGGCTGGACCTCACGGGTGCGCAGGCACGGGCTGTTCGTCGTGTTCGGTGCCGTCGTCTGGGGCATGGCCATCGCGGCGGCCGGCTGGTTCGGCAACGTGTGGCTGGTGCTGGTCTGCCTCGGGTTCGCCGGGGCGGGCGACATGCTCAGCGGGCTCGGCCGCTCCACCATCTGGAACCAGACGATCCCGGAGGAGCTGCGGGGCCGCCTGGCCGGCATCGAGGTGCTCTCGTACAGCGTCGGGCCGCAGCTCGGCCAGGTCCGGGCCGGCGGCATGGCGGGGTGGACCGGGACCAGGCCCGCGATCTGGACCGGCGGCGTGGCCTGCGTCGCCTCCGTGGCGCTACTGGCGGCGGCGCTCCCCAAGCTCCTGACGTACGACTCGGCGACGGACGAGGACGCGCTGCTGCGCAGGCGCGCGCGGCAGGCGGAGGGCACGCAGGGCGCGGACGGCCTGGACGTGGCGCCGGCGGGCTGAGCCGGGGCCTGCGAGCCCGACCAGGCTCACGGGACCGGCTCAGCCCGCCGGGCTCACGGGACCGGCTCAGCCCCTCCCGGGCTCACGGGACCGGCTCCGGCTCAGCGCGGCTCGGACTCACGGGACCGGCTCCGGCTCAGCGTGGCCCGGGCTCACGCGGCCCCGGGCGCCCGACCGGCCGGCTCAGGCGTCGTCCTCGTCCTGGCCCTGGCCCTGGCCCTGGCGGTCGTGCCACTTGGGGTCCGTCTCCCACTCCAGATTCCGCTCCCGGGCCGTCTCCATCGCGTGCTGCGCCTCCTGGCGGGTGGCGTACGGGCCGAAGCGGTCCTTGGCCGGGCACTCGGGGCCCTCCTCGACCTTCTTGTGCTCCAGGCAGTAGAACCACTCGCCCGGCTTGCCGACCGTGCGCTTCTTGAACAGGGCCATCGTCGGTTCCTTTCCTCTGTGCCATGGTGCCCCGGACACGCTGGTTAGACTCGCTGGCATGTCTGGCCAGTCGCTGCTTGTACCAGGGGAGCTCACTCCCGTCCGTTCCGTGCCCGGAAACATCCGGCGCCCCGAGTATGTGGGCAAGCCCGCCCCGACGCCGTACACCGGCCCGGAGGTCCAGGACGCCGACACCGTCGAGCGCATGCGTATCGCGGGACGGATCGCCGCGCAGGCGATGGCCGAGGCCGCCAAGCACATCGCCCCGGGCGTCACCACGGACGAACTCGACCGCGTCGCCCACGAGTTCATGTGCGACCACGGCGCCTACCCGTCGACGCTGGGCTACCGGGGCTTCCCCAAGTCGCTGTGCACCTCCCTCAACGAGGTGATCTGCCACGGCATCCCGGACTCCACGGTGCTGCGCGACGGCGACATCGTGAACCTCGACGTGACCGCGTACATCAACGGCGTGCACGGCGACAACAACGCGACCTACCTCTGCGGCGACGTCGACGACGAGTCCCGGCTGCTCGTCGAGCGCACCGAGGAGTCCCTGAACCGGGCGATCAAGGCGGTGCGGCCGGGCCGGCAGATCAATGTGATCGGGCGGGTCATCGAGTCGTACGCGAAGCGCTTCGGGTACGGCGTCGTACGGGACTTCACCGGGCACGGGATCAACACCTCGTTCCACTCCGGGCTGATCGTGCCGCACTACGACAGCCCGCACGCCACCACCGTGATGAAGCCCGGCATGACGTTCACCATCGAACCCATGCTGACGCTCGGCAGCCACGACTACGACATGTGGGACGACGGCTGGACCGTGGTGACCAAGGACCGCAAGCGCACCGCCCAGTTCGAGCACACGCTCGTGGTGACCGAGACCGGAGCGGACATCCTCACGCTGCCGTAGCACCCGCCGCGGGTATCAGCACCTCCCGGCACCACTGGCGGAAGCCGGTGGGGGCCGGGGTGGTCAGGGCCCGCCATTCGCCGTCGTAGACGCCGTTGTCCTGGGCGTCCGCCATGTCGAAGAGGCCCTGCGCCCACGCCTCGCTCATCCCGTACCGCACCATCGCCGCCTTGTACGCCGCGCGGTCGAGCTGCTCGAAGCGGACCGGGCGCCCCAGGACCTCCGACAGGACCCGGGCCATGTCCTCGGGGGACAGGGAGTCAGGGCCGACCACCGGGACGGTGGCCTGCCCGGACCAGGAGTCGTCGGCCAGGAGGCGGGCTGCGGTCGCGGCGATGTCGCGCGTGGCGACGAGCGGCAGGGGGCGGTCGGCGGCCACCGGCAGGGAGAGCACGCCCTGCGTCGTGAGCGCTTCGGCCTGGTGGAGCAGGTTCTCCATGAAGAACGGCATGGCCAGGGCCCGGTAGCCGGCCCCGGTGCTCTCGATCATCTCGTCCATCGCGAACGCGGCCGACAACTGCCCGGCGCCCGGGCCGTAGGCGCGGCCGAGGCTGCTGACGCCGACGACACGGCGGACGCCCTGGGCCCGGACGGCCTCGCAGGCCGGGCGGGTGAAGCCGAGGTAGTGCTCCCGGACGTCGCCGGCGACGGGGTTCGGCGGGACCAGCCACAGGACGCTGTCGGCGCCCTTGAACGCCTCCGCGAGGACCTGGGGGTCGCTGTGCGAGCCCTGGACGATCTCGGCGCCCTGCCGCGCTCGCGGGGTGAGCCGGGCGGGGTCGCGGGCGATCACCCGTACGTGCCGGCCGTCGTCGAGCAGTGCGTCGAGGACCTGGTGGCCGATCCGGCCGGTGGGTGCGGTGAGGACGATCACGGAAGCCTCCGGGGCATGGCTGCGGACAAGCGTGTGGCGCGTCGGCCGGTCACCGGCCGCACACCGTTTCCGCTGATAACAATTGCACGCTAACGCTGATATCGCAAACCGCTAACATCATTCCGTTATCATGGGAAACCATGGAGACCGACCGCCCCGCCCCCACCGGGAACAACCGCGAACGGATCATCGCCGCCGCCACCCGACTGCTCGCCGAAGAGGGGCGCGAGGCGGTGTCGACTCGGGCGGTCAGCGCCGCGGCCGGCGTCCAGGCGCCCACGATCTACCGGCTGTTCGGCGACAAGCAGGGCCTGCTCGACGCCGTGGCCGCACACGGCTTCGCGAGCCACCTCGGCGAGAAGGCATCCCTGGAGCTCACGGGCGACCCGGTCGAGGACCTGCGCACCGGCTGGAACTTCAACACGGAGTTCGGCCTGGCCAACCCGGCCCTGTACACCCTGATGTACGCCCAGCCCAGCCCCGGCACCCCCTCCCCCGCGGCCATCGCCGCACTGGAGGTCCTCGCCACCCACATCCACCGGATCGCCGAGGCCGGACGCCTGCGCATCGACGAGACGCGCGCCACCCACCTGGTGCACGCCGTGGGCGGCGGCACCACCCTCTCCCTCATCGCCACCCCCGAGGACCACCGGGACATGAGCGTGTCCCATCTGGCGCGGGAAGCGGTGATCGCCGCGATCACCACCGAGGCCCCGGCCACCCCTCCCCCCGGCCCCGCGGCGGCGGCGGTCGCCCTGCACGCCCTGCTCCCCCGGACCGGCGCGCTGACCACGGGTGAGCGCGCGCTGCTCGCGGAACTGCTCGACCGCATCTCGGGCGCGCCCGAAGAGGGCGCCTGACGCGCCACCCCGACGCACGCCCCCGACGCACGCCCCCGACGCGCGCCCCCGGCACACTCCCCCGGCGCCGCGTCGGCACCACACCCGTGCCGTAGTTACCGACAAGTCGTCGGCAAGGAGTTGACTTAGGTATGCCTAAGTAGGAAGATCGAGCCATCGGCAGGCGCTGCGGCGGACAGTTGCGGCGGGCCGATATCTCCGTCTCTTTCTGGACTTCCCGTCCCCCTCGGCCCCGGAGGCCCGCCTTGGACGCAACCGCCACCGCCACGTCCTTCTCGACGCTGATCCGCACCGCGTCGCACGAGCAGCACACCGAGGCGGAGACCTCGACCTTCATGAGCGATCTGCTCGGCGGGCGCCTCGGGGTGGACGCGTACACGCGGTACACCGAGCAGCTGTGGTTCGTGTACCGCGCCCTGGAGGAGGGCGCGCAGGCGCTGGCCGCCGACCCGGTCGCGGGGCCGTTCATACAGCCCGAGCTGATGCGCTCCGCCGAGCTGGAGCGCGACCTCGCCCATCTGCGGGGTGCCGACTGGCGCGAGGGCCTGGAGCCGCTTCCGGCCACCGCCGCGTACGCCGGGCGGGTCGCCGAGTGCGCCCGCACCTGGCCCGCCGGGTACATCGCGCACCACTACACGCGGTACCTGGGCGACCTGTCGGGCGGTCAGATCATCCGGGACAAGGCCGAGAAGACCTGGGGCTTCGCGCGCAAGGGCGACGGGGTGCGGTTCTACGTCTTCGAGGAGATCTCCAACCCCGCCTCCTTCAAGCGGGGTTACCGGGAGTTGCTGGACGCGGTGAACGCCGACGACCTGGAGAAGCGGCGGATCGTGGACGAGTGCAAGCGCGCCTTCGCGCTGAACACGGCCGTCTTCCGGGAGCTGGGCGAGGAGTTCCGGGCCGCCTGACGGCCGTCCCGATCCCCTGCGGGGCGAGGGGCCTGCCAAGTGCGGGCCCCTCGGCCGAAGGCGTCTCCTCAGTTGCCGGCCGCGTCCAGGGTGTCGCCGGCCCCGTGGTGATCCGGGCCGGTCCGGCGTGCCGGCGCCCGGACAGGACGCACCTGCCCTGCCGCTGCCGGTGATGTCTCGTCCCGAAGGTGCGGCAAGTGGTTCGAGGGCCGCGTACGCCGTCGCGCGCCCTCTGTATCTCTCTCGGCACCCCTCGGTATCCCTCCATCTCCGCATCGCCCTCGCGCCGATGCCCCGCTTTCACCCGGTTGCCCTCGTAGATGTCGGTGCCGTCCCCGGGCGGCGACGATGGCCGCATCGGCCATCGAGAGACGAGGGCATCACATGGTTCAGGGATTCTCCAGAGAGCCCGGCACCCACAGTCCGCTGACGCAGGTCGGCCCGGAGGGGACCCGGAAGATCACTCTCTGGGCGGCCGCGATCGCCCTGGGCGGGTTCCTGTTCGGTTTTGACACGGGTGTCGTCTCCGGTGCGCTGCTGTACCTCAAGAACGACTTCCACCTCAACTCCTTCGAGCAGGGCAGCGTGGTCAGCGTCCTGCTCATCGGAGCCGTCATCGGTGCCACCTCGGCGGGCGGTTTCTCCGACCGGGTCGGCCGGCGCAAGGCCCTGGGCCTCATCGGCCTGGTGTTCGTCGTCGGTACGGTGATCGCCTCCCTGGCCAACGGCTACCCGATGCTCATGGCCGGCCGGGTCGTCCTCGGCCTCTCCGTCGGCGCCGCGTCCGCGACGGTGCCGGTCTACCTCTCGGAGATCTCTCCGACCCGCGTCCGGGGCCGGCTGCTCACGATGAACCAGCTCATGATCACGGTCGGCATCCTCGTGGCGTACCTCGTCAACCTCGCCTTCGCGAGCAGCGAGAGGTGGCGGGCGATGTTCGCGGTGGGTGTGGTCCCCGCCCTCCTCATGATCGCGGCCACCCTGTGGCTGCTGCCCGAGTCGCCCCAGTGGCTCATCACCCACGGCCGGGCGGACGTGGCGCGCAAGGGGATCGCCGCGCTGACCGATGAGGAGACGGCGGACGAGCTGATCCGGCGGGCCCGGGAGCGCATGGACGCGGAGCGCGAGAAGGAGCGGCGGAAGGAGGCCGAGGGAGACGGGGGCACCCGGCGGCTGTTCGCCCCCGACGTGCGGCCCGCGCTGATCGTCGGCCTCGCCCTGGCGGCCGTCCAGCAGTTCGCCGGTATCAACACGATCATCTACTACGCGCCGACCATCATCCAGCAGACCGGCCTCAACGCATCGAACTCCATCTTCTACTCGGTGTTCATCGGCCTGATCAACCTGGTCATGACCCTGGTGGCGCTCAAGCTGGTGGACCGGGCGGGGCGGCGCCCCATGGTCCTGGTCTCGCTCGGTCTGATGGCGGTGTCCATCTTCATGCTGGGCCTCGCCTTCGTCGTGGACATGGGATCGGTGCTGACCCTGACGTTCATGGTGATCTACATCGCCGCCTTCGCCGGTGGCCTCGGACCCGTCTTCTGGACGCTGATCGGCGAGATCTTCCCGCCGTACGTCCGGGCCGAGGGGTCAAGCCTGTCCACCGCCGTCAACTGGGTGTCCAACTTCCTCGTGAGCCTCGCCTTCCTCCCCCTCGCCGGCCTCATCGGCCAGGGCGAGACCTTCTGGATCTTCGCGGGGATCTGCCTGCTCGCGTTCCTCTTCGTCAGCCGCTACCTGCCCGAGACGCGGGGCCGGGACGCCGACCAGATCCAGGAGGCCCTCGACACCCGCTTCAAGCACACCCCGGACCGCCCGGACGACTCCCGGCAGGGTCCCTCCCCGCAGAAAGGACGCCCGCGATGAGCAACACCCTCCCCGGCCCCGACGACCTCGAACGCGCCGACGCCCTCGTACTCTTCGGCATCACCGGCGACCTCGCCAAGAAGATGCTGATGCCCGCCCTGTACCGGCTCGCCGAGGACGGCCGGCTCACCGTGCCCGTCATCGGCGTGGCCGGCGGCGACTGGAACGACGACGCGCTGCGCGGACACGCCCGGGAGGCGATCGCCGCCGCCGTCCCCGGCTTCGACCAGCAGGTCTTCGACCGCCTCGCGGCGAACCTCTCCATCGTCACCGGTGACTTCACCGACCCCGGCACCTTCGCCCGGCTGCGCGAGGCCGTCGCCGGACACGGCTTCGTCACCCACTACCTGGCGATCCCGCCGATCCTGTTCACCACCGTCGCCCGCGCCCTGGCCGAAGCGGGCCTGAACCGCGACTCCCGCCTGGTCGTCGAGAAGCCCTTCGGACACGACGAGGAGTCCGCGCGCGAACTCCAGAAGGAGCTGAGCGCCTGCTTCGACGACCACCACCTGATGCGGGTGGACCACTTCCTGGGCAACACCGCGGTGGAGAGCCTGATGGTCGCCCGCTTCGCCAACACCCTCCTCGCCCCGATCTGGCACCGCTCGTACGTCGACAACGTACAGATCACCCTCGCCGAGGACTTCGACGTCGCCGACCGGGGGTCCTTCTACGACGCCGTGGGCTGCCTGCGCGACGTCGTCCAGAACCACCTGCTCCAGGTGCTCGCCTTCCTGGCCATGGACCCGCCCAACGTCTCCAACGCGCGCGCCCAGGGCCTGGAGAAGTGGCGGGTGCTGCGCGCCGTCCGCACCCTGGACCCCGACGCCACCGTGCGCGGCCAGTACGACGGGTACCTCGGGGTCGAGGGTGTCGCGCCCGGCTCCACCACCGAGACGTACTTCGCCACCCGCCTGTTCATCGACAACTGGCGCTGGGCCGGCGTCCCCTTCTACCTGCGCAGCGGCAAGGCGCTGCCCGTGACCGCCACCGAGGTGATCGTCCAGCTCCGCACCCCGCCGCTGGAGCTCTTCGGCAGCGACGCCGCCGAGACCCCGCCCAACCTCATCCGGTTCCGCATCGACGGCGACACCGGCATCCGGGCGGACCTGATGTTGCGCAAACCCGGTGGCGGCGGCGAACAGCCGGTGACCGTACCCATCGGCGTCGATTTCGCGACGGTCCTCGGGCGGCAGGACCTGCCCTACGAGAACATCCTGCGCGGCGCCGTCATGGGCGACCCGGAGACCTTCGCCTTCTACCCGACGATCCTGGAGTGCTGGCGGATCGTCGGAGCCGTCCTCGACCGGTCAGAGCCGCCCCTGCCGTACGCTCCCGGCTCCTGGGGCCCCGAACCGGCCAACCGGCTTCCCGGGCTGAAGTACTGGCACCAGCCGGGGCGGCGGCTCTTCGAGGATGTCGTCTGACGGGCGGGCGACCGGGTCCGAGCGGCGTGCCCGGCCGGGCGGCCACGATCCCCCACGGCCCCGCCGCCTTCGGCCTGGCCGTGTTCGTCGCGCTCCTCGTCGCCCTCGTCCTCGACGGCGAGCGCATCACCATGGCCCAGGCCGGACGCTCGCGTGGAGGGCGTGGTGGGCCAGTACGACCCTGCCGCCGATCTCCACCGTGCCGTCCGGTGCGGGTGCCGTGAGGATCTGGGAGCCGCGGCCCTGTGTGATGTTGAGCGCGCGTCCGAGCAGCGCGCTCAGCAACAGGGCCGCGCCTCCCGTCGCTTCGTCCTCCGCGATGTTGTCGTCCCGGCGCGGGAACGCCCGCGCCCTGACCCGGCCCGCCGCCTCGTCCTCCCAGGCCCACGCGTAGAGCCGGCCCTCGCCGGGCGGCGGGGCCGGGAGCGCGTCGACCTCGGCGGCCGACGCGTACTGCTGAAGGGTGCACGGCGGCGCCCACTCGGGGCGGGCGGTGATCCAGCTGAACTCGCCGTCCTGGCGGGCGAACACGTCGCCCACCTCCAGCTCCAGGATCTCCAGGTCGAGCAGCCAGGCCGCGCCGACCACGGGGTGTCCGGCGAACGGCAGCCGGAGGCCCGGGGTGTAGATGTCGAGCTGCCCGCGCTCGGGGTCGTCCACGAACACGGTCTCGCTGAAGCCGAGCCGGCCCGCGAGTTCCTGGCGGGCCTGCCGGTCCGGGTGGCGGTGCCCCTCGCGTACGACGCCGAGGGTGTTGCCGTGCCGGCCGTCGGGGCCGCAGAACACGCGCAGGACGTCGGTGCCGGCGGGTACGTCGTAGTCGTTCACGCCCCGCATTCAAGCACCGCCCGGGCACCGGGCCCCACGAGAGGCCCGGTACCCGGGCGGTGGTGTTGCCCGGCGCCGGGGTGTCAGGCGGTACGGCGGCGGCGGGCGATGACGACCGCGCCGGCGCCGGCGGCCACGACCAGGCCCGAGGCGGCGAACAGCGAGCCGGCCGGGATGTCGGAGCCGGTGGAGGCCAGGGCGCCCGAGCCGCCGACCGTGCCGGCGCCGCTGCCCGAACCGCCCACGCTGCCGGAGCCGCCCACGCTGCCCGAACCGCCCACGCTGCCGCCGGTGGACGAGCCGCCGGTCGTGGACGAGCCGCCGGTGGTGGAGCCGGTCGGGAGGGTGGCGTCCTTGTCGAGGGAGACCGCGACGGTCAGCGCGTCGAGCTGCTCGCCCGGGCCGTACATCGAGCCGAACGCCTTGGTGGCGCCGTCCGCGGTGAGGGTGGCCGGGACGCCGGACAGGGTCACCACACCGTCCTTGGCGGCGAGCTTGCCCGCGGGCAGCTTCAGATCGGCGATGGCCAGAGCGGTGTAGCGGGACACCTTCTTCGTCTGCCGGTCCTTGGAGGAGACGTCGGCGACGAGCTTGCCCTTGGTGCCGTCCGCCTGGATCGTCAGGTTGGTCAGCGACAGGTCGAGGGTGTAGGCGCCGTCCTCCTTGTGGCCGAGGAAGCGGACCTTTCCGTCGAACTCGGCCTTCAGGGTCTGCCCGGCGGCGTCGAAGCTGCCGGTGGCGTCGGAGAAGCGGTAGCCGTCTGCGGTCGCGGTCGCGCCGCCCGCCGTCTCGACCTCGCCCTGGGCGATGGAGCCCGTGACGTAGGAGCGGAAGGACGCCTTGACGCCCCAGTCCAGGGTGCCGTCGACGATCGGGCCGGACTCGGCGGCCGGCTTGTCGGTGGCGGTCGCCGTGGCCGTCGGGCTGGGCTTCGTCGTCGGCTGCGTGGGCCCGGTGGTGGGCTTCTCGGTCGGGGTGGCCGGGTCGGTCGGCTCCTCGGTGGGCTCGGCCGGGCCCGTGGGCTTCTCGGTCGGGGTGGCCGGATCGGTCGGCTTCTCGGTCGGGGCGGGGGCCGCCGTCACGGTGAGCGTGGCCGGGTCGAGCGCCTCCCCTTCCTTGTACTGGCCGTTGAAGGCATCGGAGCCGGCCTTGGTCAGCGTCGCGGGGATGTCCTTGAAGACCATCGCGCCGCCCGCGCCCTGGCCCGGCTTCACCGCCGAGAGGTCGAGGTCGGCGACGGCCACGTCGTTCCGCGTGCCCTGCGGGGTGGCCACGTCGGCGGTGATCGCGCCGCCCTTGCCGGCCGTGGAGACCTTGACGTCCGAGAGCGTGATGTTCAGGACACCGCCGTGCGCGAAGAAGTTGACCCCGCCGTCGAAGGCGGTGTCGGTGCCGTACGTGGCGGTGTCGTACGTGCCCTTGCCGTTGACGAAGGTGAAGACGCCGTTGCCCTCGGCCTGGGTGGCGCCGTCCTTCACCGTGATCTTGCCGGCGGCGCCGATGTACTTGCGGAAGGACTCCTTGAAGCCCCAGTCCAGCGTGCCGTCCTTCAGCTCGATCGTCGGCGCGGCGGCGGTGGCGTTCGGCGCGGAACGCTCGGCGGCGAGGGCCGGCAGGGCGAGTGCGGCGCCGAGTGCGGCGGCGGTGGCGACGGCTGCGGCGAGGGTTATGGGGCGGCGGGTGGCTGCCATGGTGGGTGGTCTCCTCAGGGGATGTGCGACATCACGGGGGTGATGGGGGGGGGACGGGGGTGGTGCGGGGGGTCAGGAAGAGGCGTCCGGCTTCGCGCGGTTGCGGCGCACGAGCAGCAGCACGGCGGCCGCCGCGGCGAGCACTCCGGCGCCGCCGAGGGCCAGGTACAGCCCGGTGTGGGAGTCGTCGTCCGCCTCGGCCGCGGCGGGGACCGCGTCGGTCCTCGTCACCGGGCTCTTCGACGGCTGCGGCGTGGCGGCGGTGTCGCTGCCCAGGTCGGGCAGGGCCGGCAGTTCCGCCTTCGCGTCGGTGGCCACGGCGAGCGAGACCGGGTCCATCGCGGTGCCCGCCTTGTAGAGGGAGCCGAATGCCTTGGCGCCGCCGGCGGTCAGCGTGGCGGGCGCCTCGGTGAGGACCGCGAGGCCGTTCTTCGGCGCGAACTCCTCGGCGGTGAAGGTGACGAGCGGCACCGCCCTGGTGGTGGCGCCGTCGCTCAGGACGTCGGCGCGGAGCGTGCCCTTGCCGGCTTTCAGGGCCACCGAGAACCGGGACAGCGTCAGATCGAGGCCATCGGCGGCGGTGAAGCGGACACTGCCGGCGAAGGTGGCCGCCAGGGTCTGCTCCTTCGGGTCGTACGTGCCCCGCCCCTTCGGGAAGCGGAAGAGCGCGCCGCCGTCCTCGGCGCCGTCGGCCAGCGTCCATTTGCCCTGGCCGATCGAGCCGGTGACGTACTCGCGGAAGGTGCGGCGCACGCCCCAGTCGACGGCCCCGTCCTCGAACGGGCCGGCCGCGGACTTCTTCTTCGGCGCGGTGCTCTTCTCGGGCGTGGCCGAGGACTTCGACGGGCTGGGCCTCGCGGCCGGGCCCGTGGTGTCCACGGAGAGGCCGACCGGGTCCAGCGGCGTACCGGCCGTGTAGTAGCCGGCGAACGACTTGGCACCCTGCGCGGTCAGCGTGGCGGGGATGTTGGTGAGGGCGATGGGGGTGGAACCGCCCCGCATGTCGATCCCGGACAGGCCGAGCGTGGCCAGCGGGACCTGGGCGGCGGTGGTGACGCGTCCGCTTCCCCGCTCCTTGCTGACCATGTCCGCGTACAGGGTGCCGCTGCCGCCCTGGATGCGGACGGTGGGGCGGCTGATGGTGAGGTCGAGCTCGTAGGAGCCGTCGGACTTCTTGTGGCCGAGGAAACGGACTCCGCCCGAGAAGCCGGCCCGGAACGCGCCGCTCGCCGGGTCGTAGGAGCCGGTCGCGGAGTGGAAGCGGAACTGACTGCCGCCGACCGTGGCGGCGCCGCCGGCCAGCGCCCAACTCCCCTGGGCAATCGGGCCCGTGACGTAGCTCTGGAACGAGGACTTGATGCCCCAGTCCAGCCGTCCGCCCTGCACCGTGCGGCTCGCCGCTTGCGCGGCGGTCGCCGGGAGCAGAGCGCCCAGCAGGACCGCGAGAAGCGCGACGGCGAGGGCAGGTCTGAACGATGGCATGGGGCCCCTCCGAGGTCTAGCAACACAGGTAAGGCTAACCTAAGGTATGTGGATCCTGTGTCGGTACCCTCTTCCGTCACATTCCACGCAGAACATCACCAACTGCTCGCCGTAGTACGAGCCGCACAACGAACAGGACGGTGCCCCGTGCGCTTCTCGCAGGACTTCGCCCCGCCGGGCCGCAGCGCCCGGCGGGCCGGGCGCGGGCGCACCGGCGTCCTGGCCACCGCCCTCTCCCTGGCCTCGGCCCTGCTCCTGTCCGGCTGCGGCGGTACGGGGGCGCCCTCGGCGAAGTCCGCGGGCGCCGGGGCCTCGTCGGCGGCGGACGCCGACCGGATAGAACCGCTGACCGGCGCCCCCGCCCCGAAGCTGCCGGTGACCGTGGAGTCGGCGGACGGCAAGCGGACCACCATCACATCGGCGGACCGGATCGTGCCGCTGACCGGCAGCCTGAGCGAGATCGTGTTCACGCTGGGTCTCGGCAAGCAGGTCGTGGCCCGCGACATCACCGCCACCTTCGAACAGGCCGAGAAGCTCCCGGTGGTGACCCGGGCCCACGACGTGTCGGCCGAGAGCGTCCTGTCGCTGAAGCCGACCGTGGTCCTCGCGGACACCACGACCGGCCCGGCCGAGGCGATCGGCCAGATCCGCGACGCCGGGATTCCGCTGGTGGTCGTCGAACCCGCCAAGGAACTCGCCGACGTGGGCCGCCGGATCGACACCGTGGCCGCTGCGCTCGGCGTACCGCGGTCCGGGCAGACGCTGAAGAAGCGCACCCAGGACCGTATCGACGCCGTGCGCAAGACCGTGCCCGCACCGGCCGCAGGGGCCGACAAGCCGCGCGTCGCCTTCCTCTACCTGCGCGGCTCCGCGTCCGTCTATCTGCTGGGCGGCCGGGATTCCGGGGCGAGTTCGCTGCTGGAGGCGGCGGGCGCGGTGGACGCCGGCAAGGCGTCCGGGCTGAAGAAGGACTTCACCGCCATCACCAGCGAGGCCCTGGCCAAGGCCGCCCCCGACGCGATCCTCGTCATGACGAAGGGCCTCGACTCGGTCGGCGGCATCGACGGCCTGGTGAAGATCCCGGGCGTCGCCGAGACCCCGGCCGGGATGGACCGGCGGATCGTCTCCGTCGACGACGGGGTGCTGCTGAACTACGGCCCGCGCACCGACCGCGTACTGAGTGAACTGGTCGCCCAGCTCTACCCGGAGAGCGGGCCGGGCAAGTGACCACCTCCTGCGAAGCGCCCGCCGCCAAGACGGCCGGGGCCGAGCCCGCCCCCGCCCCGCCCCGCGCCCGGCGCTCCACCGCCGTCACCCTCACCGCCGGACTGCTCGCCGCGCTGGTCCTGGGCTGCCTGCTGTCCGCCGGGCTCGGCGCGTACAGCATCCCGCTCGGTGACGTCCTCGCCTCCGTCCAGCACCGGATGGGGCTCGGCGGGCACGCCCTGGACCGGGTCGGCGAGAGCGTCCTGTGGAACGTACGGCTGCCGAGGGTCGTCCTCGCGCTGCTGGTCGGCGCCTCGCTCGGCTGCGCGGGCGCCCTGATGCAGGGCGTGTTCGGCAATCCGCTCGCCGAACCCGGCGTCATCGGGATCTCCGCCGGTGCGGCGGTCGGCGCGGTCGCCTCGATCGCGCTCGGGCTGAGCTTCTTCGGCAACTGGACCATCACCGTCTGCGCGTTCGCCGCCGGTCTGCTGACCGTGCTCCTGGTGTACACGCTGTCGCGGTCGGGCGGCCGGACCGAGGTGGTGACGCTG
This sequence comes from Streptomyces sp. A1277, assembly GCF_004795015.1. Taxonomy (GTDB): domain Bacteria; phylum Actinomycetota; class Actinomycetes; order Streptomycetales; family Streptomycetaceae; genus Streptomyces. The sequence goes on along the minus strand of NZ_SSBI01000037.1, from coordinate 2,846 downwards.
ATCCTCACCGGCATCGCCGTCAACGCCTTCGCGGGCGCGCTGATCGGCCTGTTCGTCTTCTTCGCCGACAACGCGCAGATCACCCAGATCACCTTCTGGCAGCTCGGCTCGCTGGCCCAGGCCACCTGGCCCAAGGTGCTGGCCGTCCTGCCGTGCGCGGCGCTGGGGCTGCTGATCGCCCCGTTCTACGCACGCAAGCTGGACCTGCTCGCGCTCGGCGAGCGGCCCGCCCGGCACCTCGGCGTCGATGTGGAGCGGCTGCGTCTCGTGCTGGTGCTCGTCGTGGCGCTGCTGACGGCGGCGGCGGTCGCGGTCGCCGGGATCATCTCGTTCGTCGGGCTGCTGGTGCCGCACCTGCTGCGCATGGCGAACGGTCCCGGGCACCGCTTCCTCGTCCCCGGCAGCGCGCTCGGCGGAGCCCTCGTGCTGGTCGCGGGCGACCTCGCGGCCCGTACCGTCGCCGACCCGGCGGAGCTGCCGCTCGGCGTGCTGACCGCGCTCTTCGGCAGCCCGTTCTTCTTCTGGCTGCTGCGCAGGACCCGTCGCAAGCAAGGTGGTTGGGCATGAGGTCGCTGCGGAACCTCTTCGCCACGCACAGCCGGCAGCTGCCCGTACGCGTACCCTCCGGCGGCCCGGTCGCCGAGGTGCGCGGGCTGCGGGTGCGGCTCGGCGGGCGGCAGGTGCTGGACTCCATCGACCTGACCGCGCACGCGGGCGAAGTCGTGGCGCTCGTCGGCCCGAACGGGGCCGGGAAGTCCACCCTGCTGGCCGCCCTCGCCGCCGACCTGCCGGCCGAGAGCGGCTCCGTACGCATCGACGGCCGGCCGGTCACCGACTGGTCCGCCCCCGAACTGGCCCTGCGCCGGGCCGTGCTGCCGCAGTCCGCGGCCCTCGCCTTCCCGTTCTCGGTGGAGGACGTCGTACGGATGGGGCGCGCGCCCTGGGCGGGTACGGACCGGGCCGACGAGGACGATCCGGCGGTCGCCGCGGCGATGGCGGCCACCGAGGTCACACAGTTCGCCGGGCGCCCCTTCTCCGCGCTGTCCGGCGGCGAGCGGGCCCGGGTCGCCCTGGCCCGGGTGCTGGCGCAGCGGGCCCCGCTGCTGCTGCTGGACGAGCCGACCGCCGCGCTGGACCTGCGCCACCAGGAGCTGGTGCTGCGGATCTGCCGGGAGCGGGCCGCCGCCGGGGACGCGGTCGTCGTCGTCCTGCACGACTTGGGGCTCGCCGCCGCGTACGCGGACCGGGCGGCCGTGCTGCACGAGGGGCGGATCGCGGTGGCGGGCCCGCCGGCCGAGGTGTTCTCCGGTGAACTGCTCGGCAGGGTCTACCGGCAGCCCGTCGAGGTGTTCCCGCACCCGCGGACCGGGGTGCCGCTCGTCGTACCGGACCGCACCGCTTGACCTGTGCATTACCTGTGTGGGGTTCGTCCATGGGTCGGCTGTGATCGCACCGTTTCCGGACCCGCGCAGTGAGAGCTGAATCACTGCACGGGCGGGCATCGGGCAGGTAAGCCTCCGTTAAGTTAGGTCCGCCTCACCTACCTTTGTCCGACCCTTCCCGTCTTCTCCTTCATCCTCATGTGGAGCCCGTATGCGCGCCGTTCGTCTCTCCGTCGTCACCGCTGCCGCGACCGTGGCCGCTCTGACCGCCGTCACGGGCTGCGCCGAGAAGAGCGACGGCAAGGGCGAGGGGGCCGTCCAGGTCGTCGCCAAGGACGACTCCTGCGAGGTCTCCAAGAAGGAGCTGCCGGCCGGGCACATCGAGCTGGCCGTGCAGAACAAGGGCTCCAAGGTCACCGAGGTCTACGTCCTGTTCCCGGACGACCGCATCGTCGCCGAGCGCGAGAACATCGGTCCCGGCACCAAGGCCACCATCACGGCCGAGATCAAGGCCGGTTCGTACGAGATCGCCTGCAAGCCCGGCATGAAGGGCCACGGCATCCGCCAGAAGATCGAGGTCAGCGGCGGCAAGGCGGTCAAGCGCAGCCCCGAGATGGACAAGGCCGTCGCCGCGTACCGCACCTACGTCCAGGCGCAGGCCGACGAGACGCTGCCGAAGGCCAAGGTGTTCACGGACGCCGTCGCCGCCGGTGACATCGAGGCCGCGAAGAAGGCGTACGCCGACTCCCGCATCGGCTGGGAGCGCACCGAGCCGGTCGCCGAGTCCTTCGGCGACATCGACCCGAAGGTCGACGTGCGCGCGGACGGCCTGGAGGACGGCCAGAAGTGGACCGGCTGGCACCGCCTGGAGAAGGCGCTGTGGCAGGACGAGAAGCTGGGTGACGAGGAGAAGGCTCTCGCCCCGGCCCTCTACAAGGACCTGGTCGACTGGCAGAAGCGGGTCGGCCTGGCGGAGATCACCCCGACCTCGATGGCCAACGGCGCCAAGGAGCTCCTGGACGAGGTCGCGACCGGCAAGGTCACGGGCGAGGAGGAGCGCTACAGCCACACCGACCTGGTCGACTTCAAGGCCAACGTCGAGGGCGCCGAGCAGTCCTACCAGTTGCTGAAGCCGATCGCCTCCAAGAACGACGCGGCGCTCACCGCCACCCTGGACAAGCGGTTCGCGGCCCTGAACAAGCTGCTCGACAAGTACCGCAAGGACACCTCCTCCTACGAGTTCACCTCCTACGACAAGGTCGGCAAGGCGGACCGCAAGGAGCTGTCGGACGCGGTCAACGCGCTGGCCGAGCCGCTGTCCAAGCTCGCCGCCGCGGTGACGAAGTAACCGGCCGAAAGGAGGCTTCGGGCATGTCCGAGGAGACGCAGCAGCCACCCGCCACCGGCGGCGCCCCGTCGCGGCGGGCGCTGCTCGGCTGGGGCGGCGCCGGGCTCGCGCTCGGC
>NZ_SSBI01000036.1 GCF_004795015.1 Streptomyces sp. A1277 | reverse complement strand
TTCATAGTGTTTCGGTGGTCATTGCGTTAGGGAAACGCCCGGTTACATTCCGAACCCGGAAGCTAAGCCTTTCAGCGCCGATGGTACTGCAGGGGGGACCCTGTGGGAGAGTAGGACGCCGCCGAACAATCATTGTGGGAAAGCCCCGTGCCTCTGGCACGGGGCTTTTCTGCGTTTACCAGGGTTTCACCCCGGGGCGACCAAGTGCGTGTCGTAGGCCAGGATCACCGCCTGGACGCGGTCCCTGGCGTGGCCGATGACCGTGAGGATTTCCCGCTCGCGGCCGGTGAGGCCGGCGATGCGCGGGTCGGGTGGCGCCGGTTCGCCGGGGGCGGCCGGCAAGTGCTGTACGTATGCGTCCAGGAGACGGCGGGTCAGGCTCGGGGCGATCACCGCGTCGCCGCTGGCCACGGCACGTATGCCGGAGAGAAGTTCCTCGGGCAGCGCGTCCTTGATGAGGAAGCCGCTGGCGCCGGCGCGCAGACCGTCGTACGCGTACCGGTCGAGGGCGAACTTCGTGACGATAGGGAGGCACGTGCGCGCATCCCGGTGATGCCCTGTCCGCTACCGGTGGGGGGCCGCTCGGAAGTGCGGGGGAAGCCGTTGTCCGTGATGACGGCCTCCAGCTCGCCCGGGCGGTAGGTCAGGGTGATGTCCGCCGTGAGGGCGGAGGAAGGGCCCGCGTGTTTCAGGGTGTTGGTCAGGGACTCCTGCACCACCCGGTAGACCGTCAGCTGCCGTCCGGCGGTGGGCGGCGCGGCCGGGGGGCGTACCGCCCACCCGTAGACGTACGGCCAGACCGGTCCGGCGTACGCCCTCCAGCAGCGCGTCCATGTCGTCCAGGGTGGGCTGCGGAGTGCGCTCGGCGTCCTCCGGCCGGCCGCGCGACACCGCGAGCAGGCGGCGGAGTTCCGCGCGGGCCTGGCGGCTGGTGGTGCCTATGGCGTCCAGTGCCTGGGCCGCGCGTTCCGGGCTCCTGGCCGCCGCGTAGGAGCCGCCGTCGGCCAGGCCCGTGATGACGGAGAGGTTGTGGCCGATGATGTCGTGCATCTCCCGGGCGATCCTGGCCCGTTCGGCGGCGGCCGCGAGCTGGAGGAAGGATGCCTGGATCATCGCTCCCGTCCAGACGTTGACCAGCGAGAACGGGGCCATGAACGCCAGGGCGGCCTGCGGGCGGGCCCGGCGCCGCAGTAGCGGGGCGGAGAAAGCCACGCTCATCGTGAGCACCAGGGCCGCCGGAACGTGCGGGTCGACGGCGACCGTGCGCCAGCCGCCCGAGGAGACGTCGAGGACGGCGAACAGGACCCAGAACGTGGTCAGGACGCCGTTCCAGACGGCCGGGCGGCGGCGGTCGAAGGCGCGGACGTGGTGGAGGCCGCGCTGTATATGAGCGGTGAGCGGGGTGGGGTGCGGCTCCGGTCCCGGTGAACGGGCCGGGGCCGGGGCGCTGACCGTGGTGTCGGCGAGCAGGCGGCCGCGTCCGATGATGACCAGGTGGTCGGCGGTGAGGGCCATCTCGCTCATGAGGTGCGAGGAGACCAGTTCCGTACGGCCCTCGGTGGCGAGGGACCTGAGGAGGTTGCGCATCCACAGGACACCCTCCGGGTCGAGGCCGTTGACCGGTTCGTCCAGGCCGAGCAGCATGCGCATGGTCGTGGATTTCCCGGCGCCGTTCGGCCCGAGGAAGCCGGTGACCGTGCCGGGGCGGACGGTGAAGTCGAGGTCCTGGACGACGGTGGCGTCTCCGTAGCGTTGGGTGAGTGCGTGGGTCCTGATCATGCGGCTGACGCTATGGAGCTGGAGGGGTGTCGGGCGTCGGGCCGGGGGCGGCATGTGCGGGCCCGCGTAGTACCGGGGTACGACGGCGGTTGACCGGGGTGAATGCGTTTGCGCGGTCACCGGAGCGCGGGTCAGGATCACTGCATGGACTACGTGATACGGCCGGTGCGCGCCGATGAGTGGCAGTCGGTGAAGGAACTCCGGCTGGCCGCACTGCAGGACCCGGTCGCCCCGGTGGCGTTCCTTGAGACGTACGAGCAGAGCCTGAAGCGGTCCGACGACGCCTGGCGGGAGCGGACGGCCGACGCGTCCGAGGACGGTGCGGGCGCGGTGCGGCAGTTCATCGCCGAGGGTGCGGACGGCCGCTGGGCGGGCACGGTGAGCGTTCTCGTCGAACACCCCGACGACGAGTCGGTGTTCGGTGGCGCGGCTCCGGTCCACCAGGGCCACGTGGTCGGTGTGTTCGTACGGCCCGAGGCGCGGGGCACGGGTGTGGCCGATGCGCTGTTCCGGGCCGCTCTGGAGTGGGCGTGGTCGCTGGACGAGCCGCGGCTGGAGCGCGTACGGCTGTACGTCCACGAGGAGAATCCGCGTGCTGCGGCCTTCTACCGGCGGATCGGTTTCGCGCCGACCGGGGAGACGGTGCCCATGCCGGGCGACCCGACGGCCCGTGAGCTGGAGTACGCGGTCGGGCGGCCGTAGGGGTGTGCGGGCTGTCGGGGGGCCTGTCCTTCAGAGGGGCGTGGACGTCGTGAGCTGCTGCGGCCAGTGGGAGCGGGCCTGTTCGGGGGAGCGGAGCAGGGCGAGGGTCGACAGGCCCTCGGCCTGGCCGGTCGCCAGCAGCTCCGGCAGCCGGGGCAGGGGCGCGACGGCCGCGATGTCGTCCAGGACGAGCGTCATTGGTGGGTCGAGCCGGCCGTCGGATGACCGTGCGGCCATGCGGCGGCCGTGCTCGACCACGTCTGAGGCGAGCGCGGTGAGCAGGGGCATGGCCCCCGGACCGGATCGCGGGGTCTCGATGGGTTCACCCACCACATAGAGGCTGCCCCCTTCGTTCGCAAAAGAATCCAGTGCGAGCGCATCTGCTCGATTTGGTGTGCAGGCGTCCCGGACGTGGACGGAGGAGAGGGCGCCGAAGGCCCGTACGGTCAGCTCCTGTGCCATCTCGCGGCGTTCGGGGTGGCCGGTGAGCGCGGACTCCAGCAACCCGGCGAGTCCGGGCGCCGCCTTCGGGTGGGTGCGGAGCAGGCGGACCGGCTCGTGGGCGCTGCCGCCGAGGGCCCAGCGGTGGACCTGTCGGAAGGGGCGGCCGTCGATGGCGGCGGCGTGCAGCCAGCAGCGCAGCAGGGTCTCGGCGGTGTCGGCCGTCGCCGCGTCGATACGGGCCTGCGGCCGAACCGGGGCGAGCAGCGCGGTGGCGCGGGCCGCCGCCCGGTCGGGCTGCTCGCACCCGGAGGTGGGCGCCCAGTGCAGCCGGGCCGGCGTGTCGCAGAAGTGGCCGGGGTCGTAGACGAGAACCGGGCCCAGCTTGGCGCGCGCGTCCTTCGTCTCCGCCCAGACGCTGGGGTCGGATGTCACCACGAGCACGGGCCCCTCGGCTTCGCGGATGGCCTGCACGGCGGCGGACCGGCGGGTGGCGGCGGGGCCGTAGACGACGAGCGGAGTGCGGGGGGAGGGGACGACGGGCGGTACGGGGGCGGCGGCGGGCGCGGGACCTGGTGTGGGGTCGGTGCCCGGCCTGGGGATGGTGGTCTGTGTGGGTTCGGTGCCCGGTACGGGGGTGGTGGTCTGCGTGGGTTCGGTGCCCGGTACGGGGGTGGCTGCGGGCATGGGGGTGGTGGGGTGGCCGGGCTTCGGGGCCGGTTCGGGGTCGGGGAGTGCCGTCTCGTGTGCGTACTCCTCCCGCTTGCCGCGCCGGCCGCGCGCCGTCCCGTTCGGCTGCTGCTCCCGGCGCTGCTGCCGTTCCTCTCGGCGCAGCCGTTCCTGTTGCTCCAGCTGTTCGGTGCGTGCGGCGCGCTGGCGGGCGCGTACCGCGCGCCAGCGGGTGACGACGCCCATCACGAACACCACGAGGACCACCAGCACCATCAGTTCGCCGATGAGCAGGCCCCAGAACAGCCCGTACCCGGAGAGCGCGTCCGGAGGTGTGTTCGGCCAGGCCGCGGGCAGGTCGTGCGGGGCCGTCATGAGCCGGCGCAGGGCCAGCGGGGTCTCGGTCAGCGTGACGCCGTCGGGCCAGGCCCCGTGCGCGAGGATGCCGGCGAGCCCGGTGGCCGCCCAGATCAGCAGGGTGAGCCCGAGGAGGAAGGCGAGCAGCCCGACGAGCAGCCCGTCGGGGATGCCGCCTCCTCGGCCGTCGCCGGACCGTGCCCCGCCGCTCCCCGCCATGTCATGCCACCGTTGACTCGGACGACTCGTTCAGCCGTTGCTGTTTCTCGATCCTGGCCGCGCGCTGCTCCGCTTCGAGGTCGGCGGCCCGTACGTCGTCCGGGAGCAGGTCGGCGACGGACGACTCGGTCATGGCGCGGTCGGTGAAGACGAGGGGGCGTTCGGCCTCGGTGATCAGGTGTTTGACGACCTGTACGTTGCCGTTGACGTCCCAGACGGCGATGCCGGGGGTGAGGGTGGGGATGATCTCGACCGCCCAGCGGGGCAGCCCGATCACCCGGCCGGTGGCTCTCGCCTCGTCGGCCTTCTGGGCGTAGATCGTGCGGGTGGAGGCCATCTTCAGGATGGCCGCCGCTTCCCGTGCCGCGGCGCCGTCGACCACGTCGCTGAGGTGGTGGACGACGGCGACGAAGGACAGCCCGAGCCGTCGGCCGAACTTCAGCAGGCGCTGGAAGAGCTGGGCGACGAAGGGGGAGTTGATGATGTGCCACGCCTCTTCGACCAGGAAGATGCGCTTCTTGCGGTCGGGCCTGATCCAGGTGTGTTCCAGCCAGACGCCGACGATCGCCATCAGGATGGGCATGGCGATCGAGTTGCGGTCGATGTGCGAGAGGTCGAAGACGATCAGCGGGGCGTCCAGGTCGATGCCGAAGGACGTCGGGCCGTCGAACATGCCGCGCAGGTCGCCGTCGACCAGCCGGTCCAGGACGAGCGCGACGTCCAGACCCCAGGCGCGTACGTCGTCTATGTCGACGTTCATCGCCCGGGCGGATTCCGGCTCGGGGTGGCGGAGCTGCTCCACGATGTCCATCAGCACGGGCTGGCGGTCGGTCGTCGTCTCGTTCACGTAGGCGTGCGCGACCTTGAGCGCGAAGCCCGAGCGCTCGTCGAGGCCGTGGCCCATGGCGACTTCGATGATGGTGCGCAACAGGGCGAGCTGGCCGGTCGTGGTGATCGCCGGGTCGAGCGGGTTGAGCCGGATGCCGCCGTTCAGGGCGGAGGTGGGGTCGAGGCGGATGGGGGTGAGGCCGAGCTCCTGCGCGATGAGGTTCCACTCGCCGACGCCGTCCTCGCCCTGGGCGTCCAGGACGACGACCTGGCGGTCGCGGAAGCGGAGCTGGCGCAGCACGTACGTCTTCTCCAGCGCGGACTTGCCGTTGCCGGACTCGCCGAGGACCAGCCAGTGCGGGGCGGGGAGCTGCTGCCCGTAAAGCTGGAAGGGGTCGTAGATGTAGCCCTTGCCGGAGTACACCTCGCGGCCGATGATCACGCCGGAGTCGCCGAGGCCGGGGGCGGCGGTGGGCAGGTAGACCGCCTGGGCCTGTCCGGTCGAGGTGCGGACGGGCAGCCGGGTCGTTTCCACCTTCCCGAAGAGGAAGGCGGTAAAGGCGTCCGACAACGCGGACAGCGGATCTCGCATGGCGTGACCGACCTCCCTTTCGTCTCTCTCGGTGCTCTGGGTGCTGGGTGCGGTGCTCTGTGGGCTGTGTTCGGTGTTCTGTGCGCTGCGGCGGGGTTGCGGGGGCTAGCGGCGGATGCCGGTGGCGAACGGCAGGGTGTTCACGAAGGCGCGGTGGTGCTCGCGGTCGCACCACTCCAGCTTCAGGTACGACTTTCCGGCCGAGGCGCGGATCGTCCGCTTGTCGCGGGCGAGGGCTTCGGGGGAACGCGACGACACGGTGATGTACCCCACGAGGTTGACCCCGGCGGCGCCGCTGGCGAGGTCTTCACCCCGCTGGTCGAGCCGGCCGTGGGCGGCGATGTCGCGGGGGTCGACGGTCCGGTTCATCTTGGCCTGGCGGCTGGCCTCTGCGTCGTCGTTGGTCTTCTCGGTGAGCATCCGCTCGATGGCGATCTCGGTGGGTTCGAGGTCCATGCAGACGGCGACCGTACGGATCACGTCGGGGGTGTGGACGAGCAGCGGGGCGAGGAAGTTGACGCCGACGGGTGTCATCGGCCACTCCTTCACCCAGGCCGTGGAGTGGCACCAGGGAGCGCGGGTGGACGACTCACGGGTCTTGGCCTGGAGGAACGTCGGCTCGACCGCGTCCAGCTCGGCCGGCCAGGCGTTGCGCTTGGTCATGGCCTGGATGTGGTCGATGGGGTGGTCGGGGTCGTACATGGAGTGCACGAGGGAGGCCAGCCGGCTCTGGCCGAGGGGCTGGCGGACCCGGATGTCGGCCTCGGCGAGGCGGGCACAGATGTCGGTGAGCTCGCGGGCCATGACGACGGCCAGTCCGGCGTCCCGGTCGAGCTTGCGGCCGGCGTGCGGGCGGGCGGCGCGAGCCATGGCGTTGGCCTCGGCGGCGAGCTCGCGGGTGAAGTGCATGCAGGCGACGAGGTAGGCGCGGTGCTGCTCGCTGGAGGTGGAGACCATGGACTGGAGCTGGTCGTAGGAGTCCTGGAGCCAGCGCGGTGAGGCGTGGTCGCCGCGCTGGGCGACGTCCTTGGCGTGGGCGTCGGGGTCGGCGGGGAGCGTACGGGCCAGCATCTGGAGGCGCGTGACGAAGCCGTCCCCGTTGGCGACGTGCTTGAGCAGGGTGCCGAACCGGTCGACGAGCGCTTCCTGGTCCTCGCTGTCGCGCAGCCCGACGCCGGGGCCCTCGATCTCGATGGCCGCGGTGACGGTGCGCCGGTCGGCGTGGAGCAGGACCGCGATCTCGTCCGGGCCGAAGGGGGCGGCCATCCAGTTGATCCGGCCGATGCCGGGGGGCGGGCCGATCTCGACCTCGCGCCCGTCGGCGTGGGTGCCCGCCTCCATGGCGACGGAGCGGTAGGTGGTGCCGCGGCGCAGGGAGCGCTTGTAGCTGCGGTTGATCTCGAACCACTTGTAGAAGGTCCGGTGCTTGTACGGGACGTAGACCACGGCTAGGGCGAGCAGCGGGAAGCCGGTGAGCAGCACGATGCGCAGGGAGAGGACCGGGACGAGCAGGCCGCTCATCATGCCGAGGAACGCGCCGGCGATGATCAGGGCGATCTCGCCCGTCTCGCGGTTCTTGCCGACGATCGCGTTCGGCCTGGCGCGGCCGATGAGATACGTACGGCGGGGCGTGATCGGATGGGACTGAGTGCTCAACGCCCGCCACCTCCTGTGCGGTTGTTACCTGTGCTGCCTGAACCGCCGCGGGTGCCGCGGCTGCTGTGGGGGGTGCCGGAGGTGGGACCCGAACCGCTGCGGGGCGGAGGTGCGGCGGAGGGGACAGATCCGCCGCCGACCCCGCTCCCGGTGTTGCGGGAGCTGTGGGCGGCGACGCCGCCGCTGACCGGGTTGGCGGGGCGCCCGCCGCCGCTGGTGTTGCCGCCGCTGTCCTGGCCGCCGCCGCGGCTGCTGTGGGTCTTGATGCCCTGGGAGACGAGGGCGGCGGGGGAGCTGATCATGGCGGCGGCCTGGGAGCCGTCGGTGGCCTGCTTGCGGTTGGTACGGGCGCCCTGGATCTCGTCGCCGAAGCCGGGGACGAAGCGGTAGATCATCCCGGAGGCGAAGATGGCCAGGAGGATGATGGCGAGGCCGGAGACCACGGCGGAGAACGCGTCGGGGCCGTCGTCCGACGACAGGGCGCCGGCCAGGCCGAGGACGACGACGATGACGGGCTTGACCATGATCACCGCGACCATGATGCCCGCCCAGCGGCGTACGTGGCCCCACATGTTCTTGTCGACGAGCCCCGCGTAGACGGCGGTGCCCAGCAGGGCGCCGACGTAGAGGAGGGCGGCGCGGATGACGAGCTCCAGCCAGAGGATGCCGGCGGCGAGGATCGACACGAGGGAGACGACGATCAGCATGATCGGGCCGCCGCCGATGTCGGCGTCCTTCTTGAGGGCCTCGGCGAAGGAGCCGAAGAAGACGTCGGTCTGCCCGCCGGAGGACGAGGCGATGACCTCGGTGACGCCGTCGGTCGCGGAGACGATCGTGTAGAGGATCAGCGGGGTGAAGGCGGAGGCGAGGACGGTGAGCCAGAGGAAGCCGATGGCCTCGGAGATCGCGGTGGTGAGCGGCACGCCGCGGATCGCGCGCTTGGCGACGGCGAGGAGCCACAGGACGAGCGTCAGGACGGTGGAGGCGGCGAAGACGATCGCGTACTGCTGGAGGAAGCGGGTGTTCGTGAAGTCGACGTTGGCGGTGCTTTTGACTGCGTCGCTGAGCTTGCCCACGATCCACGCGGCGGCGTCGGCGCAGCCCCGGCCGAGCGAGGTGAGCGGGTCGAGAGCGGGGTCGGTGCTGGCGGGTGGGGTGGACTTGGGCGCGTTGGCGCTGCCGCCTTCGCAGTAGTCCTTGGCGAGCCCCACGATGAGGTCGCATGCGTCGTTGTCCTTCTTGCTGGGCGATGGGGACGGCGAGGGTTCCGCCGAAGCCCGGGTGCCCAGTAGGACCATGGCAGGAAGGATGCTCAGAAGTGCCAGGGAGCGTGCGCTCCGGCGACGGTTATCGGGCATAGACGAACCCTCCGTATCCCTCAACCGCGCCGGCGATCTCATCTGCCGAGGAGGCCCGATTGTCACCGCTGACAGGAGTGGGCCCCTCGGTCTGGCTCGACGACTCGATCTTCCAGTCGTTCCCGACCCACTTGAGCTTCTCCGAGATGGTGAACCAGGTCTCGGTCACCGGCTTCGTGGAGCCCTCACCGGCCATGCCGACCAGACCTGTGCACCAGACCTCGACCGTGACTGAATCCGCGGCCTGCTCGACCACCTTCGTTCCCACCGGCACCGTGCGCGAGACGAAGGTCAGGCCGGTGGGAGCGCTGCCGTCCTCATTCAGGCCGACGTTCTTGAGGAAACCCGGAGAGTAGGCCGCGTTGAGATCAGTGATCAGCTTGTCCACGACGGCAGGGTCATGTGTGGCCTGGACGATGGCATGGCGTGAGGGTGAGACGAACATGTCGGCCGATCCCAGCGCCACCGCGTAGTTGGCCGCCGCGCTCTGCGCCCCCTGTTCGTCGTGGGCGAAGCCCGAGGGGATTGTGCCGTTCTTCTCCGGGACCGGCTTTGTGCCCGTGGCCGCGGTCGGGGCGGCGCCGGTCTTGTTGTTGGCGGTGCCTCCGGACGCGCCGCCGTTGCCGCTGTCGCCTCCGCCCATGTTCGCGAAGGCGATAGCGCCCAGGAGCAGGACCACCACGCCGACGACCGTGATGAGGGAGCGTGAGTTGCGGGGTGGGCGGCGGGGGCCGTAGGGGTCGCCGGCCGGGCCGTCGGGGAGGCGGGTGCGGGTCTGGCGCGTGCCGCCGATGGTGCTGTAGGCGTCGCCGCGTCCCGCGTCGTTGCCGTAGCCGTCCTCGTCGCCGAGAGTCATGCCGCGTACGCCCTCTCAACCGTTGCTCGAACCGCGTCGTAGTACGACGGTAGCCGTGCTGCTCTCCGCGCGGGCGCGGTGTGGTGACTCGACATCAGGGGGACGCAACCTCTGCCGGTGGGCACGACGGACGGATGGGAGGGGTGGGGCGGGACAGCCCCCGGGGTGTGGGATGACGGCCGGTCAGACAGCCATCCCGTAGACAATGGTGAACAGGGTCCCGAGGGATCCGATGATGAACACACCGGTCAGGCCGGCCACGATCAGCCCCTTGCCCTGTTCCGCGCTGAACGTGTCACGCAGAGCCGTCGCGCCGATCCGCTGCTTGGCCGCTCCCCAGACCGCGATGCCGAGGCACAGCAGGATGGCGATCGCCATCACCACCTCGATCATGACGCGGGCCTCGTTGCCGAGGGTCCCGAACGGCCCCCAGTTCGGGGCGATTCCGCCGATGATGGTGGTGATGTCGCCCTTTTCAGCTGCCAGGATCATGTAAGTCACCGCCCCTGTTGGGTAGTTCGGCGCCCGTGCCGCACGGCACGGGTCACTCTCTATCTTCGCTGATGAAACTGCTTTCGCACGACGGCTTGGCGGCTCTCTTTACCCGGATCTCGCACATTTGACCGGTCTGACCGCCCTGACCTGCGGATCGAATCGGTGTGTGGGCGAAATACGTATGGTTACTCTGTGTATCACGGAGAGTGACGTCGAGCAATGATCGTCATCGCGCCACCCTGGCCGGGAGCTCTCGTGGCCTCCGGGACGCGCTGCTCAGGGCGTGGGATGCGAGGTCGGCCGGTCCAGTGGGCGCAGGAGTGGGTGGCGGGGGTTCGGTGGGCGGGTCGGGGTTTCCCACCACGAGGGTGGCCGGAAATCGCACCAGGAGCCGTCGAAGGGAAAGGTTCCGGCCTCGGCGAGCTGTGCGACCGTCGCTCCTTCGGACCGGATGGCGACGGCTTCCTCGGCCGTCCAGTACGCGGGGTGGCCGGTCTTCTCCGCGAAGGACTGCTCGTCCTTCCATCGCCAGGTCCGGTCCGGCGCCACGTTGATGTCCAGTTCGTGGTCCGTGATGTCGATGTCGTCGCCGTGGTGCACGCGGCGTTCGAGATTCACGTACCAGCCGCGGAACTTGTGTCTGCGGCCGAAGAGCCACAGCACCGAGTGCGCGGCCCCCGTCGGCTGGTAGAAGAGGGCGTCGCCCATCGGCCAGCGGCCCGCGACGACGGGGAAGCCCCCGGGTGGACGCTCGTGCGGGTCGATTTCCCGCAAGTGGGTGACGCCGTGCGGGAGGGCGGTGTGCCACATCGGGGTGCCCGATTTCATCCACACCAGCTGTCCCGCGTCCGTGCGTTCGACCAGGCGCACGGGTACGGACGCGCTGAGGTGGCCGCCTATGAAGAAGTTCCAGTGCAGGATCCGGCCCGGTGTGCTGCTCGCGGTGTCCCTCTTGTCCTCTTTCATGCAATTGATCATGCCCGCCTCGCGCACGGCGGACACGTACGGAAGCAGGGCCGGTCCGTGGTCTGATGGCCGGGTGAGCCGAGCCACGGAGGAGTCCAACCGCCGCATGCTGCGGGCCAGGGACGCGATGGACCGGGCGTACGCCCAGCCGCTGGACGTGCCCGCGCTCGCCCGTATCGCCCATGTGTCACCGGCGCACTTCTCGCGCACCTTCCGCGCCACGTTCGGCGAGACGCCGCACCACTATCTGCAGCGGCGCCGGGTGGAGCGGGCGATGTTCCTGCTGCGGGAGACCGGCCGCAGCGTGACGGACATCTGCTTCGAGGTCGGCTTCGGCAGTACGGGCACCTTCAGCCGGACCTTCCGCGCCATCGTGGGACGGACGCCCAGGGAGTACCGCAGGCACGCGTCCGCCCGAGACGTACCCACGTGCTTCACCATGGCGTGGACCCGGCCCAGCGCGGACGTTCCCCCGCCCGGCTCCGGCACGTCCCCGTCCGGCTCCGGCACGTCCCGGCCGGGCTCCGGCACGTCCCCGTCCGGCTCCGGCACGTCCCCGCCCGGCTCCGGCTGAGCAGTTCCGGATAAGTTTTCGCAGCTCTTCCCCCGTAGCGTGAACGTCATGTTCAACGCCATCACGCACACGCAGATCTACGTTCTGGACCAGGACGAGGCCCTCGACTTCTACGTCGGCAAGCTCGGTCTCGAGGTCGCCGCCGACGTCGACATGGGCCCCATGCGCTGGCTCACCGTGAACGTCCCCGGCCACCCGGAGCACCAGGTCCTCCTGGAGAAGCCGGGTCCGCCGGCGATGTCCGAGGAGACGGCGGCGCAGGTGCGCGACCTCGTGACCAAGGGGGCGATGGGCGGGTGGCTCATCCTCACCACGGACGACTGCCGCAAGACGTACGAGACGCTGCTCGCCCAGGGCGTCGAGTTCACCGAGGAGCCCACCGAACGCCCCTACGGAACGGACTGCGGCCTGCGCGACCCGTTCGGCAACCGCCTCCGCTTCACCCAGTTGGCAGCCGGCTGACGAGGAAGAGCCCCCGGACGGACCGTCGTGGTCCGTCCGGGGGCTTCACCGTGGCCCGCCGCGGTTGGGTCAGGACTTCGTGTCGGCCTGCTTCATGGAGTTCACCGCGTCCGCGATCGAGTTCTCGTACAGGCCCAGCTTCGGGTCGCGGACCTTGACGTTCGGGCCGAGCGCGAAGTTGAGCTGCTCGGCGTTGGCCATGTGGTCGCCGTCGGCCAGGACGTTCAGCTCGTTGATCCACGTCAGGGCGTTGGCGCTGCCGCTCGGGTTGAGGTCGATCACCGCGATCGCGGCGGTCTTCGGCTTGACCGGGTACGCCGGGGCGCCGCCCAGGCCACTCGGGACCAGCGGCCTGATGTCGCCGCTGTGGTCCGCGGCCTTCGAGGCGCCCAGGCTGACGCGCGGGAAGTAGCTCAGGCCGCAGGAGTTCGTGCCGGTGTTGTTGACCTCGATGACGTGCTGGGTGGACGAACCCTCACGGGCGTACACGCGCACCGACAGGTCGCCGCTCTTGCAGGGGTGCTTGTAGGCGTAGCTGTCGCTGGTGTTGCCGCCCGCGGTGGTGGTGCCGCCGGTCTTCGCGGCGCCGCCCTTGGACGTGCCGGTGCTGGAGCTGACCTTGTCCGTGGTGCCGCCGGCCGTCGTCGCGCCTTCGGTCGTCGTGGAGCCGCCGGTCGTCGCGGCGTCCTTGTCCTCGGTGCCGTCGGCGGCCGTGGTGGCGTCGGCGGAGGCGGGGGCCGAGGCGGCACTGTCCGCCGGGCCGGCCGACTTCGTACCGCCGTCGTCCCCGCCGCAGGCGGTGAGGGCGAGGGCGAGCACGGCGGTGACGGCCGCGCCGAGGGTGGCGGTGCGCTTGCGGTTGCGGATCGTACGCATGTGATTCCCCGAAGTGTGTGGCGGTGCAGTGGTCGGTTCGGTGCAGACAAGCCCGGAACTTGCGGCGAACCGCTCCCCCTCCTGACCGTCTGGCATGAGTAGCCTCCCGCCCGCCGCTCATGTTCTGCTAACGCCTCCCTGACGTCCCGCTGACGTCCTCGGGGGCGTGCGTCAGGTCACACGTGACTTCGGCGGTCAGATCACCGTTAGATGTGATGTGCCCAAGCCTGCCGTTCCCGCTGTTTCCTTCGTCGCCGCCGAAGCCGCCGAAGCCGTCGCCGCCGAAGCCGTCGTCCCGCCGCCGCCCGCGCCGGCGCCGTTCCTGCTGACGTACCGCCAGGGCGAGGCCGCCCGCACCCTCCTGTCGTACGTGGCCGCCCTGCCGCTGACCTCCGTCGACGCGCAGCTCCTCGCCGTCGTCGTGGCGATCCGCGCCGCGCGCACCGGGGTCGGCAACCTCACCGGGACCGACCTGCGGTCCTTGCGTCTGGAGGACCCGGAGGGCGCCCTCGCCGAGCTGGTCGCCGCCGGGTGGGAGGTGCCCGGTCAGCTGATCGGCGGTGACCAGGACAAGCCGGTCGGCATCGTCGTACCGGACATGGCGCCCGGCCCCGGCCATGTGCTGCCCCTCGGCAAGGAGGCACGGTCGCGGGTGTCGGGGTGGTCCATGCGTACGCGGCTGGCCAAGCCCGTGCGGAAGGGCTCGCCGGCGGTACGGCTCGCCGCGCTGTTCCTGGCGGCCCACTCCTCCGCCGAGCTGGTCGGCCATGCGCCCGCCGAGCTGCCCGTCGCCTGCTACGGGGCGGTGCCCACGCTCCTGGAGAAGGGGTTCCTCGCCGAGGTGTCCGGGCAGACCTACCGGCTCGGCGCGGCGGTGGGGCACCTCGCCGGCATGTTCCGTACGCCCGAGGAGCTGGCCGCACTCGCGCAGGAGGAAGAGGAGCGGCGGGCGGCGCGCGAGGCGGCGGCCGCCCTCCAGCCGCAGGAGGCGACCCCGGAGCGCTGGGCGGAGTGGAAGTCGGGGATCAGCCCGGTCCTGCTGCGGCACGTGGAGGCGGTGGAGCAGTGCCCGCTGTGCCGCTTCCCCTTCGGCCGGGTCGCAAACGCGTTCCTGACCTCGCCCTCCTCCGTGCCTGCGCCCCGTACGGTCCTGGACGCCTACGGCACCTGGCGAGACGCGCACCCCGACTGCGGGCGCGAGGCCGCCCTGTTCACGGTGGCGTTCCGTACGGAGCACGGCCACGGCCCCTCGTACAACCAGCTGTGCCGGGGCCTGGGCTGGAAGAAGCTGTCCCGGGCGCTGCGCGGGATCGTGGTGGGCAGCCTCCTCGCCGAGGGCTGGCTGACCGACACCTCCCCGGTGCCGTGGACCCTGCGGCCGGGGAAGACCGCGCACGCGCAGGGGATCGTCCTGCCGGGGCAGGCGGCGCGCGGGAAGCGCTGAGCGACGGGGGCGGCGGAGGTCGCCGGGAGGCGCGCCGTTCCCGCCCCGGCCGGGTTCAGCCGGTGGCCGGTTCGCGCCCGGCGGCGCGGGCGGTCAGGAGGAGCGTTGCGGCGATGAGCAGGGCGGTGATGATGCCCGTCGTCAGGATCGGTCCCACCCGAACTCGCCCCCCTGCTCGCCGCGCTGACAGGCCATGACCAGAACGCGGTAAGGGACCGGCTGATCGCGCTGCCGGGAGACGTGTCGCCCGATGTGGCGCGGAGGGTGGCCGAGGCCATCAGGATGGCGGAGCTGCTGGAGGCGGGCCTGCCATCCGGCGGCCGGGCCGCCGCGGAGTTGGTCGCGCGGGCCGGCCGACTGCTGTTCCGCATGGGACTACCGCCCCGAAATCCTCTCCTACCCGGACGCCGCCCGCGCGTACGAAGCGCTCGCGCGGGGCGCCGGTCTCCTGACCCCCTCGCTCGACCACTACGCCCTCCTGCTCTCGGCCGTCCAGGAGCTCCGTACCGGCTCCGGCATGGTGCACGACTGGGGCCCCGGCCGCCGCCAGGCGGTACTGGCGCTGCTGACGGCCGTCCTGGACCGGCCCGAGTGGCAGGCGGTGCCCGACCGGGACGGGGATGATCCCGGCGTGCGGTGGCGGGCCGGGTGGGCACGGCGTGCGCGGGCGCAGGCGTTGTACGCGCCGGACGCCTCACGCGCCCGCGCGGAGGGCGACGACACCTGGGCGTGGCCGGCCCGCCGGGTGGCCCGGCTGATCACCGCCGGACTGCGTGCCCGGCCGGACCTGCTCACCCGCTGGGGCCTGCGCCTCGGCTGGTCCGGTACGGATTTCCGGGAGCCCGACGAGACGGTGCTGAGCCTCTTGTACGACGCCGAGGACGGCATCCCGCAGCAGTTCCTGTGGCGCCTTCCCGAGGACGGCACCCCACCGCGGGGCCGGGCGGCGGCCGCGCTGCACCGGCTGGCCACGGTGGACCCGAGGACGGCGTAGACACCCCTCGCACCGGTCCACCGTTCGGGTGATCCGTGGGCGGGGGCGAGGCGTTGGGAGCGCCGGGGAGCGGGGGCGTGCCCGCTCCCCGGCGCTCTGGCGCGCGGCGTGTCGCGGTTGCCGGTTTTGGCACAGTGCCGCTCCACGATCAAGGAACGGGGTGAGCGGTGTGAGTGGTGCGAGCGGTGTACGGCTGAGGCTGAGCGACCTGGCGGGCGGCGGGGCCGGGGGCGGGTCCTCCGCCGGGGAGGAGCTGCGGCACAGCGACGGGGCGTGGCTGCGGGCCGCCGGGGGCGCGGAGGGGATGGGCGCGCACCTCGGCCCGGTGCGTACGGAACTGGCGACGGCGCACGAGGGCCTGCTCGCGGGCACCGTCGGCCTGAGCGCCCTGGCCGAGCTGGGGGCGGTACGGGAGTCCTGGGTGCGCCGTATCGAGTGCGCACGCCACGAGTGCGGGGCGCTGGCGGGGAACCTGCGGGCCGTGGCCCGGGCCCAGGGCGAGACGAACGAGTCCGTACGGTCGTCCTTCGCGCCCGTGGCCCGGCGGACCCACGGGGTCGAGCGATGACCGCGCCCTCCTCCACGCTGACGTGGGCGCAGTTACGGGACCTCAAGTGCGCCGAGCTGGAGGAAGCGGCCGATGGCTGGGGCAAGGCGAGCAACCGTGCCGACGCCGGACGGGACCGCGTCGAGAAGCAGCTCCTGACCGGCCTGCGCGAGACCCAGCAGGGGGCGGCGGCCGACGCTGCGGTGAACCGGCTGCGGCGGATGGGGCGGAACCTGCAGTACGTCTACACGGAGTGCGGCCTCGTCCGTACCGCGCTGAACAGCCTCGCGCACGAGATGCGGGCCCAGCAGAAGGTGTTGCGGAACGCGCTGGAGGACGCGGAGGCGCTGAAGTTCACCGTCCACGGGGACGGCTCGGTGACGTATCCGGAGGGGGGCGAGGGCCTGGTCGACGGCAAGCCGTTGCCGGGCGGGACGGCGCGGGTGAACGAGATGCCCGGCCTGCACCCGCCATCGGGGCTGGTCACCCCGAACCCGAACGCCGCGAAAGCGCAGGACATCGCGGACCGGGTCACGAAGGCGGTGCGCACGGCCGCCGAGATCGACTGGCGGTTCACCCGCATCCTGCGGCGGCTCAAGGCGGAGGAGGGCCTGAAGGTCCCCGACCGCACGTGGACGGACGCGGCGGGCGACGCGGCCGCGGTACGGGACGCTGCGCGCGGCTACCTGAAGTCCCGCATCCCACGCGACGCGACGCCCGCGGCCCGCCGTGAGTGGTGGGCCCACCTGACGGACGAACAGCGCGAGGAGTACCTCGCGGTGTACCCGGACCAGATCGGCAACCTGGACGGCATCCCGGCCCTCGTCCGCGACACGGCGAACCGCGACAACCTCCAACTCCTGATCGGCAAGCTGGAGGGCCAGAACGACGAGACGTCACACATGCGGCTTGCGGGGTTGCGGGAGATCGACCGCCAGCTGAGGGCGGACGGTCAGCCGCCGATGTACCTCCTCGGCATCGGGGACGAGGGGAACGGGCGAGCGATCGTGTCGTTCGGGAACCCGGATACGGCGCGGAATGTTGCGGCTTATGTGCCGGGGTTGAATACGGCGTTGGATAAGGACTTTGCTACGGGGGACCTTAAGCGGGCCAGGGATACGGCTATTGGAATGCAGAGGCATGACTCTTCGAGTGTGGCGATTGCATGGCTTGGGTACGACGCCCCTCAATTTCCGGACTGGCTTGACACCCTAGATGTGTCCGGAAATGAGCGAGCCGAGAAAGGCGGCGCTTCCTTCAATCAGTTCATGGGAGGCTTATCGGCTACGAACGAGAACGAGGACCCTCACATGACGGCAATCGGGCACTCTTACGGATCGCGTACTGTCGGGGCCGCGACGCAGCAAAGTGGTGGGATCCCCGGGGTTGACGACATCGTTCTGGTCGGCAGCCCGGGGGTCGGCGTGGATCGGGCGGAAGACCTCGGGGTAGGGAAGGATCACGTATTTGTAGGCGCGGCAGAGAATGATGTCGTGACCAAGGTCCCGTCAAAGATGCAGACAGCTGCGGGGTTTATCGGGCTAACCAACCTGGGCCCTGCGGGTGCCCACCTCTTCGGCGAGGTGTCTGACCAGGGAGATGATGATCTCTGGTTCGGTAAAGATCCCGCGAGCGAAGCGTTCGGTGCAAGGCGATTCCCGGTAGACGACGGGCCCGCGCTTGTAAGTGGCGGGAGGTTGTCAGTCGACGCTCACGGGCAATATTTCGATCCAGTGCGAGATGCGTCGTCTGCGAACAGCATTGCTCTAGTCGGTGCCGGTAAATCACAGAGAGTGAAGGCCGAGGAGTATCGATGATGTTTCGCCTCGCAGTGCGCACGATGACGCTGATCCTGGCGGTGTCACTTTCTGGATGCGCTGGAAACGGAAAGAGGATAGATATGGACATGCAGGCAGCTGCCGATCACGCTGACGAGATTATGGACGCGACGCTTTCGAGCATCGAACCGGCCATTCAATGGGCTCACGGACCCACGACTACAGGAAGCTGTGACGTGACGCGTCGACGCTCGGTGATGACCATCGTTTCCGATGAGCGCCGAGGAAGTTTTTTGGGGGTTGTCGAGCGGGATTGGAAAGAGCGTGGCTACAGGATCAAGGGAATCAATAATGACCAGTACTCGCCAGCGATCTACGCTCAAACAAGCGGTGGTTTCGGAGTGAGCCTAATTTTCGGATCGGGGCAAGCCTTCTTCGAGGTCGACAGCCCCTGCGTGGAGGAATCCGAGGTGGCCGAGTCGACGACGCCGCCCAACGGGCCCGCCTACGAAGGGGTCTACCCGCTGCCCCGCCCCAACGTCCACTCCGACTTCTGGTCCGCCGGCGCCTCCTGAGCGCCGGTCCGTGCGCCCGGTGACTCGTACACACCGTCGAAAACATCCCCGAACCCGCCCCCGATGGGGGATGGTTGGGGGGTGCGTAAATTCTGGTTGGCAGCAGGGATCGGCATCGGTGCCGCCACGTGCTTCGTGGCGTTGCTCGTCGTCGGTACGTACTCCGCCGCCGCCGGCCTCGGGGGCGGTGGTGGGGGGGCCGTTGCGTTGGCCAAGGGGGCCGTGCCCGCCAAGTACCAGGGGCTCGTGCAGAAGTGGGGGGACCTCTGCCCCGCCATCAACCCCGCCCTGCTCGCCGCCCAGCTCTACCAGGAGAGCGGCTGGAACCCCCGTGCCGAGAGTCCCGCCGCCGCGCAGGGCATCGCGCAGTTCATCCCCGGGACCTGGGCCGGGCACGGCGTCGACGGGGACGGGGACGGGGACCGGGACGTGTGGGACCCCGCCGACGCCATCCCCTCCGCCGCCTCCTACGACTGCGAGCTCGCCGGGTACGTGAAGAAGGTCCCGGGTGACGCCACCGACAACATGCTCGCCGCGTACAACGCCGGTGCGTACCGTGTGATCAAGGCGGGCGGTGTTCCGGACATCGCCGAGACCAAGAACTACGTCAAGATCATCCGCTCCCTGGAGAAGAGCTTCGCCCGGCCCGTGGGTCGCGTCCAGCCCTCCCAGCAGGCGGCCGGTGCCATCTACTTCGCGCAGAAGAAGCTCGGCACGAAGTACCTGTGGGGCGGGAACGGGACCCCCGAGCAGGGTGGGCGCTTCGACTGTTCCGGGCTGACCCAGGCCGCGTACCGCACGGTGGACATCGAGTTGCCGCGGGTGGCCAACGACCAGTACAACGCCGGGCCGCACCCCGCCCGCGACGAACTGCTCCCCGGCGACCTCGTGTTCTTCTCCGACGATCTGACCAATTCGCGCGCCATTCACCATGTCGGCCTGTACGTCGGGGGCGGCTACATGATCAACGCTCCGTACACTGGTGCCGTCATCCGGTTCGACAAGATCGACACGCCTGACTACTTCGGCGCCACCCGCGTGACCAAGGACGGTGCCGCGGCCCTGCCGAGCACGGAACCCGCGGCCTGACCGCCGTGGGCCGGTGGCCGGAACTCTCCGTGAAGCCCGGGCCCTGAGCAGCGACGATGTGTCACTCTTCGATAACGTCATCGTGATCATTCGGTGGAGAGTGGAACGTACGCACGGAGCGCGTCGTTCTCTGGTGGGCGCGTGGGTGATCGACGTGGACGAACCGAAAACGGGGGTTCGTAAGCGCGGCGCACAGGGACGTGTGCCGCAGCAGCAGACAAGGCAAGGGGCCGCAGCAGATGGCTGGACTCGCACTGGATGGGTCGAACCCCGACGTCAGCCTGCTCTACGACATCAACGGGCTCGCCAAGGCCGCTCCCACCTGGTTCGACCGGGTCATGGAGTTCGTCGGTGAGTACGGGATCATGCTCGGCATGGTCCTCGTGGTCCTGTGGTGCTGGTGGAGCGTCCGCCGGCGCGGCACGGCCGAGGAGTCGGTGTCGGCGGTGGCCGGGCTCGTCTGGGCGCCGCTCGCGGCCGGGATCGCGTTGCTCATCAACATCCCGATCCGCGGTTTCGTGGAACGGCCCCGGCCGTTCAAGGACCACCAGGGGCTCGACGTCCTGGTCGACGGCAAGAACGACTTCTCGTTCGTCAGCGACCACGCCACCATGGCGATGGCCCTCGGTGTCGGACTCTTCGTGGCCCACCGCAAGTTCGGCATCGCCGCCATCGGGCTCGCCCTGCTGGAGGGCTTCTGCCGGATCTACATGGGCGTGCACTACCCGACCGACGTCATCGGCGGTTTCGCCCTCGGCACGGCCGTCGCGCTGCTCCTCGCGCCCCTGGCCATGATGATGCTGACGCCCCTGGTGGGCGCCGTCTCCCGGTCCGCCCGCCTCGGCCCGCTCGTCCGCTCGCGCCGGCCCCGGGCGGCGGCCTCCGGCGGAGGGGACGACGAGGCGCTCGGCATCCCCGAGCCCCGGCCCGGCTCGGGCGGCGGCTCCGAGGGTGAGAAGGGCCTCGCCGCCTGAGGGAGGCCGGGAGAGGCCGAGGGAGCGGATCGCGGCTTCGTGTGGTGCCCCGGCGCCGTTTCGGCGCCGGGGCACCCGCGTGTCCGGCGCGCCCCCGCTCTCCCGGGCCGCCTCCGCCCCTCACACCCCCTGCGGGTACGTGAACAGCCCCTCCGGGTCGTACTGCTTCTTCACCTGCGCCAAGCGCGTCGTCGCCGTGCCGTAGTACGCCTGGCGCCAGTCGGTCAGGGACGGGTCCGTGTAGTTCTGGTACGCCGCGCCGGAGGCGTACGGGCGCATCGCCGCGTGGGTGTCTTTCAGCCAGTTCTGCTGGGCGGTGCCCGCCGTGCCGGGGCGCCAGGCGCCGATGTACTGGGCGAGCACCCGGGAGCGGCGGTGGACGAACGCCGTGGCCTGCGGGTCGACCCGGTTCACGGCCCCGCCCAGCGCGGTCAGCGCGACCGAGCCGCCGCCGCCCCGGCTCGCGTCGAGGCGGGTGAACGCCTCGGTCGCCGTGAGCAGGGCCGAGACGCCGTCCGGGGGCAGGGAGCGGTCGTAGAAGTCGGAGGCCGCCGCGTACGTCTCGCGCTGGAGGGTGCCCTGCGTGGTGCGGCCGGGCGTGGTGCCCGGGAGGTGGCACTGCGCGTCGGTGATGCCCGAGCAGCCCGCGTACACGAGCATCGCCTCCTGGTAGCTGCGGCGGCGCAGCGAGACCGAGGTGGCGGAGGCGCCGATGCGGTCGGCGAGGCGGTCGACGGCGTTCTGCAGGTCCTCGTACGTACCGAGGCTGAAGGCCGAGACCGAGACCGTCGGGTTGATGCCGCCCGGGCCGGCCGCGAGGTGCGCGGCGGACCAGATCTCGTCCGGCTGGTCGGGGCCCCACTCCTGCCAGGCCGTCACGACGGCGCGGGCGCGCGACCACGGCCAGGACATGTACGCGGTGACGGTCTGCGGGGCGGGCCGGGTGCGGAAGCGGAGTTCGGTGACGACGCCGAAGTTGCCGTTGCCCGCGCCGCGCAGCGCCCAGAAGAGGTCCGGGTGGCGTTTGGCGTCGGCGGTGACCGTGGAGCCGTCGGCGGTGACGAGCGTCGCGGAGGTGAGGTTGTCGCAGGTCAGGCCGTAGGCGCGGGCGGCGACGCCATGGCCGCCGCCGAGGGTCAGGCCGGAGATGCCGACGGTGGGGCAGGAGCCGCCGGGGATGGTGAGGCCGTGCGTGGCGAGCCCCTGGTAGACGTCGAGGAGCTTGGCGCCCGCGCCGGTCGTGCCGTCCCGCTCGACGCGGGAGAGTGACGAGACGTCAACGACCAGGCGCCCGTCGCCGCTCGACCAGCCCGCGTACGAGTGGCCGCCGCTGCGGATCGCGACGGGTACGGAGGTGCGGCGGGCGAAGGCCAGGCACTCGCGGACGTCGTCCTCGTGCCTGACGTACGCGACGGCGGCCGGTTTCTGGTCGTCGAAGCGGGTGTTGTAGAGCTGACGGGCGGTCGGGTACGCCGTGTCGTCCGGCCGGATCAGCGATCCCTCCAGGCTTTTGGCCAGCGCGGACCAGTCCGCCGGTGCGGAGGAAGCGGACTTGGTGGGTGAGGAGGGCGAGGAGGTGGTCGGGGAGGCCGGTGTGGGGCCGGCGGCGTCCCCCGCCGGGTCGGTGGAGTTGCACGCGGTGGCGGTGGCGCCGGTGAGGACGGCGGCGGCGCCCGCGGCGAGGAGGGTGCGCCGGTTCGGCTGGGACATCGGACCTCCGGAGTGGGGGAGAGGAAGGGAGGGCCGGTACTCAGGCCGTGGTGCGGTGTTCCTCGGCGTCCGCGCGGGCCCGGTCGCGGGACCGGCGGGCCGGGCCCGACCAGCCGCAGGCGCAGCGGGCGGTGCAGAACGAGCCGCGTTCGACGGTGGTGGGCTCATGGGCGGGCCGGTCGCGAGGGGTCTCGGCGGTGTGCTGGTCGTACACGCGAACACGGTACTGGGCGGGGCGGGCCGGCCGGGAGGGGTGTATGGGCGGGGGAACGGGCCGCGAGGCCCACCATGTGGCGCCAATCGGGGCCGAAGACGTTACATGCGGCAGGGGCCGTCGTTATGCGAGGCGGGTAGGGCCTCGGGCGAGCGGTATGTCGTTGAGGGTTGGCAGGCGATGGTGGTGCAGCAGCACAGGTCCGGAGGCGGGGCGCGCGCTGTGCGTGCCCTCGCCGTGATGGGCGTGATGGCGGCGGCCGCCGGGTGCGCCGGGGGCGGCGGGGACCGTGCCACCTCCGCCGCCGACGCCCGGGGCGGGGCCGTCGAGGTGGTGCGGCGGGCGGCGGCGGTCCTTGCCGGGGACGGCGTCGCGAGCGCCGAGGTGAGTACGTCGATGGAGACGGCGGCCGGCGGCACCCGGGTCACGATCAGGGGCACGGGGGCGTACGACTTCCGCGCCGGGTCCGGCCGGCTCAAGGTCGTGCTGCCGCCCGACGCGGCGGGCGGGGAGGAGCACCGGCCCATCACGGAGCTGCTGGCCCCGGGCGCCCTCTACATGATGAACCGGGGCGCCGGAGTGCCCGAGGACAAGTGGGTGCGGATCGACACGACGGCGCTGGAGGACGGCAATCTGGTCACCGGCGGAGTGACCGACCCGATGGCCGCCGCCGAACTGCTGCGCGGCGCGGGGGCCGTGACGTACGTCGGCGAGACGGATCTGGCCGGGGTGACCGTACGGCACTACCGGGGGACCGCCGACATCGGCCGGGCCGCACGGCTGGCGGCCGCCCCCTCGCGGGCGGCGCTGGCGGCGGCGGCGCAAGGGTTCCGCACGGGCGCGGTGCCGTTCGACGCGTATCTGGACGAGCAGGGGCGCCTGCGCAAGGTGCGCCACCGCTTCAGCTTCGCCAACGAGGGCGGCCCGGTGATGGAGGTCGTCTCGACGACGCTGCTGTACGGGTTCGGCGTGCCGGTCACCGTACGGCTGCCGGACGAGCGGGACATCTACACCGGGGAGATCGGACAGGGGCGCGCGTGAGGTGGGCCCCACGGGCCCTGCGGCGACATGATCCAAACGAAAGGGCCTAGCCATCCGGTGGCATCGAAATGGTCCGTCCGTGCCATGCGCGGCGCGTATCGGGCTCTCTACCCTAGGAAGCCGGTGACGGCAGTGAGAGGTGAGTGACGTGGTGACGCTCAGCGCCCCGACCGTATCCGACCATGTGGCGCTCGCCGAGATCGAGCTGTGCGGGGAACTGATGATCGCGGCCTCGGCGGCGATCGGGGAACGGCTCAGTGCGGACCGTATCGACGAGGTGCTCGATGTGAAGGTGAGCACCGACCGCACCACCGTCCCCCGGCAGGGCGAGCACCGGGGCTGACGGGCCTTTTCGCAGCGGCGGGGGCGGTCCGGGATCAGGTGCGCAGCAGGCGGGCGATGGCCTTGGTGGCCTCTTCGACCTTCGCGTCGACCTCGTCGCCGCCCTTGACGGCCGCGTCGGCCACGCAGTGGCGCAGGTGCTCCTCCAGGAGCTGGAGCGCGAAGGACTGGAGCGCCTTGGTGGACGCCGAGACCTGGGTGAGTATGTCGATGCAGTAGACGTCCTCGTCGACCATGCGCTGGAGGCCGCGGATCTGGCCCTCGATGCGGCGCAGGCGTTTGAGGTGCTCGGCCTTCTGGTGGTGGTACCCGTGTATTCCCCGGTCGTGGTCGGTCACGATCGCTTCCGCGGGGGCCGTGGTCTCCGCCGGGTCGGTGCCGGACGCCGCGTCCGGTGAGGGGTGTGTCCCCGTGGCCTCGGTGGTCGTCATTGCTGCCTCCCGTTTTCCCTTTACCCTGCCGTTTATATACCCCTGGTGGGTATATCCTAACGAATTCAGCTGAAACGTGACCGGGGCCCCGTGCTGATCACTGTGCCTGATGCGCGACACTGAAGAATGCCGGTTAGCCGTGGCCGGATGATGCGCCTAGCATCAGCCTGACCGAATCCAAAGCACCCCGAGGACCCCACGTGCGCTTTCGTCTGACCCCCAGGGAGACGAGCTTCTACGACATGTTCTCCGCATCCGCGGACAACATCGTCACGGGCTCGAAACTCCTGATGGAACTGCTCGGGGCGGATTCTGCCTCCCGAGTCGAGATCGCGGAGCGTATGCGGGCAGCGGAGCACGCGGGGGACGATGCGACCCACGCGATCTTCCACCAGCTGAACTCCTCCTTCATTACGCCGTTCGACCGCGAGGACATTTACAACCTCGCCTCGCAGCTGGACGACATCATGGACTTCATGGAGGAGGCCGTCGACCTGGTCGTGCTGTACCAGATCGAGGAGCTTCCCAAGGGTGTGGAGCAGCAGATCGAGGTGCTGGCGCGGGCGGCCGAACTCACCGCCGAGGCCATGCCGGGTCTGCGCACCATGGACAACCTCACCGAGTACTGGATCGAGGTCAACCGTCTGGAGAACCAGGCCGACCAGATCCACCGCAAGCTGCTCGCCCACCTCTTCAACGGCAAGTACGACGCCATAGAGGTGCTGAAGCTGAAGCAGATCGTGGATGTGCTGGAAGAGGCTGCCGACGCGTTCGAGCACGTCGCGAACACGGTGGAGACCATCGCGGTCAAGGAGTCCTGAACCACGTGGACACCTTCGTACTGATCGTGACCATCGGTGTCGCGCTCGGCTTCACGTACACCAACGGCTTCCACGACTCGGCGAACGCCATCGCGACGTCGGTCTCCACCCGGGCGCTGACCCCGCGTGCGGCCCTGGCGATGGCGGCGGTGATGAACCTCGCCGGCGCGTTCCTGGGCAGCGGGGTCGCCAAGACCGTCAGCGAGGGCCTGATCGCGACGCCCGAGGGCCACAAGGGGATGGGCATCCTCTTCGCCGCGCTCGTCGGCGCGGTCATCTGGAACCTCGTCACCTGGTACTTCGGGCTGCCCTCGTCGTCCTCGCACGCCCTGTTCGGCGGCATGGTCGGCGCGGCGCTGGCCGGCGGGACGCTGGTGCACTGGGACGGGGTGCTCGACAAGGTCGTCATCCCGATGTTCATCTCGCCGGTGATCGGCCTGGTGGTCGGTTATCTGGTGATGGTCGCCATCATGTGGATGTTCCGGAAGTCCAACCCGCACAAGGCCAAACGCGGCTTCCGCATCGCGCAGACGGTCTCGGCCGCAGGCATGGCGCTCGGGCACGGTCTCCAGGACGCTCAGAAGACGATGGGCATCGTGGTGATGGCCCTGGTCATCGCCGATGTGGAGTCCCCGAGCGACCCGATCCCGGTCTGGGTGAAGCTGGTCTGCGCGCTGATGCTGTCGCTGGGCACGTACGCGGGCGGCTGGCGCATCATGCGTACGCTCGGCCGGAAGATCATCGAGCTGGACCCGCCGCAGGGCTTCGCCGCCGAGACGACGGGCGCGTCGATCATGTTCGGCTCGGCGTTCCTGTTCCACGCGCCGATCTCGACCACGCATGTGATCACCTCGGCGATCATGGGTGTGGGCGCCACGAAGCGGGTGAACGCGGTGCGCTGGGGCGTCGCGAAGAACATCATCCTCGGGTGGTTCATCACGATGCCGGCGGCGGCGCTGGTCGCCGCCGCGAGCTACGGGATCGTCTACCTGATGTTCGGCTAGCCGGGCACATGACGCCGGGGCGCACCCGGCGGGCGCTTCGTCCTCAATCGCCGGACCGGCTTGGTTCGTGGGTCCGCCCCGCGCTCCTCACGGAGTGCGGGGCGGACCCTTTCGCCTTGTGGTGGCACCGCCATGCAGCACCTCAAGGCCGTCCAGGGGGGTTGGTCCGGGTTCAGCCGAAGCGGCCGGAGATGTAGTCCTCCGTGGCCTGGACCGACGGGTTGGAGAAGATGCGTTCCGTCTCGTCGATCTCGATGAGCTTGCCGGGTTTGCCGACCGCCGCCAGGTTGAAGAACGCCGTCCGGTCCGAGACGCGGGCCGCCTGCTGCATGTTGTGCGTCACGATGACGATCGTGAACCGCTCCTTCAGCTCCCCGACCAGGTCCTCGATGGCGAGGGTGGAGATCGGGTCGAGCGCGGAGCAGGGCTCGTCCATCAGCAGGACGTCGGGCTCGACCGCGATGGCGCGGGCGATGCACAGGCGCTGCTGCTGACCGCCGGAGAGGCCGGAGCCGGGCTTGTTCAGCCGGTCCTTGACCTCGTTCCACAGGTTCGCGCCGCGCAGCGACTTCTCCACGATGTCGTTGAGGGCGCTCTTGCGGTGCGAGCCGTTGAGCCGCAGGCCCGCCGCGACGTTGTCGAAGATCGACATGGTGGGGAACGGGTTCGGGCGCTGGAAGACCATGCCGACCGTGCGGCGCACGGTGACCGGGTCGACGTCGGTCCCGTACAGGTTCTCGTCGTCCAGCAGCACCTTGCCCTCGACGCGGCCGCCGGGGGTGACCTCGTGCATCCGGTTCAGGGTGCGCAGGAAGGTGGACTTGCCGCAGCCGGAGGGGCCGATGAAGGCGGTCACCGAGCGGGGCTCCACGGTCATGGAGATGTCGTCGATCGCCTTGTGGCTGCCGTAGTGGGCCGACAGTCCGCTGACGTCTATGCGCTTGGCCATCTGAATCACTGCTGCTTTCCGCCGGGCCTAGCGGCCGGTCTGCGGGGCCTTCCAGCGGGCGATGCCGCGGGCCACCAGGTTGAGGATCATGACGAAGGCGATCAGGACCAGGGCCGCGGCCCAGGCGCGGTCGTAGGACGCGGCCTCACCGATCTTGTACTGCTCGTAGATGTAGAACGGCAGGGACGACTGGGCGCCTTCGAAGGGGTTCGTGTTGATCAGCTGACTGCCGAAGACCAGCAGGATGATCGGCGCGGTCTCGCCGGCGATACGGGCGACGGCGAGCATGACGCCCGTCGCGATGCCGCCGATCGCGGTCGGCAGGACCACCTTCAGGATCGTGCGCCACTTCGGGATGCCGAGGGCGAGGGACGCCTCGCGGAGCTCGTTCGGTACGAGCTTGAGCATCTCCTCGGTGGAGCGGACCACGACCGGGATCATCAGGATCGTCAGGGCGAGCGCGCCCATCAGGCCGGACGGCTCCAGGCCCGCGATCAGCATGATGGACAGGATGAACAGGCCGGCCACGATGGACGGGACGCCGGTCATCACGTCCACGAAGAAGGTGACGGCCCGGGCCAGCGCGCCCTTGCCGTACTCCACCAGGTAGACCGCGGTGAGCAGGCCGAGCGGGGCGGAGATCAGGGTGGCGATGCCGACCTGTTCCAGGGTGCCGATCAGGGCGTGGTAGACACCGCCGCCGGCCTCGGGGCCGAGGACGCCGGCCATGGAGTGGGTCAGGAAGTAGAAGTCCAGGCGCTCCGAGCCGCGGCTGACGGTGGTCCAGAGCAGTGAGGCGAGCGGGACGACGGCGAGCAGGAAGCAGACCCAGACCAGGCTGGTGGCGAGGCGGTCCCTGGCCTGGCGCTGGTTCTCGACGACGCTGGTGGTGACGTACGAGATCACCAGGAAGAGCAGCGCGGAGATCAGGCCCCACTGCACGCGGCTCTGCCAGCCGGCGGCGAGGCCGGCGCCGACGCCCAGGGCGATGGCGACGGCGGCGAAGCCGAGCGGTGCGAGGCGGGGCAGGGTCCGGCTGCTGAGGCTGCCGGTCGGTGCGGGCGGTGCGGGCGTCGGGCGTTCCTGGACGCCGGTGGTGGTGGCGTGGCTCATGCGTTGGCCCCCGAGTACTCCTTGCGGCGGGCGATGATGAGCCGCGCGGCGCCGTTGACCAGCAGGGTGAGGACGAAGAGGACCAGGCCGGAGGCGATGAGGGCGTCCCGCCCGAACGCGTCGGCCTCGCCGAACTTCGCGGCGATGTTCTGGGCGAACGTCCCGCCGCCCGGGTTGAGCACGTGCAGCGAGATGAGGAAGCTCGGCGACAGGACCGTGGCGACGGCCATCGTCTCGCCGAGCGCGCGGCCCAGGCCCAGCATCGAGGCGGAGATCACGCCGGAGCGGCCGAACGGCAGCACCGAGAGGCGGATGACCTCCCAGCGCGTGGCGCCGAGGGCGAGGGCGGCCTCCTCGTTCATCCGCGGGACCTGGAGGAAGACCTCGCGGCTGACGCTGGTGACGATCGGCAGGATCATGACCGCGAGCAGGATCCCGACGGTGAACAGCGAGCGGGCGACCCCGATCTCGGTCTTCTCGAAGACGTAGGTCCAGCCGAAGAACCGGTCGAGCCAGAGGTTCAGCCCCTCCAGGTACGGCACCAGGACGAGCGCGCCCCAGATGCCGTAGACGATGCTGGGCACCGCGGCGAGCAGGTCGATGACGTACGCGATCACCCCGGCCAGCTTGCGCGGGGCGTAGTGCGAGATGAACAGGGCGATGCCGACGGCGACCGGGACCGCGATGACCATCGCGATGACCGAGCTGACGACGGTCCCGAAGAGCAGGACGGCGATGCCGAAGACGGGCGGGTCACCGGCCGGGTTCCAGTCGAGGGTGGTGAGGAAGTCGCCCTCGTCCTCGGAGATGGCGACGGCGGCGCGGTAGCTGAGGAACACGGCGATCGACGCCATGATCACCAGGAGCAGGATGCCGGAGCCGCGCGAGAGACCGAGGAAGATCCGGTCCCCGGCGCGGCCCGTGGACCGGGGTCGGGACCGCCCGGCCGGCGGGGTCTGTATCTGTGGTGTGGTGGAAGCCATGGTCTTTCCGGTCTGTGTGGGGGAGCGGGGGCTCCCCTGGCGGCGGTGCACCGGAGGGGCTGGGTCTTGCGTGGCGGGCCGGTCCGGAGGGGTGTTCCGGACCGGGCGCCGGTTGCTTCGTACGTGTCGTGCGCGCCGTTCCCGTTACGAGAGGCCGGCGACGGTCTCGCGGACCTTGGCGTTGATCTCCGCGGGGATCGGGGCGTAGCCCGCCTCGGTGAGGAGCTTCTGGCCGTCCTCGGAGGCGGTGTAGGTCAGGAAGGACTTGACCGTGCCGAGGGTGTCGGCCTTGTTGCCGGTGTCGCAGACGACCTCGTACGTGACCAGGACCAGCGGGTAGGCGCCCTCGGCCTTGGTGGTGTAGTCGAGGTCGAGCGCCAGGTCCTTGCCGGTGCCCTTGACCTTGGCGGCGGCGATGGCCTTCGAGGCGTTCTCGGAGGACGCCTTGACCGGGGTGGAGCCGCCCGTGTCGATGTCGACCGTGCTGAGCTGCTGCGAGGCGGCGTAGGACAGCTCGAAGTAGCCGATCGAGCCGTCGACCTGCTTGACCTGGGTGGCGACGCCGGAGGAGCCGGAGGCGGCCTGGCCGCCGGGGGCCGGCCACTTCTTCTCGGCCTCGTACTTCCAGTCGGACGGGGCGGCGGCGCCCAGGTACTTGCCGAGGTTCTGCGTGGTGCCGGAGTCCTCGGAGCGGTGGAAGGGCTGGATCGCCTTGTCCGGGAGCTCGGCGTCGGGGTTGAGCTTGGCGATCGCCTCGTCGTTCCACTTCTTGATCTTCGTGTCGAAGATCTTGGCGAGGGTGGGGGCGTCCAGCGTCAGGCTGTCGACGCCTTCGAGGTGGAAGCCGACCGCGATCGGCCCGCCGACCATCGGCAGGTTGATGCCCTGGCCGCTCTTGCAGATCTTCTTGGAGTCGGCGACCTCCTCGGGCTTCAGCGCCGAGTCGGAGCCGGCGAAGCCGACGGTGCCCTGGTTGAAGGCGACGATGCCCTCGCCGGACGAGGAGGAGTTGTAGTTGATCTCCACGCCGGAGCAGGCCGCCATGTACTCCTTGACCCAGAGGTCCATGGCGTTCTTCTGCGCGCTGGAGCCGGAGGCGCGCAGCTGGCCCTTGGCGCCGTCGCACTTGACGTTGGACGCGGCCTTCGTCTTGGCGCCGCCGGTGGCGGAGGTGTCGCCGCTGTTGTCGTCCGAACCGCACGCCGTGAGGACCAGGGCGCCGGAGACGGCGAGGGCACCGAGCGCGGTGGCACGAAGCCGGTTCTTGCGCTGAAGCTTCACTTTCGGGTGTTCCTTCCAGAAGCCGCCGCGGCTGCTGTTGCGGGCGGCGTGCGACGCGGGTGGTGCAGTGGCTGATCGCTGCACCCGGTAGGTCTGAAATTAGGCAGAACAGGTGACGTGGTTTACGGGGGTGGGTGAACGGGGGGTGAACCGTGGCGGGCCCTTGGGTTCCGGGCGCGGCGGGCGGCACGCACGCATGGGCGGCCCGGGGATGCGGTGGGGCGGCCACACGCGTGGGCGGCCCGGTCGCGGGCGTCGGTTCCGTCCTCAAACGCCGGACGGGCCGGGGTTCTCCGGCAGCGTCTTCAACGCCGCGTCCAGCACCTCGCGGTCGCGGTCCTGCGACAGCCGTACACGGGCGGCGTCCGGCGGCAGCCACAGCACGCCGTCCACCTCGCTGTTCGGGGCGAAGGAGCCCGCCGTGGCCTGGGCGGACCAGTACGTGACCTCCTTCGGGCGGCCGTTCGCGACGTACCGGACCATGGGCAGCACGGCACCCGGCACACAGTGGTGGCCCGTCTCCTCCAGGACCTCGCGGACCGCCGCCTCCCGCAGGGACTCGCCGCGCTTCAGCTTGCCCTTGGGGAAGGACCAGTCGTCGTAACGCGGCCGGTGCACGAGGCACAGCTCCACGCCCCGGGCGGGCGCGGGCGTGCGGCGCCACAGCACGCAGCCCGCCGCCCGCACCGTGCCGTTCACGACCGGACCGCGCCCGTCGTCGCGTACGGCCAGCTCTCGCGGAACACCGCGCGCGCCGCCTCCACCTCGTGGCGCTGGTCGGCGTGCAGCACACCGAGGGCGTACGCGGTCGCGGGCGCGATCCTCGGCGTACGGGCGGCCGAGGCCGCCGCACCGGCCGCCTCCACCGCGTCCCGGTGCAGATCGAGCGCGTGCCCGGCGGCGGCCAGGACCGGATCGGGGGCGCCGCGCACCACCTCGTGGGCGTACCGGTGCAGCCGCAGCAGCAGCCGGGTCTGGTGCCAGGGCGCGTCGTGCGCCTCGTTGTACGGCTCGGCCGACTCGTCCGGGGGCAGCGCCGCCACCGCGCCGAGCAGCCGCTGCTCCGCCAGGTCCGCGGGGCCGCTCAGCAGCTCACCGGCGGGACCGGCCGCCGCCGCGGAGAACGGCACGTCGGAGGCGAGCAGCGCGACCGCGTCGGCCACCGCGTGGAAGCGGGACGAGCCGAGGGCCTGGAGGGCGGCGGAGTGGGCGCGGGTCCGGGCCAGGGTCAGCTGCCGCTCCAGCAGTGCGCCGGCGCGCGCCGCCCCGACGCCGAGTACGGGGCGGCCCTTGTCGGCGGGCTCCCCTGCGGTGCGGGCGGCGGGGAGGGCGGGGGCGCCGGACAGCCCGTGCAGCGCTTCGAGGAGCCGGGTCAGCCGGTCCGCGTAGGCGTGCTCGCGGGCGAGCGTGCCGGACAGCCAGGCCAGCTCCGTACGCAGCTGCTCGGCCCAGAGCGGGTCGAGCGCCGTGCGGAAGGTGCGCAGGGTGGAGCCGATCCGGCGCGACGAGCGGCGCAGGGCAGCAGCGGCCTGCTCGGCGGCGCGGGAACCGGCGTCGGTGGGGGAGGTGTTCTCGCGGTGCAGGCGCAGGCTGCGCAGGAAGTCCGCGGCCTGGGTGCGCAGATACGGGCCGAGCACCGCCCCGGCGCTCACGCCGGTGGTACCGGCCGCGCCGGTCGGGCCGGCCTGGGTCTGGTGGTCAGGGCGTCGCACGCCGGCGCCTCCGGGCGTCAATGAGCATTTCCTGTACGTGCCGCAGGGGCCGGCCGTCCGCGTCCACGGAGTGCCGGGTCCAGTTCCCGTCGGGGCCCAGGTGCCAGGAGGAGGTGGTGTCGGCCATGCCGGTCTCCAGGAGGCGGCTGAGCGCGGCCCGGTGGGCGGGGTCGGTGACCCGGACCAGGGCCTCGATGCGGCGGTCGAGGTTGCGGTGCATCATGTCGGCGCTGCCGAACCAGACTTCGGGCTCGCCGCCGTTGCCGAACGCGAAGACCCGGGAGTGTTCGAGGAAGCGGCCGAGGACCGAGCGGACCCGGATGTTCTCGGAGAGACCGGTGACGCCGGGGCGGATCGCACAGATGCCGCGCACCCAGATGTCGACCGGTACGCCGGCCTGCGCGGCCCGGTAGCAGGCGTCGATGACCGCCTCGTCGACCATGGAGTTGACCTTGATCCGTACGTAGGCGGGGCGGCCGGCCCGATGGTGCGTCACCTCCTTGGCGATCCGGGCGACCAGGCCGTCGCGCAGCGACTTGGGGGCGACGAGGAGACGGCGGTAGGTCTCGCGGCGGGAGTAGCCGGAGAGCCGGTTGAAGAGGTCGGAGAGGTCCGCGCCGACCTGCGGATCGGCGGTGAGCAGGCCGAGGTCCTCGTACAGCCGGGCCGTCTTGGGGTGGTAGTTGCCGGTGCCGACGTGCGAGTAGCGGCGCAGCGTGTCGCCCTCCTGGCGGACGACGAGGGAGAGCTTGCAGTGCGTCTTGAGGCCGACGAGCCCGTAGACGACGTGGCAGCCCGCCTCCTCCAGTTTGCGCGCCCACTTGATGTTGGCCTGCTCGTCGAAGCGGGCTTTGATCTCGACGAGGACGAGGACCTGCTTGCCGGACTCGGCGGCGTCGATGAGGGCGTCCACTATCGGCGAGTCGCCCGAGGTCCGGTACAGGGTCTGCTTGATCGCGAGGACGTCCGGGTCGCCCGCCGCCTGCTCCAGGAATGCCTGGACGGAGGTGGAGAAGGAGTCGTACGGGTGGTGCAGCAGCACGTCCCGCTCGCGCAGCGCGGCGAAGATGTCCGGCGCGGAGGCGGATTCCACCTCCGCGAGGTCGCGGTGGGTGCCGGCGATGAAGTTGGGGAACTTCAGCTCGGGCCGGTCCAGCGACGCTATGCCGAACAGGCCGGTCAGGTCGAGCGGTCCGGGCAGCGGGTAGACCTCGGCGTCGGACACCTTCAGCTCGCGGACCAGCAGGTCCAGCACGTACGGGTCGATGGACTCCTCGACCTCCAGGCGGACCGGCGGGCCGAAGCGGCGCCGCATGAGCTCCTTCTCCAGGGCCTTGAGGAGGTTCTCCGCGTCGTCCTCCTCGACCTCCAGGTCCTCGTTCCTGGTGACCCGGAACATGTGGTGCGCCAGCACCTCCATGCCCGGGAACAGCTCCTCCAGGTGGGCCGCGATGACGTCCTCTATGGGTACGTAGCGCTGCGGCGACGCCTCCAGGAACCGGGTCAGCAGCGGCGGCACCTTGACCCGGGCGAAGTGGCGGTGGCCGCTGACCGGGTTGCGTACGACGACGGCGAGGTTGAGCGAGAGGCCGGAGATGTACGGGAAGGGGTGCGCCGGGTCCACGGCGAGGGGGGTGAGGACGGGGAAGACGCGCTGGCGGAAGAAGGTGAACAGGCGGGCCTGCTCCTTCTCGGTCAGCTCCGGCCAGCGGATCAGCTGGATGCCCTCGTCGGACAGGGCGGGGGCGACGTCCTGCTGGTAGCAGGCGGCGTGCCGGGCCATGAGTTCGCGCGAGCGGGTCCAGATCAGGTCCAGGACCTCGCGGGGCTGGAGGCCGGAAGCGGACCGGGTGGCGACCCCGGTCGCGATGCGGCGCTTGAGGCCCGCCACCCGGACCATGAAGAACTCGTCCAGGTTCGACGCGAAGATGGCGAGGAAATTAGCCCGTTCGAGGAGGGGGGTGGCCGGGTCCTCGGCGAGTTCCAGAACGCGTTCGTTGAACGCGAGCCAACTGCGTTCCCGGTCCAGGAACCGGCCCTGCGGCAGCTCGTCCCCGTCCACATCGGGCTCGTACGCGTCGGCGTCCGCGTCGATGTCGGGATCGAGGTCCGCCGCGGTGGACAGACCGGCCCCTCTGGACGAGGGTGAGGCGACGGCATGCGGCCGGTGTGCGGCGAGGGAGCCGACTGAGGGTTGGGCGGCGGGCTGGACCGGGACCTCGGAGCTGGGCTGCTGGCTCATGAGCCCATTGTTCCGCGCGGAGGGCTCCAGGGGCGCGTCGGAGGAGGACGAGATCGCGAAGGCGGCGCGGTCGGGGCGCATTCCGCCGGGATTTCGCCCGTTGCGGGGGGTCGGCACAGCTGGCTGCATCCTGAGAGGGTCGCAAGGGCGGCTGAATGCCCGGTAACGACGACATGACGTGCAGGAAGCGGTGTGGCCGTGTCCGGGTGCCGTTCCCGGCCCCGGACACGGCTGCCGGGCGCCTCAGGCGTGGCGGCGGCGCAGCACCCGGAAGGCGAGTGCGGTGGCGGCGGCCGCGAGGACGAGCAGGATGCCGGTCTCGACGAGCTGGAGCGGCCAGAAGTGGGAGATGGGGTGGTGGTCGACGAAGTCGGTGACCCCGCCCTGGTCCCTCAGGCAGTCCGGGCTCAGGGTGTTCCGCGCGTAGCAGTCCTTCCAGTAGAGCTCCTTGCCGGACGAGGTGAGCATGCCCGATTCGATGGGCCAGGAATTGTCGTCCCAGCCCTTTCCGCCGAGGCCGCGGACCGTGGGCCACAGCTCGTAGCGGCGCCTGCCGAAGCCGTACATGACCACGCCCAGGACCACGGCGGTGAGGCCCATGGCCGGCAGGGTGCGGCGTACGAGCACGGCGCACAGGGCGCCGACGGCCACGGCGAACAGGGCGTAGGCGACGGCGACCGGGCCGAGGGCGGGAAAGATCCCGCTCTGGGACCAGTGCAGCTCGTAGGACGAGCCACGCCGGACGCCCGACCGGCCCCAGCGGTAGACGAGCAGCAGCACGGTCGTGCCGGCGGTCGCCAGGACCGCGGGCACCGCGAGCCGGGCCGCGAGCCAGCGGGCGGGCGGGACCGACTGGGCCCAGGCGAAGCGGAACGTGCCGCTCTCCAGTTCGCGGGCGATCAGCGGGCCCGCGACGAAGACCCCGATGAGCACGGAGAGGACCAGGAGGGCGGTGCCCCCGTCCGACAGGTAGGTCTGGGACGCGCTGCGGGCGTAGGTGGGCAGGTAGGTGCCGTCGCCGCAGCGCGTGGTGTCGCCGTCGGCGCAGTTCTCGTGCGCGGAGGCGACCCAGATCCGGAGCGCGACCACGAAGGCGGTGCCCAGGACCAGCAGCGCGCAGGCCGCCCACAGGGCGCCGCGCTGCTGCCGTACGACGAGACGCGCCGGGCCGCGCAGTTGGATGGCGCTCATGCGGCCACCGCCTGACGGGCCGTCGCGCTCGGGGTGAGCAGCGCGGGGGCCTCGGGGGAGCGCAGGTGGGCCAGCAGCAGCTCCTCCAGGGAGGGCTCGGCCCTGTCCCAGGCGGCATCCACCGGGCCCTCCGGGCGGACCAGCGCGGTCAGCGCGCGCCCCGTGGTGCGGGACTCGACCACCGTGTGCGGGGCGAGGTCCCGTACGGGGCCGGTGAGCAGGGCGTGCGCGGCGAGCAGGTCGTCCGTCTCGCCGCCGAGGCGGACGCGGCCGCCGTCGACGAGGAGCAGGTAGTCGCAGGCGCCCTCCAGCTCGCTGAGGATGTGCGAGGACATCACGATGGTGGTGCGGTGTTCGGCGGCCTCGGCCATCAGGACCCCCATCAGCTGGTGGCGGGCGAGCGGGTCGAGGTCGGCCATCGGCTCGTCCAGCAGCAGGATCTCGGGCCGCTTGCCCAGCGCCAGGGCCAGGGCGAGCCGGGTGCGCTGCCCGCCGGACAGCGCGCGGACCTTCGCGCCTGCCGGGAGTGGCTCGGCGACGCGCTCCGCGGTGTCCTGGTCCCAGGTCGCGGGGTTCAGCTCGGCGCCCGCCCACAGCGTCTCGGCGACCGTCAACTGCGGGTAGAGCGGCTTGTCCTGGGCCACGTAGCCCATCCGGGTCCGGGCCTCGCCGGGCGTCGAGCCCAGTACCCGTATCGTCCCCTCGGCCGGCCGCAGGAAGCCCGCGGCGAGGGTGAGCAGGGTGGACTTCCCGGCCCCGTTGGGGCCGACGAGCGCGCAGACGGAGCCGGCGGGCAGCCGGAACGAGCAGTCGCGCAGCGCCCAGCCGCCTCCCCTGTTCCGGTACTTCATGCCGAGGCCGTCGGCCTCCAGCGCTGTACCTGTCATCGGTCCTGGTCCCCCTCGAATGTGCTGTCCAGTACGGCGGTGAAGAGCGCGCTCACGTCGTCCCGGTCGAGACCGGCGTCCCGTGCCCGGCGCGCCCAGGCGGCGAGTTCGGCGCGCAGCGGTGCGTCGTC
This sequence comes from Streptomyces sp. A1277, assembly GCF_004795015.1. Lineage (GTDB taxonomy): Bacteria > Actinomycetota > Actinomycetes > Streptomycetales > Streptomycetaceae > Streptomyces. The sequence goes on along the minus strand of NZ_SSBI01000036.1, from coordinate 47,981 downwards.
GGCAGCCGCCGCGCTGCCGAGCGACCGGGTGACGAAGGTGCCGAGGCCGCGCCGGGCCTCGACGAGCCCTTCGCGCTCCAGCTCCCGGTACGCCTTGAGCACGGTGTTCGGGTTGATGGCGGTGGCCTCGACCACCTCCCGTGCGGTGGGCAGCCGGTCACCCGGCTCCAGCAGTCCCAGGCGCAGGGCCTGCTTGGTCTGCTGGACGATCTGGAGGTACGTGGCGACGCCGCTGCGCCGGTCGATGCGGAACTCGACTGCTGCGGACTCTGCCATCTTCACCCTTTCACTAATTGAGTAGTGAAAGGGTGCCGCAAGGAAGGGGCGGCGTCAAGCGGCGCCGCCCCCGGGGGAGTTGTGAGCCTTCAGGACTCCGTGCGGTACATCAGGTCGACCTCGTGGGTGACGAACCCCATCCGCTCGTACACCGCGAGGGCCGCCGGGTTGTCCGCGTCCACGTAGAGCATCGCGGTCGGCAGTCCCTCGGCGGCCAGGTGGCGCAGCCCGATCGCGGTGAGCGCCTTGCCGAGGCCGCCGCCCTGGGCGTCGGGCCGGATGCCGACCACGTACACCTCGCCGAGCCGGTCCTCGGCGTGCACCTTCGTCCAGTGGAAGCCGATCAGCTCGCTGCCCCCGGCGCCGTCCTCGCGCTCGGCCAGGAAGAAGCCCTCCGGGTCGAACCAGGGCTCGGACTTGCGGTCGTCCAGGTCGCGCTGGGTCAGCGAGCCCTGCTCGGGGTGGTGGGCGAACGCCGCGCTGTTCACGGCGAGCCAGGCGGCGTCGTCCTCGCCAGGGACGAAGGTGCGGACGGTGACGCCCGGGGGCAGGACCGGTTCGGCGAGGTTCAGCGGGCTCAACGGTCGGCGCAGCTGGCGCAGTTCCCGGAACAGGGAGAGGCCGAGGACCTGGGCGAGGTGGCGCGCCGACGCCTTCGCGCCGTGCGCCCACACCCGCAGCCGCTTGCCGGTGGCGGCGAGCAGGGCCGCCCCGAGCGCCCGCCCGTGCCCGTGCCCCCGGTGCGAGGGGTGGACGACCAGCTCGGCGGCGGGCGCCTCGACGGGGTCGGTGTCCTCCAGCTGCGCGTACCCGGCCAGTACGCCTCCCGCGCTCAGCAGGAAGTGCCGTACGCCGTCCCGGTGGCCGCCCCGCAGCTGTAGCCGGCCCTGCTCGGACACGGCCTGCCTGCCGTCGGACCGGGCCGCCTCGGCGAGCAGGTCCAGGACGGCTGCGGACTGGTCGGGGGAGAGGGTGTCGAGCGTCTGGATCTCGCGGCCGGGGGCGGGGAGCGGTACGTCAGTCGTCATGTGTACGAGCGTAAGGGCCTCCGCCCCGGGGGTGTGGGTGCCGGCCGCCCCGGTCCGACCGGAGGGTTCCGTCCTCAATCGCCGGACAGGCTTGAGCGGGGCGCCCGCCCCCACAGGTTGCCCCGTCCCGGGGCGCGGGGTTCCGGGAGTCTGCCCGCAGGGCCCCCGCCCCGCCCACCGGGTGGAGGCGCACGCCCGCGCACCCATATGGGCGAATGGCCCCGTTCCGATCGGGCGGCAACCAGTTCGTAACCACGAACATCTGTCGCGCTACGCGCGTTGACCCTAGGCTGCGCCTCGAACTCCTCCCGCTGAACTCACAAGGGGACCGATGTCAGCGACACCGCAGAAGAACCGCGCGTCCCGGCGGGTGCTCGCCGCCGCGGCCGGCCTGGTCACCGTGGGCGCACTCGTCGCCGCCATGCCGGCCGGCGCCCACGAGCGCGGCCACGGGCACGGGCACGGCAAGGGGCACGGGCACCAGACGCCGGCCCGGACCGTCGACGTACAGCTGCTGTCCTTCAACGACCTGCACGGCAACCTGGAGCCGCCGGCCGGTTCCGCCGGCATGGTCAACGAGGTGCAGGCCGACGGTACGAGGAAGGACGTTCCGGCCGGTGGCGTGGAGTACCTCGCCGCCTCGCTGCGCGCCGCCCGCAAGGGCCACCCGTACTCCATCACCGCGGCCGGCGGCGACATGGTCGGGGCGAGCCCGCTGCTGTCGGGGCTCTTCCACGACGAGCCGACCATCGAGGCGCTCAACAAGATCGACCTCGATGTGACGAGCGTCGGCAACCACGAGTTCGACGAGGGCGCCACCGAGCTGGCCCGCCTCCAGAACGGCGGCTGCCACCCGGTCGAGGGCTGCTACGAGAAGGGCAAGAAGTTCAAGGGGGCCGACTTCCCGTACCTGGCCGCCAATGTGACGAGCGAGAAGACCGGCAAGCCGATCCTCCGCCCGTACACCGTGTGGAAGAAGAACGGCGTCAAGATCGGCTTCATCGGGGTGACCCTGGAGGGCACGCCGGACATCGTGACGGCCAACGGCGTCAAGGGCCTGAAGTTCCACGACGAGGTCGAGACGATCAACAAGTACGCCAAGGAGCTGGACCGGCAGGGCGTCAAGTCGATCGTCGCGCTGATCCACGAGGGCGGCGCGCCCGCCTCCGCGTCGTACAACTACGACTGCGACAGCCCGGGCGCCGGGGACGGCGTCTCCGGGCCGATCACGGACATCGCCAAGGGCATCACGCCGAAGGTGGACGCGCTGGTGACGGGCCACACCCACCAGGCGTACGTGTGCACGATCCCGGACCCGGCGGGCAACCCGCGCCTGGTCACGTCGGCCGCCTCGTTCGGCAAGCTGTACACCGACACCACGCTGACGTACGACCGCCGTACCAACGACATCGTGCGCACGGCGGTGAAGGGCTCCGGCAAGAAGGGCACCAAGCACCACAGCCCCGCCCCGTCGAACCCGGTCTCGGCGAACCACATCGTCAGCCGCGACCAGAAGCCGGCCAAGGACATGACGGACCTGATCGCCCGCTGGAACACGCTCGCGGCGCCGATCTCGAACCGGCCGCAGGGCTACATCTCCGCCGACATCAACGGCCGCGGTTCCACGGCCCCGGAGAAGCCGCTCGGCGACCTGATCGCGGACGCGCAGCTGGAGGGCCTGGCCCCGGCGGACAAGGGCGGGGCGGTCGTCGCCTTCATGAACCCGGGCGGCATCCGCGCCGACCTGGTGTACAAGGCGTCGGGCAGTGAGGGCGACGGAGTCGTCACGTACGGGGAGTCGTTCACCGTGCAGCCCTTCACCAACATGATGAACGTCGTGGACCTGACCGGCGCGCAGCTCGTCAGCGCGCTGCAGCAGCAGGTCAGCGGCCCGAACGAGGCCAGCCCGAAGATCCTCCAGGTCTCCGATGGCCTCACCTACACGCTGGACATGACGAAGTCGGGCGCGGACCGTGTGGTCACGGACACGATCCGGCTGAACGGCGAGGCGATCGACCCGGGCAAGACGTACCGCGTCGCGATGAACGAGTTCCTGGCAGGCGGCGGTGACGGCTTCGCGGCGCTCGGCGAGGGCACCGACAAGCTCGTCGGCGCCTCCGACCTGGACCTGTTCAACGCCTACCTGGCCGCGCACTCCACGGCCTCGGCCCCGCTGGCCCCGCCGGCGGCAGACCGGATCACGGTCATTCAGTAGCACCGGGAAGAGGGGGAGGGGCTGCGGACCGGCCAACCGGTCCACAGCCCCTCCCCCTTTTTTTGTGCGCCCTGCTCGGGGCCTCCCGCGCCGGCTCGCCTACCCCCGCACCCCGTCCGGCGGCGGCGTCGGGGCGCCCGGCAGGGTGATGGACGCCTCCGTGCCGCCGCCCGGGGCCGGGCTCAGGGCGATCTCGCCGCCCGACTGCTGGACGGTGCGCGCCACGATCGACAGGCCCAGGCCGGAGCCCGGGAGCTGGCGGGCGGACGGGGAGCGCCAGAAGCGTTCGAAGACGTGGGGGAGTTCGTCGGCGGGGATGCCGGGCCCGTGGTCCCGTACCGTCAGCCGGCCCCGGTGCAGCACCACGTCGATCGTGGAGCCGGGCGGGCTGAACTTCACCGCGTTGTCCAGGACGTTGACGACCGCCCGCTCCAGCGCGGCCGGTTCGGCCCGTACGTACCAGGGGGCCAGTTCCGCCGTGATCGTCAGCTCGGGGCCGCGCAGCCGGGCCCGTCGCAGGGCGGTGCGGGTGATGTCGTGCAGGGCCACCACCTGGAGCGGGCCCGGCTGGGCAGCGTCCGGGCGGGCCAGTTCCTGGAGGTCGCCGATGAGCGAGGCCAGCTCGGTCATCTGCGCCTTGACCGAGGTCATCAGCGCCCTGCGGTCGTCCGGCGGGATCGCCCGGCCGGTCTCGTCGCTGCGGGCGAGCAGTTCGACGTTGGTGCGCAGGGAGGTGAGCGGGGTGCGCAGCTCGTGGCCGGCGTCCGCGATCAGCTGGGCCTGGCGGTCGCGGGAGGTGGCGAGCGAGGCGGTCATCGAGTTGAACGAGCGGGACAGCCGCGCGATCTCGTCCTCGCCCTCGACGGGGATGCGGACGGTCAGGTCCTCGGTACGGGCCACGTGCTCGACGGCCTCGGTGAGCTCGTCGACGGGGCGCAGACCGGAACGGGCGACCCAGAGCCCGGCGGCGCCCGCGCCGACCACGCCGATGCCGGAGACGATGAGGAGGACCCAGGCGAGGGTGGAGAGGGGTTCGTCGATCTCGCTCAGGGGGCGGGCGATGGAGACTCCGAGGTCGATACGCGGCTGGGTCGGCCCTCCGCGTGATGCCGTCACCGTCACCGGGTAGGTGAAGACGCGCATCTTGGCACCGTCGGCGTCGGTCTCCGTGTGCAGTGGGCCGGGCCGCTTGCTTCCGACCACCGCGAGGTCGGCCGCGGTCACCGGCAACTCGGGCGAGTCGGGGGCGGTGCAAGCGGTCCCCTGGGCGTCGATGAGCTGGACGGTGAGGCCGGTGTAGGGCGAGGGCGGAAGCTCGCTGGTGCGGGTGCAGTACTGGTACAGGTTGCTCAGGTAGGTGTTGTCGACCGTCGTGCCGCGCAACGTCGCGTCCCGCTGCTCCTCCAGCTGCGCCCGCGTCACGAACCAGCAGGCCACCGCCACCGCCGCCACCGCCACCGCCACCGCCACCGCGACCAGCAGCGCCAGGCGGGAGCGCAGGGGCAGGGCGCGGAAGCGGTGCAGGGGCCCCGTCACCCCTCGCCCCCGCCGGAGCGCAGCGCGTAGCCCACGCCCCGGACGGTGTGGACCAGGCGCGGTTCGCCGCCGGCCTCCGTCTTGCGGCGCAGGTACATCACGTAGACGTCCAGGGAGTTGGAGCTCGGCTCGAAGTCGAAGCCCCACACCGCCTTGAGGATCTGTTCCCGGGTCAGCACCTGGCGCGGGTGCGCGAGGAACATCTCCAGGAGGGTGAATTCGGTACGGGTCAGCTCCACGCGCCGGTTGCCGCGGGTGACCTCGCGGGTGGCGAGGTCCATGCGGAGGTCGGCGAAGGACAGCACGTTGTCGTCGGGGACGGGGCCGCCCGCGGCCGCCGCGTAGGAGCTGCGGCGCAGCAGGGCCCGGATGCGGGCGAAGAGCTCGTCCAGTTCGAAGGGCTTGACCAGGTAGTCGTCGGCGCCCGCGTCGAGTCCGGTGACGCGGTCGCCGACGGTGTCCCGGGCCGTGAGCATCAGGATGGGCGTGGTGGTGCCCGTGGAGCGGATGCGGCGGGCGGCGGTCAGGCCGTCCATGCGCGGCATCTGGATGTCGAGGACGATGAGGTCGGGGGCGTACGACTCCGCCTTGGTGAGGGCGTCGAGGCCGTCGACGGCGACCTCGGTGCCGTATCCCTCGAAGGCGAGGCTGCGTTGCAGGGCCTCGCGCACGGCGGGCTCGTCGTCGACGATCAGGATGCGCTGCGGATCGTCTTCGGCGGGGCTCATCGCTGCTTCGTCCTCTTCTCGTTCGGTACGGGCAGGGCGCGTGCACCAGCTTCTCAGCCTCGCACGGCCGCCGGTGCCGGAGAGGTCAGGAGCCGTTGCCGGCCCGCAGGGCGTCGAGGTCGGCCTTGAGGGTGTTCACCGGGATCGCGAAGCCGAGGCCGACGCTGCCCGCGCTGGAGCCGCTGGAGCCGCTGGAACCGCTGGCGGAGCTCGCCGAGTACATCGCCGAGTTGATGCCGATGATCTCGCCGTTCATGTTGATCAGCGCACCGCCGGAGTTGCCCGGGTTGAGCGAGGCGTCGGTCTGGATGGCCTTGTAGGTGGTGGTGGACTCGCCGGTGTCGCCGTTGAACTGCTGCCCGCCGAACTCGAACGGCCACTGCCGGCCGCCACCCTGCTGCTGGCTCTGGTCCTGGCCGCTGTCGCCGTCCTTGGCGACCGTGACGTCGCGGTCGAGTGCGGAGACGATGCCGCTGGTGACCGTGCCGGTCAGGCCCTCGGGCGAGCCGATCGCGACGACCTCGTCGCCTACGGCGACCTGGGAGGAGTCGCCGAGCGTGGCGGTCTTCAGCCCGCTCGCGCCCTGGAGCTTGATGAGGGCGAGGTCCTTGTCGGCGTCGGTGCCGACGACGTCGGCGGTGTACGTCTTGCCGGTGCTCAGCGTGACCTTGATGGCCGTGGCGCCCGCGACGACGTGGTTGTTGGTGACGATCTCGCCGTCGGAGGTGATGACGACGCCCGAACCGGTCGACTGGCCGGCCGTCGAGGTCGCGCCGATCTCCACGATCGTCGGCGAGAGGGCCGCGGCCACACCGGCCACCGTGCCCTTGCTGCTCTGCGAGACGGTGGTGCCGGGGATGACGCCGCCGCCGGCTGCGGTGGCGGCGGTGTCGCCGGTGAGCTTGCCGATCACCGTCGCGGTGCCGCCGCCCACGATCGCCGCCGCGATGGCCACCGCCGCGAGGAGCGCCACCGGCTTGCGGACCCGGCGCCGGGCGGCGGGCGGCTCGGCGGGGGACTGCGGCAGGCCGTGACCGTACGGGCCGCCGCCCTGGTCACCGCCGCCCGCGTGCCCGTCGGCCGGGGCGGGGGCGGGCCACACCGTGGTTCCGGGGCCCATGGGGACCGGCTGGACGGGCTGGTATGACGGCGGCGGCGGGTAGGCCGCGTCGCCGTTGCCGTACGAGGGGTACATCGGGTACTCGCCGCTCGGGCGCTGGCTCTCTGTCATGTCTATGAGACTGTCCGGCCAAGATGAGAAGAGCGTGAGTACGCCCTGAGAAGCCCGGCAGAACCGCGTATGCCCGATATAAAGGCCGCCCGGCGCACGCCCGTGCGAGCGTCAGGACTGCGCCCGGCCCGCCGCCGGGGGCTCCCCGCAGCCGCACGAGCGGCGGACCACCAGCGCGGAGGGGAACTGCTTCAGCCGTTCCCGCCGCGACCCCGACACCCGCAACGAGTCGTCGAGCACCAGGTCCACGGCCGCCCGCGCCATCGCCGGGCGGTCCGAGAAGACCGTCGTCAGCGGCGGATCGGTCAGACCGGCTTCCTTCACGTCGTCGAAGCCCGCGACCGCCAGCTCGCCCGGCACGTCGATGCGCAGCTCGCGCGCCGCCCGCAGCACGCCGATGGCCTGGTCGTCCGTGGCGCAGAAGATGGCCGGGGGCCGGTCCGGGCCCGCGAGCAGGTCCAGCGCCACCCGGTAGGCGTCGTAGCGGTTGTACGGGGCCTGGAAGAGCCGGCCCTCCGTGGAGCGGCCCGACTCGTGCATGGCCCGGCGCCAGCCCTCGATGTGGTCGGCGACCGGGTCGCCGACCGCCGGGGTGGACTCCATGCCGCCGAGGCACGCCACGTACGCGTTGCCGTGCTCAAGGAGGTGGCGGGTGGCGAGCTGGGCGCCCCCGACGTCGTCCGTGACCACCGCGACGTCGTCGATCGCCTCGGGCCGCTCGTGCAGCAGCACGACCCGGGCGTCCCACGCCTCGATCTCGGCCGCCGCGCGCTCGCTGTGACCCTGGCTGACCAGGATCAGGCCGGAGACCCGCATGCCGAGGAAGGCCCGCAGGTAGTGGACCTCGCGCTCGTCGCGGTAGTCGGAGTTGCCGACGAGCACCATTTTCCCGCGCTCGGCGGCGGCCTGTTCGACCGCGTGCGTCATCTCCGCGAAGAACGGCTGCCGGGCGTCCGGCACGATCATTCCTATGAGGTCGGTCCGCCGCGAGGCCATCGCCTGGGCGACCCGGTCGGGCCGGTAACCCAGCTCCTTGATCGCGGCGAGCACCCGCTCGCGCGTGGCCGGGGCGACCGGCCGGGGTCCGTTGTTGATGACGTAACTGACCACCGCGGTCGACGTACCCGCCAGTCTCGCCACATCGTCCCGCGTCACCTTGGCCACGCGCGGCAGTCTACGCGGATGGACCTACCTCTTGGCAGGCCGGACCGGGGCTTCTTCCGTGACCTCGGCAACGCCCGGCTGCTCCGAACGGGTGAGGGTACGCGCGGCCGCCTTGGCCTCCTCGGCCGCCCGCTCCACCTTCTCGGGGGCGACGAAGCGGTAGCCCACGTTGCGGACGGTGCCGATCAGCGACTCGTGCTCGGGGCCGAGCTTGGCGCGCAGCCGCCGTACGTGGACGTCGACCGTGCGCGTACCGCCGAAGTAGTCGTAGCCCCAGACCTCCTGGAGCAGCTGGGCGCGGGTGAAGACCCGGCCCGGGTGCTGCGCCAGGTATTTGAGCAGTTCGAATTCCTTGAAGGTGAGGTCCAGGACCCGGCCCTTGAGTTTCGCGCTGTATGTCGCCTCGTCCACCGAGAGATCACCGTTGCGGATCTCCATCGGGGAGTCGTCGGAAGTGATCTGCTGCCGGCCGGTGGCCAGCCGCAGCCGCGCCTCGACCTCGGCGGGGCCCGCCGTGTCCAGCAGCACGTCGTCGACGCCCCAGTCCGCGGTGACGGCCGCGAGCCCGCCCTCCGTGACGACGAGGATCAGCGGACAGCCGGGCCCGGTGGACCGCAGCAGCTGGCAGAGCGAGCGGACCTGGGGCAGGTCCCGTCGCCCGTCCACGAGGATGACGTCGGCACCGGGGGTGTCCACGAGGGCGGGCCCCTCGGCGGGGGCCACCCGCACGCTGTGCAGCAGGAGGCCGAGGGCGGGGAGCACCTCCGTCGACGGCTGGAGGGCATTCGTCAGGAGCAGCAGGGAACTCATCGCCGCCCACCTGCCCGGTTCGTCGGTCGGTGATCGTGCACGGTTGGCTCGCCCATGACGTCGGTCCTCCTCAGTTCCCTGCGAAAGGGGCACTCCCGGGTGGGCCCGGGGGAGTATGCGGCTCTGCTTCGTACGCTGGTGTTCCGCTGAGCTTGTCGAAACGTCGCCGTAACAACGTCCGGAAAGCACAAAAGGATCCGGGGGCTGCTTTGCCCGGATCCTCTTCACAGGAGAATAACCCACATGAGTTCTGTGTCCGAGGGGAGAATTCCGGATTCCTCTGTTCGCTCGATCACGCGCGGCCCGCTGCGGACCACGTTGCGGGCGGACGACGGGGTCGGGATCGAGGCGGTGTACGACCTGTGCACGGCGGATGACGCCGCGGACGGGAGGGCCGGGGACCCGGGCACGGTGATCGTCGTCGCGCACGGGTTCACCGGTTCGGCCGACCGCCCCGCGGTACGGCGGGCCGTACGGACGTTCTCCCGGTACGCGGCCGTGGTCAGCTTCTCCTTCCGGGGCCACGGCAGGTCCGGCGGTCTTTCCACGGTCGGCGACCGAGAGGTGCTGGACCTCGCGGCGGCGGTCGCCTGGGCGCGCTCGCTCGGGCACCGGCGGGTGGTGACGGTCGGCTTCTCGATGGGCGGCTCGGTGGTGCTCCGGCACGGCGCGCTGTACGCGGACCCGGCGGCGGACGGCGAGGGCGCCGGGCCCGTTGCGGAGCGCGGGGGGCGCACAGGGGCGCGTACGGGAACACACGCCGACGCGGTGGTGTCCGTGAGCGCTCCGGCGCGTTGGTACTACCGGGGGACGGCCCCGATGCGCCGCCTGCACTGGATGGTCACCCGCCCCACCGGCCGGCTGGTCGGGCGCTACGGCTTCCGTACGCGCATCCACCACGACGAGTGGAACCCGGTCCCGCTCTCCCCGGTCGCGGCGGCGGCCCTGATCCCCCCGGCGCCCCTGCTGATCGTGCACGGCGACCGGGACCCGTACTTCCCGCTCGACCACCCGCGCATGCTGGCCGCCGCCGCGGGCGAGGCGGCGGACCTGTGGCTGGAGCGCGGGATGGGGCACGCGGAGAACGCGGCGGGCGAGACCTTGCTCACCCGCATCGCCGACTGGGCGGTGCGGCGGTGAACCATGATGGGCAGCCGATGCCCCGACCGGCACGGAACGAACGGAACGAAAGGAGCGCCGCCATGCCTGCGGGAACCATCCGCTACTGGGCAGCCGCCAAGGCCGCGGCCGGCACCGCGGAGGAGCCGTACGCCGCCGCGACCCTCAAGGAGGCGCTCGACGCGGTGCGCGCACAGCACCCCGGCGAGCTGAGCCGCGTACTGCGCAGGTGCTCGTTCCTCATCGACGGCGACCCCGTCGGTACCCGGAGCCATGAGACCGTACGCCTTGCCGAGGGCGGCACGGTCGAGGTGCTCCCGCCGTTCGCAGGAGGGTGAACCCCAGAACATGAGCAACAGCGATCAGCAGCACCCGTACTACCCGGGCCCGGGTCCGGAACAGCAGCCGCAGCCGCAGCCGCAGTACCCGGACCCGCAGCAGTACGCCTACGGGCAGGACCCGCAGCAGCACCCGTACCCGCAGGAGGCGTACGGGCAGCAGACGTACGGTCAGCAGCCCCACGGCCAGCAGCCGTACGGCGATCCGTCGCAGGGCGGACAGGGGTACGCCGGTCAGGGGTACGCCGGTCAGGGGTACGCCGGTCAGGGGTACGCGGACACCTCGGCCGGGCAGGCGGACCAGGGCATGACCCAGACCTGGCAGGGCCAGACCTGGGACACCCAGTACCAGCCGGCCATCCAGCCCGAGCCCCGGCCCGCCCCGCCGGCGGTCCCGGCGGACCCCGCCGGCCCCGCGCCCGTGCACCCGCAGCACACCGCCGCCCCCGGGACCGGCTCGTACCCGCTGCCCCCGGAGGTCCGGGCCACGCCCGCCCCCGCGCCCGCCGGGGCTCCCGGCGACGACGGCTACAGCGCGCCCACCACACTGGGCAACGCCCGGATCACCGACGCCCAGCGCGCCCGCGCCGAGGGGCGTTCCCCGATCATCGCGCCGGGAATCCAGCCGGCCGCGATCACCGCGGTGCTCGGGCTGCTGCTGGCGCTCGGCGCGGCCATCGGCTCGTACGCCCTGGCCGTACCGCTGGTGCTGCTCCAGGCGGTGACGGCGGCGGGCTGGTTCCGGCTCAATGGGATGTGGCCGGCCCGGCAGGGCATCGCGCTCGCGTTCGCCGGCGGGCTGGTCGCCGATGTGGCGCTGCTCGCGGCGGGCCGGGAGAACGGCCCGGCCGCCATCATCGGCACGCTCGGCGTCTGGGTGCTGCTCACCGTCGTCCTCCAGCTGCGCAGCCGGGCCGGTGCCGACGAGCGGATGCAGGGGCTGATGGCCACCGTCGCGTCCGCCGCGCTCGCGGTGCTCGCGGCCGGGCACCTCGCGGCCGTCCCGGACGCCGTGACGGTCGGCGCGGTCGCCGTGGCCGCCGCCGTGCTCGTACGGGCGCTGCCGTTGCCGGGGCCGGTCTCGGTCGTGGCGGCGCTGGTCGTCGCGGCGGGGGCGGGCGCCGCGGCGGGTGCCGTCACCGACCTGGGCGCGAAGGGCGCGCTGCTCGGCCTCGTCGCCGGGGTCTGCGCGCTGATCGGGCTGCGGGTGGCGAGCTATGACTACCCGTCACGCTTCGTGCACATGACGGCGGGTGTGGCCCTGCCGCTCACCGCGGCCGCCCCGGCCGTCTACCTGCTCGGCCGTGTGCTGACGTAGGCCCGTACGGCGGGAATCGGTACCGCGCCGGCTGCATGGCGAAGCCCTCCACGGGGAACCGTTGGAGGGCTTTCGCACGTCGATCACGCGGGGACGTGCCGTGCGGTCGCAGGTGGCTCACGGGCGCCAAGGGGTCCGTACGGACGGGCAGGCGGGGAAGGACAGGCATGCGCGCACTGCGAACGACACTCGTCGTCCTGGTGATTCTGGCGGGGGTGTTCGTCGCCGTGGACCGGGTGGCGGTGTACGTCGCCGAGTCGCAGGCCGAGGACCGGGTGAAGGTGGACGGGGCGCGGATCGGTTCCACCGACGTCTCCATCAAGGGCTTCCCGTTCCTGACCCAGCTCGCCGGATCGGAGCTCGACGAGGTCGACGTGGAGATCACCGGGATCGAGACGACCGCGGCCGGCCGCACCCTGCGGATCTCCACCATGAACGCCGAACTGCACCGGGTGCGGCTGACCGACGGCTTCTCGGGCGCCACCGCCGCCCACGCCACCGGGACCGCCGTCATCTCCTACGAGGACCTGACGAAGGCGGCCAGCGACGGCGTCGCCGTCGAGTACGGCGGCAAGGGCAAGGTGAAGGTGACCGGGACGGTCGACATCCTGGGGCGCACGCTCTCGCGCAGCGTCCTGTCCTCCGTCACCCTGGTCGGCGGCCACACCGTCCGCGTCCACGCGGACAAGGTGCCGGGCGAGGGCATCCCGGGCCTGGAGGGGCTGATCCGCGAGAAGACCGACTTCGAGCGCGAGGTCGGCGGGCTGCCGAACGGCCTGAAGCTGGAGAAGATCCAGCCGACCGCCGACGGCCTGGAGATATCGGTGACCGGCACCGACGTACGCCTGGCGGGATGATCCGGCCCGCGGCCGGGTAGACCTCAGGCGCACCGGCTCCGCCTGCCACATAGTGAGACGGCCGAGTCCGGTCCGCAGATGACCGGTCGGCCCCGCAGCCCGGGAAGCGGTGCGGGAGCTGCGTGCACCCGCACCTCATCCCGTATGGCGGACGATCGCGTCTCGCCATGCGACACAACGGTGACATGTCCGCCCGTACCTCCCTACGATCGGACCCATGCAGTGCTCTATTGGCGGTCTCCCGCAGCGGGGACAGGCGGATCTCACGAAGCGGCGGGCAGTGGACCTGTGCCGCGTCGCCGCCATGCTCTGTCGCACTGTCTGAGCGGGACGTCCTGTTTCCCGCGTTCCCGGGCCCTTCGACCGCAGGTCGGGGCCATCCCGCATGTTGCCTGTGCTCGCGGGGCCGGCCCGCGCCCCGTACATCCGCATCACGCACGATTACGCACCATCTCGCCGCAGACTGCCCCGGAGGAGAACACAATGAGCCGCAGTGACGTCCTGGTAGACGCCGACTGGGTCGAGGCCCACATCGAGGACCCGCAGGTCGCCATCGTCGAGGTCGACGAGGACACCTCCGCGTACGAGAAGAACCACATCAAGAACGCGATCCGGATCGACTGGACCAAGGACCTCCAGGACCCGGTCCGCCGCGACTTCATCGACCAGGCCGGCTTCGAGGAGCTGCTGTCGAAGAAGGGCATCGCCAACGACACCACGGTCGTGCTCTACGGCGGCAACAACAACTGGTTCGCGTCCTACGCGTTCTGGTACTTCAAGCTCTACGGCCACCAGGACGTGCGTCTGCTCGACGGCGGCCGCAAGAAGTGGGAGCTCGACTCCCGCGACCTCGTCGACGGCGACCAGGTCCCGTCCCGCCCGGCCACCCAGTACAAGGCCAAGCCGCAGGACGAGTCGATCCGCGCCTACCGCGACGACGTCGTGAAGGCCATCGGCAACCAGAACCTGGTCGACGTGCGGTCGCCCGACGAGTTCAGCGGCAAGCTGCTCGCCCCGGCCCACCTCCCGCAGGAGCAGTCGCAGCGCCCCGGCCACGTGCCGAGCGCCCGCAACATCCCGTGGTCGAAGAACGCCAACGACGACGGCACCTTCAAGTCGGACGACGAGCTGCGCGCCCTCTACGAGGCCGAGCAGGTCGACCTGTCGAAGGACACCATCGCCTACTGCCGCATCGGCGAGCGCTCCGCGCTCACCTGGTTCGTGCTGCACCAGCTCCTCGGCCAGGAGAACGTCAAGAACTACGACGGTTCGTGGACCGAGTACGGCTCCCTCGTCGGCGTGCCGATCGAGCTCGGCGCCAACAAGTAAGGCCCGGCGCCACGCCGCCCGCGCGAGCGGGCGGACTCCCGACCAGCACGACCGAGACCCGAAGGACAGAAGACCATGTGTGGAGCAAAGGCCGGCGGCCCCGACGCTTCGACCATCAAGCCCGGTGAGACCACCATCCAGGGCAGCGTGACCCGCGACGGCGAGCCCGTCACCGGCTACGTCCGCCTGCTGGACTCGACCGGCGAGTTCACCGCCGAGGTCCCGACCTCGGCCACCGGACAGTTCCGCTTCTACGCGGCCGAGGGCACCTGGACGGTGCGCGCCCTCGTCCCCGGCGGCAGCGCGGACCGCACGGTCGTGGCGCAGACGGGTGGCCTCGCCGAGGTGGCCATCGCCGTCTAGCAAGTGGCGCCGGCGCGGCCGGCGACCGGCCGAAGGGCCGTACCCCAGGGGGTTGGACGCTTCCTTGGCGCGGGTACGGCCCTTCGGGCTGCCCGGAGGGGGATTCCGCTTCCGCTGGACCGGCCGCGCGAGCGAATCCGGCCTACGCTGGAGTCATGTATCGCCGACGCCGGCGCGCCTACTTCGTGCTGATGGGCGTGTGCCTCGTCCTCTTCGTCTCGGCCTGGGCCTTCGTGAGGCTCTGGTCGATGCCGGCCGCCATCGCGATGTGCGTGGTCGCGATGGTGATCCCGCCCGTCGCGGCGATGGTGGGCAACCGCAAGGGGCCGGAGGACCGCTGGTGGGACGAGCCCGCCGCCCGTCCGCCCCCACCCGGCGACACCCGGCCCGGCAAGGACGGACCCACCGGTCCCGCCGGTCCCCACGGTGCCACCCGGCCCGGCAAGGACGGACCCACCGGTCCCGCCGGCCCCAACGGTGCCACCGGCGATCCGGAGTCCGACGCCTGGTGGGACGAGCTGGACGGCAGGAAACGACGCGGCTGACGGCCGCCGCGCCGGAGGACCCTCGGAGCTGACGCCCGCCGCGCCCAAAGGACTCCACAAGCTGTCGCCCGCCGTGCCCAAAGGACTCCACAGAGCTGTCGGCCGCCGCCGCGCCCGGAGGACCCCTCAGTAGACGAGCGCCTGCACGCCGTCGGCCATGATCTCGCTGACGAAGACCTGCGCACCGGCGATCCGCACGCCCTCCAGGACGTCCTCCTCGGTGATGTCGCGCCGGGCCGCGCACTGCGTGCACAGCGTGATCCGGCCGCCCGCCTGAATCGACTCGATCAGGTCCGGCAGCGGCGCGGAGTGCGGCAGCTCGAACTCGGCGGCGCGCCCCGGCAGGGCGAACCACGCGGATTCCCCGGTCAGCCAGAGCGAGACCTCCACCCCGCTGGCGACGGCGACGGCCGCCACGGTGAACGCCTGCGAGCAGCGCTCGGCGGAGTCGGCACCTGCGGTCACCTTGATCACGAGCTTCTTCGGCATGTACGGAACTGTAACCGTCGGCCTTACAACCCCGTTGGCAACCTGTGGGTCAGTTGTGTGCGCGGATAACGGAATCCGTGCCTCAAGGTCTCGTGGGGGGACCCATTTTGCATATGGACGACAGCATTTCCGACGGGCAGCCCGAGCCGCCCGCGGACACACCGGAGCCCGGCGCCGCCGGTGAACGGCGCCCGCGCGGACGTACGACGCTGATCATCGCCGCCGCGGCCCTGCTCGGCATCGCGGGCGGCGTCGCGGTCGGTTACGGCGTCCAGGCCGGACGCGCGCCGACACCGCTCACCGCGCTCTCGCAGCCGGATCTCGCGTACCCGGCGAAGGCGCTGCCCGCCGGGAAGGCGCCGGACCCGCTGCCCGCCTCGCAGGACCGCAGGGTCCGCGCGGACGGCGATCTGCGCAAGCTCGTCGCGCCCCGGCCGAAGGGCTGGGAGGAGGACAAGCTGCTGACCACGCTCGGGTGGGACGGGTGGCTGGGGCTCGAGGGCTACGCACTCGAATTCGAGGACGAGGACTACATGTACGGCGACCTCCTCGACCAGGGCATCCGCCGGGTCGCGGGCGCGGCCTGGAAGAAGGGCGAGCACCGCACGGCCACCGTCCGGCTGGTGCAGTTCCGCTCGGGTGCCGCGGCGGCAGACCACGCGGAGGACCAGCGCTCGTACATGCCCCAGACCGACCACGGCGCGGGCAACGGCGGCACCGCGCTCAAGGGCAGCGCGAACGGCCGGTACTACGTCTACCCGGCCGACCGGAAGCCCGGATACATGCCCGTCCACCGGGCCAGGGCGATCTTCCAGCGGGGCGACGTCATGGTCGACATCCACGTCTACGACACCGCGCCGATCAGCAAGAAGGACATCCGGACGCTGGCCGAGCGACAGCTGGAGCGCCTGTGAACGACGACCACACGACCGTGCCCGCACCGCCGGCGGACAGCGAGCCCGCGCCGGCCGCCGCCCTCGCTGCCGCACCTGAGCCGGCCGCAGCCCCCGCGCGGAAGGGCCGGGCGCGGCGGGTGGTGCTCACGGCCGTCCCCGTCGTGCTGGTGCTCGCCGCCGTCGCGGGCGCCGCCGCGTACACGAAGGCCACCGTCGACGACGCGGACCGGACCGTGCCGACCCGGCTGTGGGAGAAGCCCGCGCACGAGCCGGGCAAGGACCCGGCCGGTGACGTCGCCCGGGGCCGGGCCTCCACCGAGCTGAGCAAGCTGCTGCTGCCCGTCCCGGCCGGCTACCGGCTCGGCCCGGACTCCGGGACTTACGGCAACGACGCGGAGGTCAGCGGACCCGCGGCCGCCGCCGAGATGAAGGAGGGCGGCCGCGGACTGTCCGGCCGGCCCCGGCGCGACTTCGAGAAGCGGGTCGACAAGCTGCGCATCCAGGGCCTGGCCGTCCGCACGTACGCCTCGAACGGCAACGACCTGGTCATCACCACCCAGCTGGTGCGGATGAAGGACAGGAAGGCCCTGAAGGACCTCTACTCCTTCCGGGCCGGACTCTTCGACAGCGTCGGCGTCCTGCGTGACGGGCCGGCCATCGACGGCCACAAGAAGAACGCCAGGTGCTTCCGCGACCCCGAGAACACCAAGCAGCGGATCGAGGGGATGTTCTGCACGGCGTACGAGGGCGAGGTGATGGTCACGTTCTCGGCGTCCGGGACCAAGCCGTTCGACAAGGCGGCCGTCGCCGAGCTGGTGAAGGACCAGCTCAACCACATCACGTCCCCGGGGGAGTACATATGACCGAGCAGACGGCCGCACCGGAGCCCGAGGCGGCGGCAGCGGCCCACCCCGCCCCCGTGCCACCGCCGGCCTCCGTCGCCCCGCCCATGCCCTCGATCCCACCGGCCCCGGTCCAGGCCCCCGCCACGGCGGAGCCCCGGCCGCCGCGCCGCACGCTGCGGGCCGTGGCGCGGTGGACCGTCGCCGTGCTGGTGTTCGGGGCGGTCGGGGCGGGTACGGCGTACGGGATCACCTCGATGGAACGTACGGACGTGCCCGGACTGGCCACCGAGGCCGACGGGCGCTGGGAGTACCCCCGGCTCACCCTGCCCGCGCTCCCGGCCGGCAAGCCGCGCCCCTTCAACGCCGGCAACCTCTCCGAGGTCCACCACGCCGACCTGCGCGAGCTGCTGCTCCCCGCACCGGCCGGGGCCACGGTGGACAAGAAGCTCAAGGGCGGCTGGGTCGGCACGGAGCAGTTCGCGTCCGAGTACGTGAAGGACCGGCGCGCGGGCCTCGGCGACACCCTGCGCGAGGGGGCCCTGCGGCACATCGCGGCGCGCGGCTGGACCATGCCGGACGGCACGTCGAGCCGGGTCTACCTGCTCCAGTTCAACTCTGCGGAGGACGCCGACGCCTTCCGCGACGAGCGCTACAGCGGGGCGTCATCCGCCGGTGACCTGCTGCTCGGCGCGCGGGACCTGGAGTTCGACGAGAGCTGGACGGGCGGCGGCAAGGTGGAGGACACCGCGTCGTACGTCTTCAGCGAGCCGAAGCCGTTCGGTGCCGCGCAGGTGCGGGCGGGTTACGTGATCGCGGGCGACACGGTCGCGCTGGTCGTCCAGTCCCGCAAGGGCGACGGCGGCACGCCCCGTGTCCCGTTCCACCAGACGGTCATCCTGCAGAACCAGCTGCTGGGCTGAGCCGCCCCGCAGAACGCCCGTCAGGACGCCCCGGACCGGCAGGGCCGGGCCCCACCCATTAGGCTGGGGCCCGGCCCTGTACTGCCGCCATACCGCTCGTTCGAGGAGCCCCCGTGCTTGAGGCATTCTTCTCCGCCCTGCTGGTCCTGGTCTGCGTCGGCGTTCTCGCCTTCGCCGGCGTGACCGTGAAGAAGCTGTACCAGGGTCAGCGCTGACCACCTTCCCGTTCCCGGCGTTCCCGCCTCCCGCCTCACAGATCGACTGAGCCGCTCATGATCGAGATCCCGTCCGACCTCCACCCGGACCTCGTCCCGCTGGCCTTCCTCCTGGGCAACTGGGTGGGCGCGGGTGTCTCCGACTTCCCCGGCGCCGAGAAGTGCAACTTCGGCCAGGAGGTCACCTTCAGCCACGACGGCCGGGACTTCCTGGAGTACACCTCGCACTCCTGGGCGCTCGACGCCGAGGGCAACAAGGTCAGCCCGCTGGAGACCGAGACCGGCTACTGGCGCGTCGACAAGGAGCGCAAGGTCGAGGTCGTCATGGCCCGCGACCAGGGCGTCATCGAGATCTGGTACGGCGAGCTGGCCGACAAGAAGCCGCAGATCGACCTGGTCACCGACGCGGTGGCCCGGACCGCGGCCTCCGGCCCGTACAGCGGTGGCAAGCGGCTCTACGGCTATGTCAACAGCGACCTCATGTGGGTCGGCGAGAAGGCGACGCCCGAGGTCGAGCTGCGCCCGTACATGTCGGCGCACCTGAAGAAGACCGTCACGCCCCAGGAGGTCGAGGCGATGGCCAAGAGCCTCGGCGACCTGCCGGACGACGGCATCGCCTTCTTCAAGTAGGCACCGCTCACGCGGTGGTCCTCGCTTTCCCGGGGCAGTCGTTCCGCCCGGATCTACACTGGGGGCTGTGGTGAGCACCGACTGGAAGACCGATCTCCGTCAGCGTGGCTACCGGCTGACGCCGCAGCGCCAGCTCGTCCTGGAAGCCGTCGACACGCTGGAACACGCGACGCCCGACGACATCCTCTCCGAGGTGCGCCGGACCGCGTCCGGCGTGAACATCTCCACCGTCTACCGGACCCTGGAGCTCCTGGAGGAGCTGCAACTGGTCAGCCACGCCCATCTGGGCCACGGCGCCCCGACGTACCACCTGGCCGACCGCCACCACCACATCCACCTGGTCTGCCGGGACTGCACCGGCGTGATCGAGGCCGACGTCGGCGTGGTCGAGGAGTTCACGGAGAAGCTGCGCGGTGCGTTCGGCTTCGAGACCGACATGAAGCACTTCGCGATCTTCGGCCGCTGCGCCGACTGCACGGCGAAGACGGCGGACGGGCCCGGCATCGACGGGCCGTCCGGCGACCCCGCACCGGCTGCCGGGGCCTGAACCAGTCGTACGCTGGTCGCATGAAGAGCCCCCTGCTGTCCCAGCCCGGCGCCGTCCCCGCCGAGGGCCGCGACGAAGGCGTCGCCGCGCACTACGGCGACCTGTTCCGCGAGCAGCGCGCCCTCGCCGACGGTTCGGGCCTGGTCGACCTGTCGCACCGCGGCGTCGTCACCGTCACCGGGAGCGACCGGCTGGCCTGGCTGCACCTCCTGATCACCCAGCACGTGACCGAACTCGCCCCCGGGCAGGCCACCGAGGCCCTGATCCTGAGCGCGAACGGCCACATCGAGCACGCCCTGTACCTCGTGGACGACGGCGAGACGGTGTGGATGCACGTCGAGCCGGGTACGCAGGGCGAACTGATCGCCTACCTGGAGTCGATGAAGTTCTTCTACCGGGTGGAGGTCGCCGACCGCACCGAGGACTACGCCCTGGTGTTCCTGCCGGCCGGTTCCATCGCCGAGGTGCCCGAGGGGGCCGTCGTACGCGAGACGCCGTACGGCCGCGACCTGCTCCTCCCGCGCGCCGGCCTGGAGGCGTACGCGGCCGGGCACGGCCCGCTCGCCGGGGTGCTGGCCCACGAGGCGCTGCGCGTGGAGGGCCACCGGCCGAGGCTCGGCTTCGAGACCGACCACCGCACCATCCCGCACGAGCTGGGCTGGATCGGCACCGCAGTCCACCTCCAGAAGGGCTGCTACCGGGGCCAGGAGACCGTCGCCCGGGTGCACAACCTGGGCAAGCCTCCCCGCCGCCTCGTCTTCCTGCACCTGGACGGCAGCGAGGTCCATCTGCCCGGCCACGGCACCCCGATCCGGCTCGCCGCCGACGGCGCCGAGGGCCGCCGGCTGGGCTTCGTCACCACCTCCGCCCGCCACCACGAACTGGGCCCGATCGCCCTGGCCCTGGTGAAGCGGAACGTGCCGGTCGACGCGGAGCTGCTGGCCGGGGACACGGCGGCGGCCCAGGAGACGGTGGTCGAGCCGTAACACCCGCCGAGGACCGGGGACCGGCCGCCGGGCCGGAGTTCAGACCTCGACGATGACGGTGAACGGGCCGTGATTCGTGAGCGAGACGCGCATGTCCGCCCCGAACCGGCCCGTCTCCACCGTCGCCCCGAGCGCCCGCAGCTGCGCCACCACCTCGTCCACCAGCGGCTCGGCGACCTCGCCGGGCGCGGCGGCGTTCCAGGTGGGCCGGCGGCCCTTCCGGGCGTCCCCGTAGAGAGTGAACTGCGAAATCACCAGAAGCGGCGCATTCACGTCGGAGCAGGACTTCTCGCCCTCCAGAATGCGGACCGCCCAGAGCTTGCGGGCGAGCTGCGCCGCCTTCTCGGCGGTGTCCCCGTGGGTCACTCCCACCAGCACACACAGGCCCTCGCCGACTATTTCACCGACGACCGAGGAGCCCCCGCCGTCGCCCGCGGCGTCCGCCACCGAGACGCTCGCGCCATCCACCCTCTGTACCACTGCACGCATACAGACCAACCTATCTTGGGCTGAACGGGTACAGAGCACCTCCACAAGGACCCTCGGGGTGGCACCATGCTCGGGAGGCGGTGCGCCGACGCACCGGTCGAGGGGATGGACACAAGCATGAGCACCCATGGAACCGGGCAGTCCCCGGGCGCAGTGCCGGTCGCGCGCCCCGGCGTCAGCAGCAACACGAGTACGGGCATCGGCAGCGGTACGAGTAGCAGCACCATGCGCCCGCCCGTGCAGCGGACCGGCCAGGGCGGTGACGACGGCGACGGCGGCGGGTCCCGGGCCGAGCTGGGCGCCCTGAGACTGCCGGAGCTGCGGGCGCTGCGCCGCGACGCCCAGCGCGACGAGGCCGACCTCAGCTATGTGCGGCGGCTCGTCCAGGGACGGATCGACATCCTGCGGGCCGAGCTGGCCCGGCGCCGGGGCCCGGAGTCGCCGGTGGTGGACCGGCTGTCGGAGATCCTCGCCGACGCCCCGTCGCCGCAGCGCTCCTCCGCCCGGCACGTCACGCTGTCCGTGCCGCGCAGCGACGAGTACCGCAAGCTGGCGGCCGAGACGCTCGCCGAGGTCGAGCTGTCCGACCTCGACGCCCGGACGGACGAGGAGCTGCACACCGCGATGGGGCGCCTGGTCCGCTACGAACAGCAGGTCTCCCGCCGCCGGCACCGGCTCCAGCGCACGGCGGACGGTTGCGGCGCGGAGATCGCCCGCAGGTACCGTGACGGGGAAGCACAAGTAGACGACCTGCTCGCCTGAGGCGACCCTTCCGGGGGCGGGTCCCGTCCGTCCCCGGAAGGCCACCATGACCTCCAGCGCAGCCCGCACCCCCGCCGTATCCGCCGGCCCGGCCCCCGGCCTGCCCGTGCTGGCCGAGGTCGTACGGTCCGGCTTCGTGGAGGGCCACCACCGGGGCTCGCTCGTCGTGCTCGCCGCAGACGGCAGCGTGGAGCTGGCCCTGGGCGACCCGGCGGCGCCGGTCTTCCCGCGCTCCTCCAACAAGCCGATGCAGGCCGCGGCCGTGCTGCGGGCCGGGCTCGACCTGTCCGGCGAGCGGCTGGCGCTCGCCGCCGCGAGCCACTCCGGCGAGGGCTTCCACCTCGATCTCGTACGCAAGGTGCTCGCCGAGCACGGACTGTCGCCCGAGGACCTCCAGACCCCGCCGGACCTGCCGCTGGACCCGGCGGAGGCCGAGACGTACCTCGCCGCAGGCCGTGTCCGCGAGCGCCTGACGATGAACTGCTCCGGCAAGCACGCGGCGATGCTCGCGGCCTGCGCCCGCAACGGCTGGGACCTGGTCGGCTACCTCGACCCCGCCCACCCCCTCCAGCAGCTGGTCCACCAGGTCGTCGAGGAGGCCGCGGGCGAACCGGTCGCCGCGGTCGGCACGGACGGCTGCGGGGCGCCCCTGATGGCGATCTCGCTGGTGGGGCTCGCGCGGGCGTTCCGCAGCTTCGTCACGGCCGGGGAGGGCACGGCCGAGCGCCGGGTGGCGGACGCGATGCGCGCGCACCCGGAGTACGTGGCGGGCACGCGGCGCCCCGACACCTGGCTGATGCGGGAGGTGCCCGGCACGCTCTCGAAGATGGGCGCGGAGGCCGTGCAGGCGGTGGCCCTGGCGGACGGCAGGGCCCTGGCCTTCAAGATCGACGACGGCTCGACCCGGGCGCTGGGCCCGGTCCTGGGCCGCGCGCTGGGGCTGCTGGGGGTCGACGCGCCGGTGGTCTCGCGGATCGGCCGGGCACCGCTGCTGGGCGGCGCGGCGGAGGTGGGGGAGATCCGCGCGGTGTTCTGAGGCCCCGGGCTCCGCGGTCCCGGCCGTCAAAACCATGCGACATCGCGCACCGCGCTCTCTAGCGTGGGGCGCATGACCGCCCCGGATGTCCGTACCGTCACACTGTCCGACTTCCCCGACTGGCTGCGCGCCCTGAACACCGGCTTCCTGAGGCCGCCCACCCCGTCCGACGAGGAGGTGGCCGGACGCCTGGGGTACATGGACCTGTCCCGCGCGCAGGGGGCCTTCGACGCGGGGCGGTGCGTCGCGACGTTCCGCTCGTTCGCGCAGGAACTGACGGTCGTCGGCGGTGCGACGGTGCCCACGGACGCGGTCACCAACGTCGCGGTCTCGCCCACCCACCGCCGGCGCGGGCTGCTCTCGCGGATGATGGCCGCCGACCTGGCGGCGGCGAAGGAGCGCGGTGACGTGGCGGCGACGCTGATCGCCGCCGAGTACCCGATCTACGGGCGGTACGGATTCGGCCCGGCGGCCGGGGCCACCGAGTGGGAGATCGACGTCCACCGCACCGGCCTAAACCCGCACCGCCCGGTCCCGGCGCCCGGGGACGGCGGCCGGATCGACCTGGTGGACGGCGCGGAGATACGCAAGCTGGGCCCCGCCCTGCACGACCGGCTGCGGGCCCGGCAGCACGGCGTGGTGAGCCGCGGCGCCCACTGGTGGAACCGGCTCACGGGCCAGACGCTCTTCCCCAAAGAACCCTGGACCGAACCCTTCTACGCCGTCCACCGGGGCCCGGACGGCACGGTCGACGGGATGCTCGTCTACCGCGCCGACGAGAACTGGAGCGACGCCAAGCAGCCGCTGAACCGTGCGACGGTGCGCAGCATGATCGCGGTGACCCCGGCGGCGGAGCGGGCGCTGTGGCACTTCCTGTGCTCGGTGGACTGGATCTCCACGATCCGCACCGGGTACCGCCCCGCCG
Organism: Streptomyces sp. A1277; assembly: GCF_004795015.1. Taxonomy (GTDB): domain Bacteria; phylum Actinomycetota; class Actinomycetes; order Streptomycetales; family Streptomycetaceae; genus Streptomyces. Next base: position 24,384 of record NZ_SSBI01000036.1, on the reverse strand, counting down.
ACGACCTGCTCCCGCTGCTGCTCCCGGACCCGCGAGCGGCGCGCGTCGTGACGCAGGCGGACTTCCTGTGGGTGCGCGTCCTGGACGTCGTACGCGCCCTGGAGGCCCGCACCTACGCGGTGCCCGGCTCCCTGGTCCTGGAGATCCACGACGCGTCCGGCCCGGCCGCCGGCCGCTTCCACCTGGACGCCTCGCCGGACGGCACCACCTGCACCCCGACGACGCGCTCGGCCGACCTGGCGATGGGCGTGGGGGAGCTGGGCACGCTCTGCCTCGGCGACGAGTCGGTCTCACGGCTGGCGGCGCTGGACCGGGTGGCGGAACTGGCCCCGGGCGCGGCGGCGTCGGCGGACGCGGTGTTCCGGACGGCGCGGCGGCCCTGGTGCCCGGACGCCTTCTGAGCCGGCAGGGGAGGGGGTGCGGCGGCAGGGGGAGCGGGCCGGGCGGAGGGCTCAAGTCCGCTTGAGGCCAAGGGCGTACGCTTCAGGGTCATGAGCGCAGAGAAGGCCAGGTCGGGCGGGTCGGCGGACGGGTCGGCGGACGGGGACGCGGCCGGCGGACCGCCCGCGCCGATGAGCCTGCGGGAGCGGAAGAAGCAGCTGACGTACCAGGCGGTCTCCGACGCCGCGATCACCCTGTTCCTGGAGCGCGGCTTCGACAAGGTGTCGGTGGCGGAGGTCGCGGCGGCCGCGGACATCTCCAAGCCGACGCTCTTCCGGTACTTCCCGGCCAAGGAGGACCTGGCCCTGCACCGGTTCGCCGACCACGAGGACGAGGCCGCGCGCGTGGTCGCCGCCCGCGCGGACGGCGAATCGCCCCTGGACGCGCTGCGGCGCCACTTCCTGGACGGCCTGGGGCGCCGCGACCCGGTCACCGGCCTGTGCGACGCGCCGGAGGTGCTGGCGTACCACGCGCTGCTGTACGGCACCCCCGCCCTGGTGGCCCGCCTCCACGGCTACCTGAGCCGCTCGGAGGACGCGCTCGCCCACGCCCTGGGCGGCCGCACCCCGGACCGGCTGGCCGCGGGCCAGATCATCGCGGTCCAGCGCATCCTGGCCTCGGAGAACTGGCGGCGCATCAGCGAGGGCGCCGGGGCGGGGGAGTTGTACGCCGAGGCGGTCGAGGCGGCGGAGCGGGGGTTCGCGCAGCTGCGGGCGGGGCTGGAGGGGCCGGAAGCGGCGGGCGTGGTGCACGTGGCGGGCGTTGCGGGTGCGGCAGACGTGTCGGGCGTTGCAGGTGCGGCGGGTTCGACGGGTGCGGGGGCGGCAGACGCGGCCGGCGTTGTGCGTGTGGCGGGCTCGACGGTTTCGGCGGATTCCACTGACGCGGGGCGAGGGGCCCCCGGGAAGGGCTGAGTGTCACGCCGGCGGTGGGGTGAGCTTGGCGGCCACGGCGTCGAGGACCCAGTCCAGGCCGGTCGCGAAGGATGCCTCGGCGTCCACGTCGGTGCCGTCGTACACGACCTTGGCCACCGCCGGGAAGCGGCCGGTGGCCAGCATTTCCGTCAGGTGCGGGCCGGAGGCGCGCTGCCAGTCGTGCTTGGACAGGCCGGAGGCGCGCTCGGCCCGCACGTGAGCGGTCTCGCGCCTGATCGCGCCGATGAAGTAGGCGCTGACCGTCTCCACGGCGCGCATGGCGGTGTCGACATCGGCGACGTCGTCGAAGGCGGACAGGGTGGCCTCGGCCACGGCGAGGCCGTTCGGGCCCATGGCGGGGCGGCCGCCTAGCAGGTCGGCCAGCCACTCGTGGCGCAGGGCGGCCTGCCTGGTGCGCTGGGCGAGGCCGCGCAATGCCTCCCGCCAGTCACCGGGCCGCTCCTCGGGGCGGATCTCGGTCTGGACCTCGTCCACCATGAGGTCGAACAGCTCCTCCTTGGTGGCGATGTACCGGTACAGCCGCATCGGGCCGGCGTCCAGCCGGGCGGCGACCTTGCGCAGGGACACGGCCGCCAGCCCGCCCTCGTCGGCCAGCGCGATGGCGGCGGCGACGATCCGCTCCCGGTCGAGCGGCGCGGGTTGAGTCGGCGGCTCGGGCCGGTCCCACACAGTCATGCTCACACCGTACGTTGCGATACGTCGGCCTATTTCAATACAGTGTATCGATATGAGACAACGTATCGCTGTGGTCGGCGGCGGTCCCGCCGGCCTCACCTTCGCCCGGGTCCTGCACCGCCACGGCCACCCCGTCACCGTCCTCGAACGCGATCCCGGCCCCGAGGCCCGCCCCCCGGGCGGCACGCTGGACCTGCAAGAAGGGCTGGGCCAGCGCGCACTGGACAAGGCGGGGCTGCTGCCCGAGTTCCGGGCGCTGTCCCGTCCCGAGGGGCAGGCCATGCGCATCCTGGACCCGGACGGGACCGTCCTGCGTGACTGGCGACCCCGCCCGGACGACCGGGCCAATCCCGAGATCGACCGCGGCCAACTCCGTGACCTGCTGCTCGACACCCTCGACGTCCAGTGGGGGCGGGGCGTGACGCACGTGGTGCCGGGGGCCAGGGATGGCGTACTGGTCCACTTCGCGGACGGGCGGCAGGAGGCGCTCGACCTCGTGATCGGCGCGGACGGTGCCTGGTCCCGGGTCCGCCCGGCGGTCTCGTCGGTGGCGCCGCACTACACCGGCGTCACCTATGTCGAGACCTCCCTCGACGACGTCGACACCCGCCATCCCGACCTCGCCCGGCTGGTCGGCGACGGTTCCATGGCGGTGTACGGCGTGAACCGGGCCCTCGTCGCCCAGCGCAACAGCGGCGGCCACGTCAAGGTGTACGCGCAGTTCCGCGCGCCGCTGGACTGGCACGCGGACCTGGACCTGACCGACGCCGAGGCCGTGCGATCGAGCCTGCTGGCCCTGTTCGACGGCTGGGCCGCTCCCGTCCTCGACCTCCTCCGCCACGGCAGCGCTTTCGTCCACCGCCCCCTTTACGTCCTGCCCGTGTCCCACACCTGGACCCACGTCTCCGGGGTGACGCTCCTGGGCGACGCGGCCCACCTGATGCCCCCGTTGGGGGCGGGCGCGAACCTCGCGATGCTGGAAGGCGCCGAACTCGCCGAGTCCCTCGCCACCGGCCCCGGAGATCCGGACGAAACCGTCCGCGCCTTCGAGGGGCAGATGTGGGCACGGGCCGGCAGGTGGGCGAAGATGACGACGGCCGGCCTGGAACGCCTCGTCAGCCCGGACCCCACCGCAGCCCTCGCCCTCTTCGACCAGGTCCAGCCGTCCTGACCGCCTTCGACCCGGCCCAGCCGCCCTGACCGCCGAGCCCGAAAGCACCGGCTCATCCGCCCATGCGAGTGCCCCGCCAACACTTTTGCAAGCAGTCGCTTGCAAAAGTTAGCAAGGTGGGTGCACCATCGACGCATGGCTTCACTCAACGTCGGCAACCTCGGCGACTATCTGCGCGAGCAGCGCCGCAGCGCTCAGCTTTCGCTGCGGCAGCTCGCCGACGCCGCCGGGGTGTCGAACCCCTACCTCAGCCAGATCGAGCGCGGGCTGCGCAAGCCCAGCGCCGAGGTGCTGCAACAGGTCGCCAAGGCGCTGCGGATCTCCGCCGAGACCCTGTACGTGCGCGCCGGGATTCTGGACGAGCGGGAGCGGGAGGAGCTGGAGACGCGGGCGGTGATCCTCGCCGATCCGTCGATCAACGAGCGGCAGAAGAGCGTGCTGCTCCAGATCTACGCCTCCTTCCGCAAGGAGAACGGCTTGGACGACGAGCCCGGGGCCCAGGAGGAGGACGCGTCCGCACCGGACGGTCCCTTCAGCCCCGGTGGCAGTGCTGCCGATACAGCTTGAGAGCTTCCACCACCCTCACACCCAGTCTGATGATCCGGGAGGACCACAGTCATGGCCATCACCGATGACCTGCGCAAGACCCTCACCGACCCGACCCCCCTCTACTTCGCCGCCGGCACCGCCGACCTCGCCGTGCGCCAGGCCCGCAAGGTCCCCGCGCTGCTCGAACAGCTCCGGGCCGAGGCGCCCGAGCGCATCGAGGCCGTGCGCAACACCGACCCCAGGGCCGTGCAGGTGAAGGTCGCCGGGCAGGCCAAGGAGGCGCAGGCCACGCTGCAGGCCAAGGTCGCCGAGGTGATCGGCGCGTTCGACACCGACCTGAAGAAGCTCGGCGAGAACGCCCAGGACCTGGCGCTGCGCGGTGTGGGCGTGGCCGCCGAGTACGCGGTCCGGGCCCGGGAGACGTACGAGAAGGTCGCCGAGCGCGGCGAGCAGACCGTGCGCACGTGGCGGGGCGAGACCGCCGATGAGATCGTCGAGATCGCCGTCGTGGTCGAGCCGCGCAAGGAGTCCCAGCCGGCCGCCGCCAAGCCGGCCACCGCCGCCAAGCCGGCATCCGCCACGAAGCCGGCCCCGGCCGCCAAGCCGGCCACCGCGGCGAAGCCGGCGGACGCGAAGCCGGCCGCAACCGCGAAGCCCGCCACGGCCGCCAAGCCCGCCGCCACCGTGAAGCCGGCTGCCGTCAAGCCCGCCGCCTCCGCCAAGAAGGCGCCCGCGCGCAAGCCCGCCGCGAAGAAGGCCACGCCGCCCTCCGCCAAGTAGCACCGCGTGCCCGGCAGGTGTGCCGGGAGGGCGGGCGGGCACCTTTCGTTCGGGGTCCGGCCCGCCCTCCCGGTACCTTGGCCGGGAGGCGCTCACCCACTCACTAGGCGGTGCACATCATGTTGCTCGAAGGCTTCCAGACGTTCCTCGGGCTCATCTTCATGGTCATGACCCTTCTCGCCGTCGTGGCGCTGGTCATGGCCGCGATCGCCCGCGAGGACGCGTACCGCGCAGCGAACAAGCAGACGAAGGTCTTCTGGCTGATCATCCTCGGGATCGCGGTCGTCGTGAACCTCTGGGTTCCCATGGTCTTCCTCCAGATCGCCGGGCTCATCGCGTCCATCGTCTTCTTCGTGGACGTACGGCCCGCCCTCAAGGCCGTCTCCGGCGGTGGCCGCCGGCGCGGCGGCTCCAGCAGCGACGGCCCGTACGGCCCCTACAACGGCGGGCGCTGAACCCCGGCGGGTGAGTCCCGGCCGGGGCGGGGGCGCGGAATGTTCACGCTCCGGCCGCCGCCCGGGAGCCGCAGACGCGCGGTGTCCTGATCGCGGTCGAGCAGCAGGACCGCCACGTCGTCGGTCAGCTCCCCGCCGTTCAGCTCCCGTGCGTGGGTGACCGCCGCCTCCAGCAGGTCCTCGCCGGCCAGGCCCTCGGCCAGCTGCCGGTTGACCATCGCGACCATGCCGTCCTGGCCCAGCCGCCGCGTGCCTTCGCCGACGCGGCCCTCGATCAGCCCGTCCGTGTACATCATGAGGCTCCAGGAGCCGCCCAGCTCCACCTGCCGGCGCGGCCACCGCGCACGTGGCAGCAGGCCCAGGGCCGGCCCGCCGTCCTCGTACGGCAGCAGCTGCGCCGCCCGGCCGCGGCGGGCGATCAGCGGTGCGGGATGGCCCGCCAGGCACAGGCCCGCCCGGCGGCCGTCCGGGGCGATGTCGACCGTGCAGAGCGTCGCGAAGATCTCCTCGCTCTCCCGCTCGTGCTCCAGGACCTGCTGGAGGGTGGACAGCAGCTCGTCGCCGCAGAGCCCCGCCAGCGTCAAGGCCCGCCACGCTATGCGCAGTTCCACCCCGAGCGCCGCCTCGTCCGGGCCGTGGCCGCAGACGTCGCCGATCATCGCGTGGACCGTGCCGTCCGGGGTGCGGACCGTGTCGTAGAAGTCCCCGCCGAGCAGCGCCCGGCTGCGACCCGGCCGGTAGCGGGCGGCGAAGCGCAGGTCGGAGCCTTCGAGCAGCGGGGTGGGGAGCAGACCGCGTTCCAGCCGGGCGTTCTCCTGGGCGCGCAGCCGGGACTCGGTGAGCTGGTGCTGCGCCACGTCGGCGCGCTTGCGTTCGACGGCGTAGCGGATGGCCCGGCTCAGCAGCCTGCTGTCCAGCTCGCCGCGGAAGAGGTAGTCCTGCGCGCCCACCCGGACCGCCTCGGCGGCCAGCTCGGCGTCGTCCTCCGCCGTGAGGGCGAGCACCGCGTGGCGGGGCGCGATCCGCAGCACGTGCTTGAGCGTGGCGAGCCCGTCCTCCTCGCCCTCCGGGCCGCCGCGCGTCTCGGCGCCGGCCGGCAGCGCCAGGTCCAGCAGGATGCAGTCCACGTCGTCGGTGAGGAGCCGGCCCGCCTCGGTGAGGTTGCGGGCGGCACGGATACGGACCCGGGCACCGGCCGCGGCGGAGAGCTCCGGTGCGGTGAAGGTGCCCGCGGGGTCGTCCTCGATCACCAGGAGGGTGAGGCCGGCGCCGGAGCTGGTCTCCGCAGCGGGCGCGGAACACGGCTGCGGTACGGGTACGGGCATCGGTTCGGGTTTCCTTCCCTCCCCCCGAGGGCGCGGCGGAGCGACGATCGACGATCCGCCAGACGGGGACCATAGCGGTCCGGACCGCGCGAACGGAATGGCGACTCGCGCGCGGCCCCCGGCATATGCACCGCCATAAGCCGCTTCAGGTCACGGATCAGGCACGACCGACCGCCCCGGGCCCGCTCATGACGGCATGACAAAGGTCACGCCGAGCGGTGAGAGCGGAGTGGCCCGGCTCACGCCGGAGGCCAGGTCCCAGGGCGCCCGGGGTGCCCGTACGCCCGGGGTGCCCGTACGCCCGGGGGCCGGGAGCGCCTGCCCCGCCCCGCCGTCCGCCCAAGGACTACGCGTCCGGACGGACCACGCCGAGTATCTGCATCGAGCCCGCTCCGGCCAGTGTGACGTTGCGGCCGGGGCGCGGTGCGTGCACGATCGCGCCGTCGCCGACGTACATGCCGACGTGGGTGGCGTCACCGTGGTAGATGACCAGGTCGCCGGGGCGCATGTCCTTGATCGCGATGTGCGGCAGCAGCCGCCACTGCTCCTGCGAGGTGCGCGGGATCGGCCGGCCGGCCGCCGCCCACGCCTGGGACGTCAGCCCGGAGCAGTCGTACGACTTCGGGCCCTCCGCACCCCACTTGTACGGCTTGCCGATCTGGGCGGTCGCGAAGGCCACCGCCTTCTTGCCGTTCGGGCTGGCCTCGCGGTTGATCTCCTTCAGCGCGCCGGAGCTCAACCAGGCGTTCTGCGCCTGGTACGCCGCCTCCTGCTCCATCTTCAGGAGCCGGGCGCGCTCCTCCTTCTCCAGCTGGGACTCCAGCTTCTCCGCCGCCGCGATCTGCGCGTTGATCTTCTTCTTGGCCTTGGCCTGCTTGACGCGATTGGCTTCGAGCTTCGTCCAGTTGGTGCTGGCGTCCTTGGTGTACGTCTCCAAGTCGTTCTGCGTGCGCGTCAGTGCGCCCAGGAGCCCCTTGGTGGCCTGCTGGCCCTGGCGGGCGCGGCTCACCCCGTCCAGGAAGAGCTGCGGGTCGCCGCTGAGCATGAGCCGCGCGCCGGGCGGCAGTCCGGCGTTGCGGTACTGCTCGCGGGCCTGGGCGCCGGCCCGGCTCTTGAGGTCGGCGATCTTCGCCTGGCCCTCGACTATCGCCTGCGCCAGCTCGACCAGCTCGCCCGACTGCTTCTTGGCCTTCTCCTCGGCGAGGTTGTACGCGTCCGTGGCGGCACCGGCCTTGAGGTACAGCGCGTCGATCTCCTCGCGCACCTCTTCGAGGCTCTTCTTGCCGGGCTCCGCGGGCGCTCCGGAAGGAACGGACGAGGTGTCCGGCCCGGGCGGTGTCGGTGCGGCGAACGCCTGGACCGGCGAGGCGAGGACCGCCAGCGCGCAGACCAGGGTGATCGCGGCGGCGGCACAGTGACGTCGGTACACGAGCTCCCCCTCCGAGCAGTTCCCAACTATCTGATTTACCGTCAGTAACATGTAGCGTCGGACGAGATCGTGTCATGCCGTGCGGAAAAGCAACAGAGGCAGACACAACCCCGCCATGGACATCGCCCCGCTACCCCGTCGCTCCCCGCCACCCCGCGCCCGCGATGTCCCCTCGCCACTCACTCCGACGAACGATGCCGGGCCGGCGTTCCCCCCGCAGGGGTGAATTCCTCAGGAGTCCTCAGGGGCGAATTCCGCAGAGGTGAATTCCGGCGCGGTCAAAGCCCCCCGGGCTCCAGTGCCGTCCACTCCACCGTCACCTCGCCCTGGCGCCACCGGCGTACCCCGTCCGTCAGCGGCCAGTCGCCCGACAGGGCCCGCACCGCCGTGATCCAGCGCTGCCGGGCCCCCAGGGACGCGTACGGCGCCGCGGCCGCCCACGCCCGGTCGAAGTCGCGCAGGAACGCGTGCACCCGCTCACCCGGCACATTGCGGTGGATCAGGGCCTTCGGCAGGCGCTCGGCGAGATCGGACGGGCGGTCGAGCGAGCCGAGGCGGGTCGCGAAGGTCACCGTGCGCGGCCCCTCGGGACCCAGCGCCACCCACACGTGCCGGCGCCCGATCTCGTCGCAGGTGCCCTCCACCAGCAGCCCGCCCGGCGCCAGCCGGTCGCACAGCCGCTGCCAGACGGCGGCCACCTCGCCCTCGTCGTACTGGCGCAGCACATTCGCCGCCCGGATCAGCACGGGCGGCTCCGGCAGCGGGATCTCGAAGCCGCCGTGCCGGAAGGCGAGGCCCTCGCGCGCGTACGGCTGCGCGGCGGCGACCCGCTCCGGGGCGATCTCGATGCCGACCACCCGGGTGCGCGGTTCGGCGGTGCGCAGGCGCTCCAGCAGCTCGACGGCGGTCCAGGGCGCGGCCCCGTAGCCGAGGTCGACCGCTACGGGGGCGTCGGCGCGGCGCAGGGCGGGGCCGTGCGTGGCGGCGATCCAGCGGTCCATGCGGCGCAGCCGGTTGGGGTTGGTGGTCCCGCGGGTCGCGGTGCCGATCGGGCGCATGACACAGAGCGTAACGATCCGGGCGGATGCGGCCGGACAGCGGGCAGGAGAACGCGGATGCGGCCGGACAGCGGGCAGGAGAACATCGTGGCGACGCGCCGCGGCGTCACCGTAATGATTTGGTAAAGCGGAAATGAAAGGAGGGATTCCGCTGTTCCCCACCTGCGAAGGGACCGCGCGCCCCTTCGGTTCCGATGCCGTGAACCGTGTCGGCACCCGGGCCCAGCGAGGAGGACGGACGACGTGAGCCAGTACGTCTCTCGGCTCGGCGGCAGCCGCGTCGCACCGCGTCGCAGGTTTCCCTCTGGCCTCACCGGCTCCTTCTCCGGCGCCCACCGCAGGCCGCGCCGCATCGCGATGCTCTCCGTGCACACCTCCCCGCTGCACCAGCCGGGGACGGGCGACGCCGGCGGCATGAACGTGTACATCGTGGAGCTGGCCAAGCGGCTGGCCGCGATCAACATCGAGGTCGAGATCTTCACCCGCTCCACCACCGGCGGGCTGCCCGAGGCCGTCGAGCTGGCGCCCGGCGTCCTGGTCCGGCACGTCGACGCGGGCCCGTACGAGGGCCTGGCCAAGGAGGAGCTGCCCGCCCAGCTCTGCGCCTTCACGCACGGCGTGATGCAGGCGTGGGCCGGCCAGCGCCCCGGCTACTACGACCTGGTGCACTCCCACTACTGGCTCTCCGGCCACGTCGGCTGGCTCGCCGCCCAGCGCTGGGGCGTCCCCCTCGTCCACGCCATGCACACCATGGCCAAGGTCAAGAACGCGGCGCTCGCCGAGGGCGACACGCCCGAACCCGCCGCCCGGGTCATCGGCGAGACCCAGATCGTCGACGCGGCCGACCGGCTGATCGCGAACACCGCCGAGGAGGCCGACGAACTCGTCCGCTTCTACGACGCCGACCCGCACGCCGTCGCCGTCGTCCACCCCGGTGTCAACCTGGACCGCTTCCGCCCAGCCGACGGCCGCGCCGCCGCCCGCGCCCGCCTGGGCCTGCCCCAGGACGCCCTGATCCCGCTCTTCGCGGGCCGCATCCAGCCGCTGAAGGCCCCCGACGTGCTGCTGCGCGCGGTCGCCGTGCTGCTGGACCGCGACCCCGCCCTGCGCTCCCGGATCGTGGTGCCCGTCGTCGGCGGCCCCAGCGGCAGCGGGCTCGCCAAGCCGGAGGGGTTGCAGAAGCTCGCGGCCCGGCTCGGCATCGCGGACGTCGTACGGTTCCACCCGCCGGTCGGGCAGGACCAGCTGGCCGACTGGTTCCGGGCCGCGTCCGTGCTGGTCATGCCCTCGCACAGCGAGTCCTTCGGCCTGGTCGCCATCGAGGCCCAGGCGGCCGGCACCCCGGTCGTCGCTGCGGCCGTGGGCGGCCTCCCGGTGGCCGTGCGCGACGGGGTCAGCGGCTTCCTGATACCCGGGCACGAGCCGGAGGCGTACGCGCGGGCGCTGGAACGATTCGCCGAGGCGCCGCAGCTGGTCGCCCGGATGGGCGGCGCGGCGGCGGAGCACGCGCAGCGGTTCGGCTGGGACACGGCCGCGGCGGCCACGGCCGAGGTCTACACGGCGGCCGTGCAGGAACACCGCAGGCGGGCCCGGACCCGCCAGGCGTGAGGCCCCGCCCCGCCCGCACGCCTTCGCCACCTGACGTACGCTCGGAACATGGCTGACGCACCTGAGGAACCGGCGAAGAACGAGGTCACCCGTGCCGCCCAGGTCCTCGAAGCGGCCTTCGCGGACGCCGGGCTCGACTGGGAGAGCCCCGCATCCGGCAACTACGTCGTCCAACTCCCCGGCACCCGCAAGCTCGCCACCACCTGCTCACTCATCGTCGGCGCCCACAGCCTCTCCCTCAACGCGTTCGTCATCCGGCACCCCGACGAGAACCACGCGGCGGTGCACCGCTGGCTGCTGGAGCACAACCTGCGCCTGTTCGGCGTGGGTTACGCGATCGACTCGCTCGGGGACATCTACCTCGCCGGCAAGCTGCCGCTCTCCGTGGTGACGCCCGATGAGCTGGACCGGCTCCTCGGCTCCGTCCTCGAAGCGGCCGACGGCGCCTTCAACTCCCTGCTGGAGATCGGTTTCGCGACCGCGATCCGCAAGGAGTACGCCTGGCGGGTGTCGCGCGGCGAGTCCACGCGCAACCTCGACGCCTTCGCCCACCTCACCCAGCGCCCGGCCGGCTGACCGCCGTCACCGAGGTCACCCGCGCGCCGCCGCCACCTCCTCCAGGGCGGCTTCCAGCCGGGGCGCGACCTCGTTCCAGGTCCACTCCAGCTGCTCGCCGGACGTACCGCGCGGCACCGTCTCCACCAGCATGATCAGATACAGATACGCCCGGTAGAGCGCGAGCCGCAGCCGCAGCGACCCGTCGAACTCCACCGGCCCGCCCGGCGCCGAACTCCCGTAACCGGCGAGGAAGTCCTTGTCGTCCGCGAGGTCACCGAACAGGGCGAGCGACACGAAGTCGGCGGCCGGGTCGCCCCAGAACATCCGCTCCCCGTCGATGATCCCGCCGACCCGCCGGGCCCCCGGCTCGCCGGTGACCAGGATGTTGCCCTGCCACAGATCGAAGTGGACGAGCGCGGGCCGGGTGACGTCGTCCAGCACGTACGAGGCGGAGCCGAGCAGCGCGCCGATGTCCGCCGCCGTACGGGGCAGCCGCGCCGCGTACCTCCGCGCGTCGGCCAGCACCGCGTCCGTCATCGCGGTGAACGCCTCCCGCCAGGCGGGCGCGAGCGGCCCGAGCGCCCCGGAGGGATAGCCGAACCCGCCCGGCGCGGGCAGACCGTGCAACCGGCCCACCATCCGCCCCAGTTCGGTGCGCAGCCGCGCCTCCTCACCGTCGGCCATGGCCCCGGTCAGCTCGTGCCAGGGCTGCCCGGGGCGCGCGGACATCACCACGTACGCCCCCGGGGGCGCGGCCGGATCGAGCGCGCTGCACACGAGGCCGGGCACGCCGGTCTCCTCGGCGACACCGGCGGCCGCGGAGTAGAACGTCACCTCGTTGACCAGCAGGTCGCGCTCGTACGCCAGGCAGTCCCCGGCGGTGGGCGGCGGGACCTTCACGACCCACTCCCGCCCGTCGGTCAGCGTCACGCGGGTGACGGTGTTGTACGTGCCCCCGGTGAGCGGTTCGCACGAGGCGACCAGCTCAGGCGGTATGCCCGACGAGCCGAGCACATCGGAGAGTACGGAATCGATCGGCACGGCTGACTCCCCCTGAACGGTGTGAGCGAAGTGATCACGACGTCGTCACGATCACGTGCGATGCCCACAGTAAAGGTTTGTCAAACCACAGCATCCTCATAGAGTTGGCTCACCCCCACGACCACGACCCCATTCCGGCCGCGCCGAACCCGGCGTGGCTGTTTCGTGCGGGCGAAACACCTTGAGACAGAAGGACGGGCCATGCGACCCACTGCCATACGCCGTACCGCCGTTGCCGCCACCGTGATGTCCCTGGCCCTGTTCACCGCGGCCTGCGGCTCGGACAGCGACGACAAGGACACCGGCAAGGCGGCGGGTTCCGCTTCGGCCAAGCCCTCGGACAAGGGCGCCGACAAGGACGCGGACCAGGCTTCCGCCAAGGCGCTGTCCGCCGCCGAGCTGGAGAAGGCATCGCTGGCCCAGGGCGACGTCAAGGCCCACAAGATCACCAAGGCCGGCCCGGGCGACTCCGTCGAGGGCAAGGACGTGACCGTGGACAAGGCGGCCTGCGACGTCTTCGCCGATGTGCTGATGGGCGCCAAGGCCGGCTCCCCCGCCGCCTCCACGCAGCGCAAGGTGGTCAGCGAGCCGAAGAAGGGCGCCGACAAGGACAGCGCCGACGCCGAGAAGGCCTTCGAGGCCGCCTTCGACATCACGACGACCCTCGCCACGCTCTCCTCGTACGACGGCAAGGGCGCCGAGGAGGCGCTGACCTCGCTGCGCACCGCCGCGACCGAGTGCGCGTCCGGCTTCACGCTCACCGCCGCCGGGGAGAAGCAGAAGGTCGTCAAGATCGCGGAGGAGCAGGTCAAGGGCGGCGAGGAAGCCGTCGCCTGGACGGTGACGGTGGAGGCGGACGGCGAGAAGAGCGCGCTGAAGCTCATCGAGGTCCGCCAGGGCACCACGCTGGCCTCGCTCACCGCGCTGAACTTCGCCGCCGCGGGCGCCGGCGGCGACTTCGACATGCCGACCGCGGTGATCGACGCCCAGGCCGCCAAGCTGGCCTGACCCGGTATCAGGGGAGCGGGACGAGCCGTACGACGGTGACGGTCAGGACCGAACCGGAGACGTAATAGAGCACGATCGCCCCGGCGACCGTCGCCTCCCGGCGATCGTGCTCCCCCTTGACGGCGGACGACCCGTGCCCGTACGGCTCACACCCCAGGGTGCCCGCCATCTCGTCCCGGAAGGTGTCACCGTCCCGCATCTTGGCCAGGGTGTCGTCGGCGGGCGGCGCATAGGAGATCCGGAAGCTCAAGCGACGCTCCGCCTCTCGGCCTCGTCCTGCGCCAGCCGGTCCAGAATCCGCTCGGCCTCCGGATCGGGCACCGCCTCCAGCATCCAGTGCCGCATCACGGCCTGGATCTCGTCCACGCCGGCCTCGTTGATGGCGCTGTCGAACTCCTCGCGCCGGTCCTCGGGCAGGGCGTCACGGATCGCCGGAATGCTGTTGGGCACCTCGACCTCGGCCCCACCGACAAAGGTCTTCAAAGGCTCACCCATGTCCGCCCTCCCGCTCTTCCCCGCGTGGGGCACAGGGTACGGGGCGGGGTGGCGCGCGTCACTTCCGCCTGCGCCACCACCGGGACGGGGCGGGCGTGGCGGTGGTGGCGTCGGACGGCTGCGGCAGGGCCCGTACGGCAGTTCGTATCCGGTCGAAGGCGGCCACGGGGTGGCACGCCGTAGCGCCTTCGCCTTCGCCGGGCAGCAGCACGCCGAGGCACACGAGCTTGAAGCTGCGGTCCGCCAGGTGGAGCCCGACGAAAACCGGCGCCCCGGCACAGCCTTCGGGTACGTGCCCACCCCATACGAACCCATGGCCGTCGCCGCGTCGCGTGACCTCCCCGATGACCACGGCCTGTTCCCGCTGAGTGCGGTCCGGCCCCACGTCATGGCCCAACGCGTATGCCGGCACCGGGCCGTCGTCGAGCAGCGCGATGTCCTCCGGCTTCGCGGCGATGCCGTCAGTGATCTCGTCGGTCGCCCACGCCCACTTCTTCCGGCGCGCCAGCGCATGCAGGACGGCGGCGGGCAGGACGGAGACGCCGGAGTCACCGAGCGGTGTCCAGCCCTCCCGGAACTGCGGCATCATCAGGGCGTTCGCGCTCATGGGCGTATCCGAGAGCTCGCGCCGTAGACGTATCTCGGCGAGGTCGTACCGGGTCAACGACCCTGCGGGCACGAGGTACTGCGAATACGTCTCGCTGTCATCGTCCTCGGACACGAGATCGTTGAACCAGAATGCCGTCCCGAAGGCATCGCCGCGGTGGGCCTGCTGATACGGCAGCGTTGAGCGGCGGCAGTTGTCGAGGATGGCGTCAATGATGGACCGGTGGTCGGCCGTCTGTTCGGGCACGGAGCTGAACCTAGCGGAGGGCCGAGAGGACGACTCGTTGCCGAAGTGGGCAATCGGCTTGAGCGTCGTGGACTGATGCGAGTCCGCTTCATGCGTCAGACTCCCGCCATGTCCACACGATCTGACATGGCTCTCGAGATCCACCTCGAAGGGATCCTCTTCATCGCTACCGCGGGAACAGTGAGGAGAGCAGTCACCGCGGCTCTGCGCCACATACGGTCCGGAACCGGAGGAAGGTTCGATGGAGTCGCAGCTCCGGCTGCACGCGTTCCCGTACCTCGACACGCGTTCACCGTGACATCAAGCGCGTCACGCCTTGGACGACGGAACGGCTCTTCGCGGGGCGCGCGGGCATGGCGGAGCGGTATCAAGTGATGGTCGACCTGGGCGGCGGCTGCGGCCTCCGGCAAGGCGAGATCCTGGGCGTCGCGGTGGAGGCGATCGACTTCTGTTTGGACACTCTGCACGTCGTCCAGCAACTCAATGCTGCGTGGATGGGCCTCACCCTGTGGGTCGTCATCCCGGTGGCGTTCCCGATCGCGGTTGAGATTCGCATCCGCCGGATCTGAGCGGGACGGCCCAGCCACGGCCCAGGGCAAAAAACGAGCCCCCTACGCGCGGTGAAACCGCAGGTAGGGGGCTTGTTATGGTCGAACTACTTCTTCTTGCCCTGGTTCTTCACGGCCTCGATGGCCGCCTGCGCCGCGTCCGCGTCGAGGTACGTGCCGCCCGGGTTCAGGGGGCGGAAGTCCGCGTCGAGTTCGTAGGTGAGCGGGATGCCCGTGGGGATGTTCAGGCCCGCGATGTCGGCGTCGGAGATGCCGTCGAGGTGCTTGACCAGGGCGCGGAGGCTGTTGCCGTGGGCGGCGACCAGGACCGTGCGGCCGGTCAGGAGGTCGGGGACGATGCTGTCGTACCAGTACGGCAGCATGCGGATGACGACGTCCTTCAGGCACTCCGTGCGCGGGCGCAGCTCCGGCGGGATCGTCGCGTAGCGGGCGTCGTCGCTCTGGGAGAACTCGGTGCCGTCCTCGAGGGCGGGCGGCGGGGTGTCGTACGAGCGGCGCCAGAGCATGAACTGCTCCTCGCCGAACTCGGCGAGCGTCTGGGCCTTGTCCTTGCCCTGGAGGGCGCCGTAGTGGCGCTCGTTCAGGCGCCAGGAGCGGTGGACGGGGATCCAGTGGCGGTCCGCGGCTTCCAGCGCGAGCTGGGCGGTGCGGATGGCGCGCTTCTGGAGGGAGGTGTGCAGCACATCGGGGAGCAGGCCGGCGTCCTTCAGCAGCTCACCGCCGCGGACCGCCTCCTTCTCGCCCTTCTCGGTGAGGTTGACGTCCACCCAACCGGTGAACAGGTTCTTCGCGTTCCATTCGCTCTCGCCGTGGCGGAGGAGGATCAGCTTGTACGGTGCGTCGGCCATGGGTCCGAGCGTAATCGAACCAGTCAGGGCCGTGCGCGACCGGTCATAGAGCGGACAGGGGGCGGG
This sequence comes from Streptomyces sp. A1277, assembly GCF_004795015.1. Classification (GTDB taxonomy): domain Bacteria; phylum Actinomycetota; class Actinomycetes; order Streptomycetales; family Streptomycetaceae; genus Streptomyces. Next base: position 8,520 of record NZ_SSBI01000036.1, on the reverse strand, counting down.
GCGGGGGCGCGGGGCGCCGGTTCTCGTTTGACGACTGGTGTCAATTGGGTGGCAGGGGAACCTTCGTGCTTCGTAATGTTCGGAGCGTCAATGGGCCACTTACCGTTTCGGCCCGGTCCCGACACCGTCCGTACGTCCTTGGGGGGAACCCGTATGTCTGCCGCCGCCGGTCTCGGACGGGCCACCCGGGCCACCCGGGAAACGGTCTCCGGTCTCCCCAGGGAGTTCTGGTGGCTGTGGACCAGCACCCTGGTCAACCGCCTCGGGGCGTTCGTCGCCACCTTCATGGCCCTGTACCTGACCATGGAGCGCGGCTACTCCGCCTCGTACGCCGGTCTCGTCGCCGCCCTGCACGGGCTCGGCGGGGTCGTGTCCTCGCTCGGGGCCGGGGTGATGACGGACCGGCTCGGGCGGCGGCCCACCATGCTCGCCGCCCAGGTCTCCACCGCCGTGTCGGTCGCCGTGCTCGGGTTCATGGTCCACCCGGTCGCCATCGCCGCCGTCGCCTTCCTCGTCGGCATGGCGAGCAACGCCTCGCGCCCGGCGGTCCAGGCGATGATCGCCGACATCGTCCCCGCCGAGGACCGGGTGCGGGCCTTCTCGCTCAACTACTGGGCCGTCAACCTCGGTTTCGCCGTCTCGTCAGCCGGGGCCGGGTTCGTCGCCGAGTACAGCTACCTCGCCGGCTTCATCGGCGAGGCGGCGATGACCCTGATCTGTGCCGTCGTCGTCTTCCTGAAGGTGCCCGAGTCCCGGCCGCGGGAGGCCGCGGCGACCGGTGCGGTCGCCGGTGCGCCGTCCGGCGACGGCGTACGGCTGTCCACCGTGCTGCGCGACGGGCGGTTCATGGGCGTCGTCGGGCTGTCCTTCGTGATCGCGCTGATCTTCCAGCAGGGTTATGTGGGCCTGCCGGTCGCCATGGGCGCCGACGGGTTCAGCAGCTCCGACTTCGGCACGGCGGTCGCGGTCAACGGCGTGCTCATCGTCGCGCTCCAGATCCCCGTCACCCGGTTCATCCAGAGCCGCGACCCGCGCCGGCTGCTCCTCGCGTCCTCGCTGCTGGCCGGATACGGATTCGGACTGACCGCCTTCGCGGGCTCCGTCGGCCTGTACGCGCTGACCATCTGCGTGTGGACCGTCGGCGAGATCATCAACGCGCCGGTGCAGAACGGCCTGGTCGTCCAGCTGTCGCCCGCCCACGGCCGGGGGCGCTACCAGGGCATGTACACCTTGTCCTGGGCGGCCGCCGCGCTCGTCGCGCCGCTGATGTCCGGTGTGGTCATCGACCACTTCGGCGCCGGGTGGCTGTGGGGGACCTGCGCGCTGCTGGGCACCGCCGCCGCCTTCGGGTACTGGCTGCTCATGCGCAACCTGCCGGCCGGGGGTGCGACGGTCGCGGAGAGCTTCGACCCCGCCAAGGCCACCGTCGCGGTCCCGCCCGCCGTCGAACAGGCCGGCTGAGGCCGTACGGGGGCGGCCGCCCGTCTCCCGTACGGCCTCGGCCGGCAGCCCGTCAGCCCGAGCAGCCCCCGCACTGGCACGGCGCTCCGGACTGGCAGCCGCACCCGCAGCCCGAGCCGCAGCCGCAGGCACCGAGGACGGTCAGGTGCACCACCTCGGCGGGGACCTCCTGCTCGGGGTCGGTCATGGGGGAATCGGCCATGGTTCCTCCTCAAGGCGTACGACAGGGCCGCACGCCCGCACGGGGCCCGCGACCGGGGCGTACGGACAGGTCGTACCGCCCCGCCCCATTGCATGCCCACCCGGACGGGCGCATCAACGGCGCACATGCGCAGGAACGTGTGTGCGAGCCGTGCGCGCGGGCGTGCGCCCCGGCCTTCCCGCGCCCCGGCCTTCCCGCGCCCCGGCCTTCCCGCGCCCCGGCCTTCCCGCGCCCCGGCCTTCCCGCGCCCCGACTCCCCGTGCCCCGGCCTTCCCGTGCCGCCCCCGGCCCTTACGCGCCCTCCACCGGCACCGGCTGCTGGATCTCGTCCGCGTGCTCGCCCGTCACCAGGTAGACCACCCGCTTGGCCACCGACACCGCGTGGTCGGCGAACCGCTCGTAGTAGCGGCCCAGCAGCGTCACGTCGACGGCCGTCTCGATGCCGTGCTTCCAGCGGTCGTCCATCAGGTGCTGGAACAGCGTGCGGTGCAGCAGGTCCATCTCGTCGTCGTCCTGCTCCAGCTGGAGCGCCAGGTCGACGTCCTTCGTGATGATCACCTCGGCGGCCTTCGCCATCAGCCGCTGCGCGAGCTGGCCCATCTCCAGGATGGTGGCGTGCAGGTCGTGCGGGACCGCCGACTGCGGGAAGCGGAGCCGGGCCAGCTTGGCGACGTGCTGGGCGAGGTCGCCCGAGCGCTCCAGGTCGGCGCTCATCCGCAGCGAGGTCACCACGATCCGCAGATCGGTCGCCACCGGCTGCTGGCGGGCCAGCAGCGCGATGGCCCGGGCCTCCAGGTCGTGCTGGAGGTCGTCCACCTTCTGGTCCGCGGCGATCACCGACTCCGCGAGCTTGAGATCGGCGTCGAGCATGGACGTCGTGGCCCGGCCTATCGCCGACCCGACGAGCCGGGCCATCTCGACCAGCCCCTCTCCGATCGAGTCGAGTTCCTCGTGGTACGCGTCACGCATGGGATGTCCCTCTCCAGTCCTGAACCGGGCCGGGGGTGGGCCGTGTACCGGCTGCGAAGCCCGCTGGGGAGCCGGCGCCCAACCCCACGACGCCACCGTGACGGCCGTACGCGTCGGATTCCGACCGGCCAAGTGAACCGGTGCTTGCCCCTCGGTGAACTCTGGGCGACGAGTGTCCGAGGAGGCCCCCGCACCGCTGGGAGAGAGTCCGAGGTGCCGCATAACCTGGAGACATGGACGTGAACGCGGCGGTCGCCGCAGCTGCCGCGATCGCCGGTGTCGGTACCGGTGTGATCGCCATGCTGGCGTTCCGCTGGAGCGAACGCGACCAGAAGAAGCCGACGCGCACCTCCCTGCGGCCCGACAGCAACGCCCCGCTGCCGCCCGGCGTCGACACGGTCCTGTCCGTGCTCAGCTCCTCCGCCGTCGTGCTGGACGAGAGCGACAGCGTCGTCAAGGCCAGCTCCGCCGCGTACGCGCTGGGACTGGTGCGCGGCGGCCGCCTGGCGGTCGAGCCGATGCTGAACATGGCGCGGGACACCCGCCGCGACGGGGAGATACGCCAGGTCGAACTGGACCTCCCGCGCCGCGGCACGGGCCGCGGCGAGGCGCTGGCCGTCTCCGCCCGGGTCGCCCCGCTCGGCTCCCGCCTGGTGCTGCTGCTGGTCGAGGACCTCACCGAGGCCCGCCGCATCGAAGCGGTCCGGCGCGACTTCGTCGCCAACGTCAGCCATGAGCTCAAGACGCCGACCGGCGCCCTGTCCCTGCTCTCGGAGGCCGTGCTCGACGCCTCGGACGACCAGGAGGCGGTGGAGCACTTCGCCCGCCGCATGCAGATCGAGGCGACCCGGCTCACCAACCTCGTCCAGGAGCTGATCGACCTCTCCCGGGTGCAGAACGACGACCCGCTGGAGGACGCCGAACCGGTCCGCGTGGACGAACTCGTCGCCGAGGCCATCGACCGCTGCCGGCAGCAGGCCGGCTCCAAGCAGATCACCATGGCCGCCGGCGGCGCCGCCGACCTGCGGATATGGGGCAACCGGGGCCAGCTCGCCGCCGCGCTGGGCAACCTCGTCGAGAACGCCGTCAACTACAGCCCCGCCCGCACCCGCGTCGGCATCGCCGCCCGCCGCGTCGTCGTCACCGGCGGGGACGAGATCGAGATCGCCGTGACCGACCAGGGCATCGGCATCTCCGAGAAGGACCGGGAACGGGTCTTCGAACGCTTCTACCGCGTCGACCCGGCCCGCTCGCGCGCCACCGGTGGCACCGGCCTCGGCCTCGCCATCGTCAAGCACGTGGCCGCCTCGCACGGTGGGGAGGTCACCGTGTGGAGCTCGGAGGGACAGGGCTCCACCTTCACCCTGCGGCTGCCCGAAGCGGGCTCCGCACGGGACCGGGACCGCCCCTCGGGCGGCCCGCTCATCGTCAACGGCGACGGGGCGTCCGGTCCGGACGCCGCACCCGACACTTATGAACCATTCCCTGCCCCGGAGGCCCTTCCGTGACCCGAGTGCTTGTCGTCGAGGATGAGGAATCCTTCAGCGACGTCCTGTCCTACATGCTCCGCAAGGAAGGCTTCGAGGTCGCCATCGCGACCACCGGACCCGACGGCCTGGACGAGTTCGAGCGCAACGGCGCCGACCTCGTGCTCCTCGACCTGATGCTGCCCGGACTGCCCGGCACCGAGGTCTGCCGGCAGCTGCGCAGCAGGTCCAACGTCCCCGTGATCATGGTCACCGCCAAGGACAGCGAGATCGACAAGGTCGTCGGCCTGGAGATAGGGGCCGACGACTACGTCACCAAGCCCTTCTCCTCGCGCGAGCTCGTCGCCCGCATCCGCGCCGTGCTGCGCCGCCGCGGGGAGCCCGAGGAGGTCACCCCGGCCGCCCTGGAGGCGGGCCCGGTCCGCATGGACGTGGACCGCCACGTCGTCACCGTCTCGGGCGCCAAGGTCGACCTGCCGCTCAAGGAGTTCGACCTCCTGGAGATGCTGCTGCGCAACGCGGGCCGGGTGCTCACCCGGATGCAGCTGATCGACCGGGTCTGGGGCGCGGACTACGTGGGCGACACCAAGACCCTCGACGTCCACGTCAAACGCCTGCGCGCCAAGATCGAGCCCGACCCGGGCGCCCCCCGGTTCCTGGTGACGGTGCGCGGCCTGGGCTACAAGTTCGAGCCGTAGGCCGGCCCACGCCGCACACATGGCTGAGGCGCCTCCCCGCAGCGGGGAAGGCGCCTCAGCCACGTGTCCTACGGGCGTGCCGCTCAGCCGGGCTGCTCGGACTCGGACGCCGAGCCGGTGGTCTCGGAGGCGGAACCGGACGGCGTCTCGGACGCGGAACCGGACGGCGTCTCGGACGCGGACGCGGAGCTGGAAGGCGTCTTCGACGCCTCGGGCAGCGCGCTGGGGCCGAACTCCTTGAAGTAGCTGCTCGCCGGGACGACGGACGCGCCGAGCGAGAGTTCGCCGGTCCGGCTGAACTTGAAGACCAGCGGCTGCACGTTGCCGTTCTTCGTGGCCTCGTCGCCGTTCTCGATCACGGCGGAGGCGTTGCCCTTGCCGCCGAGGACGACCCGGCCGCCGGCCGGGACGACGACCGGACCCGAGCCCTTGGCGGCGTGCAGGGCCACGGAGCCGCTGCTGCCCGTCAGGGTGATGGAGTCCAGGGTCTCCGCCTTGGTGCCGGTGTTGAACACCGTGGCGGAGACGACCGCCGGGCCCTTGGCGTCGCGCTCGGGCTGGGTGATGACGTTGACGTTCTGGATCTTGATGTCGCCGGACGAGGTGGCGGCGTTGTCCGGCCTGACTTCGAGCGTCTGCGCGTCCTTGCCCGCACCGCATGCGGTGAGCGCGGCGAGGGAGAACGCGATGGCAGTGGCGGCGAGGGCGCCGTGTCGAAGGCTGCGGCTCACGGCGGCGGCAACTCCTTGAACGAGCGGACGGGTACGGACGGGTCGGGCGAGCGGTGTAAAGCCGCCCTAAGGGTCTGTCAGCCGTCAGGTTACCGAGCCCCCCTCGCCGCCCCGCACCCGACCCGCCCCTGACGGGCGCCGGGATCACCGGCCGGAGCGTGCGCGCACATTCGCAGGGCCTACACATAACGCGCTTGATCAATTTCGCCCGGCGTTCGCCCGGCCGCTTCCGGGGCTGTTCACGGACGGTGGCGCATTCCTTGCGCATAATCCGCGCCGCGCCGCACGTTGATCAATTTCATTGGCCATCGGCACTTACCGCCGTACGAGTGATCCATCACCGAACGGAGTACGGAAAGTTCACCAACCGGAACCAGACAAAACGGGACGTTCGGCCCCTTCGGAGCGAGTCGGAGTGCGTGTAACGTCCGCGTTTCTCCGTCCCCGTACAGCCGCTCCGACCTGCGAATACCGTCTTCCGGAGGCCGTCCGCAGCACGTCCGTGTCGCAGTTGTCAAGCCCCGAGATATGCCCTGACCTGCGAAAACGCCATTCAGGAGAAGCGATTCTCGTGTTACGCTTGATAGCCACGGAAGGGGTACCTGTCACATGACGTTCAAGGTTGGCGACACCGTGGTCTATCCCCATCACGGGGCCGCGCTGATCGAGGCTATCGAAACTCGCCAGATCAAAGGCGTGGACAAGACCTACTTGGTGCTCAAGGTCGCTCAGGGCGACTTGACGGTGCGTGTGCCGGCGGACAATGCGGAGTTCGTGGGTGTGCGTGACGTAGTCGGGCAGGAAGGGCTGGACCGCGTCTTCGAGGTGCTGCGCGCACCGTATGCCGAGGAGCCGACGAACTGGTCCCGGCGCTACAAGGCAAATCTCGAGAAGCTCGCATCCGGCGATGTCATCAAGGTCGCCGAAGTGGTTCGCGACCTGTGGCGTCGTGAGCGTGAGCGCGGACTCTCCGCAGGTGAGAAGCGCATGCTCGCCAAGGCGCGGCAGATCCTGGTGAGCGAGCTCGCCCTCGCGGAGAACACCAACGAGGACAAGGCCGAGGCTCTCCTCGACGAGGTCCTCGCGTCCTGAACCGGACAGTGCCGGTCGTAGCGGCCGGATCGCACCGGCCGTAGCAGATATGCCGCGGTGCCCGCTGACCAGCCGTATTCACGGTGTGTGTCGTCGGGCGCTGCGGCATGTCCGGATCGGAAAGCCTTATCCGGGTCATCCGGGCAGGAGGAAACAGCGAATTCCAGCCAGTTGCCGTCCGGCCGCTTATCAGTTCCAGTCACTTCCGGTCGGATTCCGGCTCTGTCCGGTTCCATCCGGGCGCCTGCCGATGATCCGCCGACAGGGGTCCTTGGTACGTTGCTCGCGATCTTGCGAAGCCGGCGGGTGAGGCCGATCCCGAGCGGCCGGCGCACGTCCCGACCCGCCCGGGGTCACGGAAAGGGTCCCGGTCGAGTCATGACGCCGGCGCCCGGCTCGCTTCTGGCCATACCCACGTCGGCCGTGGACACAAACATGCCGAAGCCTCGGAGTGCAACCGATGTCTGAACAACCGCGTCCTTACCGCACGGCCGCCGTGATCCCCGCGGCCGGCCGCGGCGTACGACTCGGCCCCGGCGCCCCGAAGGCGCTGCGCGCGCTCAACGGGACGCCCATGCTCATCCACGCCGTACGGGCCATGGCGGCCTCCCGCCACGTCTCCCTCGTCGTGGTCGTCGCCCCGCCCGACGGCGCCCCCGAGGTCCGCAACCTCCTCGACGAGCACGCCCTGCCCGAACGCACCGACTTCGTCGTCGTGCCCGGCGGCGAGACCCGTCAGGAATCGGTCAAACGCGGGCTCGACGCGCTCCCGGACTCCATCTCCGCCGTCCTCGTGCATGACGCGGCGCGCCCGCTCGTCCCCGTCGACACGGTCGACGCCGTCGTGGACGCGGTACGCGAGGGCGCGCCCGCCGTCGTCCCCGCCCTCCCGCTCGCCGACACCGTCAAGGAGGTCGAGCCCGGGGCGCCCGGAGCGCCCGAGCCCGTCCTCTCCACCCCGGTCCGCGCCCGGCTCAGGGCCGTGCAGACCCCCCAGGGCTTCGATCGCGACACCCTCGTCCGCGCCCACGAGCAGGTCGCCGTCAGCGGTGAGGGCGCCACCGACGACGCCGGCATGGTCGAACAGCTCGGCGCGCCCGTCGTCGTCGTACCCGGACACGAAGAGGCGTTCAAGGTGACCCGGCCCCTGGACCTCGTCCTGGCCGAAGCGGTACTCGCACGCAGGAGGGCCAACGATGGCTTCTGAGACCCCCGGGCCCGCCCAGGACCCCGGGCCCGCCCGGGCCCCCGCGCCCGTCATCCCGCTCGTCGGCATCGGCACGGACATCCACGCCTTCGAGGAGGGCCGCGAGCTGTGGTGCGCGGGCCTGCGCTGGGACGGTGAGGGCCCCGGCCTCGCCGGCCACTCCGACGCCGACGTCGTCGCCCACGCCGCGTGCAACGCCCTCTTCTCCGCCGCCGGCCTCGGCGACCTCGGGCAGCACTTCGGGACCGGGCGCCCCGAGTGGTCCGGTGCCTCCGGTGTCACCCTGCTCACCGAGGCCGCCCGCATCGTCCGTGCGGCGGGCTTCGAGATCGGCAACGTGGCCGTCCAGGTCGTCGGCGTACGGCCCAAGATCGGCAAGCGGCGCGACGAGGCCCAGCGGGTCCTGGCCGCCGCCGTGGGCGCCCCCGTCTCGCTGTCCGCCGCCACCTCCGACGGGCTCGGCTTCACCGGCCGGGGCGAGGGCATCGCCGGCCTCGCGACCGCCCTGGTGTACCGCACCGGCTAACCCGCCGCGCCGACCGACCCGCCGCACCGCATCGGCTGACCCGTCGCGCCGACCGGCCCGTCACACCGACCGACCCGCCGCGCCGCATCGGCTGACCCGTCGCGCCGACCGGCCCGTCGCGCCGACCGGCCCGTCGCGCCGACCGGC